>DXCT01000094.1 GCA_019115865.1 Candidatus Yaniella excrementavium | reverse complement strand
AGACGCTTTGCCAGTTCGTGACGTACATCAGCGCCTCTAAAAATCTGCAACATCACCAGGGCAAAAATACTGATAGCGCCACAAATGGCCGAGGGTATCGGGCTGGTCACCCAGCCGAACGCTAGGAATCCGATAGGAGCTAAGCCCAGCAGCACCGTGAGCCCACTGTAGACAATGTGTTCCCCTACCTCTGTGCGAAGCACCCGGACCGTAATGAGCAAGGCAAGAATAGATGTTCCGCAAACAATCGGTACGGCGTAGCTCAGGGCCCAACCGTGCCACCCGGTGAGGTAGTCCCAGTACACACAAATCAACCCAACCAGGACCACAAGGTTCACCGTGTTCTTCGCGATATTGCGCTGGTTGCGCGCAGCCATCACCACCAACAGCCACATGGTGATGACACCAAGCCACAAGGAACGTAGCGAGCCAATACCCGCTGTACCTCGGTCCAGCAAGAGTTGGGCGGCAAACGACCCTAGGATCACCGCGATCGAACTCAAAAACAGCATCCGCACCACACGACGGCGAGAATAGCTCAACGGTATGGCTGGAAACGGACTGTGCGAGGGCTCCCCCACTACAGGCGTTTTACACAGCGGGCACTGGTTCCAGGTGCCCTCGATTGTCACGAAACATTCGGTACATTGCTTCATATTTCCGAGTCCTCAACGAGTTCGGCTTCAGTCACCCGTGTGGCCACAACCGATACATCAACACCCTGGGACGTGAGCATTCTGACGAATTCCCGGATGTGATCAGTCTCGACGAAGGGCGAGGTAAAACCGACGGTGAGCAGCCCGGCGTGAGACATCGCGCACATCTGCGGTCGTACCGCCGAGACGTGGAATCCCATCCGCCCCACATGCGATTCCACCGGTTCCGGCAGCGTGACCCGACCGAGATTCGAAACAGAAACACTCAACCCACGATTATTCACCCAGTTGATGACTCGCAGGACCACGTCCTTGAGGGGCCGTGGCACAATCCGCAGCATGGGTGATCGTTCGAACCTGGCGAAGCGGCGCACTTTTTTCTCCAGCGCCTCCGGGGTAGCTTTGGGACGGAACTGGTTATCAAGTTCCCGGCCCACCGTACCGATATCGTCGGGGCCCTTACCGTAGGTGTGTTCGACTCGAACGGTTGCAAAGAAATTCCGTGGCGATACCGACGGGAAGAACTGGCGCAAGTTGACCGGCACGGTTGCCGCTAAAGTACGCGATTTGCCCATGCCACCCGAGGAACGTCGAATAGATTCGAAAAACAATGCGGTCAGGTACATAGTCAACGAGATGTCTTCGGATCGTGCCAGCGCGAGGACCTCTTTGGCCGGCATGGTGAGTTCCACTGCACGGGTGCGGTGATCGGGAGTCCGAGTCCCCTTAACCCGGTACGCCTTCTTTGTCGCTGGCACGCTGGGCGGTGACTTTTCTCGGTGCGGCTCCGTACGTTTCTTACCGCGGAAGTATTGTTTAAAACTATCCTCTGCCAACTCTCGACCAACCGCATCTTCAGCCGCCCCACCGGGTTGAGCGATCAACTGAGCAGTATCAGTGCTCTCCGGGACATCCTGCTGGCGGTAGCGCAGCCGGGTATATTCGGCCACCAGATCGGTGAGGAACCAGAGCGCTCCGGTGCCATCGGATAAGGCATGGAAGACCTCTAGATTGATCCGCCGGTAGTGGTATATAACGCGAAAGAGCAGCCCAGGCCGCCGCGGATCATAAATCTCAGCACATGTGTACTGATCGTCCGGGGTCGCTTCAGGACGCAGATCGCTATCCTGCAGGTAATACCAAAATATCGCTCGGCGCAACACGGCGTGGTACAGCGTGTACCGGTCATACGTCGTATCAAGGGCCGTCTGTAGTAACTCTGGTTCTACCTCGTGGTCCATCTCGGCACTGATCCGAAATACTTTGGAGTCAGTCTCGCTGCGCGCTGCCAGAAATATGTTGGAAGCGTTATCGAGTCGAACCCAGTGGCGCCGCGTCATGGCTTCTCCTCACGATGACGGCTCTCACCTTTTCGTTCTTCACCAAGAAAGTCATTGATCTGCTCATAAGCATCCCGAACCGATCGGGCCATCCATGGCAATGCTATGAACCCATGCAGAGCTTCTTCCACCCGATGGATACGCACCATATTGCCAGCCCGTTGCAGCGCCCGACCATATGCTTCACCTTCATCCCGCAAGAGGTCTAATTCGGCAGAAAGCACCAGGGTGCTCGGCTGATCGCTGAGGTCCTTGGCCATCAGCGGTGCAACCAGTGGGTCACGACGCTGTGCCGGGTTGGGCACATATAGGGCCATGTAGTCCTGCACCTCTACGTTGGTGAGTCGGTAGTCCTCACCATGTTCACGCACCGATTCAAAAGGCGACGTCAGCGAGCGGTGATCCCAGTGCGTCACGGGATACAGCAGAATCTGCCGAGTTGCCGCGCGCTCACCGCGTTTCCGACGCAATAGTGAGACTGCTGCGGCCAGATTTCCCCCGGAAGAATCTCCGACCAGCACGATGTTATCTGCGTTGTCAGTACCAACCAGATGCGGCTGGTCCATAACGGTTCGGGCTACGTCATAGCAGTCCGATAATCCCGCAGGGAAGGGATGCTCCGGAGCTAGCCGGTACTCCACCGAAACCACGGTGCATCCGGTGAGGTCAGCCATTCGGCTACAGGTTGGCGTATAGCTCTCGACCCCGCCGGTGACCCATCCGCCACCGTGGAAAAACAAGAGAACTTCATCACGCAGTTGTTCTTTGGGATGGAAAACACGGATCGGAATCAGGTGGTCCCCGTGAGACGATGCCACTGTGTAATCAGTGGCTCTTGAGGGTGAGCCCAAGGGTGCGGCCAGTTTCCGTTGACGACGCCGGATCTTTTGATAATCCCTGCGAATATTGACTCGCGGTGCCGCGAAAAATCCCAGAAATGCTCGCAGAGCCCTACTCACGGGCGCACCATGCTCTGAAGCGGCATGCTTGCGACCGAGATTGCGTGATGTCCGCATAGTCCAATCTTTCCTACGGGATGATTCCGTTTACTATTCTAGATCGAGATGTCCAACCGAGTTGCCCCAACCGTTCTGAGGCGATTCCTCTTCGGGACACTACCGAACACGCACCATCAGTGACACAATGGCGAACATGCAGGGCACATTGATGCTTCACTATCCCTTCGCCGGCCGGTGGCAGGTTCGCAATAGCCCAGCCGACCGGGTGCCAAGTCACGGCACAACCATGTTTGGGCTGTCCTATGCCATCGACTTTGTACCTGTCGATGAGCATGGAAGCTCCGCACCATATACCGTTGCTTCGTTCTTTCGGTCAGAACCGCCAACACTCTTCACCGGCTTTGGTCGAACCATCACCTCACCGGTGGACGGTACCGTGGTCCAAACGCACGACTCCGAGACCGATCACAATGCCTATCGAGGCTTGCCCTCCGTGGGATACGCGCTCACACAGCGACGCCGCCTAGCACGCGGCATACATGCCATCGTTGGCAATCACGTCTTGATCGAAACCACATATCTCAACAATCGAACGGCCGTGGTGGCGCTATGTCACCTGCAGCAAAACAGCATCACCATACAGCCGGGCCAAACGGTGCATCAAGGCGACGTTATCGGCCGGTGCGGAAATTCCGGCAACAGTACCGAACCGCATCTGCACCTCCACGCACTAGATAGTGCCGATGTCATACATGCAGCTGCCGTACCCGTGAGTTTTCAAGGCCACCTCCCCGCCAACGGTCAGACCATCGATATATGATAAAAGTAGACCGACCTCGACGAGCTATAAACTACTTCTATGAACGCAGCATTCAGAAACTTCGCACAAAAGTACAAGCGTAAAGAACGCCGCAAAGCGATCGCCATGTTCATCATCGGCGTGCTGTTCACAGCAAGTGGCGTGTTCATCTGGTTTACGGACACTATGTGGTTAGCCCTGACGAGCATCGCGTTCGGTCTCACCGTCATACTTGGCGGGGTGCTCGGGTGGAGCCACGCAGACGGCTCCGACGGCTCGCTCATGGTTGCCCTGATTGCCTGCGTGTTGTTCGTAATCCTCAGCGCGCTCCTGATCATCAATGCAGTGGTTTCACCAGAAGACTTCCAGGGTCACCGAAGTCCCATCTACGCCCTGATAGCAGGCACGCTCGGCCTGGCTTTCTTTGGTCCGGGTCTGATCGTCCTCATCGTCAAACTCGTTCGAAAGTCCAGCTCCCGATCAAACTCCCCAGGCAACACTGAGAACGACGTGATCCGATGACACAAAATCGTCCTGAACGGGAATTCGAGTACTTTATGAACTCGAATTATGAGTTGTACGCGTACATGCAGGAGAACCTACGAAAAGAACGTCGAGACGCCATCCTCATGATCATCCTCGGCATGGTGTTCGCAGCAAGTGGTGTGTTCATTTTGTTCATCGGCAGTGGTTGGATGGCTCTGACCAGCATCACATTTGGTGCGGCAATCGTCCTTGGCGGAATCCTCAAGCGGAGTCAGTCTGATGGTTCTGAGGGTTCAATCATCATCGGCATCATTCTGTGTCTCCTATTCACAGCCTTCAGCCTGTTCATGCTTTTGTCTGGTGTGCTAGCTCCGGAAGCTTGGGGACATCGCAGCCCACTAGCGCCCATTATCGGAGGAGGTCTTGGCCTGCTGTTCTTTGGGCCGGGTTCGATCCTTCTTATTATCAGGGAAGTGCGACGTCGCACGCGATCAAACGCTCGACAGCAACCGAAGAGCTACCCGCATGGATAGGCAGCAATGCGTCCTTGTTCTCGGCGCGACAGGCTACGCCGGCAGACACATCGTGCGACAACTCCACGATGGTGGCTACCGAGTCCGTGCAGTCGTACGCGATAAACAACGAGCACTGGGAGTAACCCGACAGCAAGCTGACCCCTGGACGGTCGATTTTCTCTTGAATCTTCACTACCTGAAACTCGCCGAACAACAGGACGTGAAAACATTCATGTATATCGGCGTTATGAATGCTGCAACCGGGACTTCGACGGTGTCGCGAGCAAAACATGCCTTCATGGAAGCGTTGGGCCGATCATCGGTACGCGCTCAAATAGTGAACCCCTCCGCCTACTTCTCCGACCTCACCGAAGTGTTCAACGTGGCCCGTCGAGGCATGGCATTCGGTCTAGGCAATGGGAGCGTGCAGCTCTCCCCGATCCACGGAGCGGACCTTGCAGACTTCTGCCTCGCCAAACTTTCTGACGACGCCGGCACATGGGACGTTGGCGGCCCGGAGGTACTCACCTACCGCCAGGTTGTCCAGCTGGCCTTCCAAACGCTAGGACGTAAAGAACGGTACCTCCCGATACCCGGTGTCGTGGCATCTTCGGCAGTCTGGCTCACCGACCGCGTCAGTCCCCGTGCGGCTTCATTGACGCGCTTCTTCCTCGAAGGCATACAAACCGATTCGGTCGGGGCGCTACACGGGCACCGCACTCTCGGCGAGTACTACGCATCACTGAGGTAATTACTGTAGCGCCTCCCTAGAAACCAACCTCACTAGCTCGACTTGTTTCTGTGCAAGGACTCATTGAGTTTCCTCATCCAATACCCACGCACGTTTCACAGCCGTGCGACATGAGTCAGGCGCCCAAACTATGGAAGAAGAATTCACCTTGCTTCCGGCTGCAACTGGATATTCTTAGAGGATG
Organism: Candidatus Yaniella excrementavium; assembly: GCA_019115865.1. Taxonomy (GTDB): domain Bacteria; phylum Actinomycetota; class Actinomycetes; order Actinomycetales; family Micrococcaceae; genus Yaniella; species Yaniella excrementavium. The sequence goes on along the minus strand of DXCT01000094.1, from coordinate 108,994 downwards.
GGCTCAGGTTATAGTGCTGCAGCTTTGCTTGCACCAGATCACCTGCTGTCACTTCAACGACCGTCAGACTCGCAGGTGATACCGGCACAATGTTTTCGGTTTTCAACCCGATGAACGCATCAAGCGCTGCACGAATGACTCCCCCATGAGTGACTACCAAAACATTCCCAGCAGGGACTGACTCGTCCTGTAATGCTGCAGCAACGCGTTCAACCAGCTCGACACGTGGTTCTGCACCCGGTGGATCTCGACGGTCCGAATACGAGGTGAACCCGACTGGTGCATCTTCTTGCCCGGTCGCACCAACGGCTTCATTGACATCGTCGGTTGACGACAAGAGGATCACGTCGTTGGCGTATAGATCTGCAATGTATTGATAGCCTGCGTTTTCGTTGCCTTCATCCAGTTCGATGGGCTCGCCGAAGTGCTCTTCGTAAGCGGCTGCCATCTCATCGGCACGCAGTACCATTTCGGTGAGCAGATCAAGGCAGTCACCGCGCTGGGTCGGATCTACCATAACAACCTTGGAAGCCCACTTGTCTTCCGTCAGTTCCCAGAGGTTTTCGACCGGTGCCCCGTCCGGGTTCGCCTCCTCGTTATACATCAGCACTTTAGTTGATAACCGGTTGGTCAGCAGTGGATCTTTGTATTGGTCATCCAGCTCATCCTCAACTCGCTCTGGAACGTAGCGTTGCAGTACGCCATCGGATAGCAGCTCATTCCACACGACCGGTGCATCCGAGACGTAGGCGACGTCTGCGGTTTCAGCTCCAGCGTCGTGTTCGGAGCGCAGCCGTTCGATCTGCTCGCTAGATGAGATGTCATGGGCGACAATGTCGATCTGGGGATAGGCTGCTTCGAATTCCTCAGCGACCGTGGCGATGCGCGAGGTGAACGCGTAGACGACGACTTCACCTTCTTTCTCAGCAGCTTCCACGAGCTCGTCGTGGCTCATATCAGCAAATTCTGGATGCTGTTCATTGGCGTCTACGGTGCCAATCTCGCTATCGGCTTCGCTGGTGCCTGCACAACTGGCAAGCAAGAGTGCCGCTAATGACAATGACGTGACCTTGAGAAGATTTTTCATGGTGTCCTTTACAAACGTGAGAGAGGGTCGGCAGGGGTGTGGTTATGCTTCGAAGTGATCAAGGATCACGCCGAGCCGATCTAATTTGCCCAGTGCCATATCCGGGTGGCGTTGAGCGATGGTCAAAACCAGCCCATTGCAAATAGCCATCGGCACGGTCAACGACAGATATTCGTCGCTGCGGCCCCGAGGCGCTGCAATGATCACGTCTGGATCCGGGTGGATGGTCAATAACGTGTCGGTGAGCACCGTCGTGTGGATGTCGTTTTGGGTGGTCAGTTCCAGTACATTGTCGAGCGCATCTGGCATGCGACGAAATGCAAACGCAAACAGTGTGTCTCCAGATCGCATGGGCGCGACACGCTCGGCGATATCCCTGCGTGAGCCGACTAATTGGGTGGAACGGATGCCAAACCGATTGAGACGACGCGATAGGAGCTCAACTAATACGCTCGCGTTGCCTTGTCCGAAGAGGTAGACGACTTCAGCCTCGACAATGCGCTCGGCCAATATGTCCAATTCGGCCTGAGTTACGTGCATCGACAATGCTTCAAGCGCGGCTACTTCACCGGTAACGAGTTCTTGGAGCTCGCTGTCGTGCTCTTGGCGTTCCAAACGACCCTTCATCCTCTGGGAAGGGCCATCGGCACCCAGGTAATCCTGGCGCAAAGCATCACGAAGATCCGGGTAGCCCTCGAACCCCAGGCGCTGGGACAACCTCGTCGCAGCAGACTGATGAAGTCTCAGTGGCGCGGTGAGCTGTTCAGCACTCCAAAACGCAGCTTCGGCCGGGTACGACTGCAACACGGTTATGAGTTTCCGGTCAGTTTCGGTCAGCCGATGTCCACGATCTTTGACCAGGTCTGTGATGAGCATGTGGCTCACGCTAACCGCAAATTTACTTGCATAACCTGCAACTAAGGGAAGTTCGATTACTGTTCATCAAAGCTTCACCAGGGCGGCCAGCAAGGTTTACACACGGGGTTAACGACGTCACATTGCCGAGGGCCGAGCATCATGCAGGCAATGCCTCTTGACTCAGCTCCAAGGTTTGCCCCTCCAGTTTTGACGGGGGCTCGCCGGGCGCCGCGAACAGTCCCGCACTGCAACGACGCATTTGGCCGAGAGCGAATGCAGTATTTCAAGATTGGACCACTGCCAGGGCCGCCTTATCTACGCCTTGCCCCTTCGTGCAATGAGACCAAGTACGCCATCGAGTGACCTCGAACTCCCGCATGACACAGCAAAAATTCCCGGGGCCACCTGGGGTGAACCCCTCGAGCGTATATTCCTAGTCGAACGCCCTACGGATGTCAGGTTTCAATCATCCTGGATGCTCCTGCACTGTTCCATGTCGGAAAATAGCTGCTTTCTCGGTCCCATGAATCGTGTTGGAGACACGAAAGAGTCACGATGGGTTGCCTTTTGATAACGAAACGATAAACTGAGTCACGGTTCGGTAACGACGCAAGGGTGAGTGTGCTCCGTCGATAGGCCGAAAAAAGACAACGTCACTGTTGGTGCGCCCGACGAGAATGACGATTTTAGACATTGAACGATCACTCATTTCGAAGGAATATTTAATGATTTACGCTAGTCGCCGCGAACGGATCGCAGCCGAGAAACTCCAGCAGCGCGGTCGCCGCATGCGCACCATGAAAGTTGGCGTTGCCAGCTTCGCGACTTTCGCAGGCGTATCTGTAGCCGGTATCGCACCAGCTCACGCAAACCACACCGTCGAAAGCGGAGACACACTCAGCGGTATCGCTGCTCAGAACAGTGGCGTCACCGTTTCGGGTCTCATGGAGGCAAACGGTCTCTCATCGCACCTGATCTACCCAGGCCAGAACCTGTCCTTCCCAGGCAGCTCCAGCTCCGATAGCTCGGCTACCACGACCTCCAGCGCCAGCGGTACACACACCGTTGTGTCTGGCGATACCCTGGGCAAGATCGCAGCTCAGCACGGCACCTCCGTTTCAGCCCTGATGAGCGAAAACGGTCTGTCATCGCACTGGATCTACCCAGGTGACCAGCTGACCATCCCTGGTGCAGGTTCCTCCAGCTCGCGCTCCTCCAACAGCTCAGCTGCAGCACCTTCCACCAACTCCTCGAGCTCAAGCTCCTCTAACAACTCGAGCTCATCCTCGTCGAGCAACACCTCTTCGAGCAGCTCGTCCAACAACACCAGCGTTGACTCAAGCAACAGCGAACGCGTCAGCCAGACCACCAACACTGCTAGCGCTTCGACTTCAGGTGCTTCCTGGGCAGCCAACATGGCAAACAGTGGCCAAGCATCCTACCGTCTCGGCGCAAATGGTGCCGGTAACGTGTATGACTGCTCAAGCTTCACCCAGACCGCCTTGGCGCAGGACGGCAAGAGCCTTCCACGCACCTCGGCAGCCCAGTACGCTTCTGCACAGAAAATCTCTGCCGGCCAGCTACAGTCCGGTGACCTGGTATTCTACGGCAACGGTGGCGTAAGCCACGTAGCCGTCTACGTTGGCGGTGGCCAGATTGCTCACGCTCGCAACCCAAGCGCCGGTGTAACCACCAACAACATGGCGACCTACAACCAGTACAACAACGTCATTGGATACGGACGTTACTAAGCCGCACTAGCGCGCTAACGCTCGATATCGAAGCCTCGGGCCCTGATGATTCTTCATCGGGGCCCGAGCTTTTTAACCTCAGAAACTTCCCTCACCGGGCAATATTGTTGAGACCGATTCGGTGCCTGATACTTGGTACCTCGTCTTGCGGCAGGTATCGCTGGTGCAAGAATGCCACTCAACTGGTAAGACATGTCGGGCGCATTGTATATTATGACGATATGGCTACATTACATTTCACAGACACGAAATCGAATTATACGTATCACAAAACTTTTGCGAACTTCGAGGACGCTAACGAGCGCTATTCACGGCTGCTCGAGGACGTAAAGCAGAAGGGTGCTGCACAGATGCTTGCCATTTCCAACGCCACTGGAGACTACGCGCTCCTTTCAATAGATAACACCTACACTCACGAGCTATCTCCCGAAGACCCTGCATAGGGCCAGCCGATAAAGTCATTGTATCCCCCACGCTTCTTGGTGCGCACGTGGGGGATTTTCGCATCTACCAGTCCGTTAGTTGGAATAGCCAATGTAGCCCCGAGGTCCTCAGCGGCGGCCAGATGCTCTTCGGTAACATCCCCCGTCGAATCTCCGGCACCTCACCGGCAAGTTGCCACCCCAACGCACCAACAATTCCCTCTACCGACCGCACCGCACCAGTCGTGTCGTACCGACCGTGGACCACCAGCCCGTAGGGACGACGGCGCATGATGCCACTGTTTCCACTTGCACCACCAGATGCATCCAGTGAGCCACCAATCTTCAAGAAGGTGCTGTCAAAGACGTGTTTGACAGCACCACTCATGTAGCCAAAATTGGCAGGCGTAATGATTAAGTAGCCGGCAGCCTGCTGGATCGTGGTTTCGTCGGCCTCTCCTCGGGCCCATGCCAGTGCCGGCACTGAGGTAACTTCGACGCCTTCAATATCTGGATGGTTCGCTCCCCTTATGGCGGCGTCGAGCAATTGCTGAACGCTCTGGGTCGGAGCATGATGAATCACCAGTAGCTGTGTCATACCCCCAGGATGACATATTCAGCTTCCTACAACGAGGCCTCACGGCGATTGCGGCCACTGATCACGTGCCTCAAGAACTTCAGCAAGACCAGGGCCGTTATCTGTCACGAGTCCATCGACTCCGATCGCCAACAATCGCCTCATCTGATCTTGATCGTTCACAACCCAAACGTGCACGGCGATGCCTGCCCGATGGCACGCAGCTACGAACCGTTTGGTGACGACTCGAATCGGTCCCTGCCGAATAGGTACCTGAATGGCGTGCAGCGGTAGATTTTTACGCAGCAATCGGACAACGCTGGTCAAGATTCCGAGATGATGTGCCATCAATAATTTAGCGATTGTTTCAACTCCGCCAGATGACGCCACCACGGGATCAGTCCTACGGATCTGCGCGAAGAACTCCCGACGATGCGAATCCCGAAATGAGGCGATGAGCACACGGTCCCATGCTGCCGTGCGCCGCAACAACTCCACCATCGGGGCTGCTGAGGCCAGGTCTTTGAGATCCACGTTGAAGCGAGTAGTCGGAAACGCCCTGAGCAACTCCTCCATGAGCACCAGTGGCTCTCCAACCTGTTCATTTCGCGGCTGGGGTCCTAGCACTTTGAGTTTCGTCAATTGTTGCCATGTGTACTGGGAAATCTTGCCGCGGCCCGTGGTGATCCGGTCGAGCTGGTCATCATGAAATACCACGACTTTACCGTCAGCACTGGCCTGAACATCGACCTCGATATAGTTGAAACCCAAGTCGACGGCATCACGCACCGCAGACATCGTATTTTCGCGTTGGGTATCGGCCCCGCGGTGGGCAAGACCAATGGGCCAACCAGCTTTAGCGGCTACCGAGTCAGAGAAATACGGTGGCAAGTACGGTTTTGTCATCGAGCTTTGCACCTGTTCAACGAAAGCATTGTCTTTGCACCGAATTGTGCTTCTATGCCGCCTAACCTACCGCAGGTGTTCTGCAATACATCGCACCATGTGCTTGCTGCTCGTACCATGACGGTCGCTGATTAGGGTGCAGTCTCAAAATCCATCCGGCACTACCTCACGGTCGGGTGAAGAGTCTATTTTGTCCAGAACGCCCTCTTCAGCCTTTTACTGAGATCTCATCTGGGCATCGTTCTATACCGAAACTGCCTTTCGGCAACACAACAGCAGACGGACAACCGCGAACCAACTGACAGTGGCATAGTCGGGAGCGAGCAGGGTGGGCTAGCGGCCACCCGCGCGTCCTTTGCTAGGGTGTGTGCTAGACGCTGATATGGCTGCCTGGATGGTTTGAAACACATCAGTAGGGCACACAGAGCAAAACACATGACATCTACAGATTTGGGGAATACTACACTCATGACACGCACCATCGTGGTTACCGGATCCGCATCAGGAATTGGCAGAGCTACTGCCGAGTTATTGGAAGCCCAGGGCGATGACGTCATTCGTGTTGACCTGCATGAAGGTGATATCACCGGTGACCTGGGCGACCTCAAAACGGTAGCCCGAGTTGCCCAAGACATCAGCGACCGGACCGGTGGCGTACTTCATGGCCTGGTTGCTAACGCAGGTGTCTCTGCGCCAACCGAGCTGTCACTTCGCATCAATTACTTCGGCACAGTTGCTCTGATCAAAGCGCTCCAACCACTGCTGGCCAAAGCAGACTCTCCTCGAGTCAGCGTCACAAGTTCTGCAGCAACCTTGCAGCACAACAGTCCAGAACTTGTGAACTTACTGCTGGCTGGCGACGTCGATGGAGCTATCACACTTGGCAAGGAACTCGCAGAGCGCGGCCCTGAAATAGGCTACGCCAACTACTCGAGCTCTAAGCGCGCCATCTCCCGTTGGATACGGCAGATCGCCGCCACGGATGAATTTGCAGGCTCCGGTATCGGCATAAATGCTGTAGGCCCGGGACAAGTAAAGACTGCTATGACCCAGGAACTCTTCTCTTCCGATGAAGGCCGCAAAATGGCTGCGGAAGCAATGCCCACCCCATTCAATGGTCCCTCAGAAGCGCAAAACATTGCCGCAGTACACGTCTTCCTGCTGTCGCCGGCAAACTCCAGCATGACCGGTCAGATCATTTTTGCTGACGGCGGCTACGACGTTGTAGCTCGTGGTGATGATATCTGGGAATCGGTTTAGCGTTGAACCGCTCGGCTTGCGCCAACGGTGAATTACTGACCAGGCTCCACCTCTACTGCTCTCCTGGCTCGTAACCGTCCTGGTCAAGCACTCCCCCACCGCGTTTATACGGCTCCGTAAAAACACCAATTCACATCTCTCACGACTCCAGTTTGTCCACGCTCTTCTCTAACGCGTGTATCAGACTGCCTTGGTAGCAATCGTGCTTCCGACAGCACAGGCTCGCTGTGCTCGTATCACAACGATTTCCGCCAAATACCGCAGCTGAAGGCCAGAGACGTTAAAGCAAAGGGCCTCCGTCATGCATTGTGCATGACCGAGGCCCTACTGCGTCGACGCCAAATGAAGATTTACCAAAAAACAGCGATCGCGACGTTGATAAGTGTCATTCCACCGACTGCGTGCGCAATACCCGTGGAGACTTCTTCACCGCGCTTCACCTTCCGTCGACCGATGATTGCGGCGACCAGGATGGCAACCAAGATCACGATTTTGACACCGATCTTCATGTGATTTAGACCCGCGCCATCATCACCGGCTGTCATTTCCGCCAGACCAACCAGCATGAGACCGCTGATGAGCTGGAGCCAGGCACCAAGATGCTGCCAGTAACCGACAGTGGGGGTTCTAAAGTGTGCTAACCAGCCACCAAGCAAGGCAGCTGCACCTACGAAGTGCAAGAATAAGAAGAGTGCATAAAGAAAATCCATATACTTCAGCCTACTCGATGATTTCTACACAGTGTCGAATTCGTACACTGATCACGAAATTATCAGATAGGCGTGTCATTACACGGCAGCCGAGGCTTCACCCGGGCAGGACAGTCGCTTGTTGGGTCGCTGGTTGCCAGAACCCCGCTTGTACGGCAGTGAGTTCTTTGAAACGAGGCGGCGTGACCTCGTCGAGCGCCCGCATATAATCTGGCACCATCTCACGCGGTAGCCGCAGTCCAACCGTCAAATGCGGATTCCACCGCGGTCCCCGACCGTCCGGGTTCATCGCGCTAATCTCCCGAGCTGCAATCTCCAAGGCATCCGTGGTTTCAAGCAGCCACGCAACGGTCTGTTTTCGTTTCGTGCCGAAGACGACGGTGCCGACCCTGCGAAAACTGGCGGGGATTACCGGTGGTAGTAACGCTGCGGCACGTTCCACAACATCGTCTGCCATTGATGGCGAAAATGTAATGGTGATGTGCGGGGTCTGGTGTTGTGTAGGAAAGCCACGCTCCTGGAGCCTGGCAAAAATTTCGCGCACCTGTTGTTCTTCCTCTTTGGGAAGGTACAGCAGAATGTTTTCAGGTGATGCCATCGCGGTGCACACCTCGCTCTGGTTCCGCGATAGTCCCTTCGCCGATATCTGCTTTCCAGGTTTCTGCATTATCTGCCATGAAGCGCTGCATGAGTTCAATACACTGCGCATCTTCCATGATGATGACTTCAACACCTGCCTCGTGAAGCTTATCTAGGTCTCCCTTGAAGGCCGTCGCTTCGCCAACAACAACCCGTGGGATTTTGAAAAGCAGGATCGCACCGGTACACATTGAGCATGGTGCAAGTGTCGTAAAGATGGTGCAGTCTAGGTAGTTGCTACGAAGTCCAGCATTGCGCAGACATGAAATCTCACCGTGCGCTGTCGGATCTGCTGACTGTACCCGCTGATTATGTCCGACCCCGATAATCTCGCCGTTGCCATCAACGAGCGTGGACCCGATGGGTAGCCCACCCTCCTCGAAGGATTTCTGTGCCTGTTGTATTGCTAACGCAAACGCTTTGCTATCCGATGATTGCCACATGGCAATCATCGTAGCAATCAAGCTATTGGTCTCAACAGTGGGGCGGAACTCTAGGGAGTTGTAGTGGCACGCAAAAGGCCCGCTACCAATCAGCAGGTAACGGGCCTCAAGGATTTTTCGCTTAGCGGATGATCATGTCGCGCAGGTTTACTGGCGGTGTTTACCTTCCGCAGCTTCTTCAATGAGTTTGGCGTTGAATGCTTCAAGGTCACCCGGGTTACGTGACGTTGTCAGACCGTTATCGACGACAACTTCCTGATCAACCCAGTTCGCACCCGCGTTTTTCAGGTCGATAGAAATTTTATCGACGCTGGTGACCTTTCGCCCTTCGACGACTCCGGCGTTGATTAACAACCACGGGCCATGACAAATGGATGCGACCGGTTTCTTTGCGGAGAAAAACTCGCGCACGAAGTGCAATACGTCTTCGTTGGTCCGCAGCGTATCTGCGTTCAACGTGCCACCGGGTAGCACGACGGAATCGAAGTCCTCAGCTTTTGCTTCGCTAACGCTGCGATCCACGGTAAAAGTATCCCCGTGGTCCCAATCGCCCTGCATTGCGGTAATGCTGCCTTGCTTGTCTGAGACCAGCACAGGGGTTGCTCCGGCGTTCTTCACGGCCTCCCACGGCGAAGTGAGTTCCACCTGTTCAACGCCATCGGTAGCAACGAAGGCAATGGTGTGTCCATTGAGGTTTTCAGTCATACAGACCTCCTTGAGTCCTTGATGTTGGACTTCATGGCCCACCCAAACAGTCGCGCGTCATCCTGGCAAGTCATGTTCAACCACCACAGTGATGAATACGTTCTAGGCTTTGAGCACATACCGCAAGGTCTCTACTACTTGATCGGTGGTTGTGCACCAGGCCTGCGCTTCAGCATCGACTTCCTTGAGCGGATGAACGATGTCCTCGTCATGCAGCGTGACATACGGCTTGCCAAGCGCTGCACAGTAGCCGGCGTCAAAGGCAGCGTTCCATTGCTTGTACTGATCGCCAAAACGGACCACCACGAAATCGCTGTTCTCAATCAGAGTGCGTGTACGAATCGCATTGACTTTTGCAGACTGATGGTCGCGCCAGAACTGGTTATCCGGCTTGCCCAGGTGATCGCCAGCAGCATCGCTAGCGGGGTGATCGGTCACCGGCGCTGTGAATACCACGTCCAAGCCAGCGGCTTGCGCACCACGTTGAATTTCGTCGCGCCAATCGGTATGGATCTCACCGGAAAGATAGACATTAAAACTCATGACTACAGCCTCCTCTAACGGATACGAGCAAATCAAAGGTCGTATTCACCATACCTGAGAGTCTCTAGAGAACGTCACTGCTGCGAACCGTAGTACTCCGGATGTAGTTCCATCACAGCATCACTCCACTGCTGAAAATCCTCGGGACACATATGCTGCATGCCGTACACCATAATGTCTGCCATGCTCATCTGAGCCTGAGCTTGTTCAGCCTCCGAAAGTGTTTCCGGAATCTGGCTGAGAAACAGCGGCGACGTATCGATATGCATTTGAACCGTTGACGCCTCGGTTTCGTGATTGTTCAGGATTGCTGTTTCACAAGCATCAGCGGTCAAAGCTAACGTCAGACTCTCGGCCTCAGGGCTCCACACTCCGCCCTGTTCCTCAACGTGAGTACGCTGCTCTTCGATAAATTGTTTTTGCTCTGGCGTGACGGCCGATAGCTGCGAACCATCCAGTGGGAGCTGTTGATCCTCCATGAACTGCTCCCGTTCGGTCAATGCATCTTCCATACCCGGCTGCTGTGATTCATCGCCGTCTGTCGCAGGGACTTCTTGGGTTGCTGACGAGTCGGGAACTTGAATGTCGTTTTCTGGTTCGGTGGCCGCGTCACTGGTAACCGGCTTTATCTCGGGTGAAACTTCTTCATCAGAAGAGCACCCAGACAATACCAAACCAGTGATCATGGCTGAGGCTAGGACTATTTTGTGAGTGATGGAGCGAGACATAGTACCCATTCAGTAGTTGACAGTGACTCTAATCTAGCGATTTCGTGTAGGACAGGTCGATATATTTGTCGTTAAGTCACGAGAGCTTATTTTTCAGCCAGCTATTTCATCGTAGCCTTGCTGGAGTCCCCTGATGGGCATCTTCGATGCCTGCTTCGATCAGACCAACAACAGTTCGGACGAACGGTTGAGGAGTCGCCTTGTCACGGGGTCGTGGTTAGGCTGGGTACATGGCCACAGTTATTCTTGTGCGGCACGGCCGCACCACAGCCAATGCCACCGGAGTGCTGGCAGGCCGGTCCCCCGGGGTCAAACTCGATGAGACCGGACACGAACAGGTCGCACACACCGCAGATCGCTTAGCTCCACTACCGCTAGCCGGCGTGGTTTCCAGCCCGCTGGAACGATGTGTTCAGACCGCCCAGGCTCTCCTGGACCGCCAGGCGGCACCACCCGATCTGCTGACCGAAACCAACTTGACCGAATGTGATTACGGTATCTGGCAAGGCAGTTCGCTGACCGAATTGGCAACTGAAAAGCTATGGTCGCAGGTGCAGTCACACCCGTCAGCGGTGACTTTCCCAGATGGCGAATCCATGGCCGGAATGCAAGCACGGGCGGTGTCGGCCATTCGACATCACGACGCAGCCTTCGAAGCTGCGCACGGAACAAGCGCTGTATGGGCAGCCGTCAGCCACGGGGACCTTATTAAATCCATCCTCGCCGATGCCTTAGGGATGCACCTTGACCTCTTTCAACGGCTCAGCGTTGGCCCGGCTTCTGCCTCAATTGTGCATTACAGCGCAAATGGCCCGCGAGTGTACTCGGTCAACACCGAGTCCGGAGATCTGTCTTGGCTTGCTCCTGGAATACAGCATTCTCAGGCTCCTGTAGGCGGAGGAGCAGGTCACCAAGCATCATGAACGCAACCGGTCTAGGATATTAAAATGCCCACTACAGTCCACGAGTTTAATTGGCCCGATCGCATTGTTATCGGCACCATCGGAAGACCCGGTGAACGCACCTTCTATTTACAAGCGCGTGCCGGAGCGCAGTTAGCCAGCATCACCCTCGAGAAACAGCATGCGGCGCTGGTAGCAGAAATGTTCGACGAGATGCTAGACGAACTCAGCACCCTGGACGGCAATCCACACAGCGTGCCGGCGCATACCCCCGTGGAACTCGTTGACAATGAACCACTGGAAGAAGTGGTCGAACTCTTCCGGGTCGGCTCCATGAACCTCGGCTGGGATCCCACCATGTCCCAGGTGGTGCTAGAGGCTTACGCTTTCCCCGATGCTGACGTTGAAGAGGAACTTCCCCAGCAAGAACCAGAGTCTGAGGAGCTACTCCGAGTGCGTATGCCAGTCGGCATGGCCCGTGCATTTGCCAAACGGACCCAAGAAGTCGTGGCCGCAGGTCGTCCAATTTGTGCCAACTGTGGTCACCCAATTGATCCCGACGGACACACCTGCTCCGGGTCCGAATTGTAATGTCGGCCTCAGAACTGCTCACCGCAGAGCTGGAACTCACCGGTCGTATCACCACGGCCTCCAATGCAACATTCTTTGGGAGCATCGGAGATATAAGCGTCGTCTATAAACCGATCGCCGGTGAGAAACCTCTGTGGGATTTCCCGCACGGAACGTTGGCCCACCGGGAGGTAGCCGCCTATCTGGTATCTGAAGCCCTGGGCTGGAGTCTAGTCCCACAGACATGGCTGCGAGATGGCCGCTTTGGTCAAGGGATGGTGCAGCTGTGGCAAGAGGCAGATCCCACACAACATCCAGTAGAACTGCTGCCGACGCAGCAGGTGCCCTCCACCGGTTGGAAAGCAGTTCTGCACGGCCAAGACGGCGACGGTGAAGACGTCACGTTGTTGCACGAAGACACTGCAGCATTACGCCGTATGGCTATATTTGACGCGCTGATTAACAACGCCGACCGGAAGGGCGATCATATCCTCCCCATGCCCGGCGAGCATCGGTACGGAGTGGATCACGGGCTGAGTTTTCATGTTGAACATAAGCTCCGCACCGTGCTCTGGGGTTGGATTGATGAACCACTAGCCGACGAAGAATTACACAGCATCGACCTGCTCAGCGATGCGTTATCCGGGGAGCTTGGTCAAGACTTAGTCAAACTCGTCAGTGGCGATGAAATTTCTGCTCTGGCTGCTCGTTGTACCGGGTTACGCGAAACCGGGCAGTTCCCCGCACCGCGCGGTGATATGCCTGCGGTCCCGTGGCCGTTGTTCTAACCAAAGCTCGCGCGCCCCTTAGCATCGGCGATCTTACATACGACTACGTTCTATGCGCGATCTCATTGATCCGACCTGGCGGCATCCCGATCGCTGCGGCGAGCCTGGCCTGCGTGATCCCGAACCCCTCGATGAGTACCAACATGCCACTGGTCGCCAGCAAAGCGACGCGTTCAGCCCGACCGTTACGCGGCTTGGAGCGGCTTGATTGCCGCGATTTGTTCAGACACTCGGTTCCGGGCGAGCTCCAACTCATATTGCGCCTGCAGATTAAGCCAGAACTGCGGATCGATCCCGAAATAGCGGCCAAGGCGCAGCGCCGTGTCAGCAGTAATCGCACGCTTGCCGTGAACGATTTCATTGATGCGGCGCGGCGGCACGCCGATGGATACAGCCAGCTTGTTCTGCGTGATTCCGAAACCTGCGATGAAGTCCTCCATAAGAACCTCACCAGGGTGAACGGGATCCCACTTCTCAGTGGTAGTCGACGAGTTCGACATCTTCGGCACCTCCTTCTGCCCAAGTGAAACAGATTCGCCATTTATCGTTGACACGAATGCTGTGCTGCCCCACACGGTTGCCCTTCAACGATTCTAACCGGTTGCCGGGCGGCACACGGAGCGAGTCGAGAAATCGAGCCGCGTTGATCTGCGCCAGCTTTCGAATAGCTGCCTTCGAATAGCTGCCTTCTGGACACGGGGATCGATCGAGGGCACCTTTTCTCGGTGCCACAGCCGCTCGGTCGCCTTGTCGGCGAAGGACCTGATCACTTCACCAGCATGTCGCACTTAACGCAACGCGTCAATAACGCTATACGTTAAACCGGAATTCGACCGCATTCCGAACAAGACTTACGTTATGCCTTGAGCCTGGAGTCCAACAACGCAATGCTCACTACGGACACACGGTCAAGCGGAAATTTCAACCAACTTCACACGCAACCAACCCAACGCGGCCTGTACCAGCAGCCTAATGTTTGGAACTTTCCATAATGGAAAGACTGTGCTATCTTTCCAACATGGAAAGATTCAACCCTTCATCAGCCGCCCACCGACTCGATCTTATCTCCAGGTACCAAAGTCGTATGGGTCAACGTCTGCATAGCACTTTCGTTGCGTACGCCTGTTTAGGTCTACTTTGGGCTACACCGATCGCAGCAATGGCGGCGGGGCTGCAATGGTCTGTATACACTGGCCTGATAGTGGTAGTTATCACCGCCTTTTGGGCCGCCACGCTCACCCGGAAGCGCGGTGTGACCATGCCGCCAACCTACCCCTCTTCGCGCGCCACTATCTATGCAGTCTTGCTCTTCACCGTCGGAACAACGTGTGCTCTCGTCGCCGTTTGGGCGCACAACATTGACACCCCGCTAGTCATATTCCTCGCAGCAACGGTCAGCGCCGCCACAACGACGTTCACTGGATCACGGATCGACCGTGAGATCGTAGAAGCAGGTCGAAAGCAGTCGGTCTCTAAATGAATTTCGATATAGACGAAACGATCCACGCTCCGAAGCGACTTGCGATCTGCTCGATGCTTTCATCCACCAGTACAGTCGAGTTCGGGGTGATTCGCGATGAGCTGGGCGTATCAGATTCCGTCGCGAGTAAGCAGCTCAAGGTGCTAGTTGACTCTGGCTACGTCAAGCTGGAGTCCAAGGTGGCGAAATCTAGCCGTCGTCCGCGTATGTGGGCCTCACTCACTCCACTGGGTCGTGTAGCCTTCTCCGAATACGTGCAGAAAGTTCAGGAGATAATGACGGGCGGCATGAGCGATTAAACGTTAAATCGAAATTCGACGACGTCGCCATCTTGCATCAGGTAATCCTTACCTTCCAGACGAACTTTACCTTTTGCTTTGGCTTCTGCCATTGAACCAGCATCGAGCAAGTCCGCGAACGACACGATCTCGGCACGGATGAAGCCACGTTGGAAGTCCGTGTGAATAACACCGGCCGCTTCCGGAGCAGTATCACCCTTATTGATGGTCCACGCGCGTGCTTCTTTTGGACCTGCAGTCAGGTAGGTCTGCAGGCCGAGAGTTTCAAAGCCAACGCGGGCGAGCTGGTCCATACCGGATTCTTCACGGCCGGCCATCTCGAGCATTTCTTGGGCTTCTTCCTCTGACATTTCGACGAGTTCGGATTCGAACTGGGCGTCGAGGAAGACTGCACGTGCAGGCGCGACGAGATCAGCAAGCTCTTGCTGTTTAGCTTCGTCCGACAGGATGTCGTCGTCAGAGTTGAAGACGTAGATGAACGGCTTAGCGGTCAACAAGTTCAATTCTTGCAGATGTTCCATCTCCAGTTTGTCGGAATCGATGGAAGAGAAGATGGTGTCGCCGCGTTCCAGAACAGCCTGGGCTGCGATCATGGCATCCAGAACGGCTTTGTCGGCTTTCTTGCCCTTGACCTCTTTTTCAACGCGCGGGATAGCACGTTCTAAGGTCTGCATGTCGGCAAGGATCAGCTCGGTGTTGATAGTTTCCATATCCGAAGCCGGGTCGATTTCGCCGTCGACGTGGATGACGTCGGAATCTTCGAAAACGCGGACGACCTGGGCAATAGCCGAGGACTCACGAATATTTGCCAGGAACTGGTTTCCGAGGCCTTCACCTTCGGAAGCACCTTTGACAATGCCGGCGATGTCAACGAACGATACGGTCGCTGGCAAGATTTTTTGAGAGCCAAAGATCCCTGCGAGCTGGTCCAGGCGTTGGTCTTTGAGATCGACTATTCCAACGTTGGGGTCGATGGTCGCGAACGGGTAGTTCGCGGCGAGAACCGTCTGGCGGGTAAGGGCGTTAAAGAGCGTTGACTTGCCTACGTTGGGCAGTCCGACAAAACCTATTGATAAAGACACGGCTGCTACTCTACCTTGTCGAAATTGCCTCGAGTCCACGTATGCCTGTTTTTGAAATTGACAGCAGAATACCGGCTGTCCGGTGGTCTACTTTGGTAGCGCACCACCGGTCAGTTTGGGTGGTTTATTCGACGAGCTTGCCTTCGGCGCTCACTTCCCGGATCAGGGCACTAATGTCTTCTGGTACCGGTGCGTTTTCTTCTCGGGTGATGCCTTCAGTTGGTGACCACACCAGGTTAACCTGCAGGTCCGGGTGCATCTGCGGATAATCGCTGCGGTTGTGGCAGCCGCGCGTCTCTCGGCGCTCTAGTGCTGCTTCCAGAGTGGCACGCGCCGACAGTACCGAGGACTTGAGATCATACGCGTGCGCGAGGTCCTGGAATCCAGCGATGTCAGGGTGAATCCCGATGTTTGCCATGCGAGTTTCAATATCAGCGAGCTGTTGTAGACCAGCGATGAGCCCCTCTTCCGTTCGGACTACACCGGCGCATTGGGTCATCATGTCGCGTATTGCACGCTGCAGCGCACGAACATTTTCTGTGCCGTTGGCGGCAAGCAGACGGTCAACTTCCCCACGTGCTTTCGCCACAGCTTGGGCCGACCGGGTTTGTGCCGCGAGATGAGTTGAATATTTTGCAGCGGCCTGGCCGACGATGCGCCCAAATACCAGCAGTTCGATCAGCGAGTTACCGCCCAAACGATTCGCACCGTGCAGTCCACTGGAGGCTTCCCCTATGGCATATAGACCAGAGACATCTGTGGAATGGTCTTCGGGTCGCACCCAGACGCCGCCCATTGAATAGTGTGCGGTCGGTGCGATCTCGATAGGCTGGCGCGTCACATCCAGCATCTGGACTTCCATCATGGTTTGGTACACACGCGGCAGCCGTTCCAGGATCAGTTCTCTTGGTAGGTGGGATAGATCGAGCCAGACACCGCCATTTTCGGTGCCCCGGCCTTCTTGAATCTCGGTATAGGCTGCGAGCGCTACCCGGTCACGAGTCGACAGTTCCATTCGCTCTGGGTCGTAGCGTTCCATGAACCGTTCCCCCAGGGCATTGCGCAGAATGCCACCCTCGCCGCGGGCTGCTTCTGAGATGAGTGTGCCCGCCGCATTTTCTGGTTCGATGATTCCGGATGGGTGGAACTGGACGAGTTCTGGATCGCGGAGCCGAGCGCCTGCTTCGACAGCTAAGCGAAATGAGTCGCCCGTATTCTCATCGCGTCGAGAGGAGGTACGACGCCAAATGCGGTTGTGTCCTCCCGCTGCCAGAATGACAGCGTCGGCGTGGATGAGGTATCGCTTACCTTCGTTGACATCAAAACCGTAAGCTCCGAATACTGTATTACCTGAAGTGAGGATATCGGTAACGTAGATGGTGTCATGGATGGCGATATCCAGTTGCTCACTGCGTTTGACCAGGCTGCGCTGGATTTCCAGGCCTGTGTAGTCGCCTGCAAATGCGGTACGCCTGAAGCTATGGGCGCCGAAGAATCGCTGCGATATTCGACCGTCTTCTTCGCGTGCAAAGCCCATGCCGTAGCGTTCCAGATCTGCGATGCCTTGTTCTGCACCTTTGGCTACGATCTCCACTGTCTGTGGGTCCGCTAAATGGTAGCTCTCTTTGATCGTATCGGCTGCGTGCTGCTGCCAGGAGTCCTCTTCATCCATGGTTCCCAGTGCCGCGTTGATGCCGCCTGCAGCCAATGCGGTGTGCGCATCGTGACGTGGGCGCTTACCGACCGCTAGAACATCGACACCGAGTTCGGCGAGTTCGATTGCGGCACGCAGGCCTGACCCTCCGGTCCCGATCACTAAGACACTGGTGGAAATTTGCTGTTCTTGGGTTTTGTTCTTCAACATGCTCCCACGGTAAGAACACCCACACGATCAGTCCAATGAATTATCTGGCTCGTTTCAATGCATATATGCTATTGCTATGAATCTTGAACAGCTGCGCAGTTTCCTCGCCGTGGCCGAAACCAGCCATTTCACCAACGCAGCAGCGGAATTACACGTTGCCCAACCGACCTTGAGCCGGCATATCTCCTCTTTGGAAACCGAACTTGGCTCCGAACTTTTTAACCGCGCTAGGGGCAACATCACATTGACAGCCGCCGGAGAAACTCTGCTGCCGGTAGCTTCTCGCATGCTGGCTGATGCTGAACATATCCGCTTCCAGATGCAAGAAATGGCTGGCTTACGTGGCGGCAGGGTCCGGCTCGGAGCGCCACCGAGCATGTGCGTTTCTGTGGTGGCTGAGGTCGTCGGGCCGTATCACCAGAAGTACCCGGGTGTGGACCTACACCTGCAAGAATCTGGATCGCATCATTTGCTAGATGAACTGGTCGGAGGAACATTAGATCTTGCGTTGATCGTTGCTTCGGAACATGATCCTGCCTCAGCGGAAAGTCTCGAACACACACCACTATTCGTCGAAGAACTCGTGGTCGTTTCAGCCGAATCATCCCATTTCGCAGACCACGAGGCAGAGCTTTCACTGAGTGAGCTGGCAGCTCTACCGCAAATCGTCTTTTCGGAAAGCTACGACCTTCGCGCCGCCACGATGGGCGCTTATCGTTCACACGACTTAGCACCCAATATCGTTCTTGAGGGCGCTGAAATGGATGCTGTGCTGCGTTTCGTTGAGCGCGGCCTTGGTATTGCCGTGGTTCCTGCAACCGTCCTGCTGGACCGACCTGGTTTAGCGTCGCGTCGGCTGATCGAGCCTTCACTAACCCGAACGATTGCCCTTGCACATCGCAAAGATGTGCAGCTCAGCCGAGCAGCTGGCGCAATGCACGACATGATTCTTGAAACAGTGGCCGAATTGGCAGCCACGAACCCAGCCATCCGACTAGTTGCAACTAAACTCTAGGACCTCGCCCTTATGCATCCTGGAGTACAGCCTGGGTGCTGGCTGCCGGATTGAGATCAATCCTGCGTAACAGCTGCGCGTTGAGTGCGACCACGATCGTGGACAGCGACATCAAGATCGCGCCGACTGACATCGGCAGCACAAATCCTATGGGCGCCAAAATACCCGCGGCTAACGGAACAGCCAAGATGTTGTATGCAGCAGCCCACCACAGGTTCTGTTTCATCTTTACGTATGCAGCTCGGGAGAGTTCGATGACTGAAATGACGGAGCGAGGATCCGAACTGGCCAGGATCACCCCTGCCGAAGCGATCGCTACGTCTGTACCTGCACCGATAGCGATACCAACGTCTGCTTGGGCAAGAGCCGGGGCGTCGTTGACACCGTCACCAACCATAGCCACACGTTTGCCTTCATCCTGCAGCTGGGAAACTTTTGCGGACTTATCTTCCGGACGTACGCCGGCAAAAATTCGGTCAATACCAAGTTCGCTTCCAACGGCACGAGCCACTGCTTCTGCATCCCCGGTGATCATCACAACTTCTGCACCGATTTGGTGCAGTGCATTGACTGCATCGTAGGACTCAGGACGAATTTCATCGGCAAGTTTCAGCCCACCGATCATGATGCCGTTGCGCAGCACGTGCAAGATGATGGCGCCTTCGGTACGCCAGCTATCTGCTGCCTGAATTTCAGGCTGTTGAGTTTCTTCCAGCAGTGCGGGTCCACCTACTCGCACTTCGTGCCCATCGACCGTGGCTGTCACTCCCACGGCCGGTGAGGAGGCGAATCCTGTGGCTGATGGCACCTTGAGACCTCGCTGGTTAGCCGCGCCAACAATAGCTTTTGCAAGCGGATGCTCACTATCTGCTTCTGCCGCTGCAGCCAGCACAAGCACGGTGCCTTCGTCAAAATCACCTGTGGTTTCGACCGCATTGACGACCGGGTCGCCTTTGGTCAAAGTGCCAGTTTTGTCAAACAGCACCGCGTCAACGTGGCGCATGGATTCCAACGCCAGGCGGTCTTTGATGAGCACTCCCCCGCGTGCTGCACGTTCGGTGGCGATGGAGACGACCAGTGGGATTGCAAGACCAAGTGCGTGTGGACAGGCGATGACTAGCACGGTGACGATACGAACGATCGCGGCATCTGGCTCACCGATCGCAAACCAGACGATGGCGGTCATGGCAGCAGCACCCAGTGCAAACCAGAAGAGCAGAGCTGCGGCACGGTCTGCAATCCGTTGCGCCCGAGATGAGGAACCCTGGGCATCAGCAACCAGACGATTGATGCCTGCCAGAGTAGTGTCATCACCGATCGCATTGATTCGTATTCTCAATCCAGAATCGGTAGCGACCGTCCCAGCAATCACGATTTCGCCTTCGCCCCGGGTGACCGAATGTGACTCGCCGGTGAGCATAGATTCATTCATGGCCGCACGACCATCAACAATCTCGCCATCGGCTGGCACACTACCCCCGGGACGAACCACCACAACATCGCCAACCTGTAACGCGGCTGGGTCAACCGTAACGATGTCTTGCCCTTCAACGCGCTCTGCTTCATCAGGAAGCAAGGCTGCAAGTGAGTCGAGAGCAGAGGTAGTCTGCTCCAGGGAACGCATTTCGATCCAATGCCCCAACAGCAAGATCACCACCAGCAGGGCCAGTTCCCACCAGAATTCAAGTTCCTGATCGATGATGCCAAGCGTTGCCGCCCATGAGGCGAAGAAGGCTACGGTGATGCCCAGGCTAATCAACAGCATCATGCCCGGTTGGCGGGCTTTGATCTCATCTTTTGCACCGGTTAGGAACGGCCAGCCGCCCCATGCATACATGACAGTACCTAGCAGCGGTGAAATCCACAGTGACCAACCTGGAACCGTATAGCCAAGCAGACTGGCGAACATCGGTGAGAACGCCACTACCGGGATAGCAATGATGAGGTTAATCCAGAACAGTCGACGGAATTGAGCTACATGATCACCGTGGTCATGATGCCCGCTGTGGTCATGCTGATCGTGCCCTTCACGCTGATGTTCATCGGCGGTCGGTGCTCCATGGGGATGATGAGTATGGTGATCAGCCATCAACACTCCTTTGCTGCGACGTTGTCAACGGGATCCGTTAAACAGCAGTCTGGCATAGCTAGTGGTCTTGGCGCACCGCACGCTACGCTGCAAGGTAGTCTTCTGGCTCGATGTCATTGCCGATAACCCAACGGGTCTCGACCTCATCCTTGATGAGATAGCCCTGGTTCCAATCGATGATCTGGTCAAAGATTTCGTCAAGCGGCATAGGCCACGGATCTGTGCCAAAGACACGATCTTGGATCACCCCGGCAACCAGTACCTGTTGACCGACAAATCGGTTCACAAGCAATCGTCCCGGTACCGAGTTCCAGAGCTGCTGTACTTCCTGGGCAGCGGATTGCGTCACGGTCAGGTCAGTAGCCAGTCGAGCAAGTGTGGTTTCATGCATGAGTTCTTCGCCGAAGTAGCTGATGAATCCACGCAGCAGAGCAAGCGAATTTTCCGTGAGCTGTCCGAACCCATCACGTTTCATACGATCTGTAACGAAATAAGCGTAGTCCTCAAAGGTGATCACGCCGTGGTCCCGGCCGATTTTTTGGAACCGTTTTACATCTTGTCGCAGGATGGTTTTCTCACGTCGGGTAAAGGCTCTCGGGGTGAGGTTCAGCGGTTGTGGGGTGGTCATGGCAACTCCTGGTGTATCCGAGATTTGATTGGATACCACGAGTTTGCAAGACGCACAGGCCGCAGGTGGCCGTGTCAGCCCAATTGTGGATAACTCGATCCGTCATAAGCAGGGTTAGGTCTGCTCAGGTGTCAGCGTTCGGATCTGATCGATCACTTCACCGAGTTGGCGCCGGGTGGTGAGTCCCGATTTCGCAAAGACGTGTTTTCCGTTGCGGAACCCGATCAGTGTAGGGAGCGAACGCACCCCCATAATGGCGGCTAGTTCTTGTTCTTGATCGGTGTTGACAGTTGCAAAAACCACGTCGTCGAATTGTGCTGCGACATCCGAAAAGATCGGGCTGAACCGCATGCAGGTGGTGCACCATGGGGCCCAGAAGTCGACGATAACGGTAGCGTTGCTCTCCACTGTTCTCGCCAGGGTAGCAAGCGTGAGTTCCCGCATCGTCGTTCCTTTTCTCGTGGTTAAACACAGGTGGTCCAAGGCAAACGCCTTGGACCACACCCTAGTAGATTCCGTTAATCGACAAAGATGTCTTTTTCTAGCTCGCTGGGGTCGATGCCAGGTGAGTATTTGGCAAAGTCGGTCACGCCTGCATCTTCCAGCACGTCTTCGCAAAGCATGGTGCGACCAGCATATTTTGTCGGCTCTGCCGTCAGGACGGCATGTGCCGAGTCTGAATAGACCTCTGGGGTCCGCGAGCGCCCATACATTTCGCTACCACCCAAAGCATATTGCACCGCAGCGGTCTGGATGGTGGTTCTTGGCCACAGACAGATCGCTGGAATCTGGTGCTGTGCCCCGATACCCAAGGCCGCAAGGCTCATACTGTATTTGGCCATCATGTAGGCAGGTGCTGCCCCGAGCCACTTCTGGCTCACATTCAGCGGAGGGGACAGACTGAGAATGCGTGGGTCCGCAGATTTCTTCAAGTGTGGTAGGGCAGTTCGTGTCAGCAAGAATGTGCCGCGTACGTTGATATCGTGCATCAGATCGTAGCGTTTCATATCGATCTGGTCTGCTGGCTCTAGATTAATCGCGGAAGCGTTGTTGATGACGATGTCGATCCCACCAAATTCGTGCACCGTTGCATCTACGGCAGCCTGAACATCTGCTTCCTTACGTACGTCTCCAACAACAGGCAGTGCCTTGCCCCCGGCTGCGCGAATCTCTTCGGCTGCGGTGTAGACCGTTCCGGGCAGTTTTGGATGCGGTTCTGCCGTCTTGGCCAACAGCACGATGTTGGCGCCATCTTCTGCCAAACGTTTGGCAATTGCCAAGCCGATACCGCGGCTGCCGCCAGAAATCAGGACGGTTTTCTCATGCAGAGTCGTGTTGGACACCCTTACTCCATTCAGTCGTGAACGTGGTCTAGGCTACATTCTGCCAGATTTTCTCGATACTGTCCGTACCGAGTACTTCTTGGTCCGGTGTGGCGCCACTCGCTGCGCGCCAGGCTTATCCTGTCCATGGGGTGTGCCAGGGTTATGGGTATGGAGATTTCAACTGCAATTGTGTTGTGTATTCTGATAGCCGTCATCTGTTTTGGCGCCGGTATTTTTGTCGGGTCACGCTTAGCTGCCAACCGGACTACTTCAACCGATGATGCCGCTCTCCGAGAGCAGTTAGCCACCGCTCAGACTCGTGCCGAGCTGCTGGAACGGCAGCGCCACGAGGACCGCGGCCAGTTCCAATCACAGCAACAGATTGTTCAGATGCTAGGACCGCTCTCCAAACAGTTGGAGCACTTGGGCGGTCAGGTCTCCCAATTGGAACGCGATCGAGGTCAGCAGTATGGTCAACTTTCCCAGCAGCTACGTACGGCTCATGCCACAGATGCAGCATTGTTAGAGAATACACATAAATTAGTTGCCAGTCTGCGTTCTTCCTCGGCACGTGGTCACTGGGGTGAAGTGCAACTCCGGCGTATCGTGGAAGCTGCTGGCATGCTGCGTCATACAGACTTTGATGAGCAGGTGAATTTCTCAACCGATACGGCCGAGCGTGATGGCGAAGTCTTCCGGCCGGACATGTTGGTGCATCTTCCCGGTGAGAAGTCCCTAGTGGTCGATGCTAAGGCGCCGATGTCAGCAATCCTGCAGGCCGGTGAAGTACCGTCAGATGGTTCCGAAGAAGAACAACGTCGACGTGCGGAGTTAGAAGCTGCACACGCTCGTGCCGTGCGTACGCATATCAAAAGCCTGAGTACGAAAAAATACTGGGCCGCATTGGATAACACCCCGGATCTTGTGCTGTTATTCCTGCCTGCGGAATCTCACTTATCAGCCGCGCTAGAAGCTGATCCACAGTTACTCGACTACTCCTTCAGCCAGGGCGTAGCCCTGGTCTCCCCCGTCTCATTACTTGCCACATTGAAGTCCGTGGCCTACGCCTGGCAACAAGAAAACCTGGTCGATAACGCTAGGACCGTTTTTGCCTCGGCACGCGAGCTCTATGAGCGTCTCGGTTTGATGGGACGCCGTCTTGATTCGTTGGGCAAATCTATCAACACCACGGTCTCACGGTTCAATTCCATGATGGCAACGCTTGAGGGACGCGTCATGCCGTCGGCTCGCAGGCTCGAGGAACTTGATGCTTCACTGGAATCAATTAACCTGCCTGATGCGGTCCAGCAGACCACGCGTGATGTCACAGCACCGGAACTTCAGGCCAATATTGACACAACCGAACACACTACAGATGAAAGGTAGCAAACTTTGAATCGACAATCACCGAAATCGATTCTGACGGGCTTCCAACAAGCCTGGAACGACCATGATGCTGATGCTATAGCCGAGCTATTTGTCGACGACGCACACTTCGTTAATGTCACGGGACTGTGGTGGTCCAATAAGGCACAAATACGAAAAGCACACGCGTTCGGTTTCGAGCGTATTTTTGGCCAATCCACGATGACCGTGGGTCGCACAGAAGTTCGGATGCTCGGTACGGATCACGCAGTGGTCCATGGTCGAGTCACCGTAACAGGTCAAACCACACCGGATGGCCAGCTGGCAGATGACCGACGCACAGTCTTCAGTTTTGTTGTGACCCGATTAGCCGATGATCACGGCACGCATTGGAAGGCTGTTGCAGCCCAAAACACCGATGTTGTCCCCGGTGGGCCCGAAACACATGTCAATTCTCCAAAAGGCCAGCAAGCGGTACGATACCGTTACTAATTCCGTGCTCGTTGACGGTTCGCTGAAATGAACCCGCCAAGAATTCCCAGCAGTGTGCAACCAAAACCAATGGCCATCAGCACAATCAGTTGTGGATCAGCCCACTCTTGGAACGCCCGTAGAAACGATCGCGCCAACGATAGTTGGGGTGTATTCTCCGCCGAGTCAAGCACCTCATTTTGCATCCATGCGAGCCCAAGTTTCAGTGCCACACCAGTGATAGCGGTCAGCAAACCGGAGATCAACCAGACGATCCATCGGCTTCCGTGTGAAGCAACCAGCAACGCCATCAACAACACAATGCCCGCAATGACCAACAGGACCGGCCATAACGTGATCAGCTCTTCTGCCAAGACCGTTTGTTCTGCCGTCAACATCGTTACCGGTGGAATCGCCACATCCACGCGCAGCTCTGGTTCAAGCCCAAGCCCACCGCTGACACCGGGTACCTGGGAGACGGCATCATCGATCATTGATATTCCGACCTCTGCAACCGGATCCAAACGCAACTGCAGTTGCGCCTCCGTTGAATTTTCAGCAATCGGTTCACCGGTCTCCATCCGCTCACGCAACGAGTCAATGCTTGCCGCCCAGTCGGCGCGCGTCTGTTCCAAGCTTTCCGACCACGCCTCGTCAAAGTTTTCGTGCGAAGTCAGTTCTCCAACTGCGCTCGACACCGCTGCACTGACAGCATCCCCAACAGCACCGTTCTCAATGGACTCCGATGCCATGTTTCCCAACGCATCTGGCACCGCAGATTTCAGCTGCTCTGCAGCTTCACCCGAACCAAACATTGCCTGGACCGATTCGGGTTCATGAATCACACCATCCAGCTTCCACGCGACCAACCCCACCGAAGCAGTGATTCCAGCAACCAAGGCAAGCACGACAGCCAAAAAGTTACGCATCCGTGAATCCTACTTTCTTCAAGATCGGGCAAGTTGTGAAATCATCAGGGTATTCAAGAACTATTTTAGGTGGAATTGATGACTGAACACATTCCTACTGGGAATGGACCCGATCAACCGCAACAAGCCGCGGACACCACACCAGACAATCCGTGGCCCCTGTCTCGGTTATCAGACAACCTCAAACACTACATTGAGCGTGTCTCCCCCACCTGGATCGAAGGTCAGCTCATCGAGCACCGTCTCTCTCGGGGTCACGCTTGGATGACTATGCGCGACCTTGACGTTGAAATGTCCCTGCCCGTTGTAGCTTGGTCACGCACCGCTAGAAACTTTGATGCAGCCATCACCGAAGGCGCACGTGTTGTGGCCTTAGTCAAGCCAAACTTCTATACCAAAACAGGGCGTCTGACCATGGTGGTCAATGAAATGCGCCCCGTTGGAATTGGCGAACTGTTGGCACGCGTCGAAAGACTACGCCGCGCACTCGCTGAGGAAGGGCTCTTTGCGCCCGAACGAAAGAAGCCGCTCCCCGTCCTGCCACAAAAAATTGGGTTGATCACCGGCCGGAACTCGGATGCGATGCACGACATCCAACGCAACGTCTGGCTTCGCTTACCTTCGGCCCAATTCGAAGTCATCCACGCAGCCATGCAGGGCCCCCAAGTAGGTACAGAGGTCACTGCCGCCCTACGTAGCTTGGATCAAGATCCCAGCGTAGATGTCATTGTGGTTGCACGTGGTGGTGGCGCACTTGAAGAAGTTGTGCTGCCTTTCTCCGAAGAAATCCTCATCCGAGCTGTTTCCGATATGACGACGCCGGTGGTCTCCGCGATTGGACACGAGCAAGACCGACCCGTGTTAGATGACGTAGCTGATTTCCGGGCCTCCACCCCCACCGATGCGGCAAAAACTATAGTGCCCGATGCCGCAGTGGAGCTTGCCGGTATCGCTGACGTCCGAGTTCGCATGGCTCAAGCAGTCCAGCGACTCGTCGACGTACAAGAACAACAGATTGCTCAGCTCCGCTCCAGACCAGTCATGGCCCAACCGACCACGATGATCACGACTCGTGCAGAAGAAATTCAACTGATCCTGGCGCGCACGCGCGCCACCTTCGCCCATCAATTGGACCGGGGAACCGATCACATCAGCCAACTCAAGGCCCGTGTTCGTGCACTGTCGCCACAAAAAACTTTGGACCGAGGCTACGCTGTGGTTCAACATGACAACACCGTTCTGCGCGACGCAGCCGCAGTATCGGTAGGCGATGAACTTGATATTTTGGTGTCAGCAGGACGCCTGAGCGCAACCACCACTTCGGTGACCGAAACTACACAGGAGCAACCCCATGACTGAGCACCCCTCCGAACAACCCGCCGTCAAAGGCTTCTCATCGGCTGATGTGTCTGATGTGCATTCCATGAGCTATGAACAAGCCCGCACAGAACTGATCCAAACCGTAGAACGTCTCGAAGCAGGCGGCGCTGGCTTAGAAGAATCCCTGGCTCTGTGGGAACGCGGTGAAGCGCTGGCTCGGCGCTGTGAGTCTTGGCTAGACGGTGCCCGGGCACGCCTCGAAGAAGTTCGTGCCCAGACCCAGCAGACCGACCAACCAGACGCCTAAACACCCGGCGCCTTGCCATTTAGGCGTGCCGGTAGCGGTAGTCAGCTAAGAACTCAGCGATACGTTCGATGCCAATGGTGAGCTCACGCACCGAAGGCAGAGTCACCATCCGGAAGTGATCGGTTCCCGAATAGTTAAACGCCCGACCGTGTGAGACCAGGATTTGCTGTTGTCGTAGCAATTCGATGACAAACGCTTCATCGTCGTCGATTGGATACATCTCTGGATCCAGTCTCGGGAATAAGTAGAGGGCACCCTTCGCTTCCTGCACAGACACCCCCGGGATTTCCCGTAAGAGTGAGGTTGCCGCATTACGCTGTTCCAGCAGGCGTCCACCCGGCAAAATTAAATCATCGATGGATTGATACCCACCCAGCGCCGTCTGAATCACATGTTGCGCCGGCACATTAGCGCACATCCGCATATTCGCCAGCAGTGTCAGCCCTTCCAGGAAGTCGGCGGCACGGTGTTTCGCTCCCGAAACCGCAACCCAGCCGGCGCGGTAACCAGCAACCCGATACGCCTTCGAGAGTCCGGAGAAGGTCAACACGAGTACGTCATCGGCGATGGAAGCGGCGTGGATGTGTTCCGAGTCTTCGTAGAGAATCTTTTCATAGATCTCATCCGACAACACGACCAGGCCGTTTTTCCGTGCCACTTCGAAAATCTTTTCCAGGGTTTCCCGTGAGTACACGGCCCCGGTCGGGTTATTCGGGTTAATAATGACGAGCGCTTTGGTCCGCTCGGTCACCTGTGATTCCAAGTGCTCAAGATCCGGCGCCCAACCCTCTTCTTCCACGCACCGGTAGTGCACCGCGCTGCCACCAGACAGTGTGGTCGCTCCGGTCCACAACGGGTAGTCCGGTGACGGGATCAGCACTTCGTCGCCGTCATCAAGCAGAGCTTGGAGGACCATGGAAATCATTTCGGAAACACCATTGCCGATGAAAATATCATCGCTGCGGATATCCATGATCCCTTCGGTTTCGTAGTACTGCGAAACCGCTCTGCGTGCAGAGGTAATCCCCTTGGAATCGGAATAGCCCTGGGCATCTGGCAGATTTGAGATCATATCCTTCAAGATCTCATCTGGGGCTTCGAAACCGAAGGGGGCAGGGTTGCCGATATTCAGGCGCATAATGCGCTGACCAGCGGCTTCAAGGCGTTGGGCTTCTTCAAGGATCGGGCCGCGCACATCGTAGCGGACGTTAAGGAGCTTGGATGATTGACGAATATCGCGGTAAGCGCGGGACACGGGTCCTCCTGAAACTGTCGAGTTTAGGTTGATTGTAGATTACTACTGCCCAGTGTCAGCCGAATTGTCAGTAACTGTGTCGCTATCTATCAAGTCCTGTCTGGCCAGCCAGTACCGAATCGCATGATCTTGCTCGTAATCCAAATCCGAAGTAGAGCGACGTGCATTATGAAAATTGCGCAACAGTTCAGTGGCTGATTCGCCATTAATTTCTTCCAGCACCGCGGTGATCTCCTGGGACAATCCTGGCTCACCAGTATCCGAGGACACTGCCACAACACTACTGTGTGGCCAGGTGTCTGTTGCAACATCAAGGGTAGCTAACCCCTGATCGCTAATCATCGGGTCAAGGCTAAAAAGCATAGCGACCACATCGGGTTGTGTTGCCAGTCTGGCGGTGAGCTCGTCATAGGCTTCGGCATCTACACCTGAAGCGGCCTCGAACTCCGGGGTGCAACTTTGCATTGCAAGCTCCGCATTGATGACCTCAACCTCATCAGCAGGTGTCTGGGCATGAATCCATGTCAGGTCGTCACAGGCGGCTAAGTGCTCAGACGCTTCGTCGTCCGCCGTGTTTTCCTGCAGATCACGGCGCAGCTGCTCCGAGGTCATCGTTGAGGCTGCGGCAACTAAACCCAGGTCGGCAGGCGCCTGAGCAATGACTTCAAGGTCATGAGGCAGTTGCAGCGCCTGATCTTCGCTATCGGGTTCCTGCTGTGCCGTGACAATACCTATCACAGCGTGGTCATCTGCTGTCTGTGTTGCCAAAGCGTCAAATACTGCACCGGAGTCGTTGTGGTCTTGAATCTCTACGGTAGTGCCCTGCCCCTGGAGGTATTCGGACACCGCCATTGAGCTGGCCTGATCAAGAATCGACGAGGTGGTGACAATCGTCAGATGTTCGACGTCGGCTTCCGGAGTGTCTGAACACCCCGCCAACAAGAACCCGGCAGCCGCGAGGGTGACACAGGTTTTCGTAGAGAACTTCACCGAAAGGTCACCATTTCCTAGGCTAAATCAATCGACGCGACCGGCATACTCAAAGCTTCTTCAACCCATCCAGACACACGGTGTCCCTTGGTTTTTGCGCGATTATGCAACTGGCTTATTGGAATCCATGCGGCGTCTGTAGATGACCCACCTACCTCTGGACGCAACGTTCCCGAGACGATATCGGCGGTATATAAGATGCGCAATATTTGGAGCGGAAGATGCTGTCCTGGCACACGTTTTTCGGTCGGAATCACGTGTGTGGAGGTAGACAAATAGCCTGTTAAAGCGACGTTGTAGCCGGTTTCTTCCCATACTTCACGAATGCATGCCGCTTGGGGCTGCTCCTGAAATTCGATACCCCCACCGGGTAACGTCCAGAACGAGCCAATCGAGCTCTCCCATAGACTTAGTAAAACTTCATCTTGTTTCGTAATTAGCGCATAAGACGCGGGCCGCCACTGAAATTCCATATTTTCTTAGTCTAGTGGTCGTCACCCGCCGTCGGGGATCACTAGACTATAAGTCATGGAATTCTCGACGTCGTCGGCTGAATTTGAAGGATCTGACAGCCACTCTGCTCTACCATCCATTCTCGAACCAAAATTGCGTTCGCTTCTCAGCAATGGACCTGTGACCCAAAGCTTTCAGCAGGAAACCGCGCATACGGCTCGTGGGTGGCTAGATCTAGCGCATGAGTCGGCCTATGCCGATGATCTCGACTGGGCGCTTGACTGCGCCAAACACGGTCTGGCAAGCGCCGGTACAAATCCCGACGTCAAGCTTGGGCTCTACCGTTTGCTCGCATCGGTGCATCACAAACTTGGTGATGAAACCGCTATGCAGCATGCAATTACCAAGCGCACCGAACTTTTGCGTTCCCTGGGCCAGACCCATCAGGCAGATATGGAAGATCAGCTGGGTTCAATTTTATTCGCTGAAGCCGACGCATTTGCGTCGACAGTCCTGGGCGGAGTCGCCGATCAAGAACGCGCACTCGACACCGAAGACTCGGTCCTGGCCGATGTGCTGATCGGGTTAGCGGTCCACCAGATGAGCCAGATGCGAGCAGAAGAAGCCCTGGGGCTCATCGAAGAGGCAGTGGCTATGCAGCGTCGTCGGAACGACGCAGGGCTACGGCTATCTGCCGGTTCGCTGGTCAATACGCAGATGTTTCTGGCACATCTCAAGTTCATGAACGAGCAAGTGGACGAAGCAGATACCCTTTCCACCCAAATTTTAGAGACCGGTTGTAACCGGGCCGTCCGTGCGGCGATGTGGATGATGCAGGCTGTGATCGCCCACCATCGCAACGAAATGTCCGAGGCTGCCAACTTCGGGATCCGCGCGTTAGAGCTCTACGCACGACTCCAAATCCGTCCAGGTGCCGCCTCAGCAGCCTCCCTGGTCGCGTCTGTAGCCCGCCGTGCTGATCAGCATCAACTCTCCGTACTCGCCTGGAAAGTCGCCGTCGATCAAGCTGAACAAGGCGAGGTTGAAGAGACCTCAGGCTTGGTCGCCGCACTGGGGCATCAGCTATTAGATGCCGGAGAAGTCACCGAAGCCGAAGAGGTCCTGACCGGGTTAGTCACCCGTGAAAAACTTACCGGCAACCACCAGGTTTTAGCCCATGCTCTTATTGATTTGGGCAATGCGGTATGCCGCCAAGAACGATTCAAGGAAGCTATCACCCACTGGCGGGATTCTATCGAAGCCTTCCTGAAAGTCGATGCGATACGCGAAGCCGCCCGCACCAGTCTGGGGGCCGGCATGAAACTTGCCGAAGCCCAGGACGAGTCAGTATTTTCTGAGGCTGAACAGCTCATGCGGCAAGCCGTAGAGATGGCGAAAACCTCAGAGGACCCAGCCGTTGAGACACAAGGCCTACGCGAATTGGCCAAGCTTTTATGTGATCAGTCGAAGCCCGAAGGTTTGGAACTTTACGATCGGGCAATCAAGCGGGCTGGTAAAGACGAGATCCGCTCTGTTGCCGCTGAACTGACCCGCCAGAAGGCGCGTGCGTATGCAGCGTTTGGCAAGACGAATAAAGCGGTTGCCACCGCGTTGACCGCAGCAGATATGTTCGAGGACGAAGCCGAGCTCTCCATGGGACACGGCTGCGAACTCTTAGCCGGAAAATTTCTGATTGAAAGTAGCAAGTGGTTAGAGGCCACAACACTGTTTTCTACGATCGCCGATGCCGAAGGCATCCAACCGTCCCTACGACGCGCCGCTCTGCTAGGACTCTCGACGGCGCTGCGTGGTCAGGGTGATCAACAAGAATCTGAACGAGCGAAACAACAAGCTGAACGTATTCAGGTTGAAACGCCCCTGGCGACTGAACACGAGTTCACCGCCGAGCATCTATTCGACGACTAAACCAGTTCGCATAATACCGTAACCGGATTATTTGGCCGCAAGATTGTCATTCACCCGTTCGAGATCTGCATCAATATCGCCGGAGTAGTTATCGGGTAACAACAGTGCGGTTTGGGTTCGGGAGGGTGAGCCTCCTTGGACCCACACTTCGCCGTTCGCAAAGTCCTGCGATGCCCCGCAAGAAGACGACACGGACCAGTGGTCTTTCTCATCGCGTGCAGCAAAGACGCTGAAATCCTCACCCCGGCCAACAAAAGTATGGTTTTGCAAGGACACTTCCTCACCCACATTGTTGACTCGCTCAGGGATTTCCTGCTCCTGGCTAGCATTCATGATCGCCAGCTCTGGTTCCTCTGATCCGGTGCACCCCGCCAGCACTACCGTTGCAATACCCAGTCCCACCAAAGATTTTTGTTTCTTCATATCTCCAGCATGACGACAACTCTTGCGGAAGACAACGCATCGGAGGTCAGAGCCGTGGTAGCGAAGACGCCATGGCCAGCAACGTTTCCGCAATATGGAGGTAGGCTCTACCCCGGAGGCGGGATGGCTCATCAGGTTGATGGCTCGGAATCAGACTCACCACCATCGCGGCCGACCGAACCGCCAGCGCGTACGGATTGGTATAGTGCGCCAACTGATTAAAGAATCGCATGGCAGTTTGCCAACCCCATTGCTGCTGCTCGTCATATCCAAGCACGGCAAGGTGACCGATCAAACAAGCATAGTCATCAACCCGGAAACCGGGGCCGGCACCGTCAACATCTAAGAGTTGCTGAATCCGGCCGGTGCCCTGATGCACCAAGATATGGGCTTCGTAGAGGTCACCGTGGGTGGGTACCAGCGGCCCCAGCTCCAGGCCTTGGTGAGCGTGCTCGAGCTGATACCCCAGGTGTGCAACTCGATCGTCTTCAGCGGGCATGGCCTGGCGGGCCGAATAAATAAATTCTTGGTGCCGGTCGGCCCAGGATGGTCGATGTGGGTAATCCATTACTTGGCGAGGAAAACGGTCGAGGATACCGATAAGTCTGCGCGGATCAAAATGATTGTGCACGCCTTCAATCCGGACTAGCTCGCCCAACGGTATGCCTTGTCCGCCGGCTAAGGCCAAGACATCGGCAACCGGTTCAGCGATGGGTGCAACAACGGGGACTCCGGCGGCTGACAATTTCAGGTGGATGTTATAGAGCGCCGCCGCGGTGTTTGGACGTAGAACTTTCAGATAGATGGTCTCGCCCAATCCTGCGGGCTGCTGTGGGGCCAGGTGCGCTTTGAACACCGCACGATTCATCGGCCGGTAGATGACGGTCTGTAACGAATTCAGTTCGCGGCCCTGTGCGAAATGCCGTTGCACCTGTGCTGGCGTGGCCGCTAACCCGAGTCCCGGAAGCATCGGATCCCAAGGGTGTTCCCAGACAAAGACGTGATACCCGCGGTGGTTGGTCGTTTGTCCCCGCGAGGTTGGTGGCACTTGCGCGGTGGTCATGCCGAAGTATGTTTGGCCCACTCCCCCTTCATGGTGGACCAGAGCCTCGGCGATGCCGTAATAGTGTCCAGCACGGAATTGTACGTCGTGAAGCGTGGCACTGGCGATGCGGTCTTGGGACCCTGTAATCCCGCCCGCGAGCAGTCCGGTGAGTTCTGTGTCCAGAAACGGACCGAAGCTACCGGCGCTCATGGTTGTACGACCTTACATGGCGCGGCGACGGTTGAGTACCTTGTCGAGATCCAAGCGAGTGTTGGCTTTTTGCTGGATCTTTTCCTGGTACTGGCTGGAGACGCCTTCGCTCAGTTGAACCTGACGCGATGGTGTTGGTTCCTGCGGAGTTTCCAGTGGTTCTGGCACTTCACGCTGAACCTCAGGGGTATCCAGGTACATGGGGCGCGGGACTGGTTGTCGGGCGGGCACCGGCGCTGGTGCCGCAGCAGTAGGTTCTTCTTGCGCTACTGGCTCGTCAAGAGGTTCTGCCTGCTGTCGCTCAGGTTCATCAGCGACGTCGAATATTTCATCGTTGGCGTTGACGTTGGTGTTCTGCTGGCTGGCCTGGGTGGTGTACTGTGCGATCGTTGCTTCCAGACCTTCGGAGCGGCTGAGTTTCTCGCGTTCGCGGGCACGTTTTTTAGAATCCATGATGGCCAGACCCCGTAGTGCACCATAGCTTGCAGCAGTGATCAGCACGCTGATACCAGCGGCAACCCACGTGGCTGCGCCAAAGAGACCGGAGACAAAGCAAATGACGGCGACAAGCAGTGCGATG
The DNA here is from genome assembly GCA_019115865.1 of Candidatus Yaniella excrementavium. Taxonomy (GTDB): domain Bacteria; phylum Actinomycetota; class Actinomycetes; order Actinomycetales; family Micrococcaceae; genus Yaniella; species Yaniella excrementavium. Next base: position 75,049 of record DXCT01000094.1, on the reverse strand, counting down.
GCACCGACGCCGAAGATGGCAAGCCGGCCCCAGCGAATTGAGAATCCAGTGCCACCGGAGGTGGTCGAAGAGGGGGAAGATTGCATGGCTTTCCTTCGTTGGCGGGATTCGCGACTCTTACGAGTCCGTTGTGTAACATCCGGTCGGCGTGCAAGGATTATTAAGCCGACTACGACAACGACAGCAACAACGATTGATGTTGCGATATCGATTTCGGGCAGGAATCCGAGCGTAGCGGCTAAGGTCTCTTCAAGCTCCCGGATACGGTTGTCCACGATCCTTACGATATACCGGGTCAACCCGAACTTGGCGGCTTTCTCTACGTGTGTTGCTAGGTTTCAGCCGGTACGTGCTCTAGGTAAGGCGTCGTAGGAGCCCACCGAATGGTATTTCCTGGACGGTGAGCGCGTATGATGCATGATCGCGCCATTGACCATTGATATGTATGTAGTCTTTCCTGATACCTTCGAGACGAAAGCCAAGTTTTTCAACGACACGTATCGATGGTGCGTTTTCGGGGACGATATTGATTTCAATCCGGTGGAGTCCCACGTGGCTGAGTAAGTAGTCGGAGGCCAGGGCGACAGCGGTTGGGACAATATTTTGGCCGGCGTGTGCTTGATCCACCCAGTACCCGAATGTCGTGGTGCGCATGGATCCCCACAGCACCGGGGCGGCAATCATCTGGCCGACAAGTTCGGGGCGGTTGGCTGTCGCGTCTTGGAAAAATATGGCCCATGGGAACGAGACTCCGGCAGCGCCATCACGGTTATGGGCCCTGACCATTGCGCCATATGTCATGCTGGGAGGGTTGCCCAAGGGATCAGTAGCTTCCCAGGGGGTAAGCCAGGCTGCGTTGCGGTTTCGTACTTCATACCATTGTCTGCGGTGTGTGTAGCGAAGTGGTGCGAGCATCACGCGTTGGTGTTCCAGCGTGACCGGCCAGCTAGTAGGCAGCGCAGAAAATTGGCTCATGAGGTCATTGTAGGCTGTTGGGCGCCTACCGTCTGTTTGCATGTTGTGTCCGCGGTGTCACAATAAGATTATGTCTACTGAAACCAAGGATCAGCTCCGTCGTCAGTTTTTTCGTCAGCGCAAGGAACTCGGTGCCAAAGAACGTCAGCGCCAATCAGAACAGCTGGCTGCATTGCTGGTGCAGTGGTATCGCGAGCTCGGTGCCGACCAGCGGTCCACCCAGAAGGTTGCGCTGACCGTTCAGTTCGGTTCAGAGCCAGATACCGATGCAGTGTTGCACGCGCTACATGCTGATGGTGTGGAGCTTTGGGTGCCAATTTCCAATGCTGATCGTTCGATGTCGTGGACGCAGTGGTATCCGGATGTTCCCATGGAGCAGTCGAAGCTGGGGCCCATTCAGGAGCCCACCGGTGAGCGCTTGGGACCGGAAGTGGTGGCTGATGCCGATGTGATCTTTGTACCGGCGTTGGCTGCCGACACCTCGGGGTATCGATTGGGTAAGGGCGGTGGCTATTATGATCGACTGCTAGAGCTCTTGCCGAAACTCGCCGATAACGTCCCGTTGTTGGTGACGCCGTTGTTTGACCACGAGTTTTTCGCAGCGAACGCTGATGCGTTCCCCATCGAGGACCACGATCTGCCGGTCCAGGCGATAGCGACCGCAGCAAACGGCATCGTGTGGGTTTAATAGTGCGGGGGCCGCTGTTCTAACAACCAGCGTTCCCGTTCCGTGAGTTGACGCTCCTTCGACGACTTGGGCGAAGTTTTGGGCGTTGCTTCCAACGATTCGATGCGCGGTTCGGGCCCGATTGCGGCGTTGTGCCCGGTGCCGGCAACGGTGACCCTTCGACTCCTGCGCCGTTTCGTTCCGTGGTCCTGGTACTGGCCACTCGTCTTAGGATCGGAACGCTTGGCATGTTTACCCATGAGAATTAGGCTTCTGGATCAGTGAGCGCATCGGTGCTCGCTTCAGCTGGTGTAGACCCGGTGGAGGTTGCACGTGCATCGAGTTGTAACTTGTCCACGAAGGTATCGGTAATACTGATCGGGTCGGTGAACACATCAATGGCCCACAGCGTTTCGTTCTGCCAGCCCAAACGCTCAAGTTGTGCCGGGATGGTGCGGGTGCGGCTGCGCACAGATGCCTGATCGTGTCGGGGTGACCCATCGTAAGCGACGGCGATCGGCCGGTAGGTCTCCGAATGGAATGCTGGCCGGTGCTTGCTCGGTGTGTACAGCAGCAGATCAGTAAATTCGTGCGTGTCAAAGTTGTAGGCCGCGCCGCGTTCGGCAAGGTGCTGCACGAAATCATCGGTGAGATGGTCCAGCGCTTCCCCGGCCGCGGGATCCCCGGGCTGTTCGGGGTCGGCTGGCAGCTTGATCAGCAGATCCCAGAGGTAATAAGCACCGGACATGAGATTATCAAAGTTCACCTCATGCGGGTGGATCGCAGTAAACACCTGAATGTGCTGACGCGCCCGGGTGAAACTGGTGGCATAGTATTCCACACCGTGTTGCTCGGAGAGCGGCCCGAAGTGGTGGATGACTTTGCCTTTTGCGGTGCGCCCATAGCCGAGGGTGAAGATCACGTGATCGGCTACGATACCGTGTGCACGCTCCATTGGCGCGACCACAAAGGCTTCGCCGCTGGGCGAGGTTGTGGCACTAAAGAACTTGGTTGCCCATCGATGATTTGGCAGATTGTATCGGATTGATTCGGCAATACGACGTGCATGAGCCCCGTTGGCGGCGATGACGGCGAGGGAACGCTCCGGATGATCCCGGAAATGTTCAAAGACGGCATCGACGGTACGGGTGACTTCTGCGGTCGTGGATTCCACACCGTCATCGCCCATGCCCGGGCTACCGGGTTCGGTGAGGTATTCCACTGACATGCCGGTTTGGGAACTGGTAGCAATTTCTTGTGGTGTTGGCGCGCGGTCAAGGCGGCCGTCATACAACTGCTCGCCCAGGGTACGCGCCAGGTACCGGTTAATACCGCGGTGCAAGAAATGCAGCGGGACCACGGGCAGCACGCGTGTAAGTGCCCGATGGACGGACTCGGCTTGTCGTGGGTGAGACGGACGTGCGGTGGGATCTATTGAGACTTGGAATCCGACGGGTCGACCAGAAACGGCGTCACCAAAGGCAACTACCTGCTCGGCACGTGATATTGCTCCGAGTCCGGTGGCCAAACCGATGGTTTCAGAATCCAGAACTAACACGGTGTCGAAGGTGACCGATGGTGACAGCTCAGCCAGGGTGAGTGGCGAGGTGGTCAGGATGGGTACCAGTGGCTGCAATAAATTCGAATTGATACTCAAAATAGTCTCTACATTGGCTCCACCGGTACGCAGCAGGCGACGCAAAGAGTCAGCGGCATCAGGATAGTCCCGAGTAGCTTTCTCCCAGCGGGTCGCCAGGGTGTGCCGGATACGCGATGGCCCCGACTCCTGGTGAGCCGTATCGGCAATGCGGAACTCTTCTTCCAACCGAGCCAACTGCTCCCCTGTGGTGGCGGCCAGGTGTTCATCGGCTGAGACCATGGCTTCCAGTGCGGATTGCCACCAGGAGACTTCAAGTTCTAAGGTCACCTGGTCGGAGGACACACCGCGGGCCTGGAAATCGTCCAGCAGGTCCTCAAGGCCCTGCTCGGTGAGCTGATCAATAACGATCGTCCGCTCGGGCAGCGTGTGGAGCGTATACGAGTCCTCGACGAGTTTGGACAGCACATCGTGTAGATCTCCGGCGTCAATCCGGGTCAACCGGTCGTGTTCGGACTCGGCTGGTGCCAGCATGTCTTGGAGCCGGTTGAGGTTCTCATAGAGCTGGCTGGTATCTTCAGCCAAGGACTCTATACCGGTGGGGATCACCGGGTTACGTTTGGAGGAGGCCCACTGGTTCCACAAGGTCAGTTGATCTTGGACTTTGACCAGCGCTTCGTGCAGGTTAGGCATGTCAACACCGGGACGAATGTATTCGCGAGCCAGCCAGCGTAACCGGGTGCGGGTCATGGCCGACATGTCGATGCCATTGCGCTTACGCCATGATCCGGTTGCGGTGGCCGCAATCAGGTCGGTGACCGGTCGGTCGAAAATATCCGGCGTGAATTTATCCAGGGTATCGCGAACTTCACGCAACAGTTCGACCTGTTCCATCCATTCGGTGATGTTGGCCGCGATCGACAGTTGAGCCTGTGCAGTGGCCGCTTCAAAGCGTGGGGCGACATCCGAGAGTTGATCATGTACGGTCTGTGCCAGCTCGAGTGCCTCTTCCGCCTCGTGCACATTGCGTAGGCGGGCACCGTACCAGGGTGATTCCGTTGAGGACGCTTCAAATGCGCCCAGTTCTGCTGCGTACCGCAGCTGTTCGGCGACTTGCTCTCGATCTACGGTGCCGTCAAGGACCGAACGCTTCAAACGCACCGACGTCGATGGCGCCGGGTCCGCATTCATCAGCGTGACCAGTTCGTTCATCGCCTGGATCGGTGAGCACTGCCAGCGTTGCCGAACTTCATGCAAGGATTGGCCGTGCTCAACAAGTTGACGCCGCACATCACGCAACGTTTCATGAATCCTGCGTACCGCTGGTTCTTTAGCCCGTTCGGCAGATAGCAAGGAGCGCACCAGTTGGTTGGTGACGTCTGTCGAGTCGGTGTCTGCTTGGACGCTAAACACCATGGGATCCAGTTGGAGCCCGGCTAAGCGATTCGAAAATTCTGCCAATGTCGAGGTATTCTCCGCGATAACCAACACACGTTTACCTGCTTTGGCCAAGCCCGCTGCAGCAGCTACCGCAGTTTGCGTTTGTCCAGTGCCCGGTGGTGCTGAGACCACTAACGATTCACCGGCTACAATATGGTCCACAGCACGCTGTTGGGACGCATCGAGGTCGACAACGAGCACTTCGTCGGCCGGGTCGCGTGCATCCAGCGGCGTGGGTTCAAATTCAAGCTCGGGGGCTTCGTCTTCATAGCCTGCTTCGTCGGTTCCGGCACCGACTTCATATAGTGCGGTAATGATGTCGTGGTCGGTATTGACGACTTCTCGAGAAGCAGTATCCGACAGGTCAGCAAACGTAGAAATCAGCAACCGATGTTCAACCACTAATCCGCGTACTTTGGATGAGTGGGCACGGAGCAAATCGAGCGTGGGCAACGGTTCGAGTTTGGCCGTGGTGTAGGCAGCTTCCTCGTGGGTTTGCGGATCTAATACAATCCCGTAATGGTCTTCAAAGAAGCGCACCAGAGCCGGATTCAGGCGTGCGGGACCGATGATTTGGATATCGTAGTCGTCGCGATTCTGCCGAGCGGCTAACCGAATGGGCGCCAATAAGACGGGGGCCGACATCTGTTGGTTGACGCCGTCTTCAGTCGCCCGCCAGGTAGCCAATCCTGCGGCCAGGTAGCCGACGTTGATACCGCGATCTGCCAACAGCTCTTGGACCTTGGTATCAATGGCTTCGGCAGTTTCAATGCTGCGCTGCATCTCGGGTTGATCACGCAGCAGCGTAGTCAATCGTGTCCGGCGTGCGGATAAGAATTGCGTGAGTCCGCTGGGCTGGGAGTGCGTCACATCAATTGAATTCGACCTGGTAGGTGCATACCGCAACATGGTGTCAGATTCGGTGCCCGTTGCGATGTCAGCTAACCACCGGGAAAAATCTTGTTCAGCAACCTCCACAGGATCCACTGTGCCATCGTCTTCCGCGACGTCAGCCTCCTGAGCAATCGGAGCTTCAGTTGCGGCCACTTCGATACTCGTGTCAACGTCTTCGGCAGACAGCGCTGTATCGTCGTGGTCGACGTCATGTTTATCGTGGCTCACGCTCATCCTTCCTGTGGTTGATACAGGTTGCACCTACCTGACTCTAGTACCAATACGGCTGAGTTTCGCGTTGCCACACCACATAACCCGGCCCCGGGAACCGGAAACTTATTCCCACTCAATAGTTCCCGGCGGTTTACCGGTAATGTCCAGCACCACACGGTTGATACCGTCCACTTCGTCGGTGATGCGCTGTGAAATACGATCCAGGATGTCATAGGGAATACGCGCAAAACGTGCGGTCATGGCATCTTCGGATAAGACGGGACGCAACACGACAGGGTGACCATAGGTGCGTCCACCGTCGTTCACCCCCACCGAACGAACATCAGCCAGCAACACGACAGGAGATTGCCAAATCTCACGATCAAGGCCTGAAGCCGTAAGTTCTTCGCGTACGATCGCATCTGCTTCACGGAGCAAATCGAGTCGTTCTTTGGAGACCGCACCAACAATGCGAATACCCAGACCTGGACCGGGGAAAGGCTGGCGCCAGACGATTTCGTCGGGTAACCCCAGTTTCGTGCCGACCGCGCGAACTTCGTCTTTAAAGAGCTGGCGCAATGGTTCGACCAGTTCAAATTCCAGGTCTTCTGGCAGCCCGCCCACGTTGTGGTGGGATTTGATGACTTTAGAACCATCGGCGTCACCGGATTCGATGACATCTGGATAGACGGTACCCTGCACTAAGAACTGCACATCGGTCGCGTTGGGATCGTTGGCTGACGCCGCCACAATATCTGCTTGGGCGCGTTCAAAAGTACGGATAAAGTGCTCGCCAATAATTTTGCGTTTAGATTCTGGGTCACAGACGCCGTCTAATGCCGACAGGAATTCGTCTTCGGCGTCCACCATGATCAATCTGGCACCGTCGGTTGAGGCTCCGAATGCCTGTTCGATTTCTACCGACTCGTCTTTGCGCATCAGACCGTGGTTGACGTAGACCGCGGTCAGCTGATCACCGATGGCACGTTGTACCAGTGCCGCTGCAACGGCGGAGTCAACACCTCCGGAGAGTCCCACCAGGGCACGTTTGTCACCGACTTGCTCGCGTATTTTGGCGACCTGTTGTTCAATGACTTGTTCAACGGACCAATCTGGCGACAAATCAGCTGCGATAAACAGGAAATTTTTAATGGTCGCCTGACCGTGGGTGGAGCCCTGGGCACCGGGGTTCCACAGCACACCATACAGCTGTTGTTGCGCATGTTCAGCAGCTGCGACCGGCATGGCAGCATGCGAGGCGGTTACAACGAATCCCTGGCTGAGCTCGGTGATGCTGTGGGCGTGGTTGGTGGCGACATCCTGTGAGATCGGCTGACCAGAGAACAACGTGGAATTGTCATCGACGTTGTTCAGGGCAACGACTTCTTTGGAGACTGCATCGAGTGTGACGGTACCGCCCAATGCTTTGGTCACGGCCAAGAAGCCGCCGCCGACAGCTAGCACCGGAATCCCAGCGTTCAACAGTTGCGCATCAATTTCTGGGAGGTCTTCGGTGGGCGTGGAACGCGCCGCGAGCACCAGAGCCGCAGGATTCGCCTCCAGAATGGCTTTGGCTCCGGCGGTGTAGGAATGCACTTCGGAGTAAACTTTTGCTTCGCGGATGCGGCGAGCAAGGAGTTGAGCGTCGTCTGAACCGTAGTCCACGACGATGACAGTATCTTGAGCAGCAACGGTGGCGTTTTGGGGTGTAGTCATCACAGCATTCAGTCTAGAGGATCGATGGGCCTGCGCTAGTAGCGCATGGTCGCTTCGGGATGTGCGGCCAATTCACGTTCGACTTCTGCATTGACGCGTTTTTCAACGAAGAAGGACAAAAATGGGACGACACCGCCACCGGCCATGGCGAGCAATCGTAGCCCACCCCAGCGCATCATTGTCCAGAGTCTGAAGCAGCCCAGGAGGTAAGCAACGTAAAGCCAACCGTGGACAATGAGGATGATCAGTGAGATGTTTACGCCCTCTAATACCGCATCTTGGTGGTAGAGACCCACAATAAACTCTGTGCCGTCTTCCGCGGTGCCGCCGGCGAACATTTCGTAGCCAAAACCATATTTGACGATCATCTGCAACACCAACAGCAACAGGAAAATACCGGTCAGCCAGGCCGTGAACTTATAGAGCTTCTGGGCGCTGCGGATCTGACGGTGAGTACCACCGAAGCGTCGCTTCTTTTTTGCCTCTGGGCGCGGTGGCGCCTGACCGATATCGTTTTCGGTAATGTCTTCTGGATCCGGCAGGGTGGACGGGTCTACCGGTGGGTTCGGCTGGTCTGTCATAGTGTTTCGTTCGTCTTTCTTACTCAGCGGGATCTTGCCCGTAGTAGGCGCGGTATGCTTGGGTGGCAGCTGCTTTTTCTTGGCGCGCTTGTTCGCGCAGGCGTTGTAATTCTTGTGCTCGCCAGTGCTTTTCCCAAAGCTGGTCAAGTTCGGCTTCACGTTGGTCTTTCAGGTAGTCATCTCGGACGAAACGCCACCACAAATACAACGAGAAGATAGCGAAGATAAACCATTCGACCGCGTAGAAGATATTGAGCCAGGCAACTTCGCGTTCTTCGGGTTGCGGGGCGACCGCAACATCTTTGACTGTTTGGCCGGATACAACATGCTCGGCACCATCGACGGTAAAGCTCTCGGCTACGACATATCCGGCGTAGAGCGGCTGGTTCCACAGGTTAACCAATTCAGCGGTGGCCAGCATCTGGGTGCTCTTGGGTTCAATGAAGTGGTTCGTGTTGGGAGTTGGCCCTTCGCCTGGAATCAAACGCCCCTGGATCTGCATGGGTTCGTCCATCGACAGTCCTGTTGACTCTTCAAACAGTGTTTGAATTTCAGAAGCGTCTGCTGCAATTTCCTCCGGAATCCAACCCCAGGCGATCGGTATGTTGTTGTCTTCGGGTGCGCCTTCAACGGTCGCACTAGAAACGAGCCAGAGCCCAACATTGCCTTCATCGACCCGAGATTCGACCTGTACGGTGCGTTCCGGATCGATGGTTCCGGTGAAGTACACCATCTGGTCGGCTTGGTCGCTCATCATGGCCACACCGGGTTCGAAGTGCTCGGTCAGGGCGACCTCTGCTTCGGTTTCGGCGTGGGTTCGAGGCTGAACAGCGGTGGACTGTGCGAACTGCCACTGGGTGAGCACCACAAATAGGGAAGCTACCGCGAGGGTGACAATCAAAAAGCCGATCCACCGAGGTTTTAGAGCTGTACGTAGCAAGTATGGATCACCCGGAGTAGGTCGGTGAGATCTGAACTTCGACTTTCTGGAAGTCTTTCAGATCCGTGTAGCCCGTGGAGGCCATGGCACGGCGCAGTGCCCCCATGAGGTTTGCGGTGCCGTTGGTGTGGTTGGTGGCACCCAGCAGTAGCTCTTGCATTGGGGCGACGGTGCCAACGTGGGTCCGGTCGCCGCGCGGGAAGTCTTGATGTGCTGCTTCCAACCCCCAGTGCCAGCCGTTGCCCGGTGCTTCGGCAGCCCGAGCCAGCGTGGTACCCAGCATGACGGCGTCGGCCCCCATCCCAATGGCTTTGACGATATCTCCTGAAGTACCCAATCCACCATCGGCGATGACGTGGACGTAGCGTCCCCCGGATTCATCCATGTAGTCACGCCGAGCTTCAGCGATGTCAGAGATCGCGGTGGCCATCGGCACGCGAATGCCCAGGGCTCGACGGGTGGTCGACGACGCACCGCCACCGAACCCAACCAGTACGCCGGCAGCACCGGTGCGCATCAGGTGTAGCGCCGGGGTGTATCCTGCCACTCCCCCGACGATAACGGGGACGTCGAGTTCGTAGATGAACTTTTTCAGGTCCAGTGGTTCTTTGGTTTCGGACACGTGCTGCGCCGAGACGGTGGTGCCGCGGATGACGAACATGTCAACTCCGGCGTCCACGACGGTCTTATAGAACTCTTGGGTGCGCTGTGGTGTCAGGGCTCCGGCGACGACGACTCCGGCTTCACGGATCTCTTCCAGGCGCGCTGAAATTAGATCTGCTTGGATGGGTGCCGAGTAGAGTTCCTGGAGCCGCGCGGTATTTTCCGGGGAGAATTGCTGAGCTTGGAGTCCCGCGATTTCTTCCAGAACCGGTTGTGGGTCGGCGTACCGGGTCCAGAGACCCTCGAGGTTGAGTACGCCCATACCACCGAGTTGTCCCAGCTGGATGGCAGTGGCCGGTGACATCACCGAGTCCATGGGCGCCCCGATGACGGGCATGGAGAATTTGAACGCATCGATCTGCCAGGCTAACGAGACGTCTTCCGGGTCGCGCGTTCTGCGGGTTGGCACGATGGATATGGCATCCAGGGGCATGGATTTTCTGCCGCGTTTACCGAGACCAATTTCAACTTCGTAGCTCACGTGTATCCAGTTTCTATCCGATTGTGGATGGGTTTAGCGCTTAGGGTTTTACCGTCACTCTATTAGGCGCGGTAGTTTGGTGCTTCCACCGTCATCATAATGTCATGCGGGTGGGACTCTTTCAGCCCGGCTGCGGTCACGCGGACAAAACGTCCGTCACGCTGTAGCTGGTCGATGTTTTCCGACCCCGTGTAGAACATGGTCTGACGTAGACCACCTTCGAGTTGGTGGAGCACTGCACCAAGTGGTCCGCGGAATGGGACTTGTCCTTCAATACCTTCCGGGATGAGTTTTTCATCGTCGGGCACATCGGCTTGGAAATAACGGTCTTTGGAGTAGGAGCGAGAACCGTCACGGGTTTGCATGGCCCCCAGTGAGCCCATACCGCGATAGGACTTGAACTGTTTGCCATTATAGAAAACGAGGTCGCCGGGTGATTCTGCGGTGCCGGCCAGTAGAGAGCCCAGCATCACAGAGTTAGCACCGGCCACAATGGCCTTGCCGATGTCTCCGGAGTGCTGCAGGCCACCGTCTGCAATGATTGGCACACCGGCAGGAATCGCTGCTTTGGCTGATTCATAGATAGCGGTAATTTGTGGCACGCCCACACCTGCAACCACGCGGGTCGTGCAGATCGAGCCTGGACCGACGCCGACTTTGACGGCGTCGACTCCGGCATCTACCAGCGCTTTGGCGCCCTGGTAGGTTGCTGCTTGTCCGCCGATGACGTCGACGTGTTTGGCGGCTGGGTCGTCTTTGAGTTTGGCGACCATGTCCAAAACGCCCTGGGTATGACCGTTAGCCGTGTCGACCACCAGCAGGTCCACTCCGGCATCCACGAGGTTCATGGCGCGTTCGAAACCGTCGCCGAAAAATCCGACGGCTCCGCCTACTCGCAGGCGTCCGTCGTCGTCTTTTGCCGCATGCGGGAATTCTTGAGCCTTGTCGAAGTCCTTGACCGTAATGAGGCCCTCGAGTGTGTTGTCTTTGCCAACCAGGGGCAGTTTTTCGATGCGATGTTCTTGAAGCAGGCGCACAACGTCGTCACGTGCCACGTCAAAGGGTGCGGTGACCAGCGGCATTTTGGTCATGATCTCGTGCACCTTGGTGCTCGCGTAGTCAGCGCCGGGAACAAAGCGGGTGTCACGATTGGTGATGATGCCCAGCAAAACCTGGTGCTCATCAACGACCGGCAGCCCGGAGATACGATATCGACCACACAGGTCGTCCCATTCCGCCAGCGTGGCTTCCGGGGAGATCGTGACCGGGTCGGTGATCATACCGGATTCGTTTCGCTTGACCTTATCGACCTCAGAGGCTTGGTCTTCGATTGAGAGGTTGCGGTGGATCACGCCGAGGCCACCGTAGCGTGCCATAGCGATAGCCAATGGTGCTTCAGTGACGGTGTCCATGGCGGCGGAAATGACGGGGGTATTAATGCGGATGCGTTTCGTCAACTGAGTCGAGACATTGGCATCGGCTGGGATGACGTCGGTCGCGTTCGGCAACAACAGCACGTCATCATAGGTAAGACCCACAAACCCAAATGGGTTGTGGGCTTTTGCGACAGGTTCAGATGATGGCCCGGAAGTGTGGTCGGTCACTGGATCATACCCTTTCAAGAAATCCTTTGGTTCCCATGATAAGGGCTGTACGACCGGGAAAATTCCGAACGTCACGTATGGTGACGTTTCATCGCAGACCGTGAACACTTCCGGGCAAAATCATCGTGTTACCTACTCGACGGTGCCGTCGGTTTGCTCGGCGTATTCTTGCGGAGTCAGCAACGGGCCTTCTTCAGCAACTTCAACGGTGAACAGCCAGCCGGCACCGTAGGGATCTTCGTTGATGCGTTCGGGATTCTGGATAACGTCCTCGTTGGATTCCACGATCGTTCCGGTGACCGGAGAGTACAGTTCCGAAACGGATTTAGTGGATTCCAGTTCGCCACAGACTTCGCCGGCGGTTACGGAATCACCAACTTCTGGCAGTTCGGCAAACACGACGTCCCCGAGTTGATCGGCAGCGTAGTCGGTAATGCCGATGCGTACCGGGTCTTCATCGTTGAGCCATTCGTGTTCGGCGGAGTAGCGTAGTGCAGATTTAACTACTGTCATGATGGGGTCCTTTGTTTGGGTTAGCGAGTGTAAAACGGTGGTTTGGTGATGACAAACGGTAGTGCCTTACCGCGGATATCTACGTCCACGGCGTTACCAACTGCCGCGTGTTCGGCATCGATGTAGCCCAGTGCTACCGGTTGGGACAGTGTGGGTGACGGGATCCCGGAGGTCACAACTCCCACGGTCTGACCATCAACAACGATCGTTGCGCCACTGCGTCCGGCGCGACGTTGGTCGCTGGTCAGGCCGACCAAAACTTGCGCTGGCGGTGTGTCGCGATGCGGTTCCAACGCGGTCCGACCAATGAAATTCTCTGACTTATCGAAGGATATGATTCGTCCCATGCCGGCTTCAAACGGTGTGCGTTCGCGTGAAAGCTCGTTGCCATATAGTGGCATGCCGGCTTCCAGGCGCAGCGAGTCGCGACTAGCCAAGCCACACGCGGTGGGTTCGACGCCAGCATCGGCTGCAAAGATGCGGTTCCACAAGTGGTTCACCTGGTCGTTGGGGGTGATAATTTCAAATCCATCTTCACCCGTGTACCCGGTGCGGGCCACGATCCATTCGCTGCCGTCTACGGTCACCTGGGTGACCCGATAGTTCTTCAACGACGACGCAGCTTCACTAAACTCCTGACCCAGGGCTGCGACCACGTCTGGGGCTTGCGGTCCCTGAATGCCCAACAATGAGAGCCGATCTGTTGCGTCATCGATGCTCACGTCCAACCCGTTCAACCGTTGATGGACAGCTTCCGAAACGGCTTGGGCGTTGCCGGCATTGGGAATCATGAGGTAGCGGTCTTCCCCCAGCCGATACACGATAAGGTCGTCGAGGATCGTTCCCTCTTCGGTGAGCATGACCGTATATTTTGCCCGGCCAATGGTCATCTTGGAGAAATCTCCTGCCAGCGCAGTGTTGAGCCCTTTGACGGCGTCGGGACCGGTCACAAAGATTTCACCCATATGTGACAGATCGAAGATCCCGACGGCTTCGCGAACAGCCTTATGTTCGGTGATTTCTGAGGAGTATTTCAGCGGCATGTTCCAACCGTTGAAATCAGTGAAGCTTGCACCCAGTGCGTCGTGAGCCTCAAACAATGCGGTAGTTTTCAAAGTCATGTGCTGGCTCCTAGTCAATCTCGAACGCTTCAGGTGGTGGGCAAGAGCAGATCAGGTTGCGGTCGCCGCCGGCCTGGTCAATACGCGAGACCGGGGTAAAGTATTTGTCCACTCGCAGTTCTGGTACCGGGAAGGCCGCTTGTTCAACCGAGTAGGCCCGGTCCCAGTCTGATGACACGACATCGGCGACCGTGTGCGGAGCGTTGCGCAGCACAGAGGCTTCCAGGGAAACCGTATCGTTGGCGATCTCGTCGATTTCTTCGCGAATGGTGATCATCGCGGTGATGAATCGTTCGATTTCGTGCAGGTCTTCTGATTCAGTTGGCTCAACCATCAGGGTACCCGGGACGGGGAATGCCATAGTTGGTGCGTGGAACCCGAAGTCCATAAGACGCTTTGCCACGTCCTCTGCTGTCACACCGGTTTGTTTGGTGAGGTCGCGCAGATCCAAGATGCATTCGTGTGCAACAAGTCCATTCAGACCGGTGTAGAGCAGCGGGTAGTGCTCCTTGAGTCGATGGGCCAGATAGTTTGCCGACAGTACTGCAACCTGAGTGGCTTCTTTGAGTGCTGGCGCGCCCATCATCGACACATACGCCCAGGTGATGGGCAGTACACCGGCTGAACCGTACAGGGTCGAAGCAACCGGTGTGGAGTCTTGTGGCAGTGGACCGTTCGGATTGGCCGGCAAGTGTGGCTTGAGGTGCTCAGCTACACAGACGGGTCCAACACCGGGACCGCCGCCACCGTGTGGGATAGCGAAAGTTTTGTGTAGGTTCAGGTGGGACACGTCGCCACCAAATTTTCCTGGTTGGGCCAAACCGACCAGGGCGTTGAGGTTCGCGCCGTCAATGTATACCTGTCCACCTGCGTTATGAATCTTTTCGCAAATTTCGACAACGTCGGTGTCATAGATACCGGCGGTCGATGGGTAGGTGATCATGATCGCGGCGATGCGATCTCCGTATTTCTCTAGGACCTCGTCCAGATGCTCGGAGTCGATTGAACCATCGTCAGCGGTTTTTACGACGCTGACTTGTAGACCGGCAAGGACCGCTGAAGCGGCGTTGGTGCCGTGCGCGGACGCCGGGATAATGCAAATATCACGTTGTGTCTCGCCCTGAGAGTTGAGGTACTGGCGAATGGCCTGGAGTCCGGCGTATTCACCTTGTGATCCCGCATTTGGTTGTAACGACACCGCTGCATAGCCAGTGATCGCTTCGAGTTTGGATTCCAGATCTTCGATCAGTTCGATCCACCCGGCGGCCTGTTCAGTCGGTACATATGGGTGGATTCCGGCAAATTCCGGCCAAGCGGTGGCTTCCATTTCGGCGGCGGCGTTGAGTTTCATCGTGCACGACCCAAGGGGAATCATCGTGCGGTCTAACGCAAGATCGCGGTCTGCCAGGCGACGGCAATAGCGCATCATCGTGGATTCAGAACGGATGGTCTGGAAGATCTCATGGGTCATGAATTCCGAGTCACGAGCCAGCGCTGTATCGATAGCAGACTCAGATGAGGTCGCAAGTTCAACACCGAAAACAGCTGCGAGGGCTTCCAGGTCGGCATCGGTGGTGGTCTCATCTGTGGAGATACCAACTTGGGTGTCCGTAAAGCGGCGCAGGTTGTAGCCGGCCTCATCAGCTTTGGACATGGTTTCAGCGACGTCGTCGACGGTCACGACGAGAGTGTCAAAGAAATGTTCGGTAGCCAATTCAAAACCACCCGAGCGCAGTGATGCCGCAAGGCGGCTAGCCATAGAGTGAGTGCGCTGGGCAATTTCAGTGACGCCTTCTGGGCCGTGGTAGACGCCGTACATCCCGGCCATTACGGCAAGCAGTGCTTGGGCGGTACAAATATTCGAGGTGGCCTTTTCGCGACGGATGTGTTGTTCACGCGTCTGCAGCGCCAACCGGTAGGCCGGTGTACCGGAGGCATCTTCGGACACCCCAACCAGGCGCCCGGGCATTTGGCGAACGAAACGCTCTTTGGTAGCCATGTAGGCCGCGTGGGGTCCACCATAGAACAGTGGAACTCCAAAACGTTGGGTTGTTCCTACCGCGATATCGGCCCCTTGTTCACCGGGTGGCGTGATCAAAGTCAAGGACAACAGATCTGCGATCACGCTGATCATGGCGCCACGCTCTTTGGCCTCATCAAAAATGGCCTGATGGTTGACGATTGCACCGTCGTTGCCCGGCTGCTGGACAAGCACACCACACAAATCGCCGTCAGGCAGACCGTCGGTTGCAAGGTCGACCAGGTGGGTTTCAACACCAAGAGAGCGGGTGCGTCCCAAAATGACAGAGAGGGTTTGCGGGAAGATATTTTTGTCGATGACCACGGGCGCATCTGCGTGTTTACGGTTGGCACGGCGCATCATAAGTACGGCTTCGGCAGCGGCGGAGGATTCATCCAGCATCGAAGCGTTGGCAATTTCCAAACCGGTCAGGTCTGACACCATGGTCTGGTAGTTCAGTAGGGCTTCCAAACGGCCCTGGGAGATCTCTGGCTGATATGGCGTGTATGCGGTATACCAGCCGGGGTTTTCAAAAACGTTGCGGCGGATGACCGCCGGGGTGATGGTGTCGTAGAACCCCTGGCCAATCATGGTTTTCTTGACAGTGTTCTTTGCTGCCAATTCACGTAACCGAGCTTGGGCCTGAGTTTCGGTGAGCGCATCGGGTAGGACAAGCGGTTCATCTTGGGCAATGTTTTCTGGCATTGCCGCGGTGGTGAGCGCATCAAGATCCTCATACCCCAGTGTTTCCAACATTTCTGCAATGCCGGATTCGCGGGGTCCGAGGTGACGATGAGCAAAGTTGACTAGATCATAGACAGCCATGGGATCTCCTAAATATGGATACAACGTTATCCGTGGACCCCTCCCCATCTGTTATCGACCTGAGAGTTTTCCAGTAGCTGGTTGCCCCGTCGGTGAGCCGCCTGTGAGACGACTACTTTCCAGATTGGCCTGTAGTAGGCGGTAAGGGTACCTGAGAGATTCCTGGGGAGGAAGTTGCACCGTCGGTGCCCATTGACTGGGCTCTCCCGCCTGCTATGTACGGCCACATTCAATTATGCTTCGGCTCACAGTATAGCCCGGGCAACACGATTTGAGAACTTCCGCATCGGCCCGCAAGGAATCACGAGCGCTGCGACGACTTCTGGACTCGACTGTTGTGCTGCACATTGAGCACAACAGCTGGGATAGCGCCCAGGAATATGAGGAACACGGCCCAGCTGTCCACAAGTTCCGCCCCGACGAATACATCGCCGGGGCGTGAGCACAATGGGTTTAAGCCGTTTTAGACAGCGAGAACTTCAACCGGAACATTGCCCCGGATCGCTTTCGAATAAGGGCACAGTTCGTGAGTGCGATCAACGACTTTCTGAGCAGTGTCGTTATCCACGTCAGGAATGGTGACCTTCAGCGTGATTGACAGGCCAAAACTTTCGCCTTCCTTGCCGATTCCTACCTCAGCATTGACCACCGAGTTGGACGTATCGACACCCAATTCCTTACCCGCCAATCCCATCGCACCCTGGAAGCAGGCGCCGTAGCCCACGGCGAAAAGCTGTTCTGGGTTCGCGCCGCCACCTGGGCCACCCTGTTCTTTCGGGGTGCGTAGGTCGACATCGACCATTTTATCGTCGGTGGCGCCATGGCCATCTCGGCCCCCGGTGATCTCGGCTTTGGCGGTGTACGCGATGCTTTCTGGGGTGTTCATATATCTTCTCCTGTTCGTCGAAGCTGACTTTCCCTTGGGGCATGTTGCGACCTGAGGCAGCAACCCCCTCTCCAGCGTTATCGTGTTTATTGGCATTGTCCAGGGTTGATTACACAGCAACCAATATTTCTATAGTTCAAACTCCGGATGCCCTTTCGCCGTAAAGTTTTTCTCAAAGATTTCTATGTCCGGGTTTCCTTAGCGTGTCCGTGGCCCTCGATAGACTTGAGACATGGAGACAGAGGCATTGGTAGAAGCTAAGGTTCAGGAGTTTGTGACCTTCCTGGACTCGCTGCCGGCTGCTGGATCCGAAGCAGAAAACATTGACCGGATCCACAATGTTGAAGTCGCCAAGCGGGCTCTGTCGGCGGTCCAGGCCAAGGCGACCCATCGTTTTGTGGAGCAACGCCAAGCCCAGGAGACTTCTCGACGTGTTCCGGCCTCGATGCAGATCAAAGGGGTCGAAGCCGAGGTAGGCCTAGCACGTGGGGAATCACCATTTGTGGGTGCTGGCCTGACGCATACTGCCACCGCCCTGTGTACGGTGTTGCCCAATACACTCCAGGCCTTAGCGACCGGACAGGTCAGCGAGTATCATGCTCGGGTTGTGGCTGAGCAGACTAATCATCTGTCTGATGCCCACCGACGTGAGATTGATGCAGCTATCATGCACCGCCTGGGCCGGGCGTCTAGCTCGCAGTTGCGCACGCTCATCCAGGGGCATGCTTACCGGTTGGATCGTGCTGCTGCTGATCAGCGTGCTGGTGACAATGCGCGTCGTCGTCGACGGATCTGTATGGATCCGGCCGGTGAAGGGATGGTGTACCTGACGGCAGAGCTACCCACTCACCAGGGTGTTGCGGTGATGGATGCGCTGACCAAAACTGCCAATCAACGCCTCGCTGCCGCCAGAAACACCGATGACTCTGATGGTGAGACGCGGGGTCGGGATCAGGTTATGGTCGATGCTTTTGTGGAATTACTGACCGGTCAAACCACCGCGACCGGGGTGACCGCTGAAGTGGTGGTCATTATGCATGATTCCACGCTATTCGGTGATGATGACCTGCCCGGCTGGGTGCTGGGGCAGGGTCCGTTACCTGCTGGGATGGTCAAAGACTGGTTGGCCGCCCCGGAGGCGGCGAAGTTTTTCCGACGGATGTATACTCGGCCCACCGACGGACAACTCGTCGCCCTAGAATCAGTGCGGCGCAGATTTCCAGGTGTGTTATCGAAAATGCTGAAGATCCGTGACGATACCTGTGCTACCCCGTGGTGTAACAGCCCGGTGGAAGACATTGATCACCGACAGCCCTGGGCTCAGGGTGGTAAAACGACTTGGGCGAATGGCCTGGGCTTGTGTAAACGGTGTAACCAACGTAAACAAAACCGCGGATGGTCCTACACCGGCACCACAGACCACCTTACCGTGACCACCCCAACAGGACACCACTACAGTGTGCCCACCAGACCGCCTATCACCCAGGTCGCCCGGTGGAACAGCGACCCACCACTGCACAACCTCGTCATCGACATCGACATCGCCTGGCCCACCGCCGCCTAACAGCGCCGTGCCCAGTGGCAAGCCCCAACCTAATCAAAACAACATGGAATAGAACTCATAGGATGTCGTCTACTGTTCGTCTTCAAAGATACCTTCGCGCTTTGGGCCAATCGGTTCAGGGCCAAGCTTGTGGGCATGCACCAACGTGCGTAATGATTTCGCAATGGACAGCAACGCGCCAATGCCTACCAGGATTGCCAAAATAGGGATCCCGTAGATGACCAGTGCGAGAAAAAGATTTCCCATTGCAGGTTCCAAAGTTCCTCCCAAGTGTGTCAGTCTATGAGCCGATGTGAAGCCAACAAGCATCAATGCCACACCGCTCCAAAAGATATGGATCAACGCTACATCCGGGGTTTTGTGAATACAACGGCGGTACCTTGGGCACCATTACCTCTCACATTTTTATTCCGCTGCCCTTAACCAACAGGACCCCTGCCCACGTGTCTGGGCAGAGGTCCTATTGAGCAAGTTTCAAAAGAAGAAGTTGTTAGTCTTCGTCCTCTTCTACTTTGTCAGCTACCAGTGTTTCGGTTGTCAGCACCATACCTGCGATCGATGAGGCATTGGCTAAGGCGGAGCGGGTGACCTTGACGGGGTCAATGATGCCGGCATCTACCAGGTTGCCGTACTCACCGGATGCTGCGTTGTAGCCTTCGTTTGGCTTCAACTCGGCAACACGGGAGACAACAACGGAGCCGTCTTCGCCAGCGTTGAGTGCGATCCAACGTGTTGGCTGCACAATAGCGCGGCGCACAACATTGACGCCAGCCAGCTGATCAGCTGGTAGGTCTTTGAGCTCTGCTGCATCATCAAGTGCAGCAGCAGCGTTAATCAGTGCGGTACCGCCACCGGCAACGATGCCCTCTTCCAGTGCTGCACGGGTTGAAGCGACAGCATCTTCGATGCGGCCCTTACGCTCTTTGAGCTCAACCTCGGTTGCAGCACCAACCTTGATGACCGAAACGCCACCGGCAAGTTTAGCCAGACGTTCCTGGAGTTTTTCACGGTCCCAGTCCGACTCGGTTGCTTCGATCTCGGATTTGATCTGGCCAACGCGGTCTGACACATCTTGAGCGTCACCGGCACCATCAACAATGGTGGTGACCTCTTTGGTGACGGTAATACGACGTGCACTACCCAGAACTTCAGTACCAACCTGGTCCAGTTTCATACCCAGGTCTTCAGACACGACCTGTGCACCGGTCAGGGTAGCGATGTCCTGCAGCATGGCCTTACGGCGATCGCCGAAGCCTGGGGCTTTAACAGCGACAGCGTTCAAGGTACCACGCAGTTTGTTGACCACGAGGGTGGAAAGTGCTTCACCGTCAACATCTTCAGCGATGATGAACAGTGGTTTCTTTTCCTGCAGAACCTGTTCCAGCAGTGGCAAAAATTCCTGCACGTTGGAGATCTTCGACTGGGTCAGCAGAATGTAAGGATCTTCCAGCACGGCTTCCTGACGCTCGGCGTCGGTAACCATGTATGGCGACAGGTAGCCCTTGTCGAATTCCATACCTTCGGTGATTTCCAGCTCGGTGTCCGTAGTGGAGGATTCTTCAACGGTGATGACGCCGTTTACGCCAACGGTATCGAAAGCCTTGGCTAGCAATTCACCGATTTCATCTTCACCGGATGAGATAGCAGCAACGTGTGACACGTTGTCGCCGGATACTTCAACGGCATTGTCCAGCAGGCGCTGCTGCAGTACTTCTACTGCGGCTTCAACACCCTTACGGACTTCCCCAGGTGCTGCACCGGCGGCAACCAGGCGCATACCTTCGTTGACCAGAGCCTGGGCAAGAATGGTTGCGGTGGTGGTACCGTCACCGGCGATGTCCTGAGTTTTAGTGGCAACTTCTTTTGCCAGCTGGGCACCCATGTTTTCATATGGGTCTTCCAGTTCTACATCACGAGCGATGGTCACACCGTCGTTCGTGATGTTTGGTGCGCCCCATGCTTTGTCGAGTACGACATTGCGGCCTTTCGGGCCGAGGGTGACCTTTACGGTGTCAGCCAGTTTATCGACACCAGCTTGTAGTGCTCGACGGGCTTCGTCGTTGAATAGCAACTGTTTAGCCAACTGTTCTCCTTAGTAAGTCGTTTCGAAAAATATGCGAATATCGTCAGGCTTATTTTTCGATGACGGCGAGCACGTCACGAGCGGACAGGACAAGGAATTCCTGACCGGCATACTTGACTTCGGTGCCACCGTATTTGGAGAACAGCACAACGTCGCCCTCGGCAACGTCAACGCTGATGCGGTCGCCGTTTTCAGCAACGCGGCCTGGACCGACTGCAACGACTTTTCCTTCTTGTGGTTTTTCCTGAGCAGTATCTGGGATGACCAGACCGGAAGCAGTGGTCTGCTCTGCGGCCAGTGGTTCTACAACGATACGGTCCTCAAGCGGCTTGATGGAAACAGCCATGAATCTTCTCCTACTAATACTGTAAAAGGTAAATAATGTTCATTTGCCGGGCAAGCCAACCGTCGTCGCGGGTGCCGGATGGCTGGAACCTAAAGGCTTTAGCACTCACGCGGTGCGTGTGCTAATCCCAACTGTATTACCCTGTTAGCACTTGGTCAAATAGAGTGCTAAATTTACGGCGCTTGAACTAGATACCACCAAGCCTGCCGCAACAACCACGCGAGCATGTCGACCGGGTACGCTGGGAGCTGTGTCTGAATCTACTGCTGCTGAACTTGCCGGTGTCCTCACCCCGGAAGGCTTCAAACTCCTCAATCAACTTTGGCGTGACGGCGACTACGCCACGATAGATACCCTCAAACTTGCCGAGCGACTCCGAGCCGAAGGGTATCCGC
Organism: Candidatus Yaniella excrementavium; assembly: GCA_019115865.1. Lineage (GTDB taxonomy): Bacteria > Actinomycetota > Actinomycetes > Actinomycetales > Micrococcaceae > Yaniella > Yaniella excrementavium. The sequence continues at coordinate 53,525 of DXCT01000094.1, read as the reverse complement.
CCCGCGTCGTGAACTCTGTGCTGACACAGCTCAAACTTCGCACCCAGGCAGAAGCGAAGTTCGGGCCGTTTGTCGATCAGATGATCTTTACTGACGCGGGGCTCCAGCAGGCCACCCCCCTGCAGGTTGCTGCCCACCACGCACGCCGGTTCGCCCGCGCCGGGGTGGACGAGGTCGTTGATCTTGGGACAGGTCTAGGTGCCGATGCGCTAGCTATCGCGGGTTTGGACATCCCGGTAATCGCCGTCGAAATTGATGAGACGACCGCTGCTGCAACCACCATTAATCTGATGGCATTTCCTCATGCAAAAGTGGAAGTCGCCGACGCTATGGACTGGGTGGATGACCACCCAGCGGATCAGCACACAACACGTGGCTTTTGGCTGGATCCTGCGCGCCGGAAGACACGTTCGCAGGGCACGGTACGCATTTTTGACCCAGAAGCCTTCTCTCCTCCACTGTCATTTGTGGAATCACTAGCCGATGCGGGTCATTCCGTGGGGGTAAAACTCGGCCCAGCACTGGCACACAATGTCATTCCAGCTAACGCCGAAGCCCAGTGGGTGTCGCTGCACGGCAGTGTCGTCGAGGCGGTACTGTGGTTTAACATGGTGCAACGCTCTGACGTTCGCCGCGCCGCCTTAGTAATTAGCGCTTCCGGCGCCGCTGAGCTAACGTCGCCCACCGATTTTGGAACATCCCCCGCTGTCCCTGTCACCGGCGTTGAAGGTGCTACCGGGTACCTCTATGAACCAGACGGTTCCGTGATTCGAGCAGGTCTGATCACTGACCTAATGGTCGAGCACTTTATGGAGGGCGACTCGACCGATGCAGCAGCCGGTCGGCAGCTAGACGAACACATCGCCTACTTCTGCTCCGACGCCTATGTGGAGACCCCGTTTGCCACCGGGTACCGCATTCTTGAGGTGTACCCATACAAAATCAAGACGTTGCGCCGCTACGTCAAAGAACACGGTGTGACCCGCTTGGACATTAAAAAGCGCGGTGTGGATGTCTCGCCAGAAGAACTACGGCGCACATTGATGCAGGGACAGAATTCGAAAAAACCTGCATCGGGCAAACATCTCACGCTGGTGCTGACACGCATCGGCGATGAGCGCTACGCGATTGTGGTCCAGCCCATCTAAATTTTAGGCTGCCGTGCTGTACAGCCGGAGCTGTACCGCGGCAAGACCGATCAGCACCAACGCGTTGAGCAAGCTGACCACACCGCTCGCAAAAGCCGACGTTGTGAAAAGCACCCAGGACACCACAAGGCCCGAGATGCCGGTGAGCACCAGCAGGCTACCACCTACCATGAACGCCTTTTCCCCAAATGAGAGCCCGATGGGAATCAGGTGCGCTCCCACGATGACGGATCCGCCAAGAGGAATATAGGCCAACTCATCCAGTGCGATACACACCGAGAGCAGCACTGAGAAAAGTATGGCCTGGACAATATTTGCCGCAATAAAAATTGTGCGGCGTTGACGCGGAGCCATAGGAAGTTGTTGCTCATCGACAGCGACAAATCGTCGGGAGTTTGCAATGGTGATGATCGCCGCCGCTGCGATGAATACCATCGCGGCAGCTGGAACAGTAAGAGCCAACGGCACTGTTGACAGCACCATGGCGGCGATTGCCCAGACGAGGGCAAAGATACTCAGGATGATCACACCAAGGCGAGAACTGTCAACGAATTTGTTTGATTGGCCCATAGGCCTGGCCCTTCTCCAGCGTCAGTGCGCTGGCCTATATTTTAGCAAGGCACGGGCTATCCTGACAGGCTGGATAATTGGTCAGCCGTGTTCCCAAAAGAATGCAGCGAGAAAACTGCAGAGCGTTAGAAATACACGGCCAGCGGACCGTCGACGTCGTCGATAATTCGCACGGATGTCCCAAAAATCTCAGACAACACGGAGGATTTCATGGTGTCAGCGCACGAGTCAAAGTGCGTCACCTGGCCGTCGTTCATTGCCAGAATGTGGTCCGAATACCGGGACGCAAAGTTAATATCGTGCATCACCATGATCACGGTGCGCCCTAACTCGTCGGCGGCCTTGCGCAGTTGCCGCATCATTTGTACCGAGTGGCTCATATCGAGGTTATTGAGCGGTTCATCTAAGAACACGTATTCCGTATCTTGGGCTAGAACCATGGCCACATAGGCACGCTGTCGCTGCCCACCCGAGAGCTCGTCTAAGTAGCGATCCTGGAGCGCGGTAAGGTTCAGAAATTCTAGTGACGAGTTGATGTGCTGCTCGTCTTCGATATTGAGTCGGCCATGAGAGTGCGGATACCGACCAAAGCCGACCAGCTGACGGACCGTCAGGCGCGTTACAAAGTGGTTTTCCTGACGGAGAATCGCCAGCTTTTTGGCGACCTCATTGGATTTGGATGTGGCTACGTCCAATCCACCCACGGTTATCTTGCCGGTGTCGGCACCCATAAGGCGACCCATCATGGTCAAAACCGTGGACTTTCCGGCACCGTTGGGGCCCACCAGTGAAGTGATGCCACCGGAAGGAATCTCGACGTCGATGGGACCGATCGTGGTTTCGCCCGAGTACGTTTTCGTGACATTTTCGAGGGTTATCATAACCGTCCCTTCCGCATGATGACGATAAGAAATACTAGCCCACCAATGAGCTCGACGATGATGGTAACCGCACCCTGGGCGTAAAATATATGCCGCAGGACGAAATATGCACCGGTCAGCAGAACGAAGCCCAACAGGAAGGCAATCGGCAGGATCGCCCGGTGGCTATATGTATCGGCTATTGAATATGCCAGGGTCGCCACCAAGAAGCCCAAGAAGGTCATGGGTCCAACCAGTGATGTTGTCATCGCCATCAGAATCGAGACGGCGACCAGCACCTTGATGGTTTCGCGACGGTGATGCAGCCCTAAGCTGGTTGCAACCGATGAACCTAGCGCCAAGGTATCCATCCGGCGGGCCCGCGCCAAGATCCAGAACGCAACGACGGCAACGATCGGGATAGCGTATGGCAGGTATTCGGTGCTGGCATTGGAAATATTGCCCATCAAACGCGCGGTGAGGACATCGAACTCATTGGGGTCCAGCATCCGCTGCATGAATGTGGTGAGCGAGGCCAATCCCGCCCCCATAACCACACCGACGAGCAGCATGGTATGCACGTTGGTAAATCTGGAACCTAGCAGCCAGGAATACAGCAGCGTTGCAAATGCCACCATCACAACGACTTGGAAGAAATAGGACACAATCCCGCGAGTTACAGTGGCCCCCGCCGCTCCGAGAAAGAAGACGGCTGCAGTATTAATGAGCCCGTACAGGGCTTCGAATCCCAGAATAGATGGGGTCACAATCCTGTTGAAGGTGACCGTGTGGAACGCAACGGTGGCGAACGAGTGTGCCGCCGCCACGACGGCGATGACCAGCACCGTGGTAATACGCGATTGGGCGATCTTCCAGAATCCGTCGCTACCAACTGGCATGGGGTTGTCATAGGTGAGGATCCCTGCGGTCAGCCCGAGGGCGGCGAGCGCCAACACGATCAGCGAGACCAGCCAGCGGCGACGATGTGCGGGGGTCACGAAAGTTGAAGTGGTGACCGCTGCAGCAGTGGTGGTGTTAGCCACGACGGCCCCTTTTCACGATCAGATATACAAAGACGGTGGCTCCTAGGACGCCCAGAATCATGGACACTGGGATCTCGAAGGGCATGATGATGGTCCGACCAATGATGTCTGTCAGGGTGATGACAACAATGCCGACCAGCATCACCCAGGGCAGATTCGATCTGAGGTTATCGCCTCGGAACATGGAAACAATATTGGGGACCACTAACCCTAGAAACGGCAGTGAGCCAACGACAACAGACACAACGCCGGTCACAACAGCAACGATCAAAATACCTGTCAGCACGACCGCGCGATAGTTCAAGCCCACCGAGGTCGCGATTTCTTGACCAAGGCCAGCTACGGTAAATCTGTCAGCGATGAAATAGACGATGATCGTCATGAGGGCAACGATCCACAATAACTCGTAGCGGCCCTTGGTCACGCTGGTAAATGATCCTGCGAACCAAATGCCCAGGTTCTGCAACATATCGGTCTGCAAAGCAACAAATGTCGAGACAGCGCCGACCACAGCGCCCAACATCAATCCCACAATGGGAACCACGAGGGAGGATTTTAACGCGACGCGTTGCAAGAACCCAAAGAAAATGAGTGTTCCGATCAACGAGAACACGATGGCGACAATCATCCGCAGGGTCAGCGATGGCTGTGGGACGATGACGTAGGTCAAAATAAGCCCCAGCCCGGCCCATTCTATGGTGCCTGTGGTCGAGGGCTCGACGAATCGGTTTTGCGTCATCAATTGCATGATGAGCCCCACCACGGCCATGGAGGCACCGGAAAGAATCAACGCAATAGTACGCGGCACGCGAGTGATCCAGAACATCTCACCGCCGCCTTCGGAGTTTAGATCATAGACTCCGATAAACAGTGATGCTATGACCAGGCTGATGGTGACCATCAGCCCGATCAATAGCGGCCAAGTACGTGACCACAGTCCAGTTATTTTCGAGGCACCGGCAGATGCATCGAGCCCAGCAGGGCGGGATTGAGAAAGTTTAGTCACGCAAGGCCTTTAGATTACTCCGACCAGTGATCTGCGAGGTCGTTGAGGATCGTTGTGTGGTTCTGGATGTCTTCAGCAACGTAGAAGTCACCTGGCATGTAATAAATATTATCGTTTTCTACCGCAGGAACATCTTGTAGCGCTTCGGATTCTTCAATAAGTTCTTTTGCACCAGCAGATGAACCGTCACCTACAGCGGCGTCACGGTCCAGCACGATCAAGAAGTCGGGGTTGGCCGCTGCGATAGCTTCTACAGAGATATCGTCACCGGTATGATCTGTTGAACCCTCATCTTCCAGAGCTGGTGTCATATCCAGGATGTCATACAACGGGCCAACGGCACGTCCAGTTGTCGGTGCTGCGTAGTTAATGTCGCCACCAGAAGTGACCAAACCGGTCACCGTCATCTCAGGATCATAAGCTTCTTGAGCGCTCTCCAGTGCTTCGTCGAAATCGGCGATGAGCTGCTCGGCTTCATCCTGTTTGCCAAAAACTTCACCGAGCAGGGTGGTCTGGTCGCGGAATTCTTGGTCGAGTTCACCGGTTTCGGTTTCAATGTCGGTATTGACGATCGGCACATCGCCGGTTGCAGCATTCGCGAGGTCTTCACCGTGCTGGCTGTACCGCTGGCCGTTCAAAATCAAATCCGGTTCTGCAGCGGTCACCATTTCCATGTCTGGCTCACGGTGGTTACCCATATTGAGAATGTCATCGTTATTGGTGTACTTCTCAAGAATCTCCATGTCTGCAGACATGAGATCGACTGGCGCTGCAGAAAGATCGACGTCCCACTCAGCTAGGGTCCGGAAAATACGGTTGTCGGTGGCGATGACGGATTCAGGTTCCGCAGGAATAGTATGGGTTTCGCCGGCCATATCTGTAACCTCGAGGGTCTCGCCGTTTTCGGCACCGGCTTCGGACGTATCAGCGTCTGATGACCCGCAGGCGCTGAGTCCTAGGGCACCAACGGCGACCAGCGCGGCAAGACTTGTGCGAGTGATTCCGAGTTTTTTCACGTTTCGTCTCCAAATGACAGAATAAATAACAGAATAACATTCTTAGGTACTTAGGCATGCCTAAGCTAACAGATGACAGTTTAGTAAGCCTTCCTGAATTACCGCAAGCACAAATGTGGTTATTCAGTTCACTATTTTTTGAGCGAACATTCAGCAAGTGTGAAGTTGCGCAAAGATGGCATTTTCAATCATAAAGCGTTGTATTTTATGGAACCTGCGAGAGTCCCCAATCGCGCGGCGTCCGTAATATATAGGAATACTTCCATCACAATGCGTGACTTTTCTGGAGTTTGGCAATTCATGGTGCCAAAGTATCATCAACTCGGAGCAACTGCGCTGGAGCATTCTTTAGCCGACAGCTTGGAAAAATTGGACACATCGGACGCAAAATAGCGCAGATCATCCACCTCCATCAGCGGCCGGTACCATAATGGGGACCCTATTCATGGAGGCAATGGCGTGCACTTAGAATTCACGAAGTCTGCCCAATCGACAATCGGTGTCGAATGGGAACTCGGGCTCGTCGATCCCACCACCGGTGAACTTCGCAATGTCAGCGATGATATTCTCGGCAAACTTGAAACACCCGGCGATGAGCCATTTCAAGTCGTTGGCGAATTCATGCTCAACACCGTTGAACTTGTCAGCGGTGTGTGCCAAACCGTCACTGAAGGGCTGGACCAGTTAGCCATGGCCGGCCGCCATCTCCTGGATGTTGCAGCCCAAGAGCATCTCACGCTTTTCTCACAGGGCACTCACCCATTCGCCAATGCCCTGGATGAGCAAATTTCATCGGGGTGGCGATACCAAAAGATGCTCGATCGCACGCAGTACTGGGGCCAGCAAATGTTGATCTATGGGATCCACACACATGTTGGACTGGATGATGTAGCCAAAGCCATGCCCGCGGTAAATCAGCTGATTCAGTATTACCCACACCTGTTGGCGCTCAGCGCGTCCAGCCCGTTCTGGGGTGGCTACGACACCGGATATGTTTCGCAACGAACCCTGATCTTCCAACAGTTACCAACCTCAGGTTTACCGTTCCAATATCACGACTGGTCTGACTACGAGCGAGTTGTAGCCGACCTGTTGCGTGTCGGCGTTGCGGATGACGTCACCGAAGTCCGCTGGGATATTCGCCCTGTGCCAAGGTTTGGCACAGTAGAGCAGCGAGTGTGTGATGGAGTATCAACGCTACAACAGGTTGGGGCCATTACTGCATTAACGCAATGCCTGGTCCACGAGGCTGTTGGTGCTGATGCCGATGCACTTCAGGAAATCGAAATATTACCACCCTGGTATGTTCAAGAAAATAAATGGCGCGCCGCACGGTATGGACTCGACGCCATCGTGATTATCAATTCGCAAGGCACCGAGCTATTGGTAACGGATCATTTGAGTCATGTGCTGAATCGTTTGGAACCTGTTGCGGCTGAACTTGGCTGTACGCGGGAACTCGGTTGGGTCGAGGACATGATCAGCGTAGGCACCGCGGCGGAGCAACACCGTACAAGGATGGAATCCGCGTTCGGCACGCGTGTCGACCAGACGAAACTTGCATCGTTAGTCCTGGACTCAGCCGAAGAAACCACAACTTCCCTTCGCAATTGGCGCTAAACTCCCATCGGGCTGACGTGAGCGGTCACGCATTTTGGTCCACCGTGAAGGTCGAGCGCTTCCCGAAGTAGAGCAGTCCACTCAGCAGCGAAGCAATGAGCAAGACCACCATGATGATCAACAGCGGGTAGGGGCCCAACTGCACGATCAGTGGAATCGATGCCGCGGTAACCAGACCACCGCCAAAGAACGGCTCGAAGACCAACTGTTTATAGCCGAAGGCCTCGTAGGCGGGACTCTTCTGGTGTGGGTCAGCCATGCGCAGCAGCAACAGTCCTGTAGCCGTCACACCCATAGACTGTCCGAAATCGGCGACGCCGCGTTCGAACCAGAAACTTTGAATAAAGCGCGGCGCCAAGAAGAACAGTACGAATACGTTCCAGAGCACACCGGCGACTGCCAAGATGACGAACGGTCCGATATTATCGGCGATGGCGTCTAGTGACAGGGTAGCTAGAGCAGCGATGATGAGCGTATCTAAGGCCAGCCCTTGAATACGTTCCATGGTGCCGCGGTCGATCATGTGGCCCAGACCGGTTTGGTCGGCTGCCAGTTGGATAATGACTCCACCCAGCATGGCCAACGGAAATAGCGGTACATAGGAGAAAATTTCAATGCTGTCGGCCCACAACCATTGCTCGATCGCCTGGAGCCCGGAGAGGAGCCCCTGACCGATCAGCACGGCAACCGCAATAATGCCGATATGCAGAGTCAACGTATCGAGGGATTCGGTGCGCACCGTGAGTAAACCACCCGAGGGCTGTTCGCGCGAATACACCCCACGAGCGATCTCTGGGTCCTTATTCGCTGCAACATCCAGGGTCTCGGAGTGGCCTCGACGTGCGGCCCAGTTCACAGCAATGACCCCGATGATCACCCCGGATAAAATGCCGACGGTGGCCATCGCCAAGGCAAGGTCTCCGCCTTCTTCAAAGCCCAATTCCGTCATAACCGGTGCCATGCCCGCGGCCGTTCCGTGGCCACCTTCGAAGCCAATTTCGATCAGGGCACCGAACATGGGGCTGACGTTGAATAATGGCACCAGTATCGCGACTGCAAGCGCGATGCCGATGACATATTGGCCGGCGGCAAAAGTAACGCCTAACGATAGCTGCGGGCCCAGGAGTTTGACCGCGCGTTTTGGTGACGGCAGCCTCGTGCCTAAGAAGAGTGCCGCAAAGACCACGCTGATGAGCAGACCCGGTAGTTCACCCCAGACTTCGAGTACGCCGGCTGAAAAGATACCGCCTTCCGCCAGTGCCTCCCAGCCAAGTCCTTCGCCGATTCGGCCAATCACCTGTGGCCCGAGGATGAGTGCAATAAACCCGGCAATGATCGAAACCGGTAAAAAAAGTTTCTGCGCGGTTCGGCTGCGCACTCGGATCATGATGCCGACTAATGCCAGCACTCCGAGTAACAAGATGGCAAGCCCGACGGTTGACGGTGACATATCTGCACCTTTCAAGGAGGCGTTTCTCTCACAGAGATGTTATCTCTAAGATCTCTACCAGGTTTTCGCTGAAATCGACAATCACTCAGCGACCGAGTCTAAACAGAAATGCGGCTCACTGGCTGTGTCGGATCAGCTGAGAACCCTAGCTCCGATGAGCGAATCTCGTCGGCGACCAATTGCGCGCCCAGGGCTGCAACCATCGCACCGTTATCGGTACACAGGTTGATCGGTGGGATGGTCAGGCCGATGCCTGCAGCCCGGGTACGTTGGGTTAGTAGGTCGCGTAACCGGGAATTGGCGGCCACTCCCCCGCCGAGCAAGATGTGGTCGATGCCTTGTTCAGTGGCTGCCAGTACTGCTTTGTGGGTAATGACGTCGGCGACGGCTTCTTGGAAAGATGCTGCGATGTCGTTGGCCGGGATGTCCATGTCGCGAATTCTAAACTGTTCAACGGCGCGCGATACGGCGGTTTTCAGACCGGAGAAGGACCAGTTGTAGCGGTCTTTTCCTGGTGTATCCACGGTTCCCATATTTTTGGGTGCGCTTAGGCCGCGGGGGAATTTGAACGCCTGCGGCTCGCCTTGGCGGGCCATCTTGTCGATGACTGGCCCTCCGGGATAGCCGGCACCGATCAGTCGCGCGACTTTGTCATATGCTTCACCAGCTGCGTCGTCGATGGTGCTGCCAAGTAGCTCCACATCTGAGGTCAAGGAGTTAATTTTCAGCATTTCGGTGTGTCCGCCCGAGACCAGGAGTGCACCCAGCTGGTTAACATTGGTGAGGTCCGACCCCGCGGCATCTAGATAGCCGACCCCGATGTGAGCGATCAGGTGGTTGATTCCATACAGCGGTTTGCCGGTAGCCAATGCCAAAGCTTTCGCCCCGGCGACTCCTACCATCAGCGCACCGGCCAGCCCCGGCCCTGCAGTGACAGCAATCGCGTCGAGTTCATCGATGGTGATGTTGGCTTCTTCCAGCGCGGCATCGAGTACAGGTAGGAACTCGGTAACGTGGGCACGCGCGGCGATTTCTGGGATCACGCCGCCAAAGGCAACGTGTTCATCCATCGAGGAGGCCACCTGGTGAGCTAGCAAGTTGGTGCCTGCCACAATACCGATACCGGTTTCGTCGCATGATGTTTCGATGCCTAGGACGATAGGATGTTTCACGTTATTCCTTATCTGTCAGCGCGGTGGCTGTCGAGGGACCAGGTTGACGTAGTCGTTTCCGCATGACCCAGGCAGCTACACCGCCAGGATAATACCTAGGTCTGGTGTGGATATGTTCAAAACCGTTATCGGCATAAAGACGTTGTGCCCGGGTGTTATCTGCACGGACCTCCAGCAGCATGTCCAGCGCGCCCAAGTCATCTGCGGTATGCATCAGCCATACCAGCAGTGCGGCCCCCAGTTTTTTGTCGGTATGGTCGGGGTGGATTCCGATGGTGGTGACATCGGCAAAGGGTGGCCCGTACAGCAATCCAGCAAAACCCACGACAATGTCGCCAAAGGTGATCACCTGGTAAAAACTGTGCGGGTTCTGAGCCGTTGAAGCCTGGTACTCGTGGCGGAAGATCTCAAGCGACCAGCTGTCGGCTCCAAAAACCAGGGCATCGAGTTGTGCCACGGCCTCAACATCATGCTCAGACCAGGGCCGCATGGTGTAGCCGTTGGGCAGGGGGAAGTATGCGGGCTGGTTCATGGGCGAAGCTGTTTTGGTATTTTGGCATCGTGGCCGCGTAAATATTGTGGTTCCACCGGTTGCAGTCCACGGCCGCGGCGCAGTGCGATCGAACCGTAGGCCGCGATATCGGTGGCATCGGGTACCGCGTCGGTGAAGCCGGTAATCCCGAAGAGTTGTTCCGGGTAGAGTCCGGCTCCGGCACCGAAGACGGGGAGTTCGGTGACTTCCTGGGCGGCGGTCACAAATGGTCCGTGGAGGCGCTGGGGTTGGCCCCCGATGTTGTCGTAGTGCGCCCAGTAGACTTCTTTGCGCCGAGCGTCGGTGGCGACGACGAATTCTTCGGCCCCGAGGCGGAATGCTTCTGGCGCAACGCGATTGGCCAGACCATCGAGGCTGAGCACCCCGTAGACCGGTAGGTTCCAGGCGTGGGCCAGTGTTTGGGCGGTAATAATGCCCGCGCGCAGTCCAGTAAATGGTCCGGGACCGACTCCCACGAAGATGGCCTCGAGTGCATTCGGTGTTGCAGGATCAAGGTCCGCTTCGGTCATCACATCGGTGATGAACCCCGCGAGAACTTCGGAGTGGTTGCGATGGGAAGCGGTGGAGCGGTGAGCGACCACGGCGTCGTCACGGGTAATGGCTGCCGATGCGGTGGCAGAGGTATCCAAGCAGAGATAGGTTTTGCTCATGCGATGCTGCTTCCTTCCCAGCGTGGGCCGTGTCCGGTCATCACAACGGTACGGGGCTCTTCGACGTCGTCGTCGGAGAAGTCGGTGATGAGCTCGTCGGTGACCGCTCCCGGGCGTTGCAGTTCAATGTCTAAGTAGGCGTCGGTGAGCGCTTCGGCGAGTCCTCGGCCCCATTCCACGACCACCACCGAGTCTTCCAGCAACGTCTCGAGATCCAGGCTGGCCAACTCGTCACCGCTGGTCACCCGGTAGGCATCCACGTGCACCAGATTCAAACCACCCGCCGGGTGATCATGGTTGCGAGCAAGAACGAACGTTGGTGACGTGATAGTGGCTGTAATGCCCAGTCCGCGTGCCAGTCCCTGAGTAAATGTCGTTTTGCCGGCCCCAAGCTCGCCGGTCAGGATGATGACGTCGCCGGCCTTCAGCTGCTGAGCGACTGCGAGCGCAAAGTTTTCGGTTGCCTCAAGATCTGCCAGCTCTGTCGTATATTCCACGGTTACACCCACTGTTGGTGAACTCGTGGCACGCGGGCACCGATGCGGGTGACGATTTCATAATTGATACTGCCGGAAGCTTGTGCCCAGGCATCGGCGGCGATACCAGAGTTTGCACCGAAGAGTTCGACCGTGGTTCCTACCGGTGCGGTCGTATCGTCTTCGCGGTTAGTGTGGAGGTCCACGACAAACTGGTCCATGGCAATACGGCCGGTGACGCGATAACGCTCTCCGCCAATCCAGACGGGCGCACCTTCGGCAATGCGCGGCACCCCGTCGGCATAGCCACAAGGGATCAACGCCAACCGGGTAGGTTTTTGCACGCGATAGGAATATCCGTAGGAGACCCCGGTGCCTTCGTCTGCCGGTTTATTATGTGCCACCGTGGTACCAAAGCTCATCACGGGGCGTAGGCCAAGGTCTTCGGCGGTGCGATCCGCGAAGGGACTCAGCCCATAAATGGCAACGCCGGCACGCACCATATCGAGGTGGGTATCGGGGCGTGACAGCAGCGCCGGAGAATTTGCGACGTGACGCACATCAACGGTGAGACCGTGTTTACGTGCGGTGTCTACAGCTTCGTGATAGACCCGCAGTTGTTCATCGACATCGGATTCGCCCACTGGATCATCAGCGACGGCGAAGTGCGTAAAGACACCAACCACGCGAACCAGACCAGACTGCTGAAGCTCTGAAGCCCGTCGGCACAGGGCATCCCATTCCTCTGGTACGGCTCCATTGCGGGATAATCCGGTATCAATTTTCAGATGGATACGTGCTGGCAGATCGGTGGCTCGGGCGGCATCGGCCACAGACTCAATTTCTGGGCCGGAAACGCCCAGGTCAATATTGTTGGCTACCGCGGCTTCAAACGGTGTGCTGATGGTGTGTAACCAGGCGACCAGTGGTGCGGTAATACCGGCCTCACGCAGGCTCAAGGCTTCCCGAACGTGCGCGGTGCCAAGCCACGTTGCGCCTGCTGCCACCGCGGTTTGGGCGACCTCAACGGCACCGTGGCCATAGCCATCTGCTTTGACCACTGCCATCACTTGGGCCGGCTTGACCCAGCGGGCAATGGTATCGATATTATGCGCTAGCGCGGAGTGATCAATCGTCACCCAGCGTTCCGGTGTTGCAGTCCAACTTGTAGCCATGATGACGCCCATTATTCCAGACCGTTCGTGTTTCTGCAGATCGACACAGTTCCTACGACGAGGCCATCGCGTAGCGTTTCGCTGCACGGATGTCGTCTTGCAAACTCGAGACCATAACGCCGCCGTCTGCTACTGCAAGCTCTCCGGCCAAGGAATGCAAGCGCACTCCGGCTGCGAGCACGGTAAACAGCTCATCGTGAAAGGTCTCGTCTGCGGGGTCCAGCCCAGCAATACCGGCGCCCAAGATCCCGGCTAACGTATCGCCGGTGCCTGCCGTGGCAAGTGCTGAGGTTTTGGCGGGGTGTACACTCCGGCGATGTCCGGGTGACACAACATAGGTATCAGCTGATTTCAGCACAATCCATACTCCGAAGGCTCGGGCAATTGCAAGCGCTTGTTCTACCGCAGACTCGTCCTGCAGCTGGGGTGCCAGACGTTGAGTGAGGCGTTGCATCTCCCCGATATGCGGGGTGAGCACCATGGCGGCATAGTTTTGGCCCAGGTTCTCGACGTCCAATAAATCCAGCCCCGATGCGTCCACGAGCACCGGCAGCTGTTGACGTTGTGCTGCCCGCAGCGCCTCGGTGAATCGTTCTCGGTCCTCGGAGGTGTCGCCGAGGCCGGGACCGATGACGACGGCTGTGGCCTTCGCTGCGATCTGAGCTTCAAGCACCACCTGGGGGTGTGCTGCCAGCACTTGCTCAGCCACACTATTGTCGCGGGGCTGTTCTGCGACCAAACTCATATACCCCACGCCGGTGGCGGCGACAGCGTTGACTACCAGTACGGCGGCGCCGGGATACTGCGGGGATCCTGCCACCACGGACAGCACGCCTCGAGAATACTTATGCGCATCCCATTGAGGTGCGCCATAAGCAGACCGAATATCAGCCTGGTCAGCAACCCACCAAGGATCTTGCACAGCCTGGAGTTCTGCACCCAATCCAATGTCGACCGTGGTGACCTCACCACTGTGTTGGCCACCGGTCCCGACGAGTAAGCCGAGTTTAGCGGCGCCGAAGGTCACGGTGAGATCAGCACGCAACACATTGCCAGGAATGTCTCCGGTATCTGCCACCAAGCCCGAGGCAATGTCGCAGGCGACGACAGCCGCCGTTTCAGGAATATCCAGGGCGTGGTCTCTCAGATATCCGGGAAGATCAAAGCTCCCGCGGAATCCGGTGCCAAAGACCCCATCAATGACCACGTCAACGGTGGGATCGATGCTAGAAACTATTCGTCCACCGGCACGTTGGAACCTGGCCAACCCTTCGGGGTGAAGTTGATCTGGGGTGGTAGTGATAGCGACCGCGGTGATCGATACACCACGTTCGGCCAGAAAACTCAGCGCCCAAAGGGCGTCGCCGCCGTTATTCCCCTTGCCTATGAGTCCGACCACTCGGCTGCCATAGACGCGGCCACGGTGTTGTAGGAGCTGCCGAATATGATGTGCCAGCCCCCAGGCCGCTCGACGCATGAGTGCGGGACCGTAACCGGCCTCTAGCCAGGGCATTTCAGCGCCGCGGACCTGAGTTCCGGTGAAAACTGGTTGCATTAGCCCTCTGCAACAACCATGGCGGTCGCCCAACCGCCGTCGTGAGATAACGACAAGTGCCAGCGCCGCACACCCTTGGCCTCGGCGATGTCAGCTACCGTACCGGTGAGCACCACGTATGGTTCACCGGAGGGTTCGCGACCAATCTGGCAGTGTTGCCAGTTCATACCGGCGGGTGCAGAAAGTGCTTTGGCAACTGCCTCTTTCGCAGCAAAGCGTGCAGCCAATGATTGCAGACTCAGTTCTCGCTCTGCGGGGGTAAACAACCGGTCACGCAGTTTTGGAGTCCGTTCCAACTGCCGCTCAAAGCGCGCAATATCAACCATGTCCACACCAATGCCAATGATCATGCTTGGTAGTCTACCTTTTCTTCACGTGACTGTTGCGATGTTTTGATACGTAACTTCGGATTCTGTCGGATTTGACGAAGGACATCACTGATCAGTAACAGCACAGCAATCCACACGAGAATGAAGCCAACCCAGCGACCAGTAGACATCACTTCTTCGAATACGAAATACCCGAATAAAAATTGGGCAATCGGCGCAATGTATTGGAACATTCCTACCGTTGACAATGGCAAGCGCGCCGCAGCTCCCGCGAAGAGTACCAGTGGGACCACGGTAATAATCCCAACGACCGGTAAGGAGTACGCACGAACAGTGTCAAAGGACTCGAAGACTCCGATCCCGGTTGCGGTCGCAAAGCTGCCCAGTGACGCCAGCACTATCCACACCGTCGAAGGGATCGACAACCACATGGTCTCCACCGTGAGACCGGTCAAGGAATCAACAGTCGGTCCCAGTTTGTTTTTTACTAAACCGTAGAACGCGAAGGAACTCGCTAAACCCAGTGATACCCACGGCAAATTTCCATAGTCGAAAGTCAGAATAATAACGGCTATCAGAGAGATGCTCACCGCGATCCATTGGAGTACCCGCAGCCGTTCCCCCAACAGCACGACCCCCAACACAATGGTCATCAACGGATTAATGAAGTACCCAAGCGAGGCCTCAAGCACTCGGTGGCTTGCAACGGCATAAATATAGAGCCCCCAGTTGACCGCGATCAGATGCCCGGCCAAGATCAGCAGTAAGTGGTCGCGCCGGTTTTTCAACACCTTGGCCAACCGTCTCCAACCGCCCTTCACGATAGCTACCGCCACCAGCGTGACACCCAGCGCCATGACAATACGCCAGGACAGCAGATCCACGGGGTTGGGAGTCATGTACAGAGCAAATACTATGGGCAGTGCACCCCATAGAGAGTAAGCCAAGAAGGCCTGCATGAGTCCGGTGCGGTTCGCCGGTGATTTGACCTGGTCATCGGCACTAGCCAATGATCCTCCTGCAATATCGTGGATAGCAATGGAACAAGCCGGTAGTGAAGCGAATTATCAATAATTGCTCACTTCCTGGGCCCATGAGCGATAATGAATAGGTGAATTACCACATCAACGATGCGCCATACCCTCAACACGGCTCCTCGGAATCAGCAAATACTCCGGTGAGTCCTGTAACTGAGCCCATCTCATTTGTGGGTTCACCACCGGTCGAGCCACAACAGACCTATTCACCGTTCATCGAACTCGACCGCTCTACATGGTCTAGGCTAGCGCATCAGCTCGAGCAACCATTCGACCAGTCCGATGTTGAACGACTCCGCGGACTTGGCGACCGGTTGTCACTGACCGAAGTCGCAGAGGTCTACCTCCCACTTTCTCGGTTGTTGAGCATTTATGTGGACGGTTCTGCCCGACTTCGGGAAGCGTCCAACGAGTTTCTAGGCGAAACAACCCGCCGCACCCCATTTGTGATTGGTGTGGCCGGCTCGGTTGCCGTCGGAAAATCCACGATTGCGCGTGTGCTACAGGAGATGCTGCGTCGGTGGCCCAACACTCCACGGGTTGAACTGGTGACCACCGATGGTTTCCTATACCCCAATGCTGAGCTGCGTCGCCGCGGGCTTATGGAGCGAAAGGGCTTCCCGGAATCCTTTGACCGGCGTCGTCTGCTCCGTTTTGTTTCCGATGTGAAATCGGGTGTCCCAGAGGTGCGCGCGCCGATGTACTCCCACCTGACCTATGACATTGTGCCGAATCAGCAGATCGTTGTGCGACGACCCGATGTCCTGATCGTCGAGGGACTCAACGTGTTAGCACCTCCACGTGCTCGATCCGATGGCACTTCGGGCCTTTCAGTTTCAGATTTCTTTGATTACTCGATTTATGTTGATGCCAGCCATCGGGCAGTGCGGAATTGGTATGTCAACCGGTTTATGGAACTGCGCTCTGGCGCATTCGCTGATCCAAATTCCTATTTCCACCGGTACTCGGGACTGACCGATGACGAGGCCGTGGAGACAGCAACCGGCATCTGGGACCGTATCAACGGGCCCAACCTTGTGCAAAACGTCCTACCAACTCGGGGCAGGGCTAAGTTAGTATTGACCAAGAACGCAGACCACCATGTCAAGCGCGTGTTAATGAGGAAGATCTAATAATGTTGCGCACCTCGAAGGTGACTTTTACTGCTAGTGCAGTCACCTTGGCATGCCTAGCCGGAGCGCTCTATGCATCTCCCATCGTGATTGCAGAGACGATGGGGCGAGAAGTCACCGCGTACTCCCCTATGAACCACCAGGTGTTTATGCAGCAGCGTGAACAGACCACGCTGCACGCCACTACCGACGCCACTACAGCTGGCACAGAAACATTTCTGCCCGAAAGTCGAACACAGCAGGCCCCCGAATCTGATGTGGCACCGGCATCCGAGACCACTGGTGAGTACTGGAGATCCGCGAGTGAAGAGGGCGCGGCAACCGTCCAACAAACTGACGGCGAACAAACTACCGGTGGCCCCTCCCAAGAGCCTACGTCTCGGATTACCACTGAGATTCCACAAGTTGAGGCCAGCCTTCCGGAGTCCCAAGACGCTGACCAAGCCGAATCCGCCACATCGCCTGGTGAGGCGACAGCGTCAGACGATGCAACGAGCACCCCAGACGCAGATGAATCAGTACCCGATGATCTGGATTCTCCTGACTCAATCACGGTCATCGTGAATAAACTGCGAGCGTTACCGGCAGACTATACGCCGGATGACCTTGTCGAGCTATCCTCAGATTTCACCGAGGGGTCTCAGCAACTCCGGCAGGAAGCAGCCGAGGAAGCCGAAGCGATGTTCGCCGCCGCCCAGGAAGATAATATTGCGCTCCAGGCTATTTCATCGTTTCGATCTTATGACTATCAGCAAGAGTTATACGATAGCTATCTCGAACAATACGGCGACGGTCATACCAACGGTATGTCCGCTCGCCCAGGTCATTCAGAACACCAAACTGGCTTAGCCCTGGATGTTGACTCTGCGGACGGTGAGCACACACTCCAAACCAGTTTTGGACAAACTGAGGCCGGCCAATGGCTGGCAGACCACGCGCATGAGCATGGATTTGTCATCCGCTATCCTGACGGTGCACAAGACATCACCGGTTTTCAGTATGAACCCTGGCATCTCCGCTATTTTGGTGAACAATATTCGACGCAAATTTTCGAGAATTCTGGCATCGCAGAAGAACAATTTGGGCTTGAAATCGCGTCCGACTACGAGGAATAGCTCTTGACGTGACATGCACCTCAGGGTGCCACGTGCACGTCCGCTCTATACTGTGACCATGTTCAAAGGTTTTAGAGATTTCCTCACACAGGGCAACGTCATGGATCTTGCCGTTGCAGTCATTATTGGTGCCGCATTCACCCAGGTTGTCACAGCACTGACCGACTCGGTACTCATGCCATTTATCTCAGCTCTGGTCGGTTCACCGAATTTCGATGACTTCGCCAAAGTCACTCTGAACGGCAACGAAATCGCATTCGGTGTCCTCCTTACCGCAGTCGTCAATTTCCTGTTAGTGGCTGCCGCCGTCTACTTCGCGATCGTGATGCCAATGAATAAGCTCATTGAAATGCGTGGCAAGCACGCTGAAGAAGAGCCCACTGAAGAAGTGGCTCTACTGACTGAAATCCGCGATGCTCTTGTTCCCGGTCCAAAACATTAATACCCGCTCCTAAACAGTTTTGTACGATCAAGGCCGCCGACCACCCACTGTAGGTGGTCGGCGGCCTTCTACCGTTTTAACAGCTAAAAATTCGGAATACAGGGCATCCAGTTGTACTGCGGGTTCTCGCACTCTGGTAAAGCCATGAGTCCAAGGGCCAGCCCAGCGGCACAGAGTCCAATGATCGTCAACGTCGCAAAGACGATAAGACGACGTAATCGAAGATTCTCCGGTGGGTCAGGCGAAACACCTTGTGGGTCATGGCCTGCGAGAACGTTTGCTTCTCGATGAAAGTCGTCGACGTCGCGTTCGAAGTAACCGTAGTTGTGTCGGTCTGTCTCCAAAGGCTGGTCAGGTTTTCGATGTGTCACAGTGGTAAGTTCTCTGAGACCACATCAGCTAAGTACTGCGCTTGTTGCTGTGCGGTGTCCTTGTCGGCCGCTTCGACCATAACTCGGACAACGGGCTCGGTTCCCGATTGACGCAATAAGACCCGCCCAGTTTCGCCAAGTTGGGATTCAACTGCCACCACCTCTCGCTTCACGACCGAGTGGCTATCCACCGCAGCTTTGTCTACGTCTTTGACGTTGATCAAGACCTGTGGCAAGCGCATCATAACGGTCGCCAGTTCAGACAATTTCTTTTGAGTCGCGTTGATGCGAGCTGCAAGCTGTAGGCCCGTCAGAATCCCGTCTCCGGTAGTCGCCCACTGCGAGAAAATGATGTGACCTGACTGTTCGCCACCCAACGAGGCCTGGTTGGAAGCCATCGCTTCCAAGACGTAACGGTCGCCCACTTTCGTCTCGACAACGTTGATATCGTGCTGCTGCATCGCCAACTTCAGCCCGAGGTTGCTCATGACCGTCACCACGAGGGTGTCATCCTGCAGCGCCCCCTGGTCTTTGAGCGCAACGGCCATCATTGCCATAATCTGATCGCCGTCAACGATGGCCCCCTTGTGATCGACCGCAAGGAAACGATCGGCATCTCCATCGAGGGCAACACCGAGGTCGGCACCGTGTTCAAGTACCGCGGCCTGGAGATTCTCCATATGGGTTGAACCGTAATTTTGGTTGATATTCAATCCATCCGGGTCAGCACCTATCACGACGACTTCAGCACCGGCTTGTGTGAACACTTCCGGTGCCACCCCGGAACCAGCACCGTGAGCAGCATCGATGACAATCTTCAGACCTTCTAACCGATTGGGCATCGACTGCAGCAAGTGGAGTGCATAGCGGTCTTCCGCATCCGAGAATCGTCGAACACGACCAACATCTGCCCCTATGGGTCGGCGCGGTTCGAGCTCCATCTGTTCCAAGATACGATCTTCTTGCGCATCGGTGAGCTTCTCGCCCCCGCGCGATAAGAATTTGATGCCATTATCGGGTGCTGGGTTATGCGATGCCGAGATCATCACACCAAAATCTGCGTTGATATCGTCCACGAGAAAGGCAGCAGCAGGCGTGGGTAAAACTCCGGCGTCAAAAACGTCGATTCCCGAGGATGCCAAACCCGCTGAAACGGCAGCATTGATGAATTCCGACGAGATTCGTGGATCCCGAGCAACGACAGCTTTGGGACGGCTATTGGAAGAGTCTTCATGACCGAGGACTTCAGCCGCTGCCTGTGAGAGTTTCGTTGCAAGCTCAACGGTGATTTTCTCGTTGGCTACGCCTCGAACACCGTCGGTACCAAATAATTTAGACATGGTTTTCAATTCTTTATGACCTGCAGAGCTGCACGAAATTGTGACGTACAGGAGTCGCACTGCATATTTTCGGACGATTGGAAAGCTTCTGCCGGAATCTTGGTCGGCCTTCGACAGAAATACCGGCCCACTTATGAGCGTTTCTAGTCGCCGCACTCATCAGGTGGCCATCCCAGAGTATGGCAAAACATTGCCTAGCAGCCGTATTGTCTCGCGACAGGTCCCTGAGGATTCGAGGGACAAAGACAGACCAACGGTCACGGTCAAGGATTTCGAATTCGTGATAGATCACGGAGTCGACAGAGTCCATCGTGACGTAGTCTCCTTCCTGTCACAGCAACTAGATTCTCATATTTTAGCTGTTTCTGAGCAATACTGGAGGATTTTTAGCCTAATTCAATGACTTACTTTCGCAATCTTCGGGCATGAACTAAATCGCGTCCCGGATTGTAGCCGCCGCTCAAGAGTCTACGCACAGCCCAATTTGCCCAGCACGACGCCGGGTGTTGGACCAGCTTCAACGTATCTGGCCTGACCGGTTTATCCAACACTGCACGTTCGTGGCTAAACGTCCGCAGAGACCACACACCGTGATACCTCCCGTGACCAGAACTCCCCACACCGCCAAATGGCATATAGGGTGTTGCCAGGTGCATCAATGGCACGTTGATACCAATCCCACCGGCAACCACCCGTGGCAGAACATGGTTTTTGACCGCGTCTGACTCAGTGAAGAGATATAAGGCCAACGGTTTATCACGTTTGGCTATCCGGTCAAGAGCATCATCGGTGCTCTGAACAGTCATGACCGGTAGCACGGGCCCAAAGAGCTCTCGAGACATTAACGCATCGTCTTCGCTCAAGTTGGTCACAATTGTGGGGTCGAAATATCGCTTGGACGGATTGCAATTGCCGCCGTACACCACATCACCGGTGGTTTCAGCTAGAAGAGCTGCCAGAGATTCAGTGTGGTCTGCAGTAATCATGCGTGGATAACTAGGATTCCTGGCGTGGTCGTTACCAAATTGTCGGTGCAGTTCTTTGATCATAGCCGTGACGAGGTCAGCTGCTATCGATTCATGGGCATAGATATGATTCGGTGCCACACAGGTTTGCCCTGCGTTGAGGTATTTGCTCCACACCAGACGAGAGGCGGTTGTGGCCAAATCGGCGTCGTAATGCACATAGGCCGGTGATTGCCCGCCAAGCTCCAGAGTGTATTCGATCAGTCGTTCTGCGCAGGCCGTGGCGATAATCGATCCGACTTTCGATGAGCCGGTGAAAAATACGTAGTCCGGCTGGGCGTCGAGCATCTCGTGTACAACATCAGGGCCGCCGGTTACCACACGAATCGCATGAGGATCCAGGTAGTAGGGGATTAATTCTTGCAGCGCGGTTTCTACTGCACTACCAATCTCGGATGGTTTCAATACCACCGTATTACCGGTTGCCACGGCACCTGCCAGGGGTGATAGTCCCAACATCACCGGATAGTTCCAGGGTGCGATGATCAAAACTGTGCCACGTGGTTCGTGTTCGATCATCGATTTTGCCGGCCACAGTGCCAGCGGTGTGCGAACCCGTTGAGGTTTGGCCCACTGCGCGGTATGTTTTCGGAGCCAGCGGATCTCGGTTAGAACTTGTCCAATTTCAGAGACCCAAGCTTCGAAACCATTCTTGCCGAGATCTTGGGCGAGAGCCGCTTCCAGGATCGGCGCGTTGTCTTCGAGTAGCTGTTGAAGTGCAGCCAGTTGGCTCAGACGCCATGCGACGCTTCGCGTGCGACCGCTGGTATATACCTGTTTGACCTCGGCGATTGTTCTTGCGGCAGACATGTATCACCTTTCATCGTGTTGTGGACGGGTTACTGACCGTCCCGTAGCCGCCGCCACCGGCGGTTTGGATCGTGATCCCCTCACCGGCGGTGACATCAAAACGGGTCATCGATTCACGAGTTTCGTCGCCATCGTTACCGTGCCGGATCACCATGCCTGGCAAACCATCACTACCGCCTTCCAACCCCCACGGGGTGGTTGTCACGCGTGAGGTACCGGCCACCACCTGGGCGCTACCGCGAGTCAGAGTGAGACGACGCAGGAGTCCATCTCCTCCCGAATACTGTCCGGTCCCACCGGTGTCTTCGACAATGCGATAGGCCTCGACACGCAACGGGTACTCCCGTTCGATAACTTCACACGGGGTGTTTCGTGTATTGGTCATGTGCGTGTGAATAGCTGAGGCTCCAGCTTGGTTCGGCATCGCTCCCTGGCCGCCACCGTAGGTTTCAACATAGGAGAAGTATTGCTCGGTGTCGTGGTCGAATCCACCGATTGTCATGATTGACATCGAGCCAGAAGATGCCGCCGGCACGTGCTCGGGGGCGAATTGCTGAAACGCGCCGAGCAGGGCGTCAACGATCCGTTGCGATGTTTGAATATTACCGTTGGATACCGGTGCAGGAAAGGTGGCCGCAACCAGGGAACCTTCTCGGGTTGTTACCTCAATGGGGTGCATAAGCCCAGCATTGGATGGCAAGGATGAGTCGGTCAGCAGTTTGATGACATAGGCAACGCACCCTTCCGTTACCGCCCGGGAACAGTTAACGGCTCCGGCTACCTGATCGGTGGTTTCAGAAAAGTCCACCTTCAGGTGGTCCCCGGCAACTTCCACAGTTGCTGTGATAGCCAGCAAGTGCTCCTGGTTGCCGTCGTGTTCCAGATAATCCGTGAATGTTCCGGTCCCATCGGGCAGTTGTGCAAGGGCGGATCGGGTACGACGGGCAGCGTATTCCACCAGGGCTGTTGCTGATAAACCAAAGCGCTGGCTCCCCCACTCTTCCAGCAGTTCGTGGAGACGACGTTCGCCCAACCGGTTGGCCGCAACCTGCGCCATGATGTCCCCGCGCGTTTTGTCCTGGGTGCGTATGTTGGTCAGCAGAACGGCCAAGAGCTCATGACGCAGCTCCCCGGCGGCGAACAACTTCACCGGCGGAATACGGATACCTTCTTGGAAAATTTCGGTCGCATGTGTTGCCATAGAACCAGGGGTTATCCCGCCCACGTCAACATGGTGAGCCATATTCGCCACCACCGCAACGAGATCGCCCTGCCAGAACACCGGGGTGATCACACACATATCGGGCAGATGTGATCCGCCCAGGTAGGGATTATTGGTCACCAGGACGTCGCCGTCTACCAGATGCTGGGTGCCGTAGGAAGCCAAAGCATTTTTAATCAAGGTGGGCATGAGTCCCAAGTGCAGCGGAATGTGTTCGGCTTGCGAGATCAGCATCCCATCAGGCCCATAAATGCCCGCTGAACAGTCGCGCCGATCTTTAATATTGGGCGAATAACTGGTTTGTATCAGTGTGGTACCGACTTCTTCGGAGATCGATTCCAGGCGATTTCGCGCGATTTCCAGTTCGACCGGGTTTAGTATTGTATCCCGCATAGTCACTCCTGTTGTGTTGCCTGGCGTATGTGCAGAAAGTCGTACGTATCATTTTCAGCCACCTGATCGGGACGAACATAGATGGTTGAGTCAAACTGTTCGATCACCGCGGGTCCCTCAAGCACTGTCTTGGCGCCGAATGTGGTGCGATCATATATCGGCACTTGCCGCCAGGCACCGTCGATATACACATCGCGATGGCTGCTGGGGGTGGTCTGCGCATCGATGGAGGCTACGGACTCTAAAGCACCGTGCTCAAGCTGTTGTGTAACCACTAGTCGAGCCACCACGATCTCCATCAAGGCATCTGGATCAGCGAAACCATAGTTTTGTTCATGTGCCTGTTCAAAAAATGCTCGCTGACGCTCCCAGTCGGCATCAAATGCAACGGTGAGTTCATAGGATTGTCCGATGTAGCGAGCATCAACCAGGAATTCGTAGTTTGTTTCAGCGGTTGGATCGTCAAGCTGTGCTTTCGCATGTTCCTGCATTGTGTCGAAGACTTGTTGCAGTGCGGCCAGGGCAGGACGCGTCTTGGATTCGACACTGGTGGCATAGTCGTGACGAATGGGCGCGTCGAGCATCCCGACTGCCGAAGCAATACCGGGGCGCGGCGGGATCACAGCAGATTGCATATCCAGTTCGCGTGCCAGATCAGCGGCGTGCAGCGGTCCTGCTCCGCCGAAGGCCATCAAGTCACAGGATCGCAGGTCGATACCTCGTTCGACCGAGACTTTCCGGATACCGCGCGACATAGTTGCGGTAATCACACGCAAGATACCTTCGGCCGTGTCCTCGGCCGATAGCCCGAGGGTATCTCCCCAGGTGGCCATCGCTTCGCGTGCAGCGGCAGCATCGAGTTCAAACTCTCCACCAAGCAATTGATCACCGAGCCGACCAAGGACCACGTGGGCATCAGTGACGGTCGGTTCTTGTCCGCCGCGCTGATAGCTGATGGGCCCTGGTTCAGCACCTGCTGAATGCGGTCCCACCCGCAGACCCCCTCCCGAATCCAGCCAGGCTATCGAACCTCCCCCGGCACCAATGGTGTGTACATCGACTGCGGGAAGCTGCAGTGGCAACCCGGCGATCTCGGATGCCAAGGTTTCATCGGGTATACCGTCTCGAATCAGGGCGATGTCGGTAGAGGTACCTCCAATGTCAAAGGAAACGGTACGCCGCAGTCCCAGGTGTTGAGACCAATTCGCAGCACCAACCACTCCCCCGGCCAGTCCAGATAATACCGTTCGTGCAGGATGTTCTGCCGCATCGCTGGGGCTGAGTAACCCTCCGGAAGATTGCATCATACGCCACCCTGTTCTCATCCCGGATTTTGTTAGGCCATGCTCGAGCCGTTCAATGTAGCCGGTAATTTTTGGTGAAACATACGCGTTGATAGCTGCCGTTGAACTGCGTTCATACTCACGCATTTCAACAGAGATACTCGTGGCTGCGACCACCTGCGGGGCTACTGAGACTTCCTTGGCAATAGCGACGGCACGTTGTTCGTGTTCAGGGTTGGCATAGGCATTGAGAAAGGACACCACGATGATGTCGAGTTCCAAGGCTGCCAGTGGTTTGAGCGTTTCGACCAAGGCAGCCTCGTCGAGTTCTTGCAGTACGCTTCCGTCAGCATTCATGCGTTGTGTTGCTTCAACGATTGCTTCTTTGGCAATGAGCGGTTCTGGTCGGCGCTTGTGCTGATCATAGATCGCGGGGCGAGACTGATGGGCGATGGCAAGCACATCACGAAATCCTTGGGTGGTGATCATCCCGACGCGGGCGCCATCTCGGGTAATGACCGTGTTGGTTGCAACTGTACTGCCGTGGACGAACCTGGTGAGCTCTTCGGGGGCGCGACCAACACGTTCAAGAGCGCCTTCAACGCCTGCAATCACCGCATCATCGGGCGCGGTGGGCGTGGAGGGCAGTTTCCAGACGGCTATTTGACCGTCATCTCCACGCACGGCCACATCGGTGAAAGTCCCTCCGGTGTCGACTGCCATGTGAAGTTGAGCATCGGTTTGGCTCATCATCTTCGTGTCACGCCCCTCAGCCAGATTCGGTTTTACTGTCCTTCCGATCGTATCGTGACGGGCGTCTTGGTGACATGGTCTATTTCCGCTGAGACCCCGGAATCGTCTGGAGCACATGCTGTTAAACAAAACATCCGCCAACATAACGTTGACGGATGTTTTGAGAACTGTGGGCGAATTAACGCTTCGAGTACTGCGGAGCCTTGCGGGCCTTCTTGAGACCAGCTTTCTTCCGTTCTACTGCGCGAGCATCGCGAGTGAGGAAACCAGCTTTTTTGAGCGGGCCTCGGTTGTTTTCGCGATCAATCTCGTTGAGCGCACGCGCAACGCCAAGGCGGACGGCACCGGCCTGGCCGGATGGTCCTCCACCGTTTACGAGTGCGACGACGTCGTATGCACCGGATAGCTCAAGGACACGGAATGGGTCGTTGACTTCCTGCTGGTGCAGTTTGTTCGGGAAGTAAGTGTCGAGATCGCGGCCATTGATTTTCCATGAACCTGTACCTGGGATCAGGCGGACACGGGCGATGGCGCGCTTACGACGACCAACAGCCTGGCCCGACTGGGTCAGTGGTGGTCGTTCGGTCACTTCTTCGGTGACGGGGGTACTAGCAGATTCCGAGGTGTAGCTGGTCAGCTCCTGGTCCTCAGTGATCTCATTGACGTTTTCAGTCATGGGTTCTCCTTGAACTTAGAGTGTGACCCTACTGGGCAACCTGATCGATAACGAATTCTTTTGGCTGCTGTGCAGCATGTGGGTGTTCGGTGCCTTCATAGACCTTGAGTTTCTTGATCATTTGGTCCGAGAGGCGGTTTGATGGCAGCATGCCTTTGATTGCCTTCTCAACGGCGTGAACTGGGTTTTTCTCCAGCAGTTCAGCATAAGAGGTTGAGGTGAGGCCACCCGGGTAACCGGAGTGACGGTAGGCCTGCTTCTTTTCGAGCTTGGCGCCAGTCAAAGCAACTTTTTCAGCATTGACAATAATGACGAAATCGCCCATGTCCATGTGAGGTGCAAAAGTGGGCTTGTGTTTGCCGCGCAGCAGCGTTGCCACCTGGCTGGCAAGACGTCCAAGCACCACATCAGTGGCGTCAATGACGTGCCATTGACGATCAACGTCGTCTGGCGTTGGTGTAAACGTACGCACTATGTATTAGCCTTCGTGTGTCGGTGTTCGGTCAGCGACGGGTCGCGTGGTCGTGAGAAGCAACGACGCGATATCGCTGTTAAGTTGACGGTGCATCTCCGGTACACCAGGTGAGGGCTGGCGTGATGCCGGGTCCGATCTTCCCGGTGCTGCAACGCCCCTTTGACAATGCAACTGTGTCGGGCCCTGCTGCGCTTGCGTTCCGGGAGGACACGCACAACAGCTACCCATAATACTACGGAACGATGAGCATGGCAAAACGATTCCTACTGGTGATGGGTTTTACGACGACCTGTTCGCCATTTTCTGGGCTAGAGTTATTTCTGGTTGTGCCTCGTTGGTCGCGACCAGAAGGATATATCGTGGAACTACGCCAACTGGAATATTTCATGGCCGTTGCAGAAGAATTGCATTTTGGCCGAGCAGCTGCTCGATTGCATATTTCTCAGCCCCCACTGACCGTCCATATCAAGCGGCTCGAAGAGGAACTGGGTGTCTCATTATTTGACCGCACTTCACGGCGTGTAGCCCTGACATCTGAAGGCGGTCGTTTCCGCGATCTCATTCGTCCGATCTTGCAGGACCTTGAAGAAGCTGTTGAGGATATCCGTGAGATCAAGGCTGGACGACGCGGTCGGGTTCGTGTTGGGTTCGTTTCCTCTGCCAGCTATGAGCTTGTCCCAGCAGGTGTGCGCGATGTTCGACTACAGCACCCGGGTATCCAGGTCGATCTCCACCCCATGGCCACCGGTGAACAGGTTGAAGCACTGTTAGAAAATCGGCTGGACATCGGTATTATGCGAGACGCACCGCTGCAGGCCGGATTGAAGTTCACCACCCTGCTCACCGAACAGATGGTGGCCGTCCTGCCAGCAAACCATGCCCTTGCAACTCGCAGTGAAATCGATCCCGAGGATCTCATTGCGATGCCCCTGGTGTTGTTTCCATACCAGTCCATGCCGGGCTATGTCACCAATATTATGGAGATCTTTCACCCACTGGGCCAACCACCGCGGATCGTACAGCGAGCAATCAATCAAGAAAACGTGATGGGCTTAGTCGCTGCCGGTGTTGGCGCCTCGATTCTGCCGGCTTCGTTCTCCTCATTTTCTATTCCAGGTGTCGTCACGAAGCCCATCTCAACTGGCCCAACGTCCCGCTTGGAATTGGTAACCGATCAGCAGCAAGTCACCGCCAATACTGCAGCAGTCGTCTCGGTCATCACAGAGGCTGCTCAACGCATCAGTCGCAAGACCAACACGTAGGTGCCCGCTTGGCTCGTGTCTGTTGAGCCCGTTTCGTCACCTCGTCATAGCTTGGATAGGTGACCGAGTCGAGGATAAGTCCTAGTGCTGGAGCAAGCATCATATGCGAATCACGCACGGGATTGGCCAGACGCTCTTGTAACCAGCCCTGTGGTCTGGTCCCGTCCCCCACCTGGACCAACGCCCCCACCAGTGCACGCACCATGTGATGACAGAACGCATCGGCGGCCAACCACACGTTCACGCATTCTTGGGTAACGTCCAGATCGAAGCGGTGCAGTGTCCGCAAGGTCGTGGCACCGGCTCTGGGCTTACAGAACGAGCCGAAGTCATAGAACCCCTGGATATCGGCGATTTCATCTGCCATGGTTTCGAAACTAAGTGGTCTGCGATGCTGATAGGTGAAATGCCTAGTCAGCGGATCCGGAGTGCCATTATTGATTCGGTAACGATATTGGCGGGATATCGGAGAGAACCGTGCATCAAAGCCTTGTGGCACAACTTCGGCGGCGAGAATGCGAATGGCGCCTGCTTGCCGAGCGAGCACACCGTTGAGCTTGGAAACCAGGGCTTGTTCTGGCGGTCGTGTTCTACGGTTGCCCATCAAGTTTTGCCATTGCGTTTGCTCCACGTCGCAATGGATCACCTGATTTGCCGCATGAACGCCAGCATCTGTTCGGCCTGCGACCGTCACGTTTACTGCTTGCCGGAGGATGGTAGCAAGTCCAGCTTCAACAGCTTCCTGCACGGTGGGCAGGCCCGGCTGTGTTGCCCAGCCATGGTACGGGGTGCCGTCGTAAGCCAGGTCAATCCTGATGCGGTGGGTGTTCTGCTCATTCATGGTATTGATAGTAGTCCCGTTAAATATATTCCGGCCCTACACCGTATGGGTGTAGGGCCGGAATGCTACGCGTAGCTACGACTTATTTGTCGTCCTCTTCAGTCTTTTCGGCTGATTCGGCGACCTCTTCAGTCTCTACAGTTTCTTCAACTGTTTCGGCTGGTGCTTCTTCTGCAGCGTGTCCGGCGACGCCTTCAGCTTCGCTGACGACAGCCTGCTTTGGTGAGACCGGCTCCATAACCAGTTCGATGACAGCCATTGGGGCATTGTCCCCGGAGCGGTTACCGATCTTGGTGATGCGCGTGTAGCCGCCTTCACGGTTTGTCATTGCTGGGCCGATGACGGTGAACAGTTCGTGCACAACAGATTTGTTGGTGCGCGAGTTCCCGGCGATGAGGCCCTGCACTTTACGACGAGCGGTCAGGTCACCCTGTTTTGCAAAGTTGACGAGACGCTCGGCATATGGCTGGAGACGCTTGGCCTTGGTCAGCGTGGTCTTGATGGACTTGTGCTCGAACAGGCTCACCGACAGGTTAGCCAGCATGTGGCGCTGGTGTGACGGTCCGCCACCCAGGCGCGGTCCTTTTGTTGGGGTTGGCATGAATACTCCTTGTATGATCTTCTGCTATTACAGCTGAAGTATCAGTGGTTCAAAATTGACTTACAGCCCGTACTCGTCCGACTCCTGGGAGTCAAACGGCGATTCGAAGCTGCCAGGGCCGCCATCTTTAAGGGACAGCCCAAGACCTACTAGCTTTTCCTTGACTTCGTCAATGGACTTTGCACCGAAGTTGCGGATGTCCATGAGGTCTGTTTCGGAACGGGCTACGAGTTCGCCAACGGTATTAATGCCTTCACGTTTGAGGCAGTTATAGGACCGTACGGTGAGTTCTAGGTCTTCTACAGGTAGTGCAAGATCTGCTGCAACGGTTGTGTCGACCGGCGATGGGCCAACCTCGATGCCTTCGGCTTCGACGTTGAGTTCGCGGGCAAGACCGAAGAGTTCCACCAAAGTTGAACCAGCCGAAGCCAGAGCATCACGCGGTGCCATGGAAGGTTTGGTTTCAACGTCGATGGTGAGCTTGTCGAAGTCGGTGCGCTGTTCCACACGGGTGGCATCGACCTTGAAGGTCACAACCATGACCGGTGAGTAGATCGAGTCAACCGGGATGCGGCCGATCTCGGCGTCTGGTGATTTGTTCTGTGCGGCAGTGACGTACCCACGGCCCCGTTCGATGGTGAGTTCCATATCGAACTTACCTTTTTCGTTAAGGGTGGCGATGTGCAGGTCCGGGTTATGAACCTCGACACCCGCCGGTGGGGTGATATCTGCTGCAGTGACAACACCTGGGCCCTGCTTGCGCAGGTATGCAACTACTGGTTCATCGTGGTGCGATGACACCGAGATTTGCTTGACGTTCAAGATAACTTCGGTGACGTCTTCTTTTACACCCTGAATAGTGGTGAACTCGTGCAGTACCTGGTCGATGCGTACCGAGGTGACAGCAGCACCTGGAATCGATGACAGCAGTGTACGACGCAGTGAGTTACCAAGGGTGTAGCCGAAGCCCGGTTCTAGTGGTTCGATGACGAACCGGGAACGGGTTTCCGACACGGGTTCTTCAGTCAACGTGGGGCGCTGTGCAATGAGCACTGACATTTCCTTTCGGCACGCTATCCGCCATTTGATGCGCGCAGTTGGGGGAAACGATGGAAATTAGTTTCTTATGGTTTTCCACAACCGTTGTCGGACATGGCTGTCCTACAACGGTTCTGGGGTGCTCAAAAAGCCTTAAACGCGACGACGCTTGGCCGGGCGTGCACCGTTGTGCGCAACCGGTGTGACGTCTTGGATGGACCCAACTTCCAGGCCTGCAGCCTGCAATGAACGGATCGCGGTTTCGCGTCCGGAGCCTGGGCCCTTGACGAAGACGTCAACTTTGCGCATGCCGTGTTCTTGGGCGCGCTTAGCAGCATGTTCAGCCGCGGTTTGAGCAGCAAACGGGGTAGATTTACGGGAACCTTTGAAACCCATCTCTCCGGCTGATGCCCAGGAGATTACCGCACCGGTGGTATCGGTAATGGAAACGATGGTGTTGTTGAAGGTTGATTTAATGTGGGCTTCGCCCTGAGTTATGTTCTTCTTGGAGCGACGTCCCTTACGAGGGGCCGCACCGCGTGCCTTTGCCATAGAATGCTCTCCTACAAAAAGCTTGGTTTATCAAATACTGAGTGAGACGCGAAGTCGTTACTTCTTGCGTCCAGCAACAGTCTTCTTCGGGCCCTTACGGGTACGTGCATTGTTTTTGGTGCGCTGTCCGCGGACTGGCAGACCACGACGGTGACGCAGACCCTGGTAGGAGCCAATTTCAACTTTGCGACGGATGTCTGCTGCAACTTCACGACGAAGATCGCCTTCGACCTGAAGGTTGCCCTCGATATAGTCGCGCAGTTTCACCATTTCGTCATCCGAAAGATCCTTGACGCGGGTACTCGCGTCAATGCCGGTCGCATCCAAAATTTGGACTGCGCGGCTGTTGCCAACACCATAAATGTAGGTGAGAGCGATGACGACACGCTTTTCACGTGGAATATCAACGCCTGCTAGACGTGCCATATGGCCGTTCTCCTGTTCTTTATGACAAAGGTCTTCAACAACACGTCCTTACCCAAATATCGTTGTGCTACGAAGAGCTGTGACGGATATGAAGAACTCGACACATCCATGCACAATTCTCGTCAGCGAGCAAGTCTTCGGCCTTTGTCTTGTCCGAAGGTTGAGCTTTTACACTCTGTGTTGCTGCGGCCCGGAACTGGGCCAATGTTTCTTCGCGTTGGGGCTTAGCCCTGACGCTGTTTGTGGCGTGGGTTAGAGCAGATCACCATGACGTGGCCATGGCGGCGAATAACCTTGCAGGCATCGCAGATCCGCTTCACGCTTGGCTGAACCTTCACAGGGTTCCTCCTTGAGCGTTCCAGAGGTGGATAGTTATTTATTTATAGCGGTAGACAATACGGCCTCGTTCGAGGTCGTATGGGCTAAGTTCAACCACCACACGGTCTTCAGGCAGAATGCGAATATAGTGCTGACGCATTTTTCCCGAAATGGTGGCAAGTACGACGTGGTCGTTATCTAACCGGACCCGGAACATTGCGTTCGGCAATGCTTCAGAAACGGTTCCTTCAACTTCAATGACGCCTTCTTTTTTAGCCATGTCCTCCACAATCTGTTGTCTTTTGCCATCTGATACGATCGCACAGCGAAAAGTCGATGGCAAAAGCATGAGTGTATGCGCTGACTTCGACCTTGACCGCAGATAATTGGGCGCACCAAGAATCTTAAAGGCAGAAACAGCCAAGATACTATGTTAGCGCATCTTTGCAAATATTGCCAAGTAGTGTTGACAGTGCCTTATTTTTGTGGGATTGGCACCGGTACAACCCCGAAACGGGCGAGTTCGGCTGCTCCCCCATCGGGCGAGGTAATGACCCAGATGCCATCTTTATGCCGTGCAACCGAGTGCTCCCATTGTGAGGCGTTCGCACCGTCCACGGTTACTACGGTCCAATCATCGCTCAACGTCTTGGTGGCAATATCACCGCGTACCAGCATTGGCTCAATAGCTAGTACCATTCCCGGTTTGACCTTGGGCCCACGCATACCCGAACGATAGTTGAAAACATCGGGGGCCTGATGCATTGCCGAACCAATTCCGTGCCCAACGTAATCTTCCAGGATGCCCAGTGGCTCACCATCCTGAGCACGAACATGATCTTCGATTGCATTGCCAATTTCGCCCACATGTTTTGCTTTAGCATACGCGGCGATGCCAGCCCACATGGCGTCGTGGGTTATAGCAGAAAGACGTTGATCTTCGGCCGACACATCGCCGACAAGGACCGTGCGAGCTGAGTCCGAATGCCAACCATCGATGATGGCACCGGCATCCACGGAGATAATGTCGCCGTCGTGTAACACGCGTTCGCCTGGGATTCCGTGGACCACTTCGTCGTTCACCGAAGCGCATATGGTCGCAGGAAATCCATAGTAGCCCAAGAAGTTTGATGTGGCACCATGTTGAGCCAAGACTTCGCGAAAGACCTGATCCAAGGCGTTTGTGGTCATTCCTGGCTTTGCGGCTGCGACGACGGCGTCGAGGCCCTGATGCAGGACGAGTCCTGCATCATGCATCGTTGCCATTTGGGCGTTGGTCTTCAGTTCGATTTGACGTGACATATGTGGTGGTACCTTTGTATCCCGTAGGTCACGCCGACTTTTGGGTGGGCTGCGACCAGCGATATTGAACAGTTTTACAACGTAGCGTGTCGACCAATCTGAGACCTGCAAGGGTGTTTAGGTGATGGCCAACGAAAAACCGACCCACGGTTTGTGGATCGGTTTTCAGACGCTGTGTGAGTTATTTTGCATTGCGTGGTTTGACGGCTGGCAAAGTCCCGGTCCGGGCCCGGATATTGTAGATCGTCTGCAGGAGGCGTTCGGTGATATCATCAATCGCTCCGGTGCCGTCGACGCGTCCGACAATGCCGAGTTCGATATACTCTTCGATCAGGTCTGAGGTCTCTTGATGGTAGAGCTCCAGACGTCGTTTAATGACCTCTTCGGTATCATCTGAACGTCCCTCGGTTTCCGCGCGCGCTAAGAGTCGTTCGACGATCTCTTCATCTGGAACCTCAAGTACGAGCACCGCAGTCAGGCTCGTACCCTGCTCTTGTAGCATTTCGGACAGCGCTGCGACCTGGCCAGAGGTACGCGGGTAGCCGTCGAGCAGGAAGCCGTTGGCGACGTCACTGTGGTTCAGTCGGTCAGCAACCATACGGTTGGTGACATCGTCTGGTACGAAGTTTCCTGAATCAATGTAGGTTTTGGCTTCTTTGCCAAGCTCGGTGAGCTCTTTGACGTTGTAACGGAAGATGTCTCCCGTGGAGATGGCTGGGATGGCCATCTTGTCGGCAATGCGCACTGCTTGAGTACCCTTACCCGACCCTGGAGGGCCCATGATGAGCAATCGAGTCATAATTTGTCCTGTCCTTGCTAGGGAAACATGTGGTTCGGAAAACAGCTTACCGGAGCAAACCTTCGTAGTGGCGCTGTTCCATCTGTGCGTCGATCTGTTTGATGGTGTTCAAGGCGACACCGACCATAATTAGAATTGATGTACCCCCGAATGGGAAGTTCTCATCGGCACCGATCAGTACGAATGCAATGAGCGGCAGCATCGCGATCAAACCTAGGTAGAGAGCGCCCACGAAGGTGACTCGCGAAATGACGTATTCCAAGTATTGCACCGTTGGACGGCCCGCACGAACACCTGGAATGAATCCGCCCTGGCGTTTCATGTTGTCCGAAACATCTTGTGGGTTGAACGTAATTGTCACATAGAAGTACGTGAAGAAGATGGTCATCAAGAAGAAGGTGGCCATATACACCGGATGCGATCCGCTACCGAAGTATTGTTGCAGGAAGACGACCCACCCGGCTGGTTCTGAACCATCTGTTGGCATATTAAACTGGATCAGAATCTGGGGCAGCATCAGGATCGAAGAGGCAAAAATTACCGGGATGACTCCGGCCATGTTGACCTTGATAGGAATGTAGGTCGTTGTGGAACCTACGGTACGGCGGCCAATCTGGCGGCGGGCATATTGCACTGGTACGCGGCGTTGGGAATCTTCTACGAACACGATCAGCATCATCACCGCAATGCCGATAACCATGACCAGCGCAAATGTGCGCCAGCCTTGGGTCTGCCAAATGGCTCCGAGGCCTGCTGGAAAACCTGCGGCGATGGATACAAAGATCATCAAAGACATGCCATTGCCGATGCCACGTTCGGTGATCTGTTCGCCCATCCACATAATGACGATGGCTCCCATGGCAAGGGTCATCACGAGTAACAGTGTGGCCCAGATGCCGTCGTCATTCAGCAAGGACTGATTACAGTTCAACAGCGCACCGGAACGTGCCAGCGTAGCAATGGTCGTTGCGTTGAGCAGTGCGAGCCCCACTGTCAGGTACCGCGTGTACTGGGTCAGTCGTGCTTGTCCTTCGGGGCCTTCTTTTTGAAGGCGTTCAAAGGCCGGAATAACGACCCGCAACAGCTGTGTGATAATGGCAGCGGTGATGTAGGGCATGATGCCGAGCGCAAAGATGGAGACTTGCAGTAGTGCCCCACCTGAGAACATGTTAACGAACGAGTACAGGCCACCGGTGGTGTCCCCTTGGGCCAGACACATCTGGACGTTGCCGTAGTCGACACTGGGCGCTGGAATGAATACACCGATGCGGTAAATGGTGATAATACCAAGTGTAAACAGGATCTTGGTCCGCAGATCTGGGGTCTTCATAACCCTGGCTATCGCGCTGAACAAGTGTCCTCCTGAAAGTAGTGCTGAGCGCACTTTGATGGATCCGGTGAACACCAGATCGTCTGTACACACTCGTGCCCATTCTAGGCACGAGTAGAATTCTAACGTTAAAACTTACGGCCCTCGACCTGTGACGAGACTCGTCAGAGATCGAGGGCCGCAGTCAGATAACACTGCCATGTTACTGGAAAGTGTTATGCAGTAGTTGTTGTGCCTCCGGCAGCAGCGATCTTCTCGACTGCTGATTTGGAGAAAGCATCAGCGGTAACGTTGACGGCTACCGAAATATCGCCTGTGCCCAACACCTTGACCGGCTGGTTCTTACGAACCAAGCCTTTTTCCACAAGGGCGTCGACGGTAACGTCGCCGCCTTCTGGGAAGGCTTCGGAAACCTTAGCCAAGTTGACAACCTGGAAGTTGACCTTGGCTGGGTTACGGAAGCCACGCAGTTTCGGAAGGCGCATGTGCAGCGGCAGCTGTCCACCTTCGAAGCCTGCCGGCACGGTGTTACGAGCACGCGTACCTTTGGTACCGCGGGTCGCGGTCTTGCCGCCCTTACCCGATTCACCACGACCATAGCGCAGCTTGGACTTGTTAGAGCCTTTTGCTGGGCGTAGGTCGTGAAGTTTGATGGCATCTTGTTGTTCTTCAGCCATAACTAGACCTCCTCGACCTTTACCAGGTGGGACACGGCGTTGACCATGCCCACGGTGACGGCGTCGGCCGAGCGGGTAACGGAATTACCGATACCTTTGAGGCCGAGTGACCGTAGGGTTTCACGATGCTGTGGTTTACGTCCGATTGCCGAGCGCACCTGAGTAATGGTCAGGGTTGCTGCGGAAGGTGAAATGTTTTTCGGTGTCGAATCGAAGTTAGACATTCCTATGCACCTGCCTTTTGTTCAGCACGCTTAGCGCGGTCTTCAGCGATGGTGCGCAACATGTATCCTGGCGCAACTTCATCGACTGGAAGTCCACGACGGGCAGCGACCTCTTCTGGGCCTTCTAGCTGACGCAGAGCTTCGACGGTTGCACGCACGATGTTGATGGCGTTTGCTGAGCCCATGGACTTCGACAGTACATCGTGGATACCTGCTGCTTCGAGTACCGCACGCACTGGTCCACCAGCGATAACACCGGTACCTGCTGATGCAGGACGCAAGAGTACAACACCGGCGGCATCCTCACCCTGTGAGAGGTGCGGGATGGTGGTGCCAACCATTGGGACACGGAAGAAATTCTTTTTAGCTTCTTCTACACCCTTGGCAATGGCTGCTGGTACTTCTTTGGCTTTACCGTAGCCTACGCCCACCATGCCTTCGCCATCGCCTACAACGACAAGCGCGGTAAAGGCGAAGCGGCGTCCACCCTTGACCACTTTGGCAACGCGGTTGATCTGTACAACGCGCTCTAAGAACTGATCGCGGTTGTCTTCGCGGCCACCTTTACGTGAGCCGCGCTCACCGCGGTCAGAACGTTGGCCTCGACCTGATCGGCCGCCACGTTCTTGACGTTCGGTGCTCTGGCTTTCGGAGCCTGATGAGGTTTCCGATACGGACTCTTGAGTTGTTTCGGTCACCGTAGTGTCTTTTTCATTATTTGCTTGGGTCACAGCTGCAGTCCACCTTCCCGTGCGCCGTCAGCAACAGCGGCTATACGACCGTGGTATTTGTGACCTGCGCGGTCAAAGACCACCTGGGTCACGCCAGCGTCGTCAGCACGCTGGGCGATGATTTCGCCTACTTTGCGGGCTTTTTCAGATTTCTCGGCATCCATTGCTCGCAGGTCAGCTTCCATCGTGGATGCTGAAACCAGGGTGACACCGGCTTCGTCGTCGATGACCTGAGCAAAGATGTGACGCGCCGAGCGGTTCACTACCATACGCGGACGGAGCGCGGTGCCGTGAATCCGTTTGCGGACACGAGAGTGCCGGCGACGGCGGGCTGCGCTTTTGCCTTTGCCTTTGATACTGACAGTTGACATTACTTACCTGCCTTTCCGGCCTTGCGGCGGATGGTCTCACCCTCGTAGCGTATACCTTTGGCCTTATAAGGTTCGGTAATACGCAACTTACGGATGTTGGCGGCTGTTTCGCCGACAAGTTGTTTGTCGATACCCGAGACGGTCACGGTGCTGCCTTCGACAGTAAATGTGATGCCTTCTGGGGCGGCGACGTCGATGCTGTGCGAGAAGCCCAGCTGCAGTTCGATGTCATTGCCCTTGGCAACGACGCGGTAACCCGTACCGTGCAATTCCAATTTCTTGGAGTAGCCTTCGGTCACACCGACGATCATGTTGTTGATCAGGGTGCGTGTCAGACCGTGGAGTGAACGCGATTCGCGCTCCTCATCCGGACGAATGACCGTGATGGTGCTCTCTTCGAGTTTGGCTTCAATTGGACCGTCAATAGACATTCCCAGCTCACCTTTGGGTCCTTTTACGGACACATCGGAGCCGTTGATTGCAACTTCAACGCCGGAAGGTACGGTGATTGGAAGCTTTCCAATACGTGACATTGCTTTCCTTCCTTTCCGTTACCAGACGTAGGCGAGGACTTCCCCACCTACACCTTTAGAAGCTGCTTGACGGTCGGTCAGCAGGCCTGACGATGTCGACAGAATGGCGATACCCAATCCACCCAGCACATGTGGCAGGTTGTTGGATTTGGCATATACGCGCAAACCTGGTTTTGAGATACGGCGTAGACCGGCTATGGAACGCTGACGCTGTGGACCGAATTTCAGGTCCATCACGAGGTCTTTACCTACGCGTGCGTCTTCTTCTTTCCAGTCGGTGATGTAGCCTTCGTTTTTCAGGATCTCGGCGACACCGGTCTTCAGTTTTGAAGACGGCATGCTCACGACATCGTGATGCGCCGAGTTGGCGTTGCGCAGACGAGTTAACATGTCTGCGACGGGGTCGGTCATACTCATATGTGGCTTTTGCCTTTTCTCGTTGTGGTTTCCTGAGTCGGTACACCGAAACAGGACCTATAACGTAGTTGGATTACTGGTCTGCCTTGAACGGGAAGCCCAGAGCGCGCAGTAGCGCGCGGCCTTCGTCGTCGTTTTTTGCGGAAGTCACGACGGTGATATCCATACCGCGTACGCGATCAATTTTGTCTTGATCGATTTCGTGGAATACGGACTGTTCGGACAGACCGAAGGTGTAGTTGCCGTTGCCATCGAACTGGCGCGGGCTGAGACCGCGGAAGTCACGAATACGTGGCAATGCGAAGGTCACCAGGCGGTCTAAGAATTCCCACATGCGGTCGCCACGCATTGTGACGTGGGCACCAATTGGCATTCCTTCACGCAATTTGAACTGCGCGATGGATTTCTTGGCGCGGGTTACCTGTGGTTTCTGACCAGAGATCTGGGTCAGGTCCGCAATGGCGCCGTTAATGACTTTAGAGTCACGTGCGGCTTCACCAACACCCATGTTGACAACGATCTTCACCAGACCTGGAATCTGCATGACGTTCGAGTATTCGAAGTCTTTCTGCAGTTCGGCTTTAATTTCGTCCTGGTACTTGGTCTTCAGACGAGGCGTGACTTTTGGGGCTGCGTTTTCAGATACCTGGGTCATTACAGCTCCTTTCCAGAGGCCTTGGCGAAGCGGACCTTTACGGTCTTGGTTTCGCCATCTTCTTCGACATCTTCAAAACGGTAACCAACGCGAGTAGGTTTTTCGGTTTCAGGGTCTACGACAGCGACGTTGGAGATGTGCATAGTAGCTTCTTCAACTACCAGCCCACCTTCAGTCGAGCCATCTGGCCCCTGGCCAGCGCGGACGTGCTTGGTAACACGATTGACGCCTTCTACCAGTACACGCTCTTCTTTAGGCAATACGCGCAGGACCTTGCCCTGTTTGCCGCGATCTTTACCTGAAATAACCTGTACGAGATCATCTTTTTTGATCTTAGCCATGGTTAAATCACCTCCGGTGCCAGCGAAACGATACGCATGAACTGCTTGTCACGTAGCTCACGGGCGACAGGGCCGAAGATACGAGTTCCGCGGGGTTCGTTATCCTGACGGAGGATGACGGCTGCGTTTTCGTCGAATTTGATGTAGGAGCCATCTGGACGGCGCACTGATTTTTTAGCACGCACGACAACTGCCTTGACGACGTCGCCCTTTTTGACGGCACCGCCTGGAATGGCGTCTTTTACGGTAGCGACGATGACGTCGCCGATTGATGCATAGCGGCGTCCAGAGCCACCGAGGACACGGATGGTGAGAATTTCCTTCGCACCGGTGTTATCGGCAACCTTGAGCCGCGATTCTTGTTGAATCACTTGCTTACTCCTGCTTGTCTCGCTGGTTCTCGTCCCTCGGTTGGGCCGAGCCTTGCGGAACGGTCATGGAAATAGTCTTGCTGTGCTTACCCCCGACTAGGTGAGACATATGTGGGTGACTCACGCTCAGAGGCAAGTCGCCACACAGTGCTTTTGAGCCGGGGCCGAGGCACGTTTGTGCAAGATGCGGTGCTTACTTATCGTCAGATGCTCAGTGGATGGCCGAGCTATGAAAAGGGCACAGCTACAACAGCTTACCCTAATAGTCACAGTTTTGAAAAATCGCATCCGACTGGGCCCATTCCTGAGATGGCATCCGCATGCCATCTTAAACACTTCATCCGCACCAAGTACTTGGTGCGGATGAAGTGTACGTATTTACGTGAGCGTGTCGCTTACTTGGCGCGTTCGACGATTTCCGTCAGACGCCAGTTCTTGGACTTCGACAGCGGACGGGTCTCAGCAAGACGAACACTGTCGCCGATGCCGGCGGTGTTTTCTTCATCGTGTGCTTTGACTCGCTTGGTCCGACGCATAATTTTGCCGTACAGAGCGTGCTGTTTGAAGTATTCGATTTCGACGACGATGGTTTTATCCATCTTGTCGGAAACGACTACTCCACGCAAAGTTTTGCGGTAGTTACGATCTGGCGCGGCTGCGGTGTCAACAGACTCAGTCACTGTGTTTCCTCCTCAGCCTACTTGCGGCTTTTCTTTTTGTCTTTGATATCTTCTTCGCTGGCTTCGATCTCTTCGCGGATACCAAGTTCGCGTTCGCGCAGCACGGTCATAATACGTGCAATATCGCGCTTGACGACTTTGATGCGACCGGTGTTTTCGATCTGACCGGTTGCCGCTTGGAAGCGCAGGTTGAATAACTCGGCTTTTGCTTTGTCGAGCTCTTCGCGCAGACGTGCGTTATCGAAACCGTCCAAAGCATCTGTGGATAGTTCAGGTGTACCCAGTGCCATGTTTATTCACCACCCTCTCGGCGTACAATGCGAGCCTTCAGTGGCAGCTTGTGTGCAGCCAGGCGAAGGGCTTCGCGTGCAACTTCATCACTTACACCGGAAAGTTCGAACATAACACGGCCAGGTTTGATATTGGCTACCCAGAATTCTGGCGAGCCTTTACCCGAACCCATACGAACTTCGGCTGGTTTCTTTGTCAATGGACGATCTGGGAAAATATTGATCCAGACGTGGCCGCCACGTTTAATGTAACGAGTCATCGCGATACGAGCAGCCTCGATCTGACGGTTCGTGACATATGCGCGACCGGTTGCCTGCAGTCCCCATTCACCAAATGCAACTTCGGTGCCGCCTTTGGCCATACCTTTACGACCTGGACGGTGCTGTTTACGGTATTTTACTCGACGTGGGATAAGCATTAGGCGTTGCCTCCTTGAGCGCCTGAGCGTGCACCCTGCTGGGCGCCACCGCGACGACGGCGTGGACCACCACGGCCACCACCGCGACCACCACGACCAGATGGCTGAGCTGCTTCTTGAGCTGCCAGTTCCTTATCGGTCAGGTCGCCCTTATAAACCCATACTTTGACGCCAATGCGTCCGAATGTGGTTTTCGCTTCGAAGCGACCGAAGTCGATGTTGGCACGCAAGGTGTGCAGGGGTACACGACCTTCACGGTAGAACTCGGTACGGCCCATATCGGCACCGCCCAGTCGGCCAGATACCTGAATACGGATACCCTCTGCGCCACCGCGCATTGCTGACTGGATGGAACGACGCATTGCACGGCGGAATGCCACACGTGCGGTGAGCTGTTCGGCAACACCTTGTGCTACCAGCTGTGCATCGAGTTCTGGTTTCTTAACTTCTAGGATGTTGAGCTGTATCTGCTTTCCCGTGAGTTTTTCGAGTTCACGGCGAATGCGATCAGCTTCCGCACCACGGCGACCGATGACGATACCAGGGCGAGCAGTGTGTACGTCTACGCGGACACGATCGCGGGTACGTTCGATCTCAACTTTGGAAATACCGGCACGTTCCATGCCATCCTGCAGCACGCTGCGGATATGCACATCTTCTTTGACGAAGTCCTTGTAACGCTGGCCAGCAACGCTGGAGTCAGCGAACCAACGGGAAACGTGATCTTTGGTAATGCCGAGGCGGAATCCGTGTGGGTGAATCTTCTGACCCATTTAGTTGGTCCCACCTTTCTGATCTTCATCGATTGCAACGACCACGGTTACGTGGCTGGTGCGTTTGTTGATTTGGAAGGCACGTCCTTGAGCGCGTGGTTGAAAGCGCTTCATGGTTGGTCCCTCGTCAACGAAGGCTTCACTGACAATCAGTTCTTCTTCGTTGAAGGCCAGTCCTTCACGGTCTGCTTTGTCCCGTGCGTTGGATACCGCGGATGCGAGTACCTTGTAGACGGGTTCTGAAGCGCCCTGTTGGGCGAACTTCAGGATGGCCAGGGCTTCATTCGCTTGCTTACCACGAACAAGGTCGACGACGCGCCGGGCCTTCATTGGCGTAACACGCAAATAGCGTGCAATTGCCTTGGCTTCCATTGCTTAATCCTCTCTTACGATCAGCCAACCGCTTTTAGCGGCGGCCTCTCTGGTCGTCCTTGGAGTGGCCGCGGAAGGTACGCGTTTGCGCGAATTCTCCCAGTTTATGTCCGACCATGGATTCAGTGATGAATACCGGCACGTGCTTGCGACCATCGTGGACAGCGATGGTGTGACCCAGCATGTCCGGAATGATCATCGAGCGACGAGACCAAGTGCGGATAACGTTTTTGGAGCCCTTTTCGTTCTCAGCAAGAACCTTCAGGTACAAGTGCTGATCTACGTAGGGGCCCTTCTTCAGGCTGCGTGGCATGAAAGATCAGCTCCTATCGATTCTTCTTGCTTTTCGGACGACGACGCACGATGTACTGGTCGCTGGCCTTCTTAGGACGGCGTGTACGGCCTTCCTTCTTGCCGTTCGGGTTGGACGGGTGACGTCCACCTGATGTACGACCTTCACCACCACCGTGTGGGTGATCCACAGGGTTCATAGCGGCACCGCGGGTCTGCGGACGTACGCCTTTCCAGCGCATGCGTCCAGCTTTACCCCAGGAAATATTGATTTGTTCGGCGTTGCCGACTTCACCAACGGTGGCACGGCAGCGGATATCAACGTTGCGGATTTCACCGGATGGCAGACGTAGCTGTGCGTACTTGCCTTCACGGGCAACGAGTTGGATTGAAGCTCCAGCTGAACGTGCCATTTTCGCACCCCCACCTGGACGCAGCTCCACAGCGTGGATCACTGTACCCAGTGGCATATTGCGTAGTGGCAGGTTGTTGCCTGGTTTGATGTCGGCGTTTGGGCCAGACTCCACCATGTCACCTTGCTTCAAACGAGCAGGTGCCAGGATGTAGCGCTTAGCTCCATCGACATAGTGCAACAGTGCAATGTTGGCAGTACGGTTCGGGTCGTATTCGATTTCAGCGACCTTGGCCTGAATGCCATCTTTGTCGTGACGACGGAAATCAACCAAGCGGTATTGACGCTTGTGTCCGCCACCACGGTGACGTGATGTGATGCGTCCGAGGTTGTTGCGACCGCCGCTCTTTGAGAGTGGACGGAGCAACGACTTTTCCGGCGCATTTCGAGTTATTTGTTGAAAGTCGGATACTGACGAGCCACGCTGGCCCGGTGTAACCGGCTTATGTTTACGAATTGCCATAGTTATATTCCTCGATTAAGTGGTCTCCGGCCCTTAGAGAGCCGGACCTCCGAAGATGTCGATGGAACCTTCCTTCAGAGTGACGACTGCACGCTTGATTGAGTTGCGTTGGCCGTATCCGAAACGGGTGCGCTGACGCTTACCCTCGCGGTTCATGGTGTTGACTGAAGCCACTTTGACGTCGAAAATCTTTTCGATAGCCAGCTTGATTTCAGACTTGTTGGAACGCGGATCAACGACGAACGTGTAACGTCCTTCGTCCATATCCGAGTAACTTTTTTCGCTTACGACGGGAGCAATGATCACGTCGCGCGGATTCTTATCAATGTTGGTGCTCATGTGGTCTCCTTTTACTTCGCGCTTGCAGCGGCCACGAAGGCGTCGTATGCAGGCTTGGTAAAGACCACGTCGTCAGCTTTCAACACGTCATAGGTGTTGAGCTGATCAGCATACAGGGTGTGAACATGCTGCAGGTTACGGGTTGACAGCGCGGCGACATCGTCGGAACGCTCGATGACAACCAAGAAGTTGCGACGTTCGTTCTGGACTTCAGCCAGTGCAGTCTTTGCAGCTTTTGTCGACGGGGTGTCCTGTGCTACGAGTGACTCGATAACGTGGATACGACCGTTGCGAGCACGGTCAGACAGTGCTCCGCGCAAAGCTGCGGACTTCATTTTCTTAGGTGTACGCTGCGAGTAATCGCGCGGTTGTGGACCGTGTGCAATACCGCCACCAGTCATCTGTGGTTCACGAATAGAACCTTGACGTGCGCGACCGGTGCCTTTTTGACGAAACGGTTTACGCCCACCACCAGAAACCTCAGAACGAGTTTTGGTCGAGTGAGTGCCTTGGCGTGAAGCAGCAAGCTGTGCGTTGACAACCTGGTGCATCAAAGCGACGTTCGATTCGACGTCAAAGAGCTCTGCTGGTAGATCCACCGATACTTTTTTGACA
The DNA here is from genome assembly GCA_019115865.1 of Candidatus Yaniella excrementavium. GTDB lineage: Bacteria > Actinomycetota > Actinomycetes > Actinomycetales > Micrococcaceae > Yaniella > Yaniella excrementavium. The sequence continues at coordinate 9,384 of DXCT01000094.1, read as the reverse complement.
GCCATGGAGTTACGCTCCCTTCACTGCATCGCGAACCAACACAACACGGCCGCGTGGACCAGGTACTGCACCTTTGATGAGCAGCAAGTTGTTCTCTGCATCGATGCCGTGCAGAGTGAGGTTCTGGGTGGTTGTTTTGACATTGCCCATGCGGCCTGGAAGTTTCTTCCCTTTGAAAACACGGCCTGGAGTGGCAGCGCCACCAACAGAACCCGGTTTACGGTGGTTCTTCTTCTGACCGTGGGATGCGCCTGCGCCGCCGAAGTTGTGGCGCTTCATGGCCCCTGCGAAGCCTTTACCCTTGGAGTTGGCGGTGACATCAATGAGCTGTCCTGCTTCGAACTGCTCGACTGTCAGATCCTGGCCAAGCGCGTAGTCGACTACGTCGGAGGTACGGATCTCGACGACGTGACGACGCGGTGTGACACCGGCTTTGTCGAAGTGTCCGACCAATGGTTTGGAAACTTTTCGTGGGTCAATTGCACCGTAGGCAATTTGAATGGCAGAGTAGCCATCTACTTCATCGTTACGAAGTTGGGTCACTACGTTCGGCTCAGCCTGAACCACAGTCACGGGAATGAGGTTGTTGTTCTCGTCCCATACCTGGGTCATGCCGAGCTTCGTGCCCATGAGTCCCTTGATCTTTGGGGATATGGTCATAGTTCTCTCAGCACCTCCCTAGTTTAGAGTTTGATTTCAATGTTGACGTCCGCTGGCAGGTCGAGGCGCATAAGCGAGTCAACAGCCTTCGGAGTCGGGTCTACGATGTCGATAAGGCGCTTGTGAGTACGCATTTCAAAGTGCTCACGGCTGTCCTTGTATTTGTGCGGAGAACGGATCACGGCGAACACATTCTTCTCAGTAGGTAGAGGAACCGGGCCTACTACCTGTGCGCCTGCGCGTGTGACCGTATCAACGATCTTCCGCGCTGAAGTGTCGATCACTTCGTGATCGTATGACTTCAGCCGGATGCGGATTTTCTGTCCCGCCATGGCGTCTGCCTCATTTCCGTACTAGTTGAGTACCTGTCCCTGTGTACATGCTCACAGCTGTTGCTGGCGCATGTTTTTGTTTTCGCTCATATGGTCGAATCCGTCTACCGGGTTCCTCGGCCGTATGAGACCATCAAGTTTTTTGCTCGCCGGACGTTACTGTTGCTTTGTCCGGGGAAAGTTGACGTCTGCTCAATAGGTTTTGTCCTGGAGCCACCTAATGTTGGCATTCCAGGCACAGCTGTTTTGAGCAACCTGTCCATTATGACAGAAAATTGTCTGTATTGCGAATCCAATGGAAGAACGTGGTTGAACACACGTTCGCCTCTTTGGATCGGTCCCCCAGCCTAGCAAGACGCCGGATTGTTCGCATCCTGCAGCACTGTCCCCTGGGCGCTAACGTTGTTTTTCTGGCGATTTCCAATATAGGAAGTTTTGAACAAAACAAAACCCCCGCACATGGCGGGGGTTTTATTTGACTCTAGCTTATGGCTAGTTCATCAGGAGTGCACCAAACTTATTTGATGACCTTGGTTACACGACCTGAACCAACTGTGCGTCCACCTTCGCGAACGGCAAATCCAAGACCATCTTCCATGGCGATGGGCTGGATCAGTTCAACGGTCATTTCGGTGGTGTCACCTGGCATGACCATTTCGGTACCTTCTGGCAGGGTGATAACACCGGTGACGTCAGTGGTACGGAAGTAGAACTGTGGACGGTAGTTCGAGTAGAACGGGTTGTGACGGCCACCCTCGTCTTTCGACAAGATGTAGACGTTAGCTTCGAAGTCAGTGTGTGGCGTGATCGAACCTGGTTTGACAACAACCTGGCCACGTTCAACATCTTCACGACGCAGACCGCGCAACAGCAGACCACAGTTTTCGCCTGCCCATGCTTCGTCAAGCTGTTTGTGGAACATTTCGATACCGGTGACGGTAGTCTTCTGTGAGTCCTTGATACCAACGATTTCAACTTCGGAGTTGATGGCGAGGGTACCGCGCTCTGCACGACCGGTCACAACAGTACCGCGACCGGTAATGGTGAACACGTCTTCAATTGGCATCAAGAATGGCTTGTCACGGTCACGAACTGGCTCTGGAATGAAGTCGTCGACTGCTTCCATGAGTTCTTCAACTGACTTGACCCATTTTTCGTCGCCTTCGATGGCCTTCAGCGCGGAAACACGTACGACTGGTGCGTCGTCACCGTCAAATTCCTGGGAAGATAGCAGTTCGCGTACTTCCATTTCGACCAATTCCAGCAGGTCTTCGTCTTCGACCATGTCGGACTTGTTCAGTGCGACAAGCAGTGCTGGCACGCCAACCTGCTTTGCCAACAGAACGTGCTCACGAGTCTGAGCCATTGGACCGTCAGTAGCAGCAACAACAAGAATTGCGCCGTCCATCTGAGCAGCACCGGTGATCATGTTCTTGATGTAGTCAGCGTGACCTGGGGCGTCTACGTGTGCGTAGTGACGCTTTTCGGTTTCGTACTCAACGTGGGAGACGTTAATAGTAATACCGCGCTGGCGCTCTTCTGGCGCACCGTCGATATCGGAGTAGTCGCGCTGTTCGTTGAACTCTGGATACTTATCGGCAAGTACCTTGGAGATCGCAGCGGTCAGGGTGGTTTTACCGTGGTCAACGTGACCAATGGTACCGATATTAATGTGCGGCTTTGTCCGCTCGAACTTTGCCTTCGACACAGATTCCTCCTAGAACTGTTCGACTGGAGAAGGACATGCAGCCGCTTGTGGCGGTCTGACTTTGGTCCAGTCTACGTCAGATGTTGTGTTTACTGAATTTCCCCGGTGGGTAGGACCGGTCCGTAGATTGCAAAACAATCTTGGCCGCAGGTGCGGACCGGACCCTTGTCCTAGACCAAACCTCATGTTCGGGGATACATGGTGTTTGGCAGGTGGCGGGTCTAAACAGACCCACCACCCAAAATCTAGCCGGCAAACTATTCTAAGTTATGCGCCGGAGTATTTCTGAATAATTTCTTCCGAGACAGATCCAGGAACTTCGCCGTATGAATCGAAGGTCATGGTGTAAACCGCACGTCCCTGTGTACGGGAGCGCAGGTCACCAATGTAACCAAACATTTCAGACAGCGGAACCTTGGACTTGATAACTTTGACGCCCGCAGCGTCTTCCATGGACTCGATGGTACCGCGGCGGGAGTTCAGGTCACCGATGACGTCACCCATGTACTCTTCAGGGGTACGCACTTCAACAGACATAACTGGTTCAAGCAGAACCGGTTTTGCACGTTTGATGCCTTCCTTGAAGACCTGCGAACCTGCAAGCTTGAACGCCATTTCTGACGAGTCAACATCGTGGTAAGCACCATCAAGCAGGGTGGCTTTGACGCCAACCATTGGGTATCCGGCAAGCACACCAAACTGCATGGCTTCCTGGATGCCCTGGTCAACGGATGGGATGTACTCGCGAGGAATACGTCCACCAGTGACCGAGTTCTGGAACTCATAGATTTCGCCGTCTTCAGTATCCAGCGGTTCAAAGGTCACAATAACCTTAGCGAACTGGCCGGACCCACCGGTCTGCTTCTTGTGGGTGTAATCGACTGATTCAACCTTGCGGCGGATGGTTTCACGGTAAGAAACCTGTGGGTTACCTACGGTAGCCTCAACCTTGAACTCACGCTTCATGCGGTCAACGAGCACGTCCAGGTGTAGTTCACCCATACCGCCAATAACAGTCTGACCGGTCTCTTCGTCCTGGCTGACGGTGAAGGTTGGATCTTCTGCCGACAAACGCTGGATAGCGGTCGACAGTTTCTCCTGGTCACCCTTTGAGTTCGGTTCGATTGCAACCGAAATCACTGGCTCCGGGAATTCCATGGATTCTAGAACGATCGGTGCGTCTTTTGCCGAGAGGCTGTCACCGGTAGTGACGTCCTTGACGCCAACAACCGCGTAAATGTGACCTGCCTGTGCCTCGTCAACGGGATTTTCCTTGTTCGAGTGCATCTGGAAAATCTTTGAGACACGTTCCTGTTTCTGCTTGGTCGCATTCAGGATTTGGTCGCCGGCCTTGATCTTGCCCGAATAGACACGAACGTAAGTCAAGGTACCGAAGAACGGGTGTGCTGCAATCTTGAAAGCCAAGGCAGAAAATGGTTCCTGTGTACTTGGCTTACGGATCAGTTCCTGTTCGGAGTCATTGACAGCCATACCCTTGACAGACTCGACGTCCAACGGAGATGGCAGGTAATCAACAACAGCGTCGATGATCGGCTGCACACCACGGTTCTTGAAAGCAGAACCACAGAACACTGGGTACGCTTCGTCAGCAACGGTCAGAGCGCGAATACCGGCCTTGATGTCTTCATTGGAGAGGTCACCATCGTCGAGGTACTTCATCATCAGTTCTTCCGATGACTCCGCTGCAGACTCGATGAGTTCGTTACGGTACTGTTCAGCGCGTTCCTGCAGCTCAGCAGGAATCTCTTCAATTTCGTAGCTGGCACCGAGCTTGGTATCACCCTTGGCATCTGCTGGCCATACGAAAGCTTTCATGGTGAGCAAATCGACTACACCGATGAAGTCGTTTTCAGCGCCGATTGGCAACTGCATAACCAGTGGCTTGGCACCCAGACGGGACTTGATGGTGTCTACGGTGTGGTAAAAGTCCGCACCGAGTTTGTCCATCTTGTTGACGAAACAAATACGAGGTACACCGTATTTATCTGCCTGACGCCAGACGGTTTCCGACTGTGGTTCAACGCCTTCTTTAGCGTCGAATACAGCAACGGCACCGTCGAGAACACGCAAGGAACGTTCAACTTCAACAGTGAAGTCAACGTGACCCGGAGTATCGATGACGTTAATCTGGTTGCCTTCCCAGAAGCTGGTAACAGCTGCTGAGGTAATGGTGATACCGCGCTCTTTTTCCTGTGCCATCCAGTCGGTTGTGGACGCGCCATCGTGGGTTTCACCCAGTTTGTGGTTCACACCGGTATAGAACAGGATCCGCTCGGTTGTAGTAGTTTTACCGGCGTCGATGTGAGCCATGATGCCGATATTACGAACTTTGTTGAGGTCGGTAAGCACTTCTTGTTGTGCCACAGGGTCTCCCTTTGTTGTTGCCTAATTTCCTAGAGCCACAGACTCCTGGATGAGGCAACGGCTCGGAATGAGTACTGAGTTGGTGTTTGTTTTACCAGCGGTAGTGGGCAAACGCCTTGTTAGCTTCAGCCATCTTGTGTACGTCTTCGCGACGTTTTACAGCTGCACCCAATCCGTTGGAAGCATCTAGAATTTCATTTGTCAGGCGCTCAGTCATTGACTTTTCGCGGCGTGCGTTCGAAAAGGTAACCAACCAGCGCAGTGCCAAAGCAGTAGCACGTCCAGGTTTTACTTCAACAGGCACCTGGTAGGTGGCGCCACCAACACGACGTGAACGGACTTCAAGTGCAGGGCGCACGTTGTCCAGGGCCTTTTTCAGGGTTGCTACTGGATCGTCGCCGCCTTTGTCACGAGTGCCGTTCAAGGCACCGTAAACGATACGTTCGGCAGTCGATTTCTTACCATCGACCAAAACTTTATTAATCAACTGGGTGACCAGGGATGAACCATAAACCGGGTCAACTACCAGTGGGCGCTTGGGCGCAGGTCCTTTACGTGGCATGGATTACTTCTTCTCCTTCTTAGCGCCATAACGGCTACGAGCTTGACGACGGTCTTTAACACCCTGGGTATCCAGAGCACCGCGAACAATCTTGTAGCGGACACCTGGAAGGTCTTTCACGCCACCGCCGCGAACGAGCACAATGGAGTGCTCCTGAAGGTTGTGACCCTCACCTGGGATGTAGGCGGTAACTTCGATACCACCGGCCAGGCGGACACGTGCGACTTTACGCAGCGCAGAGTTCGGTTTCTTAGGGGTCGTGGTGTACACGCGAGTGCACACACCACGGCGCATTGGGCGCGAATTGAGCGCTGGGGCACCAATACGCTTTGCCTTTGGTGTGCGGCCCTTACGGACCAGCTGCTGAATTGTTGGCAAAATACTCTCCGTATATTCTCATCTTCATTCGAACGGACCGAGACGGCGCAGAGCCGCAACGATTCGAAAGAAAGCTTGGTCTTTTTTCGACGCCCTGAAGGGTCTACCTTTGGACGTGCAAAAAGGTGGCATTTGTTGCGCAAGATCCCCGCAACCCGGACAGAGTCCTACTGCCACTTTGAAACAATCGTTCTCAGTGTAACAGGTTCATGCACGAGTGGAAAATTCAACTGTAGCGTGGGATGACGTAATTACTAGGAATTCATAGTGCCTGGGACATGGTCGATTTCCCGTGCGGCCTTCGCAAGCCGGAGTCGTTGATATAAGTCGCGTTTGATATTGCGATCCTGGCCATAGCGCAGGGGCCGACCTACACGGTGAGCTTGTTTTGCTGCACGGAGTTGTGTGGCCTGTTCTTCAGAAGCATACTGATACGCCAACTTCATGGGAATAGTCACCGAAGCTGCTGGTCCGTCGGTTATCTTCGCAGGCGGATGCTGTGCGCGCTCCACCAATTCGCGGACCAAATACGGTGCGGGGTTGGCGCCCGCGACCGTTAAGTAATAGTGGTGCCGTCCCAAACGTGGGTTCATCTCCAAAAAGTATGGTTCCCCGCTATGTTGATGAATTTTGATATCGAACATGCCGAAGCCATGCCAGTCCAAAGCGTCCAGTAACTTGGCACCCTGGTCTTGCACCTTTGGCTCAGCTGCTGCGATGACAGCGCGTGAGTTTCCTTCCAACCCTGGAGCATGGTCTTCGACGATGACCTGCGCCAAGCCAGTCAGGGCGTTGTTGCCGTGCCGATCGCGAAAGTGCGTTAGGATTCTTAGGTTCGAATCAGGGCCCGGGACAAACTGTTGGATAATCAGGGTTCCCTGATAGTCAGCCTCTACGGCTTTATGTAATACGTCGGCGAGTTCATCGGGTGTTTCCAGGTAATGCACTTTTCGACGGCCTTCGAAGCGTGTATTAGCCCATTGACCACCGTCTCCTGCTTTAAGGATCAACGGGTAGTGCCAGTCAGGTGCTGCGATTCCATGGACAAACTCATCAATTGGTTGGTCATGACGTGCACAGTCATAGATTGCTGTACGGGGGTATCGGATGCCCAGTTTTTCACACAGGGCATAGAAGCGTTCTTTCTGCGAAGCCTGGTCAAGTTGTTCAACGGCTAGCTTGGGGAAGACGTAACCCATATCGCGCAGCTGGGTGTCGTGTTCAACCATGATTCGCACCAGATGATCATAGCCGGCCATTAGGATGAGGGGTCGCGGGCCGTGTTGTTGCAACATATTTGCAACATCTCCCAGATGCCGGACGACACGCGCAGGATCAAACATCGGGCCTGCAGGGAATAGCTGGGTGATTTTACTGCCACCGACAACGAGATTATCTGCTGTGGGAACAATAGCTGACTGCACGCCGTATGCTTCGTGAAATTCACGGGCAAGGCTATACGCCCCGAGGTCTCCGCCGGTAATCACTGGAACAAACGTTTGGGACGTTGGAATCTGGTTGCTCATAGACGTCGAGTGTAGCAACTGTCACTCGACCTGCTGTTCGCGACCACCGTCTGCAAATGACTCACTGGGGTACGCTGGAAGGGTGACACATCCTAAGACTCTGCGTATCCAAGAGATTTCCGTTGAACAGCATCACGACTTCATCGCCAAACAGGCTGGGGCGTCGTTTTTGCAGAACCCGGTCTGGCCACAGACAAAGCCGGCTTGGCGAAGCCAGTCTCTTGGTTGGTTCGACGACGATGAGCTCGTGGCGGCCTCTTTGGTGCTGTATCGTCCCATTCCTGTGCCGGGTTTGCGTGGACGTTCATTAGCGTATATTGCCGACGGACCGGTGTTTGACCCTGACCTGCACGATCTTGACACGCTACTTGAAGCGTTAGTGCCATATGCGCGCAGCCAGGGGGCCTTTATGATTCGTATGGGTCTTCCATTTGTGTTGCGGCGGTGGGACGCCGACGATGTTCGCAAGGCGTTATCCCGTGGCGAGCATGGCATGATCCCCGAGCTGAAACCGGTGGAATCCAATACATCGGCGTGGACTATGGAAGACACCTTGGTCCGGAATGGTTGGCAGAAACCAGAACTCTCGGAAGATTTTGAGGTCGGCCAAGCCCAGTTCCAAGCTCGCATTCCACTGCCCCAGCTCACGTCGGAGCAGCGTGCTGATCGTGAGTCACCTGAGTTCCAGCAGGCGGTCGAGGACGTACTCATGCGGATGGACAGCACGTCTCGTCGGCAGACACGAAAGTCCACCCGCTCCGAACTCACTATCACGTCGGGCGGACTCAACGACGTTGCTGACTGGCAAGCGCTCTACGAAGAGACTGCTGAACGCGACAACTTTACTGGTCGTCCCCAAAGCTATTTTGCATCAATGTTGCAAGCGCTCAATGATTCGAAAACCTCGCAGTGCAAGGTGCTGTTCGCACATTATGAAGACCAGCTCCTAGCGTCGGCTATCTACGTGCAGCAACAGGACACCGGTTGGTATGTCTATGGTGCCTCCACTCGAGCTGAGTCAAAACGCTATGCGCCCCGGGCCTTGCAGCTAGAACAAATCAAGCTCAGTCTTGAAGCAGGTGCAGCGTGGTACGATCTGGGCGGGGTATCGGCCACACTCAATAAGGAACACGAGTTAGCGGGTCTGACCAGGTTTAAAACCACCATGGGGGCCGACGTTGTGCAGACCATGGGTGAATGGGATTATCCCATCAACAAGCTACTTGCCAGGGCGTTCAACATATATTTGGAACGACGAGGCTAGGTCAATATTGAAGTCACAGTCACATGGCCACCGAATGGAACTTGCTTCTCATGCGGTGGCCTTCGTGCTTCTTGATCAGCGATCGCATTCGCCGCCTGCCTTCACGCCGACTACTGTGGTTATGAAGACATTTTGTTAGCTAGCTACACATGAAGGTATACAAGTGATGGCACAACACGATACGAAATCAACGACTTCTCCTTCTACGGCGCTGTTCATCATGCTCAATGCATTGGGCTTCCTCTTGCTGATCATTGGTCTGATCGCAATCGTGGCCATGAATCCACCACATTGGATCGGTATCGCAATTACGTGGTTTGCCGGTCTCTACAGTCTGGTCATGGGACAACTGATCAGGCGGCGGGCTATGAAACGTGGCTAACCTGGCATTTCGTTAAAACAAAGGAACCAGTGCGAATTATCGCACTGGTTCCTTTATCTTTTAGAGCCGGTTCGGTGGGCCTAGGGACTTAGCGGAATTCTCCACCCATACCATAGTCCTCCAACGGAATAGCGTGGAAGTCTCCACCGATTTCAGTATCCATGCCCGGGTAATCGAAGTCCGGGAA
>DXCT01000093.1 GCA_019115865.1 Candidatus Yaniella excrementavium | reverse complement strand
GCTTGCAGTTCGTGCACCAAGGGGTACACCGAATCGTTTGTCGTGAAGATGGCGATCTGCTCTCCGGCACGTACCGCATACCGGTTCAGGTAGGTGCGCACCGCGGAAGCCAACATGACACCCGGACGGTCGTTGTTTTTGAATACTAGCGGGCGTTCGTGTGCACCGGTAGCCAGTACGACTTGCTGAGCGCGCACATGCCAGATGCGTTCCCGAGAGATGCCTGCGCCCGGGTGTTCATCGAGTGTGTGGGTTCTGCGCTGAGCAGCAATCACGTAGTTGGAGTCATAGACACCGGTCACGGTGGTGCTGGATAGCACCTCGACGTCGTCGTTGGCTTTGAGTGCTTCGACGGTGTCGGCGATCCACTGCGGGGCTGCGACGTCGTCGATGGATTCGTATGGGCTATCTAGGAGGCTACCGCCGGTCCATGGTTTTTCGTCCATCAGGACCACGCGAGCACCGGATTTCGCAGCGTTAGCAGCTGCAGAGAGGCCAGCCGGGCCGGCTCCGACCACCAATACATCGGTGTGGACGTGAACGTGGTCGTAATAAGCCTGGTCCTCGGCAGGGTCAAGCGTACCAAGCCCACTGAGTGTGGTGGCTTCTAACCCGTTGGTCACCGGAACAGTGGTAGAGGTCATCATGGATTCTTCGACGTCGCCTTTGTGGCGTGGTGACAGATGCACCAGCGAGTTTGGCTCTTCGACTCCGGCGGCAAACACACCGCGTGGACGGTCGAAGTACAGGGAGTTGGCGGCCGTTTTGAAACCTGAAGCCAGCATCGCCGAGGCTACGGTGTCGCCGCGCAGAGCACGGGCTTGTTTGCCATCGATGACAAGATCCACCTTGTCGTTGTGCGCAACGACGGCGTATGGCGCCTCATCAGCGGATAGACGGTAGGAGTGCGTCACTGGGTACCTCCGGATACATTCGGGCGGGCCGAGCCTGCCGGGTAGGTGGCTTTGAATTGGTATGTGAGGGTGTCACGGACGGCGTTGAACCACTTGCGGCATCCTCCGTTGTGTACCCACCGTTCGGCGAAATCGCCCCTGGGGTTGTCGCGGTAGAACAAGAATTCGGCCCATTCGGCGTCCGAGAGCGCATACGGGTCTTTCGGGTAGGCGATGTGGGCTTCACCCCCGTAACCAAATTCGGTTTCATTTCGTGGCCCGCAGTACGGGCAATCAATAAGCATCATGGCAATTGCCTTTCGTTTAGTGGGCCACGGCAGCTGCGCCGTGTTCGTCAATCAGGTGACCGGTTTCGAAGCGTTCAAGACCAAATGGTGCGTTGAGTTCGTGCGGTTCGTCATGAGCAATGGTGTGAGCCAGCGCGAAGCCTGCACCCGGTGTGCCCTTGAAACCACCGGTACCCCAACCACAGTTGACGTACAGGCCACCAACTTCGGTTTTACTGATGATTGGTGAAGCGTCCGGGGTGGTGTCCACGACGCCGCCCCAGGTACGCAAGACGTGAGCGCGAGCAAAGATTGGGAACAGTTCAACAGCCGCGGCCATTTGCTCCTGAATCACGTGGAATGCGCCTCGCTGGCCGAAGCCGTTGTACGTATCGATACCTGCACCCATCACGAGCTCGCCCTTGTGTGCTTGCGAAACGTAGACGTGGATGTGGTTCGACATGACCACGGTTGGGTGGACTGGTTCGAACAACTCGGAGACCAGGGCCTGCAGTGGGTGCGACTGGATCGGCAGTTTCACTCCGGCCATTTCGGCCAACTGGGTCGAGTGTCCAGCACCACACAGCGCAACCTGACCAGCCAGGATCTTGCCGCGGGTGGTCTCAACACCGGTGACCTTACCGCCCTCGACCAGAATGTCGGTGACTTCGGTGTCTTGGATGATGTCGATGCCAGCGTTATTCGCAGACCGTGCCAGTGCCCAGGCAACGTGGTCGTGCTTCGCGATACCTGCACGTGGCTGATAGGTCGACCCCATGATCGGGTAACGAATGTTGTCCGAGGTGTTAATGATCGGGCAGACTTCTTTGACCTCATCAGGTTCCAACCACTCGGAGTCCACACCGTTGAGCCGGTTGGCGTTAACACGGCGCTTGGAGTCGCGGACTTCGGAGACGTGGTGGGCCAGGTTCAGCACACCGCGCTGAGAGAACAAGAAATCGTAGTCGAGTTCCTCTGGGAGTTCTTCCCACAGTTTCAGCGAGGTGTCATAGATATTTGCTGATTCGTCCCAGAGGTAGTTGGAACGAATAATGGTGGTGTTGCGGGCCATGTTGCCGCCACCGAGCCAGCCTCGTTCAATGACCGCGACGTTGGTGATGTCGTGACGTGAAGCCAGGTAGTGTGCGGTTGCCAGCCCGTGGCCGCCCGCACCCACGATGATCACATCATAGGAGGACTTGGGCTCCGGATTATTCCACAGAAAATCGGGGTGCTGTGGTAGTAGTTCTGCCATGGTTACGCTCCGAACGGTTCCAGGTTTGGGTACAGTGGATGAGCATCGGCAAGCGCTTCGACGCGCTTCGCTAGCCCAGGTAGGTTTTCGCGGTTCCCGGTCGCACCGGCAATCAAAGTCAACGCGATGATGTCGGCGACCTCGGCAAAGGCTTCGGCACCAAAACCACGTGTGGTCAGCGCCGGCGTCCCAATGCGCAGACCGGAGGTTGTCATCGGTGGACGTGGGTCCCACGGAACGGCGTTACGATTCACGGTGATCTCTACTTCTTGCAGCAGATCTTCACCTTGTTTCCCGTCAAGTTCTGAGTTTCGTAGATCGACCAGCACCATATGTACGTCTGTGCCACCGGTCAGGATAGAGATCCCGGCTTCAGTGACATCTGGTTGCGACAACCGTTCCGCCAGAATGTTGGCACCTTCGAGTGTGCGACGTTGACGCTCTGCGAATTCCTCTTCGCCAGCAACCTTGAATGCAACGGCTTTACCAGCGATCACGTGCATCAACGGGCCGCCTTGCTGTCCAGGGAAGACCGCCGAGTTCACCTTCTTGGCGATCTCTGCATCGTTGGTCAAAATGATGCCACCGCGCGGGCCGGCAAGAGTTTTGTGAGTCGTTGAAGTGGTCACGTGCGCATGTGGGACCGGGGAAGAGTGGAGACCAGCTGCGACCAAACCCGCGAAGTGCGCCATATCCACAAACAGGTATGCGCCGATTTCGTCGGCAATTTCACGGAAGCGAGCGAAATCGAGCTGCCGCGGGTAAGCAGACCAACCGGCAACGATCATCTTCGGTTGGTGTTCACGTGCCAGACGAGCGACCTCGTCCATATCGACTTCGTATGTTTCTTCGTCGACCGAGTACGGCACGATGTTGTACAAGCGGCCTGAAAAGTTCAATCTCATGCCGTGCGTGAGGTGACCGCCGTGAGCAAGGTTCAAGCCCATGACGGTATCGCCGGGACGAATCAATGCGTGCATGACGGCGGCGTTTGCCTGAGCACCCGAGTGCGGTTGGACATTTGCGTATTCGGAGCCGAAGAGACTCTTCACTCGGTCAATGGCCAAACGCTCTACGGAGTCGGCGTGTTCACAACCCCCGTAGTAACGGCGCCCGGGATACCCTTCAGCATATTTATTTGTCAGAACCGAACCCTGGGCCTGCATTACAGCCAACGGGGTGTGATTCTCTGACGCGATCATTTCGAGACCACGTTGTTGACGAGTGAGTTCCTGGTCAAGGAAGCCGGCGATCTCTGGATCGAGCTCCACCAAATCCTGCGTCAGCGAGGCAGTAACCTGCGAGGTAATACTAGTCATGCAACTTCCTTCAAAAAATCCTGAACGACACTTGATATATCA
>DXCT01000002.1 GCA_019115865.1 Candidatus Yaniella excrementavium | reverse complement strand
AGCAGGGGCATCTGACGAGCCACTGGGACACCGGAGAATCTCGACCACGAAAGTTCTACCAAACCTCGAAGAGGGGTCTTGGCTTAGCCGAGGCCATGCACAGCGAATGGCTGGCCTTGTCGAGATCGGTTCATGCGCTGGGCGACGATCCCCTCACCAATGAGGAGAAATAACATGACTACTCCACTTTCCGAACGATATATTGCAGCGACGGTCAAAGACCTGCCGCATGAACTCCACACCGAAGTTCGTCCTGAGCTGGAAGCTTCCATCGCTGATGCCATCGAAGCACGCGTCGAACAGGGTGAGGACCGCGAGAGCGCCGAACGCGCAGTGTTGACAGAGCTCGGGGACCCGGCCGTGCTTGCTGCAGGATATACCGATCGACCCCTGCAGCTGATCGGTCCGCGCTACTATTTGATGTGGTGGAGCCTGCTCAAGCGTCTACTGGCTATCGTTCCGGCGGCTGTTTTCGCAGTGTCCGTATTGGCGCACACTCTGGCAAGCGGCGATATCGGCACAGTGCTCGGTGAATCCATTGTCACCACAATCAGCGCAGCATTGCATGTATGCTTCTGGGTCACATTGGTATTTGCCATCATGGAACGCAGCGATACCGACACCGGACTCACCTGGGACATCGACCAGCTGCCCGAGCCGCGAGAAGACCACCCTGCTCGCGCTAATCTGATCGCCTCGCTGGTTTTTCTTGGACTCGTGCTGGTTGCTCTGGTCTGGGACCAAGTGCCCGGCTTTATTCGTCTTGACGACCAACCTGTGGCGATCCTGAACGCTGAACTCTGGCCGTGGACCATGCTCGGTCTGCTGGCGCTCATTGCACTGGAGATTGGGTTCGCGATCGTGCTGTACATCCGGCGGCGCTGGACGGTAACCCTAGCCATCGTCAACACCGCATTAGCGGTGCTATTTTTCGCCTGGATTATCACCTTGCTGACCGACGGCACGTTGTTCAGTGCAGAGTTTGTCGAACTCTGGAGTGAAAATAATATCAACGCCGACTCGCTCTACACGCTCGCGGTGATCTTTGGTTTCGGCGTAGCCGTCATTTGCGTCTGGGACATTATCGATGGCTGGGTGAAAACGTATCGCCAGATCGCATCACGCGTGGAGCAGCAACCAGCCGCCAGTCAGTAAACACGCCACACTGATCGACCAGAAGACGCCGACCCAAAGGCCCGCTGGCAACCGAGTCAGCCCGGCCAGCTGGTCGGCGTCACTTCTGTTGCTCCTGCGACTCCGCCGTCGGCTGCGTTGTAACTCCACAATTGCTCGAGGCGCTACCAGCAGCAGCGACCACACCATCAAATAGGCGGCTATCGACAGGATCTCTGGGGTTGCGGTCCAGGACAACACCGCAATGCCCGCGCCTGTCACCAGCACGACCCACAGCCCGTAGAGGTTGCGAATCAACAGCAACATCAGCGCACACAGCACAACCAGTGCCCACATCGAACCGGCAGCATAGCCGTTGCTGACGAGCCACGCACCACCCAGTCCAATGACTGCCGGTGCGGGGTATCCCGCCAGCAGGGTTGCTACCATGCCCGGCCCGGTTGGTCGACCGCGTGAAACGGTGAGTCCCGAGGTGTCGGAGTGTAGGCGAATTCCGCTGAGGCGTCGTCCAACCAGTACGGCCACCAGCGCATGGCCGGCCTCGTGGAGCAGTGTTGCCAGGTACCGCACGAGGCGGTAGCCAAGCGGGGACCATGTGAGCAGCAGGGCGGCAACGCCTACCACCACTACCCAGATGTCGGTCAGCGGTGGTTGCACGCTGGTCGCTCGTTCCCAAAGTTCTTCAAACACCTGCCCACTTATAGCAGATGTGACTGTGAATACGAGTTAGAGCGTCGCGTCGCCGTCCTCAGGATGTTCGATGACTTGGGAATTACTGACGTGTAGAGGGTCCTCTTCCTGCCGCGGCGGACGAGCCACGGGCCCGTAGAGCCCATCTATATGTTCGTGGAGACTCTCAGAGATTCTCGCCCACATGGGGTCCAGAATAAAGTCAATTCCAGTCCTACGAGCATGTTTGGCTGCTGGTACGAAATCACTATCGCCGGAGATCATGACGATCTGATCAACGTAATTGTTAGCAGATAGGGAAGCGATATCAAGCCCAATTCTCATATCAACACCCTTTTGATTGATGTCGAGGTAGAAGTCCCGTTCTGTCAGATCAGAAGTATCCATCTTTCCTGATAGCAGCCGTTTGAGTGCGTGGGACTTCAGCTGATATCCATCTTGAGTTTCAAGATTCTCACCCATGCGCAGAGCTAGTTTACGTTTCTTGGTAATTTCCTGGTGGAAGCTATTCATCCACTTGTAGTCATTACTTTTTGCCAAGTTGACGTGTTGGCGAGTTAGAGGATGGAAAATGACCTTGTCCGACGGTGGGCAGTCATAATAGAAAATTCTGTACAGTCGGCTTCCGCGATGTTTGATGTGGCGTCGACAGTATTCCATGAGCTCATCGGCACGAGCTTTTGGTTCTTTGTGGCCGAAAAGCGAAGCCGCCGTCCACTAGAATTGCGACGATAGGCGCAGGGTGAACAGCATAAATTGGTTCTTGTGATCTAGCCATCTTCATCCATCGTCGGGGCATAAAAATAAAGTCTCTGTCATCGGCTTTCCCAGTATCAGGAGGGAAGTCAACGGCAGAGACTGATACTCATAAAGTACATGGCATTTGTCGCGCGGTCAACCGCGCGACGTACCTTATTCATATTCAGTGCGTAGCTCATGTCGTGCCAGGAAATAGCGCTTATGCGTGATCTTCTTATGGCAATAAGAGGCAGCCCCAGCCCTAGTGGCAGCTACAAATATGGAGCCTCTAGTCATAGCGAGGGATGTATTGCTTTTGTAGACCGTCATGGTGTGTGCCATTGATAGGCCTGAACTTATTCCTCTCCAGGTTTGGTACTGGAATCAAGTCTTTGACAAAGGGAACTACCGGTGGGGTCGCCGTCGTGAATCGGGGCTCTGGCTGATTCGCGGACTTCGATCTGTGCGGCGAGGTGGAAGATAACTTCCGGGATGGGTTCGGCAAGCAGCTCATTGAAGTCCACCTCCAGCGGGTTTACCTCGAGACAGGTCCACCACGACACACCTCGACGGGGCTGGCGCGACCACCTTTTTGCTCACCATCCCCGCACTGCTACCGCTGTACCAAGCACTGAATATGAGCAAGTACCTGCTGCTGTTACTCGTGAGCTTGTCAGCCTCCATCATGAACATGGTGCCCTGGGGCGGTCCGCTGATTCGGTCTGCCACCGTGATCAATGAAGACCCCGGTGAGATGTACCA
>DXCT01000092.1 GCA_019115865.1 Candidatus Yaniella excrementavium | reverse complement strand
CGGTGGTTATAGCGTGGGGGAAACGCCCGGTCCCATTCCGAACCCGGAAGCTAAGACTCACAGCGCCGATGGTACTGCAACCGGGAGGTTGTGGGAGAGTAGGTCACCGCCGGACATTGTGTAGGTGAAGGCCCCTGTTTGGACAGCCCACCCGTTGTGATGAGTGTCGCAGTGGGTGGTGGTCCAGGCGGGGCCTTCACGTGTTTAACCAGGCATTTCGTTGGTGTGTTAGCCATGCGGGTGCTGCCGCCCAAACCCACCGGTATGTCGTTTAGAATATTCATCACTTTTACACCTGTCGGCAATTTTTGCGTCGCTAACTCCGAAGACCCGAGACATCTCGAAGGACTGTGAGTGTAATGACACTATCGGTAACTGCTGTGACAGAGTGCCTTTCCGGAGGGATAGGGATCTGCTCACCAGCAGAGATCTCCCACTTGCGTCTGTGCCCGTGAACTATAATTCTGCCCTTCAGAACATATAAAATGCCTCTAACGGGCTCTCATGCTCGGCAAGCTCGGCGCCGCTCAGTAGCGCGACCATGGTTTGGCGTAAACCGTCACCGTGATAGAGAGTTCGTCCTGCTCTACGTGCATGGGCCTTACTTGCTATCGTGAGCAGCTGCTCTTGCTGAGCGTTAATATCGATGGAGACTATCTGGTGCTTGTCGGCGCACATTTTCGTATGTTCTCCTGCTGATAGTCGTGGCTTGTAGTTGGGGGCTTGAAGAAGATTGTCATGCATTGCTGCCTCTGGTATTGCTACCGCAGCTTAGCGAAATTTCTCCTCGAACTATAGTCAAGGAACTCAGGGAGTGGTAGGACCAGAGCTGTACCCGGGATGGGCAATGGCGCTGTTTCTTGTACGGTCTACCTATATTGAAGCACAGCACTATATGCTCCCTAGCATGAAAGTTTATAGGGGTGGGGCGTCTGCTGCCTATGTTGAGCAGGTAGCCCTCAGAGGTAGCTGGCACCATAAAGTGCTTGATACACGATGTGCGCCCAAAACGCATTAACGGCCGAGGCTGAGGCAGCAAGCATCTGACCAGGTTGCTTAGCGGTAGAGTGTTGCTAGCCGATATGTTCGTTTTTCGTTTCGGACCAGGGCTGTTCGGGTATGTCTGGTTGAGGAGTTTGTCATTAGACTTGACGACTATGACAGATAATTCAGTTTTTTCAAGTCCAATGATTGGTCGTCAACTTTTCGGACCAGGACCCTGTAATCCATATCCAGAAGCGCATTTGGCGCTGAGCTTGCCCCTGCTGGGGCACCTAGACCCAGCGTTCATTGACGCAATGGACGACACTAGTGAGATGCTTCGTCAAGTGTGGGGGACACAGAACCAGCGCACCCTACCACTTTCTGCTACTGGCTCTGCTGGGATGGAAGCCGCGTTCGTGAATACTATACGGCAAGGCCATGTTGTTGTCGTTGCTGTCAACGGATTATTTGGTGAACGTATGGCTGAGGTCGCTTCGCGTCATGGAGCCGAGGTAATTACGGTCGAGCATGAGTATGGTACGCCGGTTGACGTTGAACGAGTTGTAACAGCACATCCGAATCCCGACATAATCGCGGCTGTACATGCCGAGACATCCACCGGTGTCGTGTCGGACATCAAGTCACTAGGCCAAAATAAAGGGGACGCGTTGTTGCTTGCCGATTGCGTTACCTCTATTGGCGGCATGGAGATTAACCTTGATGATTGGGGCGTTGATATTGCCTATGCGGGATCTCAAAAATGCTTGGGAGTCGCTCCAGGCTTGGCACCGTTTACTATCTCTGAACGAGCTTTCGACCGTCGCGTGGAGAGGCCCGCCAACTGGTATCTGGATTTGAACCTACTGGGAGGATACGCCGGCGGGGAACCGGGAGGAAAGCGGACTTATCACCACACTGCACCCACAGGTATGATCGTTTCTCTTCAGGCCGGGTTGCAGCGGGTTTTGTCTGAAGGCTTGGAAAACGTCTATGCCCGTCACGCAAGCGCTGGCAAGGCTCTGCAGAATGGCCTGCAAGAGATGGGACTCAGACTGTTCGCCGAGGAAGGCGCGAGACTCGCTCAGTTGACTACCGTGGAAGTCCCGGAGGGTGTGGATTCTGCAGCTGTGCGGAGTTACCTCCTGGATAAATACGACCTAGAGATTGGTGCTGGGACCGGAGCGTATGCGGCAAATATTTGGCGTATTGGCTTGATGGGGCACAACGCCACCACCGCGAATGCACACCTGGTGTTGTCTGCCCTGAAGGATGCGCTGGACAACGCCGCTTAGCTGGCAAGATTCGGATGGGTAAATGGAATTGGCGGGACCGATATTGGTCCCGCCAATTGCATCGCATCGTTGGCCCTAGAAGTCGATATCGTCTGGAGTTTTCGCTGCAGTTGGTTGCGTTATGCCATTTCGCTCTGCGACGCTGGCGACTGCTTCGGCAACTGCGCCTGCGACTTTGTCGTTGAATACTGAGGGAATGACGTAGCTGGGGTTGAGCTCTTCATCACTGATTGCACTGGAAATTGCATCTGCAGCAGCGACAAGCATGTCTTCGGTGATGTCGGAAGCACCGGCGTCCAATAAGCCCCGGAAGAAGCCGGGGAACGCTAGAACATTGTTGATTTGGTTTGGAAAATCTGAACGTCCAGTAGCAACAACAGCAGCATGTTTTGAAGCCTCTGTGGGCAAAATTTCTGGATCTGGGTTAGCCATAGCGAAAACTATCGAGCCATCATTCATACTTGCTACGTCGTCTTCATGCAGTAAATTTGGAGCCGAAACGCCAATGAAAACGTCGGCATCAACTAGAGCTTGTTGCAACGACCCAGTGAAGCCTTCAGCGTTGGTATTGTCTGCTAACCACTGGCGGTGTTCGTCCCGCTGGGTAGTGTTTTGCTCGAGAACGCCGTCGCGTCCCGCAGCCAAGATGCGTTTGGCGCCAGAGGCCTTCAATAAGCGAATGATAGCGTGACCCGCTGCTCCTACTCCTGAGACGACGATACGAACGTCTGCAAGCTGTTTGCCAACGACTTTCAATGCATTGTTCAATGCTGCCTGGGTAACGATAGCGGTGCCATGCTGATCATCGTGAAAGACCGGAATATCGAGTTCTTCGCGGAGACGTGCTTCAATTTCAAAACAGCGTGGAGCTGAAATATCTTCAAGATTAATGCCCCCGTAAGCAGGTGCAATAGCTTTGACGATATTGATGATCTCTTCGGTGTCCGTAGTGTCTAGGGCGACGGGCCATGCGTCTACATTTGCGAACTGCTTGAAGAGCACGGCCTTGCCCTCCATGACTGGCATGGCAGCTTCTGGGCCAATATCGCCAAGACCGAGAACCGCAGTACCATCCGTCACGACCGCAATTGTATTTTGCTTGATCGTGAGTTCGCGGGCGCGTTTGTTGTCTTTGGCGATAGCGGTGCATACTCGGGCGACCCCCGGAGTATAGGCTCGTGAGAGATCGTCCCGGTTACGAACGTTCACCTTCGATGTAGTTTGCAGCTTTCCGCCTTGGTGCATATGGAATGTCCGGTCCGACAGGCTGAGGACTTCGAAGCCTTCGATAGCGTCGATGGACTCCTTGACCTTCCGGCTGTGTTCTTTGCCGCGTGTATTGCAGGCCAAGTTGATAATGTTGCTTTCGTGACTGGCATCTACGATGTCCAGAGCAGTAATGGCTGCACCCGCTTCAGCAACGACTGCTGTGAGATCGCTGGTTGCGGTAAAAGTCGATGGTGCTTGAACTTTGACGATGATCGAATAGCCGGGGCTAGGCGTTGCCATGTTTACTTGGACTCCTTGGCAAAATATAAGACGGCGAATTGCAGCATGAATGCCATTGGTAGGTCGTGGTACGAACGTGTCGTACGCACGTCCTGACGATCATCGGGTGGATGATGACAGCACATGCAGCGGCACTGGCCTGGTGAGGCTCAAAGGCCACATGAATTGAAGTTGTCAGAATAGCACGCTGCACCGATGATCGTGCGAAAGTGTAGAGGTGTTGAGTAGCCCAGGTCGTGAAAATTGTAAAACCCTGGCTTTAAATCGTGACTTGCATTACAGTGACCTGTAATTGATGCTCCGATGATGCAGCATATGATTTGGGATCCCTGAAGGGCCAGTTGATTCACAACGGTTCGACGTAATGGACAGGTGCTGTCACTTCATATCGGCAGGTTGTAAAGATTCTGGAAACGGGCATTGCTGTAAGGCACCGCAGGCACCGTGAACTCCAACTTTGTGCCGGGATTCCGCCAAACCGAAAAGTCGATGCACGTAGGTGCTCTAAAACTCTTTGAGGAGAATATCATGACTGCTGCTCCTAAGATTCCAGCAACCCTAAACCCAGGGGTTGAGGACCTCACGTCGGAGTTCCCCGTCGGTGGGGCAGATCCGGACTTGGTAGCCCCAGAGTCGTCAAAACCAGCGATTTGCGCAGTTCCAATGTTGGGAAAAATGTTGTCGCAGTGTAAATAGCCTCGAACGCCTTGCCCGGTGAGCTAATAGGGATAAAATCCCCGCGGTGAACAACCGAACAGTTGTAGGATGGTCACAAAAGAGTTCTTTGCCTGCATCATACATTTCAGGCACAACATTGACCCAAGGACATATTAGCTTTGACCGATACCAGTGCAAATAAGCCGAAGAAACGTGATGATTCATCACGTTCCCATCGCCGAGGTGGACCGCGTGACCGCGATCAGCGAGACCACGGTCGCGGTGGCAAGAGCCGGCAGGATCAACGCGGACGGCAAGGTGCCGGTGGCCGCGCTGGGCGTCCACCCCGGAGTGCTGAGACTGCAAGTCAGCCGCAGCACAATCCGGCAGACTTGCGTTCCGCAAATCGTCCCGAGCGGGGCCGGTCTCCGAATATCGATGACGACGTAACGGGTAAAGAACTAGACCGTAGCGTACAGCGTGAGCTGGGTACGTTGGACGAACAAAACAGGCCATGGGTGCAAAAGCATTTGGTAATGGCTCTACGGCTAATTGAGGATGACCCTGAACTAGCCTTTGACCACGCGCTAGCCGCCTCGCGCCGTGGAGGACGTCTGGGTGTGGTTCGAGAAGCTGCAGGCATGACAGCCTATGCAGCCGGGAAGTTCTCTGAGGCTTTGCGAGAGTTCCGCACGTACCGTCGCATTTCGGGAGATAACGCACACTTGCCAGAGATGGTTGATTCCGAGCGGGCACTGGGTCGAACAGATAAAGCGTTGCAATTGGTTGAGGAAGCACCGCTGGACAAACTCCCGGCGATCTCGCGAGTTGAATTGGCCATAGTGGTGTCGGGGATCCACTTGGACAACGGCGACCCCAAAGCGGCGGTCGTAGCTCTTGAGATCCCACAGTTGAATCCGCGGCGTGGATTCTCGTATTCTCCGCGGCTGTTTAGCGCGTATGCCGAAGCGCTGCAAGCGGATCGTCGTCAGGATGAGGCTCGAAAATGGTCAAATCTCGCTGCACGAGCAGAAAGAGCACTCGGCCTCAACGTTGAACCAGAACCCGAGATACTGGATCTGAGTGATGACGAGTACGATGCCATACCACCACGTGCCCGTGATGTATTACCGTCTCAAGCATCGTCGGAGCAGGCCTCGACACAAGGCGGCGACCAGTAGTCAGTGGTTACCTATTTTGACGGATACGACGGCGTTCTATGTGACCTAGATGGTGTGGTTTATACTGGTTCGCACCGAATTCCTACTGCTGTTGCAACGCTCAACACGCTGTTGGAGCGAGGCATACCAGTGGCTTTTGTGACCAACAATGCTTCGAAATCCGCCGAAGAGGTAGCTGACCGGTTGACCACCATGGGCCTGCCTATCGATTCTCACCAGGTGATGACGTCTGCTCAGGCAGTCGTTAACTTACTCCTCGTCAAATATTCGTTAGACGCCGGTCCTGTTCTGGTAACTGGATCTTCCCAACTCGCTGCTCAGATTGAAGCTGCGGGTTTTGTTGTAACTGACACCGCAACAGATCTACCGCAGGTGGTCGTTCAGGGCTTCAACCCTGGACTCGGCTGGCGAGATCTGGCCGAAGCCAGTTTTGCGATTCAAAACGGCGCGGGATGGTTAGCGTCTAACCTTGACTTGACGATCCCACTGACCGAAGGATTTGCTCCGGGGAACGGCTCCCTAGTGAATGTTATTGCACAAGCCACAGGAACGCGCCCAGAGGTTGCGGCAGGAAAGCCGGCGCCCACGATGTTTACCTCCATGGCTGAACGATTCTCTATGTCGCGCCCTCTGGTGGTGGGTGATCGCCTGGACACAGACATGCTGGGGGCTGCCAACGCAGGGTTCCAGGGGGCATTAGTTGAAACAGGTATTCATCGAAGGGCCGATATCACGAACTTCCAAGACGTGGTGGTTCCAGATTGGGTTCTGCCTAATCTTCGAGCCTTGTTACGAGAACCAGTCGATGCGTACAGGGGATGAAATGACTGAGCCACAGCAACAAACCGCTGAAATTCTTACGCAGTTAGAACATGTTGACCAACTGTCTCCTTCTGAAGAGCTAGCTACTTATGAGCATGTGCTGTCTGATCTCACAGAATTGCTTAACGTGTCTGAAGACCGACCTGGGGCTGTCTAACGTGCAACGCCTGGACCAAGTCTTAGTGGCTCGACAGCTAGTCCCGTCGCGGACAGCTGCGGCTCGGCATATTCAAGCCGGCGAAGTGAACGTCAACGGTGAGACTGTTACTAAACCAGCGACTAAAGTATCCGATCAGGATGAAGTGGGACTCACCATCGTTGGGCCCCAGTACGCCTCGCGGGCGGGGCATAAGTTGGCCGGAGCATTCGATAGGTTCAGTTCCATAGCTGTCGCTGGAGCCCGTTGTCTCGACGCAGGTGCATCGACTGGCGGATTTACCGATGTGCTACTCCAACGTGACGCGCAGCAGGTCGTCGCCGTAGACGTGGGACGTGATCAATTGGTGCAGCGACTCAGGAACGACCCCCGAGTCGACGTGCACGAGGGCGTCAATATACGGTACCTCGCTCCAGATGATATTGCCGGGCCAGTAGACATCGTCGTTTCTGATTTGTCGTTTATTTCCTTGAAGCTGGTGCTGCTGTCGCTTGTGGCGGTCTGCAAACCAGGCGCTCAGCTCGTGCTGATGATTAAGCCACAATTTGAGATCGGGAGAGAACGCCTACCGAAATCCGGGGTGGTGGTGAATCCACAGCAACGACGTGAAGCCGTCATGAACGTTATTGAGGAGGCTCTAGAATGTGGTTTGACACCCCGGGGCGTGGCGGCCAGTCGGTTGCCAGGGCAAGATGGCAATAGAGAATATTTCTTCTGGGCAAGCCTCAAGGCCGATGGGGAATCGGTATATGAGGTCACGGAAGCCGCACAGTGGTTGGATACCCAACACGTGGAGTGGGCGGATGCACTTCCATCTAGTTATCCACACCGCGTCTAGCCTGATAACAAAATCGAATAGACCGACTAGATTGGATCATTAGGCAGACGTACAAGCAAAGGAGATCGATGAGCCGTCGAATATTAATTTTGGCTCACACCGGGCGCCATGAAGCTATGCAATCTGCGTTGCACGCCATTGAGCTATTGCGAGATGCTGGGTTAACCCCGGTGATGCTGCCCCACGACTCCGCTGTTGTACACGAGGCTATCCATAACGGGGTGTTATCCGCTAATGGGCTGACTGTCGAAAGTACCGATACCAAATCCTCACTTCAAGACGTTGAACTTGGCATGGTGCTTGGCGGAGACGGCTCAGTTTTGCGGGCTGCAGAGATGGTTCGAGAGTCCGATCTGCCACTGATGGCAGTCAATCTTGGACACGTCGGTTTTCTTGCTGAAGCAGAGCAAGCCGATCTTGAACGTGCTGTCACGTCTATCGTGAATAAAGACTATAAAGTCGAAGAGCGTATGGCTATCGACGTTAAGGTCTTGGTGGGTAAACATCTGGTTGCTCACACCTGGGCGCTTAACGAAGCGTCAGTCGAGAAATCAAATCGCGAGCGGATGCTGGAAGTTGTGATGGGGGTCGATGATCGTCCGATTTCCTCGTTTGGCTGTGACGGAGTGGTGATGGCTACACCAACAGGCTCAACGGCATACGCATTTTCGGGCGGTGGCCCGATTGTGTGGCCCGAGGTTCAAGCCATGCTGATGGTTCCCCTTTCAGCGCACGCCCTTTTCGCTCGTCCTCTTGTAGTTTCACCAGAATCAGTGATCTCTGTTGATGTATTGCAGCGGACTAATGAAGCCGGAGTCTTGTGGTGCGACGGTCGGCGAACTGTGGATCTTCCTGCCGGTGCGCGTATCGAAGTGACCCGTTCATCGAGCCCGGTGAAGCTTGCGCGATTGGCCTTAACACCGTTTTCTGAACGTTTGGTGCGAAAATTTGATTTGCCAACGCACGGTTGGCGCGGCAGTATCCCAGAAAAGGATCGCTCTGCAATGGAAAATCGTAAGCAGGCCCGTGGTGACCAGGAAAATTGGCATGAAACGCTTGCAGATTCTCACGGGATACGCATAGTGGAACCCCATCACATGGCCCCTAGGCCGGGGGTCGTGCCACCGGTGACCACGCCGATCCCTGTGATCACGAAGGCAGATGAACAAGAGATAGTCGAGCTTTCGTCCAAACCACCGTCTGATGACCACGATGACGAACCGAGGAACGCCTAAATGATAGAGCATCTGTCGATCAACTCGCTGGGCGTCATTGAGGAAACCACAGTTGAACTTGATCCAGGCCTTACTGTCGTGACTGGTGAAACTGGTGCGGGCAAAACCATGGTGGTCACTGCATTAAACCTCTTGCTGGGCGCTCGTGCTGATGCAGGAGCGGTCCGAGCGGGCGATGGAAAAGCTAGCGTCGAGGCGGGATTTATTCTTCCGCCTGATCACAAATCCACTGTCGCAGCTGTAGAAGCGGGTGCAGTTCTAGATGAAGATGCAGATCACCAGCATCTAGTCGTTACTCGATCAATTACTGCGTCTGGGTCGGGCACCCGGTCGCGAGCAACAGCTGGAGGCCGAGGGGTTCCTGTGGCACTGCTGGGGGAGATCGGTGAGCACGCAGTTGCCATCCATGGACAGTCAGACCAGTTGCGTTTGAAATCTCCTGCTGCTCAACGACGTGCCCTAGATGCCTACGGCGGTAAAATACTGGCAACGGCACTGACACGGTACCGAAAAACGTACGATAATTTACAAAGTGTCTCTGGTGAACTGCAAGAACTCCAGCAGCAGGCTCAGGAACGTGCACTGGAGGCGCAGAATCTTCAGCGCAGTCTGGAAGAGATCGATGATGCGAATATAGAAGATCACGAAGATACTGAACTCCAGGAACTGATCAAGCGATTGGAATCGGCCGAAGAGTTCCGTAGTGCGGCCCATGTTTCGACCACTGTCTTATCTGGCGATGACAACGACCTGGATGCACCAAGTGCTGAATCCCTCGTGGAATTAGCACGCCAGACGATCGATCAGACCCCGGGGGAACTCGAGGAATTAGAAGGGATTGGCAACAGGCTGGCAACGGTAGGTATTGAACTTGCCGATATTACTGCTGAAATTTCGCAGTTTGCTTCGAGCCTTACTGAAGATGGTCCGTATGCATTGAACCAAGCGCAGTCGAGACTCGCTGAACTCAATCGACTAAAGAAGCTCTATGGCCCTGATCTAGCCGACGTGTTAACCTGGGCCGAGGAACAACGCCCCAGGTTAGACGAACTGCACGGAGATACGGATCGAATCGAATATCTTACCCAAGAAGAGCAGCGGTTGACCGAAACCTTGACCGTGCAAGGGGCAGAACTGACTGCACTACGTCAAGAATGTGGGGTCAAGTTGGGAGCACACGTAACCGAAGAACTACATGGTCTACTGATGCCGACGGCACAGCTTTCTGTAGCGGTAGAACCTTTAGACATGCCGGGACCATATGGCTTTGACTCGATCGCACTCCTTTTACAACCTCATCCAGGTTCGGAACCACGGCCTCTGGGCAAAGGCGCTTCGGGGGGTGAACTCTCGCGCATCATGCTTGCTCTTGAAGTTGTCCTTGCAGATACCGATCCAGTCCCGACATTTATTTTCGATGAAATTGATGCGGGAGTTGGTGGCGAAGCAGCGGTACAAATAGGTAGACGACTCGCCAGACTGGCTACAAAAGTGCAAGTGATCGTGGTAACACACCTGCCACAAGTGGCGGCCTACGCCAATAAACACCTGCGGGTCAACAAAGATCCAAATGTGGAAGCCGGCTTCACAACCTCGGACGTCAGTGAACTCGTTGGGGAGGAGCGCATCTCAGAATTGGCACGAATGTTGGCGGGTCACGCAACCTCAAGTTCAGCCCGCGAGCATGCGCGTGAATTGCTGGAGGCCTCTCACGCATGAATGAACTACCGATACAGGACAACGATCGTCAGGTGACAGTTCAGGGGCATCAAACGGTATATCGCGGAGCAATATGGAACGTCAAGCGCGATACTTTTACCATCGAGTCAAAAGATACTCCAATGACGCGAGAATATATACAGCACCCGGGTGCAGTAGCCATTGTCGCAGTCGATACCCAGCAACGCATAGCGATGATCAAACAGTACCGGCATCCAGTGCGACAAGACTGTTGGGAAATTCCTGCGGGATTGCTCGATGTCGACTCAGAGAGCCTTGTTGCTACGGCACAGCGTGAGCTCGCTGAAGAAACTGATCTAATCGCGACGGACTGGTCAGTTCTGGTAGACCACTACCCATCTGGCGGTTCGTCCTCGGAAGCGATTAGAATTTTCTTGGCCCAGGACCTCAAGCCAGTCCCGAAAAGTCAGCTTCATACTCGTGAAGCGGAAGAACATCATCTTGTGTTCAGATGGGTGCATATCGACGACCTTCTCGACGCCGTTATGGCCGGCGACATTGGAAATACCAATGCGGTGGCCGGAATTTTAGCAGCTGACCTTGTTGTGCGTGGCGGACGTACAGCGCGTCACGTCGACGCACCCTTCAGATAATTCATGACTTCACCAGACGTTGACATCCCGACGCCATTGCAAGACCAGGTGCAGGCCTATCTTAATCACCTTACGATTGAGCGAGGTCTCTCCGAGAACACCATGGCTGCCTATAAACACGACCTCAAACGCTATTTGACTTACTTAACACAAGAAAAAGTCTGCGAAGTCTCGAACATAAGCACGCACCATGTCGCTGGTTTTGTCCAAGCACTCAGCTCGGGGAGCCATCATATGGGACAGCTTACCGAGACCTCGATCAACCGGATCCTTATTGCCGCTCGAGGCTGGCACCGCTTTATGTTTCTCGAGCAAACGACTGAAGAAAATCCAGCAGTTGATATAAAACCGTCAAACACCGGGTTATATTTGCCGGAAAGTCTATCGATAGAAGCAATGACGCAGCTACTCGAGGCTCCTTCTGCAGACACAGCACAAGGGTTGCGGGACCGTGCATTAATGGAACTGCTCTACGCGACTGGCGCTCGCATCACCGAAGCCATCGAACTTGACGTGGATGATGTCGTCAGTCTCCAGCACGGTGAGACCACTGTAGTTAGACTGTTCGGAAAAGGCTCCAAGGAACGCGTCGTGCCGCTGGGATCTTACGCCGTCGAGGCACTTCACGCTTATCTTATACGGGGGCGCCCTCAGTTGGTCTCCGGAGGGAAAGGGTCACCAGGCCTATTCTTGAACCGTTTCGGAGGCCGCATCTCCCGTCAGACGGGCTGGAATGCGATTAAACAGGCAGCTGAGGCTGCGGAGATTAACGTTGATATTTCTCCGCACACGTTACGTCACTCGTTTGCGACCCATTTATTGCAAGGCGGCGCGGATGTCAGAGTGGTGCAGGAACTCTTGGGGCATGCTTCGGTGACTACGACACAGATCTATACGCACGTGACGCCTGATACACTTCGAGAAGTATTTGCCTTGGCACACCCTCGTGCGAATAGTGCATAAGACCTTCAGGTTTGACTTTAAGCTTTAAGGCTCGCCGAGAAAATGTGGTATTTGTGCGTGTAAATAGAAAATGCCCCATAGACTGGAACTGAATTGATAAAAGTCTATTTTCTAACACACCAAGAGGATGCACCCCAATTTACGTAGCGGTCAGGAGTTTTAAGCATCGTGAATGACGCCAGCCAAGAACCACGTCCTGTGATGATGATTAACGGAGAACCCGTGATCGGTCCAACAGGGCGGCCAAAACACGAGTTTCCCGTCCCTCAGGCTTTGGACTCTCACGGACCCGCCCGCATTATCGCCTTGGTTAACCAAAAAGGTGGCGTCGGTAAGACTACTTCCTCGGTGAACATCGGAGCTGCCTTAGCTGATTACGGGCGCAAAGTCCTGATGGTTGATTTTGATCCGCAGGGCGCACTGTCTGCAGGCTTTGGCACGAACCCGCATGAAATGGATCTCACCATTTACAACGTTCTGATGGAACGCGACGTGCATGTCTCAGAAGCTATCCTGAACACCGACGATGCCAATATTGATCTTCTGCCAGCGAATATTGATTTATCTGCCGCGGAAGTACAACTGGTGAATGAAGTCGCCCGTGAGCAAGTTCTGGCACGTGCGCTGCGACCAGTCATCAATGACTACGACGTCATCATCATCGACTGCCAGCCGTCTCTGGGTCTACTTACAGTGAACGCCCTTGCTGCAGCGCACGGCGTCATCATTCCACTGACCGCTGAGTTTTTCGCATTACGCGCTGTCGCATTACTGGTTGAAACCATCGAGAAGGTTCAGGACCGCATTAACCCTGACCTAGTTATCGACGGTGTTCTTGCCACAATGGTTGACGCAAGAACGCTTCATTCTAAAGAAGTCATTGGCCGTCTCGTAGAGGCCTTTGGCGACCAAGTTTTTGAAACTGTTATTAATCGTTCGATCAAGTTTGCCGACGCCACGGTGGCGGCTGAACCGATTACCGCGTTTGCACCCCGACATGCCGGCGCTAAGAATTACCGTCAACTAGCGCGCGAGCTCATCAGTCGCGGCGGAGCGCCGTGAGTCAACCCTCAGCACCAGCACTTGAGGAAGACTATGCAGAAGGACATGCTGGCTTTGAATTAGCGCTGACAAACTTTTCAGGGCCATTTGACTTGTTGCTGTCGCTGATTGCACGACGTCGCATGGACGTCACTGAGATTGCGTTAGCCGAAGTTACGGACGAGTTTTTGGCGTATATCTCCACTCTTGATACAACTCAAGAGGTGTTAGAAAATTCAACATCGTTTATGGTGGTTGCTGCAACGTTGCTCGAGCTCAAGACTGCGCGACTGTTACCCACCGGGGTCCGGGACGTTCAAGAAGAGATGGCATTGTTGGAGGAACGGGATCTACTTTTTGCACGGTTGTTGCAATATCGTGCCTTTAAACAAGCAGCCGAAATGATCCGGGAACGCCTCGATACTCAAGGGACCATGGTGGCTCGACAGGCCGGTCCAGAGCCGCAGTATAGGAACCTACTGCCGACCCTTGTGTTTGATCTGACCGCAAGTGATTTTGCTAACTTGGCGCAGGACGTATTTGCGACATTCGCTGAAGAACCTGAACAAGTTGGAACTCAACATCTCCATGCTCCGCTGGTTTCTGTTAGCGAACAAGTGGCGCTCATGACGAGAAGGATTCAGGAAGCAGACACTCTGACCTTCACAGAACTGGTAGTGGATGCCTCCACCACGATGGTGGTAGTTGTTCGCTTACTAGGGCTGTTGACGATGTACCGTGACAGACTGATTGACTGGCATCAGCCCGCAACTCTGGGAGAAATCACCGTGTATTGGCAAGGGGCTTCGTGAATCAAGATTGGCACCACAACGAGCTTTTTGGTCAACTGGAGGCATTGCTTATGGTGACTGATGAACCCATCACACTGGACCAGTTGACTAAGGCTACCGGCGAGTCTCCGGGCTTACTTAAGTCGACACTACAGGCGATCCAACGGGATTATGATGGCGATGCATGCGGTGTTCAGCGTGGATTTCAACTTCGTCACGTAGCTGGGGGATGGCGACTGTATACTCGAGCTGAACATGCAGAAGCGATTACCGCGTTCATAATCCAGGGGGCAACACAGAAACTGAGCCAAGCAGGTTTGGAAGCATTAGCAGTGGTTGCGTACCTGCAGCCCACCACCAGGTCGCGTGTGGCTCAGATTCGTGGCGTCAACTCCGATTCCGTTGTCAAAACGCTACTCACCAGGGGACTGATCGCGGAAGATGGAACTGAAGAGCTCACAGGTGCCGTACGCTATAGTACAACGGACTATTTCCTCGAGCTCCTTGGACTAAACTCAATCGAGGAACTCCCAAAAATTTCCCCGTTACTTCCGGGGGTAGACGAAGCCACAAAAATGGCAGAAAGTCAGGAATAACTATGACATCCCGCAAGCCGAGAGGCTCCGGTAACCGCAGTCGCACACCAAAATCTGGTCGTCGCGGTGGCCCGTTTTCCGGTGCTGATTATGATCGTAATCTAGGACCTGTCGACCGCAGTCAGTACCGCAAGAAGGGGCAAGGCCAGGGCAAGAAGTCCCGGCAACATGTGCCACAAGGGGAGCGACTTCAGAAAGTCATCGCTGCCGCGGGTATTGCATCCCGGCGTGTTGCGGAGGACCTTATTAGCGAAGGTCGTGTCGAAGTTAACCACGACATTGTTACCGCATTAGGTACACGGGTCGACCCGGATAGTGACATCATTTTCGTTGACGGCATCCGTGTGAATACCAAACCCGAAGCCGTCTACTACGCATTCAACAAACCACGTGGCGTCATTTCGACAATGTCGGATCCTAAAGGTAGACCATCTATCGCAGATTTTGTCGATAGCACTGACACCCGCCTTTTTCATGTCGGACGGTTAGATAATGAAACCGAAGGCCTGCTGTTGTTGACCAATGACGGAGACCTCGCAAATCGGTTATCACATCCCCGTTACGAAGTGCCCAAAAAGTACTTAGTGCAAGTCAAGGGACCAATGCGTCGTGGCGTCGGCGAAGAACTTCGTGCCGGTATCGAGCTCGAAGAAGACGGCCTCGTATCGGTCGATTCCTTCCGTCTCGTGGACTCAACACCGGGTCATATTTTGTGTGAAGTTATCATTCATAGTGGCCAAAATCGTGTGGTTCGACGTCTCATGAAGGCCGTTGGTTATCCGGTTCAGCGGCTCGTAAGAATTGCACATGGTCCAATTACTCTGGGAGACCAGCGCCAAGGCTCTATTCGGCAGTTGAACTCGCAAGAAGTTGGTCACTTGATGGCAACGGTGGGACTATGACCACACCGCGTTTCTCACGCACCGAAATTGTTGATACTGCTTCCTTGGCCGCAGCTACCGAAACAGTCTCAAAACAGCATTCGATTCGCCAACCGACGCTCATTATTGGAACTGGTCTCTTGGGCGCCTCGATCGGTCTCGGTCTACGTAGTGTCGGAATAGAGGTGCTGCTCAGTGACCCATCGCCTTCCGCGCAAGCTGTTGCTGTAGACATCGGTGCCGGACGACCTCTCACTGATGCAGACCAACCGGCAACCGTCGTGGTAGCGGCACCCCCGGATGTCACAGGCGAAGAAGTTATCAAGGCACTACAGCGTTGGCCGCAGGCCGTGGTACTTGATATAGCGTCAGTCAAAGGAGCAATTGCGGCAGAGTTAGCCGCAGCTGTGACGGCGGGGCGTATTAGTGAAACGATCGCTCAACGTTATATCGGAACGCATCCTATGGCAGGCCGGGAACGTTCGGGTCCGGTTGCAGCGCGTGGAGAACTTTTTACAGCTGCCCCATGGGTGCTTTGCCCAAGAGAGGGCACACCGCAAACGGTCATCGATACAGCTTCGGACGTCGCTCGGTTGTTGGGTGCCACGATCTACCACATGACTGCAGAAGAGCACGATACTGCAGTGGCACAAATTAGTCATCTACCGCAAATCGCTGCTTCTCTGTTGGCATCCCGGCTGCAGGATACACCAGCCCATGCACTCCAGCTGGCCGGTAACGGTTTACGCGACACGACGCGCATTGCTGCTTCTGACGGGGGGTTGTGGGTGCAGATCTTGACGGCGAATGCTGGTCGAATCCTTCCGCAGCTGCATGGTATGAAAGAGGACCTAGATCGTTTGATTCAGACATTATCTCGACCCTTCGAGACCGGTTCACGACTTGATGTTGCTCAGCTCATGGAGGAAGGTAACCGCGGGCAAGCAAGAATACCTGGAAAACATGGTGGCCCCGCCGAGTCGTTTGCTTTGGTAACAGTCCTGGTCGATGACGCTCCGGGCGCAATTGTCGCAGCACTTCAAGCGGTAGCCGATGTTGGGGTCAACGTGGAAGACTTACGCATGGAGCATTCATCGGGCTACCAGGTCGGTATGCTGGAAATTGCTGTGGTTCCAGGCGAAAAAAGGCACTTGGTCGATTCATTGACCGATCTTGGATGGAAGGTACTCTAATGTCAGCACAACCTCGACTCGTCATCGCCATCGACGGACCCTCAGGCACCGGAAAATCCACGATCGCACGGTGGATTGCTCAGGACTTGAATCTTAGTTATTTGGATACGGGAGCAAACTATCGAGCCGCGACTCTTTGGTGCATGAAGAATGGCCTGGATCTGACGCAACCAGATTCGGTGGATACCCAACAAATTACTGATCTCATTACCACCATGCCATTGGCACAAGATCTCAACCCGCACAATTTCTCTTTGGCATTAGACGGCCAAGACGTCACTGACGCCATTCGTAGTGATGAAGTGACAGCAAATGTATCTGTACTGTCAACACGCCGCGAAGTTCGTGAACATCTCGTGGAGTTGCAACGTCAAGCGATCCAATCTCGGCCACGCATCGTGGTTGAAGGTCGAGACATCACAACGGTTGTTGCACCGGATGCTGAAGCTCGTATTTTGCTGACTGCTTCTCCAGAAATTCGAATGGCACGTCGTGGACAGCAACTGCGCGAAACCAACCAGGACCCAGGCAATGTGGAATCAGATGTCGTCGGACGCGACGAAAAAGATTCTGCACTTGTTGATTTCACGACACCCGTTGAAGGCGTTGCTGAAATTGACTCATCCAATCTGTCCCTTGAAGATACCGTGACGGTCGTATTAGCTGAAATTCAACGGCAAGTTAATGCGAACGGATCCTAAGAAAGCATTATGACTGAAGAAGAATACATTCCATCAAGTGCAGATACAGTTGATGAAGATCTCGCCCGCATGTCCGAGCAGGACCATGAAGCTCGTACAGAAGCCTATTTGGCCGGCCTGCAACAATATGATTTAGAAGACGACGACCATCTGGTTTTGGCAGGCTTCGACGATGCTGAACAGTACGAAGAACGCTCATTTATTCCTCCCGTCGTAGCTATCGTTGGCCGCCCAAACGTCGGCAAGTCCACATTGGTTAACCGCATTATTGGTCGTCGTCAGGCAGTGGTAGAAGACGTGCCTGGAGTTACTCGCGATCGCGTGTTCTATGAAGCCCAGTGGAATGGCAAACTCTTCACTGTCGCGGATACTGGTGGCTGGGAATACGGTGTCAAAGGCCTAGACGCAAAGGTTGCGGATCAAGCAGAGCGGGCAGTTGATTTAGCTGATTACGTGATCTTTGTCGTTGATGCAACGGTGGGGATTACTGCGACAGACGAAGCGATCGTTGCGATGCTACGTAAAGCCAGTAAACCTATTCTCTTGGCTGCAAATAAAGTTGACGGCCTATCGCAAGAAGCTGATGCCTCATTGCTTTGGGGGCTGGGCTTTGGGTACCCGTACCCAGTTTCTGGCTTACACGGCAGAGGTACAGCGGACTTGCTTGACGTATTGGTCGAGGAATTACCTGAGGAATCAGCCTATAAAGATGTTCTAACGGCACAGGGCCCACGTCGCGTTGCTATTGTCGGACGCCCGAATGTGGGCAAATCTTCACTGCTCAACACACTGGCTAATGAATCGCGTGCCGTTGTGGACGATATCGCTGGAACAACCCGCGACCCCGTTGACGAATTAGTCGAGTTGAACGGTGACGTTTGGGAATTTATTGACACGGCAGGTATTCGTCGACGCCAACACATGGCCTCGGGCTCGGACTATTATGCTTCCCTGCGTACGCGTGCCGCATTAGATCGTTCTGAAGTTGCGGTTGTCCTTTTGGAATCCTCTCAACCACTTAGTGAGCAAGATGTACGTATCATCCAAATGGTGCTGGACGCTGGACGTGCGATGGTACTGGCCTTCAATAAGTGGGATCTTATGAATGAAGATCGCCGAGACGACCTCGAGCGTGAGATTGACTTAGATTTGCAACATGTCTCATGGGCACCGCGGATCAACGTCTCGGCTAAGACGGGCTGGCATAAAAACCGGCTAGTTCCCGCACTAGAAACTGCCTTGGAATCTTGGGAAAGCCGTATCCCAACCGGAAAGCTTAATTCATTTATTGGGGAACTTGTGGCAGCTCACCCCCACCCTGTACGCGGTGGAAAGCAACCGCGAATTTTGTTTGCCACCCAATCGTCTACACGGCCGCCCAAATTCATCCTATTCACCACTGGCTTCTTGGATCCTGGCTATCGACGATTTATCATCAATCGTTTGCGCCAGTTTTTTGGCTTCGAAGGTAGTCCGATCGAGATTACGATGCGCGTTCGGGAGCGCCGACGTCGTTAAGATTCACATAATAGTGTGATGCCGTGGATTATAAGCAAAATAGGGCTTTAGTCTGCGGCATCATTGCTCTTCCCGCAAGCCCTTGAAGTTCCATCACAACGCCGACGCTCACGACTTTGGCGCCAGCCTGTTCCACCAACTCTGCGCCTGCCTTCAGCGTGCCGCCGGTCGCAAGAATGTCATCCAGTAAAAGTACGCGCATCCCTGCTTCAAGTTCTGGAGAAACTTCTAATACGTCTTGGCCGTATTCCTTCTCATACGCGACTTGGTGAGCTGGTTTTGGCAACTTACCCTGTTTGCGGATCGGGATCATTCCTGTTCCAGCTACTGCGGCAGCAGCACCAGCAAATATAAACCCACGAGCTTCGACGCCGGCTACGACATCAAATGAGACGCCAGCCTGTGCTACCAGGGCCTCGGCTACCGTCCGCATTGCTTGGCCATCGGCTAACAGGGGAGTGATATCACGAAAAGTGATCCCCTGCTGGGGATAGTCTTCGATGGTACGGATCAAAGAACGGGCATATGCGATGTGCTTAGTATCAGCAGGATAAGGAGCCATGAGTTGTAGTCTAGAACGTTTCGCACAAGTTGAAGACTTTCGATGAAATAATGAATTCGGACTTTCACTGGGCATCGTGTATAGTAACCCGAGTATCCTAGCGCTTGAACGCGAGCGATGGAACGGGCTGTGGCGCAGCTTGGTAGCGCACATCTCTGGGGGAGATGGGGTCGCAGGTTCAAATCCTGTCAGCCCGACCAGCACATCCTTGGACCAATAAGTGCCAAGGATGTTTTCTTTTGAACATGGCGCGCGACCTTGCAGCTATTGCGGTGAGAAGCAAAAAGTATGATTGGCGCACCGTAACCCGGAGAAAGATTTTACTTCAATCATATTGAAGTTGAAAATTCAAGGTGACAAGCTGATTCGTTGAGATTTAGTTTTCCCCAAGCCGTGAATTCAAGGCACCGATCAGCTAAACTATGTGAGTCAGGGCGACTCATGGACCCGAGTCGTCAGCAAATTTATGCACTGCAAGGAGCGCTCAAGCATGACAAAAGATAACCCCGTTCCTGGTAATTCAGAAGATCATTCTGATATTGAGCCAACAACCGTAGGGTTGCCAAAGCTTGAACCTCTTAAAGACCTTCACTTGCAGCCAGACGAGCGAGCCGCCGTAGAAGCACTGCCCCTGGGTTCCGCGCTACTTGTTGCGCATGAAGGTCCGAATAGAGGCGCACGTTTTTTGCTCGATCAGGACAAAGTCTCGGTTGGACGGCATCCTGATGCAGACATCTTCTTGGACGACGTCACGGTTTCCCGTCAACACGCGACATTCGAACGTCATGCAGGCGGGTTTAAAGTTGTAGACACTGGGTCTCTTAACGGCACATATATTAACAACGACCGGGTGGACTCGCTCGAACTGCATACAGGTATGGAACTTCAAATTGGAAAATTCCGGCTGTCCTATTATGCAGGAACACAGCAAACGAGCGCATAAGCTATCGGCCACTTTGTTGCCGCTTGAACCAGTGGCGACAAATTGAATGTAGTCCTAGTTGTTGTAAAGGTCTGAACCAATTGTCCGCTTCCCCAAAGCCACGTCCGGTCACCCCTGATATCGCTAATCGCTCCCAAGCGCTTTTGACGATCGGCGAAGTACTAGAGCATATTAACACCGAGTTCCCCGAGGTGAGGGCGTCGAAAGTACGTTTCCTGGAGGAACGGGGACTGCTCACACCTGCACGAACTGCGGCCGGGTATCGGAAATACACTGAGGTGGACGTTGATAGATTGCGGTTCATCCTGGCGCTTCAAAGAGATCAGTTTTTGCCGCTAAAAGTTATCAAAAATTATCTGGACGCTATTGACGCAGGAAAACGTCCAGATTCCTTGCCAGGTGGTTTGAGACTTGAACCCCGCTCTGTATCGCAACAGCTTGCTCAAGAGCTCACCGGGCATATTCGACCGATGTCTCGGGCTGAACTGCAAGGGATGTCGGGTGCCTCAGATGAGCTCATGCGAACGCTGGAAGCATACCGTCTTATATGGGCCGATGAGACAGGCCGTTACGATGATCACAGTCTCAAAGTCGCTCGGGCGGCAGTGACGTTGACTGGTTTCGGTTTCGAAGCACGCCATCTTCGACCATTCCGAATCGCTGCAGACCGTGAATTGGGAATGGTTGAACAAGCTACGTCAGGCATCGCACAAAATAACGGTGGGGTATCCAAGGAACGCGTCACGGAGGCTGCTCGCGAAATAACTCAAGCTTGCTTGAGCTTGCATGCTGGGGTAGTGAGTGCTGAAATTGCAGATATGGACGATTAGCCCCGTTTCGTTTCAGGCAGTATCAAGATAAGGAGCTTCGCCATGGCCGACATAGTAATGAAGGTCCTTGAAATCCGGATTGTCCTTCCCGGTAATCAGCCCATTTTGTTGCTTCTACACCAGGATTCCCAGAGGCTATTGCGACTTTGGATAGGTCCTTCAGAAGGTACTGCTATTGGCCTGGCCCAACAAGGCGTTGACACTCCTCGTCCAACGACACACCAGCTTCTTGTCGAGGCTCTCGAACAGGCAGGAGACCCAATTGATGCGGTGCGCATCGCAAAGGTTGATGACGAGGTCTTTTACGCTGAGCTCATGCTAGAGTCCGGCACGACGGTGGATGCGCGTGCATCAGATGCTGTTGCAGCCGCTCTTTTTGCAGGTGTCTCCGTCTACGCAAGCGAAGAAGTTCTCGATTCCGCAGGGATTGATCTGACGGAGGGTGATATCGCAGCAGAACTCAATATCGAAGCTCCTGAGATACAGCCTGAGGTACCCGAAGAAAGCATTGACGATTTCCGCGAGTTCTTGAAGGGCTTGAATCCAGCGGATTTTTTGGATTCAAGCGACGAACAAACACCGCCACTGTTTGAAGAAGACGACTCAGAAAACGGTACAGAAGACAACGATGATCCTGGCGCAACAGAAAAATAGTTCCGACACGAACTGATTATTCCTTTGTGGTCTTTGACCAGGACCAATTCGCAGAATAGCGTGGACCACTATAAGTTCCACAGTATATGTGAGACCATTATTTGGAAGCCGCGCACGATTCGGCCAAGGGTGATGTGCTTACAAAACTTCCCCGGGTGGAACAGATCAGCAGGAGGAACCCCTAGTGTCTCACACCAGTGATTCAGGGCAGAGCCAGAACATGGACTCTGGCAACCAGGGCGTACTGTTTAGCGACGACGCACCCTGGCTAAATAATGACCACGGCTACCGCGGCCCTACCGCTTCGAAAGCGGCTGGTATCACATATCGTCAGCTTGACTACTGGGCACGCACGGGCCTGGTCGTACCGTCATTACGTGGCGCTGAAGGGTCGGGCACACATCGGCTCTATTCGTTCCGTGACGTTCTCGTGTTGAAAGTAGTAAAGCGCCTGCTTGATACCGGCGTGTCCCTACAGCAGATCCGGACTGCAGTTGAACACCTGCGTGAGCGCGGGGTAGAAGATCTTGCACAAATCACCTTAATGTCTGATGGTGCATCAGTCTATGAGTGCACCTCAGCCGACGAGGTTATTGATCTTGTCCAGGGCGGTCAAGGTGTATACGGTATTGCTGTGGGACGCGTGTGGCGTGAAGTCGAAGGCACATTGTCTGAACTTCCAGCGGAGCGCTTGGCTGATGGACAGACAACGGAAGACGACTTCCCTGGCGATGAACTGGCGATGCGCCGCGATGTTCGTCGGAAGACTGCTTCCTAAAACGGAACTTAGTCCCACTACTGAGCAAGCATAGAAAACCCGGTTATGTATACATAACCGGGTTTATGTTATTCGCCACACATGAGCCGTTTGGGATTGTTAGCTTCGGCGAACCCTTCGCGGAGTCTGCTTAGCGTCGTAAAGGCTATCCAGTAGCTGATCGAATGTACGAGCAGCTGTGTATGCGGTGTCACCCGGCCACGCATGTACCGGCCATGCTGCGC
>DXCT01000010.1 GCA_019115865.1 Candidatus Yaniella excrementavium | reverse complement strand
TGGATGGTGAGTCACTGCCGGACTATGATCCGACACCTCAGGCGGTCAGCTCAGCTGCTCCCGAAGCCGAAACTGAGCAATTGCGGCTTCCGCTACAATTGCAGGATTTGCCGACGGTGGATCCACAGTGGGCGACGACGCCAAAATATACTAATGATATCTTCCTGGCGGCTGATGATGCTGACGGGATCTTGACCTATCGTGCAGTCGATTCCTCCGGCACGGTGCTCTGGGAGGCAGAGCGTCCCCAGAGTTGTACAGGGTTTGCCCTCACCAGCGTCGGCGAGGATTCCATTGCGGTCCTGAGCGATCTTGAGCCCGGCGGAGAGGGTTTTGGGACAACCACGGTCAGCGGTTATGAACTGAGCACAGGTGAACCAATGTGGGGGCCGGTTGAAGTGACTGGTCAACACGTCGGACCCGGGACGGTGTTTGCATCATCTCCGGCTTCGCAAATCGGCGAAATCGGTCCAAAGGTTGTGCTGGATCCGGCGACCGGGGAGGTCCTTTTGGATGAGGGCCAGCACGAGCAGCTGCGTATTGTCGGCGAGTACCACGGAATAATCCTCGTGCTGCAAGATGGGCAGCTGCAAGCGCATAGTGCGGCAGCTCTGGCGCAGTCGGATGATGTACCAAAACCTCAATGGGTCATTGAAGCGGCAGAGTACGGTTGGAGTGCAGACCAGGTGAGTTCCGCTGATGTCGATGCAGCTACGCCGTTGAGCGCTGCGCTGGTGGGCAATGCAGGTGAAGAGCTCAGTTTGGTCGATTTGGAAACCGGGGAAGTTATCGCGTCAGGCATCACCGATGCTGTGCAAGACCCCTCAAGTCAAACCTGGGTAACGCTCGGTGAGGAGCTTACCGGTCACGACCCCGCCGGGGGAGAGTACTTCCGAGAGTCGGTTGACGAGATGGAATTTCAGGGTGTTGGGTCAGCCATGGTGTATCTACTCAATGCTGAAGGTGGACTGGAGGCGCGCAATGTGATTACCGGAGATGTCGGGCGTGCCTATGACCCTGAAGAGAGCGGAACCCCTGCCGTGCCGATATATATTAGCCCCTCGGGCACGGGCGTCCTGCAGGTTGATGAGGGCTATTTGCTTGCCCCTGCCGACTAAAGGTGTTGCAGTAGAAGGTGCCGGCTTTATGGGTTTTGAGCCCCTGTTTTCATGAGTTAGCTGCTCGATCGAGCCAGGTTTTTGCGGCGGTCTTTACCGGGCTGCTTCGGCATGGAGCAGGCCACTTTTCCTTTGAGTCGCCAGATCACTGCGACACCGGTCAGAAGCATCGCACTGACCGCCAGAACGGGTTGAAATGGGGCAAACCACGTTAGCGCCCCGGAGTAGCCCAGTATCAGAAGCGCGATCTTATTGCAGACGGGGCATCCTACCGCGAACCATGCAAGGAAGCCGCCGAGCATGCCGAGTTTTCCGCTGCGTTCCTGCCGGGCTGAATCGTATTGCGCATTCGCGCTGGTGCCAGCAGCTTTCATCTCGGGTGCTGCCGAAGTATCTGGGCGGACGTAGGTCGCGATGAGTATGCCACTTAGCACCGAAGTAATGATCCACACTGGATGATCCCACCAGGTGGGTGGGATGTCTCGGGTAAACAGGTCATTAGGGATGAGCACGGTGGCAAAGCCGATCACCAGCGCGACTAACAGGGCGGCAACGATGGCGGCGATCACTTGACGTACCCGCCACGCCTTCAGTGCCCGGATCGCTAATCTAGTAGACGTTACAACCTGCGCGCTTCGCTGATATAGCCATGACATGCCACCATTATGCAGGAATGAAACTACTTTGCATAGTAACTATGGCTCATGGTTACTATAGGTGATAGTAATTCCGTCTGTCTGTAAAAGAAAGAGGACCTCATGTCAAAAAAACTTGCGTCCAACCGCAACCTGTGGTTGCTGCCAGTCCTTGTTGGGGCCGGTGTCATCGTGGTGCTCGCCGGAGTCTTTTGGCTTGCCTTCGGTGGCAGTGACTCTGAATCTACCGCCGAAACGGAGCAAGAAAGTTCCGAGGGAGGCGTCGTGGATATAGTCGAACCAGAAAATTCGGATCAAATTGATCTCACCCATGTTGAGCAACGCGACCCTGCTGACCCGTTAGCAACCGGTGACGTCGACGCCCCGGTGACTCTGGTGGTGTTTTCAGATTATCAGTGTCCCTACTGTGCAGCCTGGAGCAACGATACCCTGCCGGTCATGATGGAATACGTTGATGAGGGCGACTTGCGTATCGAGTGGCGTGATCTCAACGTGTATGGTGCCTTCTCGGAGCAAGCTTCAAAGGCAAGTTTTGCCGCTGGAATGCAAGATAAGTTCTGGGAGTTTCATGACGAGTTATTCCTTGACGGAGAGATCCGCTCTGAAAGCCAGTTAACGGAAGAGGCGATGCTGGACATCGCTGACGAGCTGGGGCTGGATGCTGAACAGTTCACCGAAGATATGCGATCCGATGTCGTCGACGAACACATCCAGGCCAATGAGGCTCTGGGTACCGAGTTAGGCGCATACTCAACCCCAGCATTCGTGCTGGGAGGTGAGCCGATGTTGGGTGCCCAGCCTACTAATGTGTTTGTTGATGCGATGGACGATGCATTAGCAGCTGAACACGACTAGGAAACAGCTGGGGTTGCATAACCAGTAGCCAACGACCACGACATGCGCAGACGGGTACGCCGGTCTGCGCATGTCGTGGTGCTTGTCGGCGGTCCTTTCGGAACGTTTAGACGAAGAGTTCTTCGCCTATAAAACCACCTTCTTGGCAGCCCGGAGGGATGGCAAATACTGCAGATCCAATTGGTACGGTCCACAAATTGAGATGGTCAGACTCTGCTAACCGGTTTTGGATAGGCACGTATTGCTGCTCGACGTCGCATTGGAATGCCACGAAGATCAGCCCGGATGCAGAAACTCCCGTTTGTCCGTGCACGGATATCTCCGACATTGTCGGGGGCTCGTCATAGTTGAAACTGCGACGGAACATGGCCTCGTCGGAATCATTGGTCCGGGCACGTCGGATATGTGAGATATCGGAGATGACTGGGAATCCTGCTGGGCCTGCGGCTTCAAAATCTGGTTCGTCATGTTCGTTTGAACCTGTTAATGGCGCACCAGAGCCCAGCTTGCGGCCAATCACATCTTCTTGCATGGGCCGATCGAGTTCATCCCATTCATCAAGGTCCATAGCGATACGACGGATGACCATTGAGGTGCCATTTTCGATCCAAGGGTGTAAATCCTTTGTTCCCCCGCCATCTCCTGCACCGCTGCCCCATACGATTCGTTCTGCAGCATCTGAACCCTGCGGCGGGTTCGTGCTGCCGTCAACTTGGCCGAATAAATTTCGGGTTGTGGTGTCATCGGGATGCGAAGCGCGAGCGTGGGTAAACCCTGTTTGAGTCCAAGCCACTGCGGCAAATGCTCGTGCATCTTTGAGGAGCATGCGTCGAGCATGTGCCACTGAGATCGCGTCGTCGCCTTGGATTTGGATGAGCAGGTCGCCACCTGTGTATTCAGGTTCTAGTTGATCAATGGAGTACTCGGGTAACGGTTTCAGCCAGGAAGGTTTCATGGTTGAGTCGGTTCGGTCAAAGACCTCGGCGCCAAACCCAAACGTGATTGTTAACCGGGCTGGTGCGGCAGCGAGTTCTTCATCGAGATCCGCTAACGCGCCTCGTCCCTGCGTGAGGCGAGCAGCATCATCGGTGAGCAAACGCATCATAGACGCGATGCGATCGCCATCGGTGTCGGCATTGAGATTCAACCCAATGAACACACCGTGGGCTTGCACCGGCGTGTCCACCCCCGCTTGGCGTCGACCATAAAACGGCAGCGTATCCGTGCCGTAGGGTTCTGCAACAGTTATTTTGGTCTTGGCTATACCTGGGCTTCTCGTGACGGCTTGTTGGATTGCATCGGGTGCGATCGGCGCACCGGTCGGCGCCGCAGCGTATCCCGCTGAAACGCCGACCAGGCCACCGCCGATAAAGCCCCCGGCACCCAACAACAGTCCGCGCCGAGAAACATGCCGCTTGGGCTGGTTATCGTCGCTGTCTTGAGTGTTGGTCACTGGGTATCGGTTCCTTCTGGTTAGTGATCGTCTTCTTCGTGGTGGTCCATGTCGCCGTAGTTTTCTTGGGCGCCCACGAATTCCTTGGCGGTGAATTCGATGTCTTGGGTTTCACCACCTTCTAGCTCCAGAGTGATTTCAAAGACATCGCCGGGGTTGATCTCTTCGGTAAGCTCCATGAGCATAATGTGATCTTCGCCAGGATTCAGTTCGTATACTTCATCCGCTGC
Source organism: Candidatus Yaniella excrementavium (assembly GCA_019115865.1). Lineage (GTDB taxonomy): Bacteria > Actinomycetota > Actinomycetes > Actinomycetales > Micrococcaceae > Yaniella > Yaniella excrementavium. Next base: position 267 of record DXCT01000010.1, on the reverse strand, counting down.
AACTGGAAAGCCGCCCTCTTTTTCTTGCATCAAATTGACGCCGCCGTCATCGATGACTTCGTGCAGTTCAACTGTGTCGGCCATTTCGGCAGAGGCCCCCACGATCGTCTGATCCTCACCCGAAACATTCGTCAGGTGTGCAAACGCCGAGGTCATCGAATGGTCACTGGATTCATCTAGTGATTCTTCGGTTGCTTTGACCCAGGGATCTTCGACCGCAAAGATTTCCCCCTCGGTTGTTTGCTCGGTCTCATCTGACACATCGTT
>DXCT01000091.1 GCA_019115865.1 Candidatus Yaniella excrementavium | reverse complement strand
GTATCAGTCTATCCCGATCGGATGGCGGTGTTGAGGTCTGGTTAGTGAATACCGCGCAGATCAAGATCCAGGGTGGCGTGTGCCCCATCGGAGGTATCTGCGTGGATGGTGACCGGGATACCCCAGTCTTGTTGATACAGGTGGCAGGCAGCCGAGTCTGGGATGGGTTGACCCGGCTCACCATCACATGCTGCCGCACGGGCGGTCACGTGCAAGACCCCTTCGGAGACGTCGGGATTAAGTTTCAGCTGGCGGGTCAGCCCGGTTTCGCGGCCTTCCCCCTCCAACAAGAGGTTTTCCGGTGTCGAGGAAATGGTCAGCTGCGTTGGGTCGCCCCAGCGTTCATCCAGTTTCTGGCCCCGCGGTGCGGCAAACGAAATGTTGATGGGCACGTCGCCAGACACCAGTTTCGTTGCTGGACGCTGGGCCTGCTTCGCGCCTTCGTCCACGTGCAAAAATTTCTCTGGCACGCTAATCCGAACAAGCTGGTGGGCGTTGGTTTCCACCACCACGATTGACACGGCGTTGCCGTGAACATCTGTTTCCACCAGAATGTCGGAAGGCTCTTCCAGGTCCCGTGCCACCGTGGTCACTTCGGCGGATTTAGTTGTACCGTCGGGGTTGATGGTTTCTGGCGCCCAACGTCGGATCGCGTGGTTATAGGTATCAGCAATCAGCACTGAACCATCCGGCAAGTTGGTGACGCCGAGCGGGTGCTGGAGGCGAGCATCTTCAGGGGTACCGTCGCGGAAGCCAAAGTCAAAGAGGCCCGTGCCGATCACTGTGCCGACCTCGGGTTTCTTCGAGTCAGTTTTCGTCGAAGGCACGACGTAACGGATGGCGGAAGTTTCGGCATCGGCGACCCACAGGGTGTCTTGCGCATCAAATGACAAGCCGGAGGACTGAGCAAACCAGGCTTCATCAGCGGGTCCATCCAAGAGCCCTTCCAATGCGGTCCCAGCATAGACGGCTAGCTGTTCGGTGACCGGGTTGTAAGAGAATAGCTGGTGAGTTCCGGCCATGGCAAGAATCGCTGCTCCTTCGGCCTGCGAAAACTGCACATCCCAGGGTGTGGACAACGAGGTATCCAGGGCGCCTGCCGCAAAGGGCTTTAGCTCGACCTCACCGGACTGACCGGCCGCATCTTGCACGCGTTCGGAATCGATCAAGCGTTGCACGCCGTTACCGGCAACCGTTGACACCTCGCCGGTGGCCAGATTCACGGCGCGCAGCCGGTGATTCACCGCGTCTGCCACAAGGATGTCGTAACCCACTGTGGCGGCGATTTGCGCGGGCAACAGCGCCAGACCATGAGGTTCATTAAACAGTGCGACGTCACGACCGCCGTCCGCATAACCGCGCACCGAGATACTGTCCGGATCCGCTTCAGCAGCCTCGGCAGCAATGCCGACACCGGAGCCGTTACCGCCGATAGTTTGTAAGACGGTTTCGAGATCATCGGCAAGCTCCACCAGGCGGTGGTGGCCGGTATCTGCGACAAGGAAGCTTCCTTCTTGACTACCGCGAGTACCCAAGGCAATGGCTTTTGCCGGGAACTTCAGGTCACGGGCTACCGGTTCCGGTGCCACGTACGGACCTTCGCCGCGATGCAGTGTGCCTTTGGCATCGTGTTCTTCGACCAGCTGGTCGATCAGCGAGTACAGTCCGGAGACGTGGCCTTCACCGGTCAGGTGGGCCACGACGTAACCTTCTGGATCCACAACCACCAGGGTCGGCCAAGCTCTGGCGGTGTAGGCCTGCCAGGTGATCAATTCCGGATCATTGAGTACCGGGTGAGCGATGTCGTAGCGTTCAATGGCTGCAGCAACTGCAGAGGTTTCCGCTTCGTAATCAAATTTTGGTGAATGCACGCCGACAGTTACGAGCACATCGGAGTATTTTTCTTCCAGCGGGCGGAGTTCATCCAGGACGTGCAAACAGTTCACGCAGCAAAATGCCCAGAAGTCGAGGATAACGATCTTGCCGCGAAGATCTTTCAGGCTCAGATCTTGATCGCCAATGTTGAACCAGGTTTCGCCAACCAGTTCTGAGGCGCGGATACGTGGAGTCGATGGTGCCGAAGTCATGCCTAGTATTCTCCCCTATCCCCTAGGGAACACAATAAAATGCGTCACATAGAGTCTTCAGTTTCACCTTGAGCAAATCGCACGGCCAGGACGAAATCCCCGCAAGGGCGCAAAGAGGTGTTAAACTATTTCAGGTACCTATGACCATGGCGGTCTTGTCCGCTGTCAGGTATGCGGGTGTAGCTCAATGGTAGAGCGCTTGCTTCCCAAGCAAGATACGCGGGTTCGATTCCCGTCACCCGCTCAAAACACTTACCCGTCTAGGGGCCAGCGCCGCATTTCAGATTCAGCAAAGAGTCGCTGCGGCACCAAAGATGAGAACAACACCGTTCCCGGATACTCGTCCAGCAGCTTCCGCAACATAATCAGCCCTTGCTCGTCGAGTGCGGCGTCAATATTTTCCAGTACCACCAGCGATGGGTTGCCCAACAGTGCACGGGCAATCTTGAGCCGAGCAACATCAGATCGGGACCATGTTTCGCCGTCATTTTTCAGGAGGGCTTTGACACCCTTGGGATGTGCCACGATTTGTGCGGTCAGCCCCACCCGGTGCAGCATCCAGCGCACCTCATCGGCGGAGATTTTCGGCAACCGGTAGGAAGCCAGGCGTTGCACGGAGCCGCGTTCTAATGGCAGCCGGTCAGACGCCATACCGACCAGTTCACGGCGCAAGGCAGCCGGAGCAGCGCCGTATTCATACCCTGCAACCAGCACAGCAGGGCCATGCTCGGTCTTCGAGTCGAGCGGGTTGAGTCCGTCCAACAGCACCGCTTTGAGTACGGCAGAGACCCTGTTCGGGTCCGTGGAGTCGAGCAAAATTCGCTCGCCCGGTGTCGCACGCAGTGCAGGTATGGCAACGTGGTCCACGTTGAGATCCTCGACCACCACCGCTGTGTCGCCAGGTTCTGGGGTATCGGTGTGGGAGTTTTGCCAGGCGCGCTCCTTGTTCCGGACCGCACGCTTGAGTTGGGTGGCTGAGCTGAAAATGGGCGCCAAAATACGCAGGGCGGCCCGGTAATTTTGGCGGTATTCGACAACGCGGCCCAGATCTCCCATGGGGGTCGCCATGACACCCAGCAGCGTCATGATGGATGCCACCCCGGCAACATCAATAATGCCGAGCACCGCGAGATAGACTACAGCGGCGGTACTCAAGCTGGCGGCCGTTACCGTCAGTGCCCGAATCAAGCCAGTAATACGAGCGCGTTCAACGGCCGCGTTCACAACTTTCGACGAGTCTCGGTCGACGGCGTTGAGCTCGCGACGGACCGCCCCGGCGACGCGGATAGATTCGCCGGCCTGGACAGAGTCGGCAATTCGAGCCGACATGCGACCACGAAAGCGGCGCAGACTACGAGCCCTCTCCCGCGCGATCCGCGACAGAAACGGCATGAGTACCGCGGTGAGGGCCAAGGGTACGGCCACCGCAAGCGCTACCGGCGGGTTGATAAACACCAGTGTTCCCAGGACCACGGCGATGAGCGGCAGCGCCGTCAACATGGGGACCAAACCCTGCGCGATCCAGTTGCGTACCGCCGTCAGGTCATTGGAAGCACGCGTGACGACGACGCCCAGGGAACGGTTCCCGATGTCATGGAGTGCAGCCGTGATCAAGCGGCGACGTTGCTCATACACGTAATCCTGGCCGAGATCTTCGGCCACCACGCGTTCGACCCAGCGAGCCAGACCAATGCCCAGCACCGCTGCGGCAAGACCCACCATTTGGGCCCACGGCGGATCCGGGACCGACGGTGTTCCAGAAGTCAGCGGAACAGCCGAGAGCAACCCGTCGACGACCAGGGCCATCGTCAGTGCCAAAACTGCTTGGATCACACCGAGAACCACCAGCGTAACCAGCAAGAAACGACGACGCCCGCGCCATACTTTGGGCATGCGCAACCGCTGTTGAGGTTCTGCTTGTGTGGTGGCTGTCATGAGCGCACCAGCAGGGCCGCAGCGCAATCCGGTTGCGTGAGATCAAACGTCGGGATCACTGGTACTCCGTTGAGCACGCTGCGAGCTTCCACGGTAGCCAGCGGCGAAGAGGTCATGACACCCGAGGCCACGGCTACACGCAAACCTGCAGCTTGAAGCTCCTGCACCCCGGCCCGAGCCCCGAGCGCGTCCGAGGCGGCAAACACGACTTGGTCCACGGTCTGTTGGAAAAGTTCGTCGCGCAGCAATTGGGCGGTCTCCTCCTGGTAGATACCGTCGGCAATTTCTACCACCACGACGTCGGTACTGGCCTGAGTTAACTGTTGTACTAGGCCGACGGTCAGGGCTCGGAGTTCCGTCATCGTCAATCGGAAGGTGGTGGGATATCCAAAGTCAGTGAAATCCAGGACCTGATCGGCGCCAGCATCGTGATAAATCATGGGGTCATTACCCGCCCCGGTGCCAGTAATCTTACCTGCACCAACGCTGCGACCAGACTGTGTCAGCCCGTTGATGAGACAGGCCATCGTGGTGGACTTCCCGGAGTTCATAGCGGTGCCCAACACAGCAATAACTTCTGGACGACGCTGCTGCGACCCTACCAAGGGTGCACTGTTCAGTTCGCCCGGTGTCTGGTGCGGAGCAAACTGAGAAATATTGACGACGCCATTGTGGTCGGCCAACAGGCCGATCGGTTCGATGATCGTGGGATCTTCCATGTCCTCGTGCGATTCGGTCACCACACCGGCAATCCCACCGGCTGCTACCAGGTGGCATGGTGCCAGTGAGTCTGGAACGTGGGCGAGGAATTGATCAGCTGCATACCGGTGGCCATAGGCGAGCATTATGAGCGCACCCTCGAAGAGGATGGCTTTGCGCGATTCTGGAGTTTCTACACGTTTGTGGTTGAGGATCTCGGTCACCCGAGCTATCACGACGTCTCCGCTACGTGGCACCACGGCCTCACCGGAGCGCAGATGGAAATCTGCCGGGCGTGCGGCCAGGGCAGCACCAACAAAGCGAGTGGTGTAAGACGACTGCACCCGGTGGGGCACGCTCGCATGTGTTACCGGTAGCGGGATGGACTCGAGTTGCTGGGTAGGTGTTGGATCCAGGGAAACGGTAGTCATGGTGGAGACCTTTCGAACGTCGGGTTGAAGTAAGTCCAGTTCAACAAGCCAACATGAGGTCTTCATGACGGCTGCATGAGAAGCTTCTCATCAAACACGTGCATCGGCTTGATTACACGGGCATAAATCGACCATCGGTGTGAAAATTCACGCAAAATTCACCATTTTCCAAGTCAACATCCAGCCACGTCTCAAACCTCATTCAGGCGAGTTGTGACCCAACCGGAAAATACGGCACATACGATACCCCGGACGTGTTGTACGGGAACTTGATCCCCATGATGTACCGAATTCCCAAATGCATGCTCCATGCTGCAACGGAGAAAACTTGACCCCACCGCCGGTTGACTATCGATAACGGTGCCCCAAGCTCAATGGCCAGTGCACCGATCCCCGCCATGGTGAAGAAACCGCGAGCGTTATAAAGACGTCGAGCAGCTTCCGGTGCCTGGGTACCGAACACTTCTTTGCGTACGGCATCGGCGGCGATTTGATCGCGCAGCGTGTTACCGGTGGCCCATTTCCAACCCTGTGGGCTCCGGACTTTGGCCACCCCGGAAATCACATAAACGGCACAGGTTGCAATATTCATGGCCGTGGGGATCCCGCCGTAGTCGCGATCAAAGCGCTGCGGGGTCAGCGTCTTGTCACGCACCAGGGCATCAACGGATAGCGCATCTGCACTGGGAGTCACACCCAGTACAAGCTGGTGCATCAAAGCCATATTATCGTTGTGAAGGATCATGCCCCACGAGTTGCGGTAGCTCAGAGTCCATAACTGCAATGCTGCATTCACAGGGCCGCTCACACGGTGGGCAATGCCCAGCGTAGCGACGATATTCGTGACTTGCGCGGCGTCGTACAACGCATTGGCCACCCTGGGCGGCAGGGGCCGACGCAGCACCCGTACCGGACCAACCGGATCAAACTGCGAAGCATCTTGCCGGTTAAGTTTATGGAACATCGAACGACGACGCAGATTATTCCAGATGGTAAAAGCACCGGTTGTCAATCGCAATACTGCAGGACGAACCGGTTGTGCGGCAGGGCGCAACGTCTCAACTACCCGGTGCAGGAGGCTGTTGGTATCTTGGGATAGTGGTTTCATGCTGTGGGTTCCTCTACGAGTTCGGCAGTTCCGCCCACCACACAGCGAGCGCGTACGGTTTCTTCTTTCGGTAGGGTCGAGTGCTCACCGGCAGAAAAGTAATCAGCAAAAATAAAACGACTACGCACCACCAGCACGCTGACCACTGCAGCTTCACGACGCCGTCGAATGGCTCCGGCAGATGACCCGTTTACCCGACCTTCCTGCCGTTCTGCGGCTAAGGAATCTGCGTAGCGTTGAGCTATGGCTGCTGCATGGCCGCCGCGTACTCCGCGGGCGATCTGTTTACGAACCTGATTGAGCCCTCCGGTCCCGTAGTGGCGGTGATGCAAGAGGATACGTTCGCCCTCGGCGGTTAGCCCCACCACGTGGGGAACGATGATCCGGCCTTTCCGGTTGGTCGAGAACATCGGATAGGTCGACAGCGGAAAAGAGTCGTGTTTAAATTTGGCACGTCTGACCTGTTTTGGCTTTCCGACATAGTGGCGCAGTGGTGCCAGCAGCACCCCGGCAAATGCTGTATAGCCGGCCAGCGCCCAAAGATCTCGTGCGGTGACGGGGACGGCGGTCTCAGGTTTTGTTCCAGGTGAGTGTGAGTGAGGGGTGATCATGTGGCCTTCCATGAGTTGATTAGTCAGTGAAGTCTTTGGTGACCGCGTGGGCGGCCCAGGCTCCGGGCATGCCGTGCACGCCAGCGCCGGGTGGGGTGGACGACGACGCCAAATACAGCCGAGCTGTGTGTGTCGCGGTTTCTCTGGGTGTTGGGACCCGATAGGGGTCCAGGGTAAATCCGGGCCGTAACAGGGCTTGGCGTCCGTTCATCGCACCGCCAGCTACATCTCCGCCAATGAGATTCGGATTCCAGGACTCTAGGTCTGCCGGTGAGGTTTCGACCTGTTTCAGCACACGCTGTTGGAACCCCGGTGCGAAGCGTTCAATTTGATTCGTGATCAACCGTGCGATTTCACCGGGTCTCGTTTCCTGATAGCCGTGCGGTACATGCGCATAGGCCCACACCACGGTTTTACCCGCCGCATCACCGGTGGCTCGGGTGGGGTCTGCAGCATGTTGCTGGCAGACCATCACAAACGGATAGCGCGGAAGGCGTCCGGCTGCGACGTCTGCTTCAGCCCGGATCAGCTCTTGACTGCCACCCACCACGTGGACGGTTCCGGCCCCGGCGACTGCTGGATTGGTCCACGGAATCGGGCCGTCGAGCAGAAAATCAACTTTATAAGCGGCCGTGCCGTATCGCCAGTCCCTCAGCCGTCGACGGGTGGGACGTGCAAGCTGCGACCCTGCTTCATCGGTAGTGCCGGTGACGCGCAAGACTTGTGCAGGCGTGAGATTCAAAACGATGGCGTCTGCAGCAGGAAGTTCAGCCAGGTTGGTCACTTCATGGTTCAGATGCACACGTCCGCCGTGGGTATGTAACACAGAGAGCAAGGCTTTCACCAGCTGCCCTGTGCCACCGCGGACCACAGGCCAACCCCGACTCATACCTAACGCACCAAAGAGCATGCCGAAGGCTCCGGTGAACGGCATTGTCAACGGAACAATCGCATGCGCCGCGGAACCAAGGAATAGCGTTCGTGCCGCCTCCGTCGAAAACGCTGCGTTTGCTACCCACGATGCGGGTGCTGCAGCGACCGGCCCAAACCTTGCCAACCGAAACGGATGCGGTGGAACTCGCAGCATCGGGCCCAACAGGTTTTCCAGATGCTCGTCAATATGCTCGGTCACGTGCCCGTGAATGCTGCGCCACCGACCACCGTCGACGCCCAGACCTTGTGCCGTGGTCTCTACATCGCGGTGCAATATGGCCGCTTCACCATGAGGTAACGGGTGCGCCATCGGTACCTCAGCGTGGATCCATTCCAGTCCATGCGAAGTCAGATCCAAGTCACGAAAAACTGGGCTTGCCACACCAAATGGATGCCCTGCGGCCCCTAAATCAACGATCGTGCCCGGCCCAAGTGAGGCGGCAGATGCCGCGGCACCGCCGGGATGAGCATTGCGTTCATACACATCGACCTGCCATCCGGCCCTGGCTAGCAGTGCCGCGGTTGTGAGACCGTTGGGGCCGGACCCAACAACGATGGCGCGACGGCCATGGTCAACGGAACGCTGGGGGATCTGCATATTGGCATCCTTCGTATAGCGACAACATCAGGTTCTGGGGCACCTCATGTGCTGGTGTTTCTATGGTCGACCAGACACATGAGAACACTATGAGTTAGTGATGAGAAGGCGATGAGAAGCAAGCTACCACTAACCTTCAGAAGGTTTTGCTGCTTGTTGAAGGTGCTGCCAGTACGTATCCCAGCCGCCCGCTGCGGTCGCGTGTTTGCCGGCTTCGACAATCAGTCCGTGAAATCGTTGGAGCTCGTGAACGCTAAAATCTGCGTCTCGAACACAAGATGAGAACGCTCGTCTAGTTGGCTCATATCCTTTGGGTAGTACATAGCCAGCAGTCGCTAACATTCTGCGGGCATAGGTATCCCAGATAAACACCGGACGGTCATATGTATAGAGCAACATATCGTCGGCGGTTTCTGGGCCAACGCCTTTTACCTCTAGTAAGTTGGTGCGCAGCGGGTTGGTTTCTACCAGGTGTGCTGTTTCATGGTTCGTCAGAAACCACGTGGCAAAGTTTTTCAGATACGTGGCTTTAGCGTTCATGAAGCCTGCTGGTCGGATAAGGCCTCTGAGCTCGTCTACATCGACACGTGCGATGCCCTCCGGGGAGAGCTGATCGGTCCGCTTTAACGCAGCGATCGCTTGTTCGACGTTTATCCACGCGGTGTTCTGGGTCAGGATCGCCCCAACACCGATCTCGAAATCGGTGTCAGCAGGCCACCATGTGCCCGGCTGAACATGCTCATCGAGCAATTGGTAGAGCTGACGAAAGGTTAGCTGTGCTGACATGAACTGCTTTCCGGCTGGCTGGCGTGTATCCGCGCCGTCTCTAGCCGACAGATTTGGAGAAAACTTTCTCGCGCGGGGTGATGATCAGCGAGGAGAAAGTGACGGTCTCGTCGTACACATCAACGACGGTTGCCCACCCGTCCCCCATGCCCGTCAGTGTGGTGTCTTCGGCCAACAGATCAAAGTTGTAGGACGCTGCACCGGAGACCCACACTGGAATGTGTCCGAGAGTGCCAGCAATTTGGTGATGATAGTGGCCAGACAAGATCGCTCGAACGTCGGTCTCTCTGATGACCTCATACAGCTCGTCGGCGTTCTGTAAACCTGAGCCGCGTTGCGAAAGCGTCGTCGAAGGTATCGGAGGGTGGTGTGTTACCACCAGTGTGCCGTGTTCAGCGGGTTCTGCAAGCACGCTGTGAAGCCAGCTGAGCTGTTCTTCGGTTAGGTGTCCATGGTGCCGTCCGACGCCATGAGAATCCAAGCCGATAACCCGTAGTCCTTGGATGTCGTGGACAGTGTCACCAAGCTCCGGGCCCGAGTCGATCTTGCCCGGGTTAAATGCGGTGCCCACCGAATCGATGGGATCGTGATTGCCTCCGACTGCAATGAACGGGATACCGAGTTGGTCTTGGAAATGACCGAAATATGCCGCCGCGTCATCATGCACGTGATGGTTTCGCTGACCGATGTCCCCAGACAGGATGACAGCGGCAGGTTTGAAATTCAGAATCTGATCCAGGGTTTCTCGCATCCGCGTTGGAGTATCTAACACCTGGCGCAGGAGTTTGCCTTCTTCCACGAGGTGCAGGTCAGAAAGCTGAATGAGACGGAGTGTAGGAGAGACAGTGGTCATGAGGTTAATACTAACGGC
>DXCT01000090.1 GCA_019115865.1 Candidatus Yaniella excrementavium | reverse complement strand
AATTCGCTCTTTGACCACAAATTGGTAATATGGACCCCGGCCCCTCACGCGGTGCCATCTTACTCAACTCCCCCAGGGCAGGAATGCAGCAAGGGTCGGTAGGCTCTGACAGGTGCGTGAGGGGTTCTTAGGTTAACGCTCAAGTCGCGACCGGATAGTGCTACTGCACGGCGAAATACCCCATGAACATGATCACTTAACGATCAATATTTATGACTGATGACGTAAAACTACGACTGGTCTCTTGGGAAGGCCTGTGACCGGTGTTACTGTAGAACAACCTAACACTCTACACCGAGGATCAAGATGAGCACTTTTGCGAAGAAAAAGTTTCCACTACTGGGGCGCCTCACGGCCATCGCCGCCGTGTCTGGTCTTGCATTGACCGCTTGTGGCGACGACGTTGAAACTGCAGACACCGGGGACTCTGAGGGCGGTGGAACCATCAACATTGCGATCAACCACGGTTGGGAAGAAGGCATTGCCGTTGCAGAACTGTGGGCCCTGATTCTTGAAGACGAAGGCTATGACGTCAACAAGAACTACCTGGATCTTGCACCAAGCTTCTCCGCACTATCCTCCGGTGACATGGACTTCAACATGAACATCTGGCAGCCGGTGACTCACGAAGAATATCTCGAAGAATACGGCGACGATCTAGAAGAAGTCGGAGTATGGAACAGCGACGCTAACCAGGTTATCGCTGTCAATGAAGATGCCCCGATTGATTCGCTCGACGAGCTGGCCGATAACGCAGACCTCTTCAACAGCGAGCTCGTTGGCATTGAGCCCGGCGCAGGTTTGACCGAACGCACCGAACAGTACGTCATTCCTGACTATGGCTTGGAAGATTGGGAATTCAACACCTCTTCCACTCCAGCGATGCTGCAGGAAGTCTCCACAGCAACCGAAGCTGGCGAAAACATCGCCGTCACCCTGTGGATGCCACACTGGGCATTCAACAGCTTCCCCATCAAGCCACTGGAAGATCCTGAAGAGTCCCTTGGTCAAGAGGAAAACATGACCATTTATGCACGCTCCGGTTTCTCCGAAGATCAGCCTGAAGTCCACGAATGGCTAGCTGATTTCGAAATCGAAACCGAACGACTCCAAGACCTCGAAGTTGTACTATTCGAAGACGAAGTAGAACAAGACGATTACCCAGAGGTCATCCGCGAATGGATGGATGAAAACCAGGACTGGGTTGACTCACTGACTTCCTAATCCACTCGCACTATACGATCTGGCAGGCGTCGTCGAAGGAAAGCCGGCCGGCACGTGGACGTACCGCATTAGCATCGTCAGGATTTGGCCCCCAGCCAACATTGATGATGACCGCGGTCTTCCACCCGTTGTCGGCATGGAATTCTTCGTCGACGCCCGCTGCGTTAAAACCTGTCATCGGCCCAATATGTAAGCCATGGGCACGCAGTGCGACCAGCAGATAACCGATTTGTAAGTGGCTGGACACCTTAGCCATGCTCTCGCGAACGGCCAGATCCGGCTCCAATTTTTCACGCGCCCCATCCTTATGGGGCGCCAATTGTGGCAGGTGATTATGCCAATTGGGATCCCAAGCTGCAATGAGCGTCAATGGGGCCGCCAAGGTTTTGTCACGATTGCCGGGTTTCATATGCGGACCAAGGCGCTGTTTTGCAGCCGAAGTATGCACCACAGTCAACCGCATCGGCTGAGAATTCATTGCCGTTGGCGCCCACCGAGCATCTTCATATGCCCGAGCAATCAGCACTGGATCAACGGGCTGGGCAGAAAACGTGTTGGTGGTGTGCGCATTGGCAAAAATCGCATCGAGCATTTCGCGCGATGAGATCGACTGGTCTGTCGAACCAATTTCGGGCATAAGTTTCCTTTCGTAGGTCACCGGATTAAAGTCTAGACTGAGATTTCTGCCAGCAAATCGTACTGGTTACCACCATGACACCAGCAAGCTAGGGTATTGAGAGTGACCACCGCTTTATATCGCCGTTACCGTCCGGATTCGTTTGAACAAGTCATCGGTCAAGAGCACGTGACCGTGCCGCTGGCCAACGCTATCGACAAACACCGGATCAATCACGCCTACCTGTTTTCCGGCCCACGCGGCTGTGGTAAGACAACTTCGGCCCGCATTTTGGCACGCTGTCTAAACTGTGTCCAGGGACCAACGGCGTCACCGTGTGGGCAGTGCGATTCGTGCACAGATTTAGCTACCGGCGGGCCCGGCTCCCTGGATGTCATTGAAATTGACGCCGCCTCCCACGGTGGTGTTGACGACGCCCGCGATCTGCGTGAGCGGGCCACCTTTGCTCCGACACGCGACCGATACAAAGTCTTCATTATTGACGAAGCACATATGGTTACGCCGGCTGGTTTCAACGCCCTGTTAAAGATCGTTGAAGAACCACCCGAGCACATCAAGTTCATTTTTGCGACAACCGAACCAGATAAGGTTATCGGCACGATTCGCTCACGAACTCACCACTACCCTTTCCGGCTGGTCCCGCCAGAACCGTTAATGCAGTATCTGGAAACGTTGACCAATTACGAGCAGATTCCTGTGGCTCCGGGGGTATTGTCCCTGGTCATTCGTGCCGGTGGCGGCTCGGTGCGCGACACCCTGTCAGTATTGGACCAGCTGCTAGCAGGGGCAACGCAAGAAGGCGTCAGCTACGATCTTGCCGTCAATCTTCTCGGCTTCACTCCTGAAAATCTCTTGGACGATGTCGTTAATGCCTTGGCTGCTGAAGACTCCCCCACTGTGTTCCGCGTGGTAGACCAAGTGGTCCAGTCCGGACAGGATCCTGAACGTTTTGTCCAAGATCTTCTAGAGCGTTTCCGCGATGTTGTTATTGTTCGGGCTGCCCCAGAACAAGCCGCGGGGATTCTACACGGTATGCCCGAGGACCAGCTTCGTCGGTTGGAAGCCCAAGCCCAGCAACTCGGTGCCGCAGAGGTATCTCGAGCCGCCGATATTACGGCAGCTGCACTAACGCAGATGAACGGTGCAACATCGCCACGCCTCCACCTGGAATTATTGATGGCACGGCTCATGTTGCCCGCAACCGATGAAACCGAACGCGGTCTGGCGGCACGTATCGATCGTCTCGAACGACGATTCGAATACGGGGGCGCGCCCGAAGCACCCGCTGAAAGCCCACAGCCTCGTCACACCGCGCCGGAACCGGTGGCGCCGGTCGAAGAGACTGGTTTATCCGGGGCGGCAGCCGCCCGTGCTGCACTACTTCGTGAACGTCAGGCTCAGATAGCAAACCTGGAACAGCCAACTACTGAACCACAACAAGATCCTCAGCCCCAGCCTCAGTCCCGACCTGAACCGACACCGGAACCACAGCAATCCGAACCGGTCCGCGAACAACCCGCACAAACACCTCAGGCTCCACAACAACCTGAGCCACAACGCCAGCAAGCACCACCTCCACACCAGCAGCCCGCTGCTGCACCGCAAGCAGCACCGGCAACACCAGAAGAGCCCGCCGAGCAACAACCCGCTCAGCAAGCCTCACAGGTTGAGATGGTACGCCGTGCATGGCCAGAGGTCCTAGAGTTTTTAAAGAACGAATCTCGCTTGATCTGGATGACCGTCAACGGCAATGCCCAGATCGTAGGCTTTGACGGCAAACTGCTGACCATTGGCTTCGATAATGACGGCGCACGAAATACCGTACAAATGCGCGGCGGTGCTAACCTCCTCGCAGCAGGATTCAACCAGGTGCTGGGCATCCAACCGGAACTCGATCTGATCTCCGGCACCTCGGATGGTGGTTCCCCAAAAGGCGCTAGCCGCCCGGCGCGGCAACAGCCACAGCCAACCCAACAGCCCCGGCAGGAAACACCAGAGCAACCCCCTGTTGCCCAAGCACCGCAGCCCACACAAAACGCATCGCAGCAGGCACCTCCGGTAGCACCGCAGTCTGCTCCGCTCCACCCGCAACCACCGGCCACCGGGGTCGCTGGTTGGGGCTCCGGGCAGCCCGATCAGACGTGGGGCCAACCCGAAGCTGACTGGGCAGCACCGGACCCAAACTGGGGTCCACCACAGGACGATGACTGGATGCCGGATGAAGATCCGTGGAGCAACCCACCACAGGATCCTCCTGCAGCCCAACCTCCGCCTTCGCTAGAACAACCGGCAGCTGAGGAACCTGAGCTCGCGACCGGTCCCGACCCCGTGGCCTCTGATGGTTATGCCGGCTTCATCCCACGCAACGAGTCCACCGATGAGCCGGCCATTCCCGCGTTTGCAAAATCCGAAGCGGAGCTGCGACAAGAGTTCCAGCGACGCTTCGGCGACGTCATCCCCGGAAGCTCCGGTGGGAACAAGCCACAGCAAGACAGCCCTAAACCGAACTCGGGATCGCGCTTTGCCGACATGGTGGCGCAATATGGCGGGAGAACGTCCTCCGGCTCTGAAACTGAGACACCGCCCCAGGAAGAAAAAACTCCGGATGACGATGACGACGATTACGCCTCGGATGACGACGAAATCATCGAAGACTCCGGGCTGGCCGGTCGCAGCGTCGTCGAAAATGTCCTCAATGCGCGTCTGGTAGAAGAGCGCAACGCGGATGGCACACCCAAACTTTAAACCGTAACGAAAGAAAGGCACCAACGTGTACGACGGTGCAGTCCAAAGTCTTATCGATGAGCTGGGCAGGCTCCCGGGTATCGGCCCAAAATCTGCCCAGCGCATCGCCTTTCATATCCTGGAAGCGTCCGAAGCCGATATGATCGCACTCGCCGAGGCGATCACCGACGTCAAGGCCAAAATTCGGCTGTGCGAGATTTGCTTCAACGTCTCCGAGCACAGTGTTTGTGCCATCTGCCGAGACGAGCACCGCGACACCGGTCTGTTGTGTGTAGTTGAAGAATCACAGGACGTGATTGCGATAGAACGCACCAGGACATACAACGGTCGATATCATGTGCTCGGCGGGGCCATCAATCCCATCGGTGGCATTGGCCCCGATCAACTGCGGGTACGGGAACTATTGACCAGGCTCCAAGATGAATCCATCTCAGAAGTCATCCTCGCAACCAATCCCAATCTTGAAGGCGAAGCCACTGCAACCTATCTGACCCGCATGCTGTCATCGGTCGGAATAACGTTGTCACGGCTGGCTTCGGGCCTACCCGTGGGTGGAGATTTGGAGTACGCGGATGAGGTGACGCTGGGTCGCGCATTCGAGGGGCGCCGCAAACTCGGCGAGACGACCTAACGAAGCCGCTACACTTAACAGCATTCCAATTGTCTACCCGAGAGTACCTATGAGCCTGATCATCCAAAAATACGGCGGCTCCTCTGTGGCAGATGCTGCAGGAATTCAACGCGTAGCCCGCCGTGTGGTCGCTACCCAGCGTGCTGGCCACCAAGTCGTTGTCGTCGTCTCCGCAATGGGTGACACCACCGATGACTTACTCGATCTGGCCGGCCAGATTACCGACGACGCCCCGGCACGTGAAATGGACATTCTCCTGTCATCGGGTGAACGCATCTCCATGTCACTATTGGCCATGGCGGTCGATGCCAGCGGTTCACGCGCACAGTCCTTCACCGGCTCCCAAGCGGGAATGCTCACCGATGTTTACCACGGTCAAGCTCGCATTACTCGGGTCTCCCCCAATCGTATTCGGGAAGCTATCGACGCCGGCAACGTTGCGATCGTCGCCGGCTTCCAAGGCATGTCTCCAGAATCCAAAGACATCACCACCATGGGTCGAGGCGGCTCTGACACCACCGCGGTTGCCTTAGCCGCTGCCCTAGATGCCGATGCCTGTGAGATTTACACCGACGTCGACGGCATTTTCTCCGCCGACCCACGAGTTGTGCCATCGGCCCACAAAATTGATGAAATCTCTTCCGAAGAAATGCTCGAGCTAGCCGCATCCGGTTCAAAAATCCTCCACTTACGTGCTGTGGAATACGCGCGCCGATTCGGCGTCAAACTCCACGTCCGTTCTTCCTTCACCGATCTCGAAGGCACCTGGGTGATCCCAGATGAAGATGACATCGTCCAACTACCAGAAGGCCAACCCATGGAACAGCCAATCGTCTCCGGTCTCGCACACGACACCTCCGAAGCAAAAGTCACTATCGTCGGTGTCCCAGACATTCCAGGCAAAGCCGCCGAAATTTTCCAGGTTATCGCCTCGGCGAACACCAACATTGACATGATTGTCCAAAACCCATCCCGTGCTGGTGCCGGCGCCACGGATATTTCCTTCACCGTGCCGCTCGACCAGACCAAAGCGGCGATCGCAGCTCTTCGTACTGCACAAGCCGGCATTGGGTTCGACGACATCGTCCACCAGCGCAACATTGGTAAGATCTCGTTGATCGGTGCTGGCATGCGTTCCAACCCGGGCGTTTCTGCAACCTTCTTCGATGCGCTCCACCGCGCCGGTGCCAACATCGACCTGATCTCCACCTCCGAAATTCGTATCTCGGTTGTCACCGCTGAAGACAAGCTCGCAGCTGCAGTCCAGGAGATTCACAACGCATTCGGGTTAGACGCCCAGGAGGAAGCCGTCGTACACGGCGGTACCGGCCGCTAAAGCCTGCCACAAGGAGTCTTTGTAAGCCACCGTAGAGATCCACAGGATTTCTACGGTGGCCTTCACTTTCACTACACAAATGCAAATATCACCATCGTGTTCAAGTTGACAGATTAGGGTTGAGAGCTACCGGCAGAACTGCCGTAGCAGTGGCGGGAAGGAGGCAGCGTGTTAGGTTTCGACTTCGATGTAGCCGGTACTGAATCCGTTCGACAAACCGGTCAAGCTTTTCTAGAAAAACTCCGTTCCGACGATCAACACCATTCCTCCCAAGCCGGCGCTACCCCATTCGACATCGCCAGCGATATCGCCGGGTTGGCCCTGCGATACCATCCGGGCCGCGACATCAGTTTCCTCGAACCTTGTATTGGCTCGGGCACCTTCTTCTCCGCACTTTTACACGGCGCACCCGATCACGATGGCGGCCTCGAAATCCGTGCTGCACACGGGGTCGAGGCCGATGAACAATTCGCCGCATTGGCACATGATCTCTGGGCACCGGCCGGACTGGCCGTGCATGATCTCAACTTCATGCGGTTATCGGCCACCGACCTGCCAAAAGCCACCCTGGTGTTATCGCGTCCACCGACAACAGCGCACCACCGCATGACCTCAGAGCAAAAAGTTCTGGCCGCAGACCGGGCCGAAGAAGCAACCGGGATCCGGCCTACCGGGTTGGCCGATGCCTATATCCATTTCTTATTGGCCGCGCACAAGTTTTTAGCTCCAGGCGCCGTCTCCGCATGGTTATTACCGACTGCGTTTTTACAACGCTCCGCAGGACAAGCGCTACGCTCCTATCTCGCACGCCAGGTACGGATTCAGCGTATTCATACCTATGATCACGGGGTCCTTGGTACCACCGGGCACGACGAAGCGATTGCTGACTGGTCTGTGGTCATCTTCACGAACCAGACGGCTCAACCCACCGATACTTTCAAATTCTCGACGGGTGGAGAACTCTTCGGCGCAGATTCGATCGCTGAAATACCATATACGCGGTTAGACCCGGACTCGTCCTGGGCCAAACTTGATCAGCAAGGCGATGCCGCCGACCAGGTTTCCTATACCATGGACGATTTTTTCCGGATTCGCCGTGGTTGGAAGGCACCCGGGGAAAAGTTCTTCGTCATGGATGAAAATCGCGCATGGGCGCTGGGCTTGCAGCCGTTTCATATGCATCCGATGCTGCCGCTGCCAAAAGAAGTCTCAACCGATGTCATCAAACCTGACAAATGGGGTGCACCCCAGGAAGGTTCTCGAAGAGTTGTCGTTTTCTCACGCTACGACACCTACAGTTTGGAAGATAAAGACCCGGCGTTTCTGAAATATCTTGAGGCTGCGAACGGCGACACCATCAAAGAATCAGAAGGCCGCGGCAATAAGACCTGGTACAACTTGCATCTACCCGGTGTGGCACCGATCCTCGTCCAGCCCGCAACAGACGATGATCCGGCGCCATTTCGTTTCATCCAAAATCAGTCCAAGGGCATCGCTGGCCCAGGCTGGATCACCATGTACCCAAATCTGGCATGGGCCAAACCCGAGTTAATACTCAGTGGTATCGACTGGGACGCCGTGCAGCTGGCCTTGGAAGCTATCCGGCTACCGGAGGCCTCCGAGAAACCAGAGCTCACACCACAGGCAGTAGCATCCCTCGATGCAACGGTCATCGCAGAGTATCTGGGTCTAACCCATAACCCCGTGGAGTTGTAGTTTGTCGCAACTCCCAAAACATTAACGCTGCTTCGACGTTGATAAACTGAACATAGCGGCGGCAGAATTGATATACATACAGGTATGACGAACCGAATGTGGGCGCGCGATGATGTCGTGTCAGATCAAGAATTAAGTGAGCTCCGCTTCGAAATTGGCGAGACCATGGATGACCATGAGAAAATTCGCCAAACACGAATTCACTGGCGGCAGCGTCTTTTCCCAAAGAAATTGCGCTCTCGGCCTGGCTCCATCGTCGGTCGCAAAATGCGCGAACTGCGGACGGGCCAGCACACGGAAATCTCTGACTCTCCTACTGCTGTTCGTCCTGCTGAAGAAGATCGCACGTCGGCCCAATCCAGCGACCAGCATGAATATTCACCCCAGCGCTTCGATACGGTCGAGCATTCATTACACGCGATCATCCAACTTGCGAACTACCTGGATAAAGCGCCACGGACCATCTGGTTTGCGCTGGAGGGAATTTTTGTCGAGCGTCAGACGGCCTCAGCTCCTGCGCTATTTCGTCACCGAATAGCTATTCTGGCAAGGGTGCTGCCAACCGCTCTTGGTGCGTTTCTGTTGGCCTTAGTCCTCTTGCATTTCTTACTACCTGGTCATCAAACGGATGCCGGTTATACACCGGTTTTCAGCGAACTTGGGTTTCTGCTGTTCTTGACACTGTTTACCACGGTTACGTTCTTTGTGTTAACCGCAGGAATGTTACTCATCAAATCGTCGTGGCAAGAGCGTTTCCTCAGCGGATTTGGTCGACTGATCAATTGGTCAATTCCGGTCACCATGTCATTTTTCTTTGCCTCACCCAAGTTTCTTTTACTGCTGCAGGATTTAGCTGCCGGCACCACCGCCACATTGTCAGGTATCGGCGAGACCCTGCAAGCACACAGCGGCATCATTGAAACGATCTACTGGACCGTACTGGTCTATGTGGCCATCTATGCCGGAATGTTCTTCGCATTTATCGGATTTTCGAAAGTCTTTCAGGAGCAGCGCGAATATGCTCATCGCCACGATGTGCTCAGAGCCCTGATTCCGATGCTGATATCGGAGGAAAACCGACGTAGCCAGCAGACCAAACTGTTTCGCATACGACATGAACCCCCAGCCCGAGAGGATTAGGCTGGGCTAGAGTCACGTCTCAAGCCATTCCACACTATGAGGCTCCTTATATGTTGAAATCCCGTAGCCGCAGCACCGGTTCAGAATCCTCAAGCCACTCCGAATTTGTCCGTCAATTGCCAGACAACTGGTTGCGGACAGACACGATTCTAGCCGTGGTTGTCGCGTTTGTATCGGTCTTAAGTTTGCAGGCTTTACGGCTCACCACCATCTTAGAAGACACCAACGTCGATATCGTCACAGCCCAGGTTTTCTCACTGGCCATCTCTGCATTACTGGTACTGTATCGGCGCTTCCCCGTCATCATTGTTACGGTTTTTACTGCGATGATCTTCGCTGGTTCATTGACCGCGGCTTCGGAGTTCTACTCCGTACTGTTTGTGGGCTTCATGACCATATACGCGGTCGGCGCTTGGGTCTCCAATAGGCGGGTAGCCTTTTGGGTACGTTTCGCTACGGTCACCCTTCAGCTCGTTGGTTCGATATTGCTGGTGGTACTGGATGATGAAGCCGCTGAGATCAGCGAAGAAGCCTTGCAGAACGTAGACACCAGCGAAGTTCTATATTTCTTGGTCACCAGTGTAATTTTGTCATGCGCGTTCTACATATCAGCCTGCTACTTTGGCGGACAAGCCTGGCATCGCGCCAGACAACGCTGGAAGTTACAAAAAGCCCACGATGAATTAGCTGCAGCGAACGAAAAAGTGGCAAACGCCGCGGTCCATGCCGAGCGCATACATATTGCCCGCGAACTCCACGATGTCACAGCACACCACGTCACCGTGATGGGTGTTCATGCCTCGGCGGCTCGACGGCTACTCGAAACCGGCCGGGACACGGACTCAGTCATCGAACAACTTGAACACATCGAGGCATCCTCATCACAAGCGGTTCAAGAACTTCAAACCATGGTCTACACACTGCGAGACCAAGATGGTTCAAGTGAACCGCTGCCGGATCTGAGTCAACTGCATCAGCTCGTTGAACAAGCAAACTCTACACGCCAGTCAGCTAGCTTCGAGATCAGCGGGAAACCAACCGAAGTCACGGCGGCCACCGAACTGACGTTGTATCGAGTGGCACAGGAAGCATTGTCGAACACCCGGAAACACGCCGGTGAGGATGTGCAAGTAAAAGTGCAATTGCACTACGACCCATCGGGCATCACCCTGTCGGTGCTCGATAATGGGAAAGTCTATGACCCGGATGCCAATGGAACAGGTACCGGGGTCCAAGGTATGAAAGAACGTGTGCGCGCCGTTGATGGCACGCTAGAATATGGGCCACGAACCCCGTACGGTTGGAAAGTCGTGGTTCGTGTCCCGTGCACCGCGCCGAGTGAAAGCTGAAGATGTCCGATCAAGCGATTCGCATCCTGCTCGTTGATGATCAGCCCATGCTCCGTACCGGTCTGGCCACCATACTGTCCACTGAGCCCGGTCTCGAAGTCGTGGGGGAAGCCTCCAACGGTCACGAAGCACTGAAACAAGCCCGCGCATTAGATCCCGATGTGGTCTGTATGGATGTACAGATGCCGGGGATGGATGGCATTGAGGCCACCAGGGCGCTTGCAGCGTCGGAGTTACGAGCTGGCATTTTGATACTGACGACGTTTAACCGTGACGACTTCTTATTTGAAACGCTTCGCGCGGGTGCTTCCGGGTTTCTACTCAAAACGGCCGGCCCCGAAGAACTGATACATGCCATCAACGTGGTGGCCAGCGGTGATTCGCTGCTGGCACCGGAAGTGACCGGTCGGGTCCTTGACCGGATGTTTGAACAACCTGTCTCCGAAGTCCCCTCGGAAACGCCCTCGGTCAGTGAACCGCAACCCAGTCTGCAGGTTGACCTCACGCGACGCGAAGACGAGATCCTAAAAATGTTGGTCAGAGGAAAATCCAATGCGGTGATTGCAGAAGAGCTGTTCGTCGGGCCAGCAACCGTCAAAACGCATGTTTCGAATATTCTGATGAAACTAGAAGTCAAGGATCGGATCCACGCGGTGATCTGGGCGTATGAACACGGTTATGTGAAGAGTCAGGCCTGATATTGCGGGTTCGTTGGTGTCGTAGACCCATTGGTTCCTGGGCCGGGGATTTTCGATAAAATCGAGGGAGCCAATTGGTAGATTCCAGATCAGGAGCAATCATGCCCACTATCGTCGTTGATGTCATGCCCAAGCCTGAAGTGCTTGACCCACAGGGAAAAGCGATCGACGCTCGGCTTCCCGAATTAGGGTTCCGCGAGTTCTCACAGGTCCGTCAAGGAAAACGTTTTGAACTCACCGTTGAAGGTGAAGTCACCGCAGATATTCTGGATCGTGCCAAGGCTTTGGCCGCAGAATTATTGGCGAACCCGTCAACTGAATATATTGTCAATGTTGAGGTAGCTAAATGAGCGCACCAAAAATCGGCGTCGTTATGTTCGACGCGGCAACGGATGCACCTTCGGTGCTTCGCGCCGTTGAACTCGCCGGCGGCACACCGGTGAAACTACATCCCAAGACCACCGTGGCTCCTGATCTTGCAGAGCTGCCGCTTGTGATCCTTCCAGGTGGTTTTTCCTACGGCGATTACCTTCGGGCCGGTGCGTTAGCCGCCACCCAACCAATTATGCGGGTCCTAGAAGATGCTGTAAACGCTCAAGAACTTACGCTGATTGGCCTGGGAAATGGTTTCCAGGTTCTTACCGAAGCCGAGCTGCTGCCGGGTGGTTTCATTGCCAACGATATTCCGGTTTTTGAGCACACCGAAGTAGATTTGGTCGTTGAAAACAACGCCACGGCCATCACCTCGGCCTACGATACCGGTGAACATATTCGCCTCGTGACCAAAGGGGCTTACACGCAGTACACCGCAACGCCAGAAGAACTCGAAACGCTGGAAGCACAGGGCAACGTTGTCGTCCGAGCGACCGAGTCTGCCGCTGGTTCGGTGCATAATATCGCCGGTATCAGCTCTCACAACGGCCTGGTGCTAGGCCTGATGGCCAGCCCAGAATATGCAATTGAAGCCGGTTTTGGAACCGATCACGCAGATGGTCCGGGGCAGGGCGTGGACGGCCAGGGATTGTTTGTTTCGGTTGTGCGAGCTGCTATTGCCGCCAAGAATGGAGTTGTCAGTGAATAACCAACAACTAGATACGGTCGACTACGCGGCCCGAACCCCTGAACTGGATCAGCCGTGGGCGGCCCTGGGGCTCAACGAGCAGGAATACCAGCGGATTCGCGAGATTGTGGGGCGTCGTCCAACCGAAGCCGAGTTGGCGATGTACTCGTCGATGTGGTCCGAGCACACGTCATATAAATCTTCCAAAGTACATCTCAAACAGTTTGGCCAAAAGACCACCGAAGAGATGCAAAAGCATATGCTCGTGGGTCTGGGCGAGAACGCCGGGGTGGTAGATCTGGGTGACGGCTGGGCGGTCACCTTCAAGGTTGAATCCCACAACTCACCCTCATATTTGGAGCCTTTCCAGGGCGCTGCGACCGGTATCGGTGGCGTAGTACGTGACATCATTTCGATGGGGGCGCGCCCGGTTGCCGTGTTGGATTCATTGCGCGTTGGCCACGAAGACCATGCCGATACCGCTCGGATCGTCAAAGGTGCGGTGGCCGGTGTTGGTCACTACGGCAATATTCTTGGTGTTCCAAATATTGCTGGCGAGACGGATTTTGATCCGGTATTCCAGGGCAATCCGCTGGTCAATGCCGGTGCGGTTGGCGTCCTTCGTCACGAAGATCTTCGCCTGGCGCAAGCTTCCGGCGCAGGTAACAAGATTGTGCTGTTCGGAGCTCGGACCGGTGGGGATGGTATCGGCGGTGCGGCGATGAGTTCGGCGTCCTTCGATGACGAAGGTGCTGCCAATACTCCGGTCGTGCAGGCCGGCGATCCCCTGCAGGAAAACGTGATTATCGAAGCAACCCTCGAATTATTTTCCAAGTCATTGGTCGAGGGCATCCAGGATCTGGGTGCAGCAGGTATTGCTTGTGCCACCAGTGAGCTAGCGGCCGGCGGTGACGGTGGCATGCACATTGAGCTAACTAACGTGCTACTGCGCGATGAAGGGCTATCAGCCGGCGATATTTTGATGGCCGAATCCCAAGAACGCATGATGGCCGTTGTGACCCCCGACAACATCGAAGCATTTGAACAGATTATGCACAACTACGGTGTCGAGTACTCGTGGTTGGGCGAGGTCAACGATTCAGGCCGGTTGACCATCGACTGGAACGGCGAGCGCATCGTCGATGTTGACCCGGTGACCGTGGCCGATGATGGCCCAGTGTATGAGCGTCCTTATGCTCGCCCGGCTTCGCAGGATGCGCTGCAGTCTGATACGTTCCGGACCTCAGCTGCGGCGGCGAATCTGCCCGGCACAGGTGACGAACTCAAAGCAGCCGTCATCGAACTCATGAGTTCAGCCAATATGGCTGATCGTTCCTGGATTACCTCCCAAACCGATAGCTCGGTGGGTGGCAATACCCGCCAAGGTGCCCCAAATGATTCGGGTGTGCTTCGCGTGGACGAAGAAACCGGGATGGGTATTGGCTTAGCCATCGACTGCAACTCGCGTTACGTCTATCTGGACCCTTACCAGGGCTCTCAATTAGCTGTGGCCGAGTCCTACCGCAATGTGGCAACCTCTGGTGCGACTCCCCTGGGTATTTCGGATGGCCTGAACTTCGGATCCCCCGAGAACCCGGACGTGATGTGGCAGTTCGCTGAATCTACTCGCGGTATTGCCGATGCGTGCCAAACATTGGGCATCCCGGTGACCGGCGGCAACGTGTCCTTATATAACCAGACCGTGGATACGCCGATTCATCCAACGCCAATGATCGTAACGCTGGGCCGATATGACGATGTGGCCACCGCGGTGCCATCGTCATTGCATCCCTCGTTCAACGGCTCAGCACTCTACCTGCTGGGTGAGACCTACGATGAACTTGATGGCTCCCAGTTTGCGCATCTACGAGGTCACCTCGGCGGGGTCCCTCCGAAAGTGGATTTGGCTCAGGAAGCTCGTTTGGCAGGGTTACTGGCCAATGCATCTCGTACCCACATGCTGGATGCAGCACATGATCTGTCCGAGGGCGGGCTGGCGGGTGCTCTGGCCGATATGGTGCTTCAAGCCGGTGTCGGCGTGCGAGTTAATTTGGAATACGTCACAGAACGCGACAATATTGATGCGTTCACCGCCCTGTTCTCTGAATCCCAGGCACGTGCGATCGTGGCGGTGCCGCTCTCGGAGGAAGTACGGTTCCGCGGTATTGCAGAGTCACGGCGCTATCCGGCACTGCGAATCGGTGTCGTGGACGCTGATTCTGACTCGCTTGAGATCCAAGATCTTTTCAGCGCCAGCATCGCCGAACTGCACGAGGGCTGGGCATCCGCTTTGCCCAAGCGGTTCGGTAACTAACGCTCAAAGTGTTTAGGGCTGCGGCTGGCATGGTGCCCCATCCAGCCGCAGCCCTGTTTAACCCTGGCTTGTCTTATCTTGGCCCGCCGCAGCAACGGGTTCTGGTTCCTGCTCTTGGGGCGGTGGTGGAGCCTTGATGAGCTTCAGCCCCACCGCAGACGCAATAATGCCAAACACAAACACCAGCCGAAGCACCGTCACCGGTTCGGCACCGGTGACCATACTCCAGGCAACGGTCAGAGCAGCACCGGTTCCGGTCCACACCGCATAAGCGGTGCTCATGGGGATGGTCTTGGTCGCATAGCCAAGACCAATCATGCTCACAACGAGTGCGATCAAAAATACGACGGCCGGACCCAACCTGGTCAGCCCATCACTGGCTCCCAGCGCGGTGGCCCAAACCGCTTCCAACACAGCGCTGAGCAGCAAAACAAGCCATGGCATTAGCTCATCACCTGCAAGCCAATCACCGAGCCGATGAGTGTGACCAGTAGTCCAAACTTCGTCAACGATAGGCGCTCTTCGCCGCGGACCACCGAGACGATCACCACGAGTGCAGCGCCGATACCCACCCACACCGCATACGCGGTGCCGGCTGGCAGCTCGGTGAGGGCATAGCCCAACATCGCCAGGCTCACGGTAAAGGACACCAAGAATAATGCGGTAGGTTTTCGATGTTTAAAATTCTCGGAGGCTTCCAACGCGGTCGCCCACACTGCTTCCAAAACGCCTGATAACGTCAAGACAATCCACACCATTGCCGTTTGCACTCCGATCTGTGGCGCACACCACTGGGATGACTGTACCAAGATGCGTGATGCGACGAAAGAAAAAATCCACCGCTGTGCCGAGTTAGGTTAACCTCAAGCTGGCTAGGATACTGGAAGAGGTACAACTGATGGTCAATTTGAGGTAGTACGTGACCGATTCGACACCGACGCGTCGTAACGCGCCAGATACACCCAGAGACTCCACCACCGTGGATGTCTCTGCGAACTATCGCAAGAGCCTCTTGCAGGCACGCGGCGTCAACGATCCCGGCATGGTCGACGACGTCGAACTGCTGCACCACGGTCTGGGTGACGAACAAGTCCAGACCCGTACCGATTCAGGCCTGGTCAATGTACAGCCCGGGGACTCGTCACGCTCATTGGCCACGATCCTGCGAACGCACCTGCTGACCCTATTCAATCTCGTCATCTTTCTGTGCGCCGTCGGCATTATTGTGATGGGTCGTTGGTTGGATTTATTATTCGCTATTGCCGGTGTCTGCAACGTAGTGATCGGTGTTGTGCAAGAATATTCTGCCAAACTGAAACTGGACCGGATCGCGCTGTTGCATCAGGACGGCATCGTGGTTCGCCGCAACGGTCAGCACATTGAGATTTCGATCGAAGATGCTGTGCTGGATGATGCCGTCTATTTGCGGGCAGGCGACCAAGTGCCCGCCGACGGTCTGGTGTTGGCATCCGAGAGTCTCGACATCGACGAGTCGCTGCTGACCGGAGAGGCCGACCCAGTTTATAAACCTGCCGGTGCCACGGTGTTATCTGGCACTTCGGTGGTCACCGGCAACGGATACTTTCGGATCACGGGCGTCGGTCACGACTCCCACGCTGCCCGACTCACAAAGCGCGCACGGAAGTTCACCAAGGCGCATTCTGAACTTCGCAGTGGCCTCGATAAGGTTGCCAGCTGGATCACGATCGCCTTGGTGCCCTTGATTGCCGTCGTCGCATGGGGACAAATCAAAGCGCTTGGTGGTTGGCAGCAGGTCGTGGAAGACGGCACATTCAACACCGCGTTGATTGCAACCATTGCGGGGATTACCACCATGATTCCCCAGGGTCTTGCACTAATGACCACCATCTCGTTTGCGGTGGCTGCCCTGACACTGGGCAGCAAAAAGGTGCTGATTCAGGAGCAACCGGCCGTCGAGATTCTGGCACGAGTCGATACCGTATGTTTGGACAAAACCGGGACGCTGACCGAAGGGGTCATGCAATTCTCCAACGCCAAACCGCTGACGGCCACCGACCACGGTTGGAAACTCGTGCTCGGACACATCGGCGCCGATCCGAATGCCAATACCACCGCAATCGCACTACGTGAGCCCTTCCCCCACACCCCGCCCCTGCCACAGACGGATGCTATTGCGTTTGCTTCCGAGCGACGATGGTCAGCATTTGCCTTCGGCAGTGTCCAAGACACCCAAGCGCCAGCCGGGGCCTGGGTTTTGGGCGCACCAGAAGCACTCATTGATGTCCTCAATGTAGATGCCCCGCAAAAGGCTGCACTGCACCAGTCAGCCGAACGGCTTGCGATATCTGGCAAACGCACCATGCTGTTGGCCCATTCATCCACGCCATCGGACTCGGCTTCTGCCACACACCCCTGGTTTGGTAATCATGCTGCACTGCCGCGTGACCTGTCTCCCGTTGTCGTAGTGACCTTCGAAGAAAAGGTTCGCAGCGATGCTCGCGAGACGCTGGAATATTTCCAGCAACAGGGCGTCGAGCTGAAAGTCATTTCGGGCGATTCCCCACACACGGTGGCCGCAGTTGCACGGCAGATCGGGTGGGACCATCCAGATTCCGGTTACGATGCCCGTAATCTTCCAGACAACATCGAAGACATGGCGGCCGTCATGGATACACACTCGGTCTTTGGGCGGGTGTCACCAGACCAAAAAGAACAAATGGTCAAAGCCCTACAGCACCGCGACCACGTGGTGGCCATGACCGGGGACGGCGTCAATGACGCTCTGGCCGTAAAATCTGCCGACCTGGGCATCGCTATGGGTGATGCAGCAGCAGCCACCAAGGCGGTCTCTCGTCTGGTGCTGCTCGATTCGAAATTCTCCCGACTGCCCAGTGTTTTAGCTGAGGGACGCAAGGTCATCGCCAACATGGAACGTCTGGCCCACCTGTTTCTGGCCAAGACCACCTATGCGTTTTTGTTTGTCTTGCTGTTCTCGCTTCTGGCGTGGCAGTACCCAGCACTGCCACGCCAGATGTCGACAGCCGACTTCTTGTTCATTGGGCTGGCCTCGTTTATCCTCGCGTTGATGCCGAATCCACGACGCTATGTGGCCGGTTTCTTATCGCGGGCGTTGAAGTTCGCTCTGCCAACCGGCATCGTACTGGTGGCAGCCTTGTGGGGGATCAACTGGTATGCCCGTGTCTGGGCCGGGAACTTCAGCGGCGTTTTGCCCTATGCTTCGGAAGATCCCGGCGCTCGTCTGGTTATGGAGCAACTCCAAACCGCGACGTTTATTACGCTAACGATGGCTGGCCTGTGGTTACTTAATGTAATCTCTCGACCGCTTAACTGGCAGAAAGTCGGCATGCTGCTTGTGTTGCATATCGTTTTTGTTCTATCACTGGTGGTCCCGCTGTCGCAGTGGTACCACCACTTCATCTTGCCTCCGACACCGATTATTCTCGCGGCAGTCGGGATCGCAGCGCTGGGTGCGCTAGGGATTGAGATCATTCACCGCATTCACGACACCCGTATGGGCCTGGCGCCGGATGATCCGCGACCTCGAGGATAAGAAACAAGACATACAGCACCTTCTCAGTCGATACATCAGAGTCAGCGTTGTTCCGTCCGCTTATAAATATGTTTCAACGTGACCTGGATCGGTTTTAGCAGTCGAGAATCCCACGCGGTGGATTTTGAGCATATTTGTGGACCCGGGGACCCCTGGTGGCGATCCCGCGACCATGACCGCAAGGTCATCGATTTCGGCCACTCCGGTTTTGACCAGTTCATGGTCGATTTGTTCGGTCATTTCATCAGTCGTTTTTTTGAAGGGCACCACCCGGGGGATGACGCCCCAGGACAAACACAACGTATTGCTAGTGGTGAACGAGTGAGTGAAAGCATAAATCGGTTGCGGAGCCCGCAGCCTGGACAACCGTCGTGCAGAATCACCGGATTGGGTGAAAGCAACTAAAAATGGTATCTCTAAGGTTGCGGCAATGTCCACGGCAGCCCGTGTGATCGCCCCACCGCGAGTGCTAGGACTGGTGCCCAGCGGAGGCATCCGATCTAAGCCGTGGTCCTCTGTGGATCGGATAATTTCAGCCATCGTCTGCACAGTCATCACGGGGTATTTGCCCACCGAGGTCTCCCCCGACAGCATCACCGCATCGGCGCCATCAAGGACTGCGTTAGCACAGTCAGAGGCTTCGGCTCGTGTCGGGCGAGGGCTTTCAGTCATCGACTCCAACACCTGAGTAGCTACAATGGCGGGCTTGGCCCAGCGTCGCGCCAGCTCGATGGCTCGTTTTTGCACCACCGGAACTTGCTGCAGTGGCAATTCCACACCCAGGTCGCCGCGAGCGACCATGATGGCGTCAAAGGCATCGATAATCTCTTGTAGGTTGTCCACTGCCTGCGGTTTTTCCAGCTTAGCGATCACGGGAATTCGACGGCCGACTTCTTCCATAATCCGATGCACCGGCGCAATGTCCTGAGCGCTGCGCACAAACGACAGCGCGATCATATCCACCCCCAAGTCCAAGGCAAAGCGCAGGTCTGCTTCATCTTTTTCCGTCAGCGACGGAAGATTCACCGCGACCCCAGGCAGGTTGATGCCCTTGTTATTGGACACTTCCCCGCCGATGACAACAGTCGTCACCACATCGGTGTCAGTAACTTCAACAGCCTGTAATTGGATTTTGCCATCATCAATCAGCAACTGATCACCCACCGCCACGTCCTGCGGTAAGCCTTTGAAAGTCGTGGAGCAGATATCCTTGGTACCCTCCACATCTCGTGCCGTGATGATGAAGGTATCGCCGTCTTCCAACACATGCGGGCCGTGAGCAAACGTGCCCAACCGGATCTTCGGGCCCTGTAGGTCCGCGAACACCGCCACCGGAGTGCACAACTCTGATGCGACTTGCCGGACCGTCTTATAGGTCTGGGTGTGCACCTGGTGGTCTCCATGACTAAAGTTCAGCCGTGCAACGTTCACCCCGGCTTTGATGAGTTCACGAGTTGTTGTATCTCCTTGCGTGGCCGGCCCAAAAGTGGCGACAATCTTTGTGTGTCTCATACTCTCCATCATCTTTAGGTGGTTGTTTTGCAAAGTTCGTGATCAACTTGTCACGACACGATGCAACAAATCATCTGCGTCAAAGTTGGCGCCGGGTCTACCGGCGCGGTTTCGCCCATGCCGTCATCAGCAACAGCGCCGAAAAATTCGAGAAACTGGCAAAACCGGCTTGACTTTATAGACGTGACACAGTTCACTATATTACACTACATGAAAATAATATTTCGCATCGTGGAGGTTTAGTCAAGGTGAACGTGCAGGAATTCAACGCCCTTACCCAGAAGCAAGCCGAACAGGCGCTTCGACCATGCTTGGATGTACCACGTTGGATCAAGGACATCAGTGAAGGGCGACCATACGATTCCGTCGACAGCATTCTGCAAGCTGCCGATCACGCCGGCGCACAGCTCACCCCGAGCGAAGTCGACCAAGCACTGCTCCATCACCCGCGGATCGGCGAACGCGCCCGGGGCGGTCACACCGAAGCCCGACTCTCACGAGAGGAACAAGCCGAGCTCGGCATCACCACCGACATACAGACCCAGCTCGACCAGGGAAACGCCGAGTATGAGGAACGCTTCGACCAGGTTTTCCTCATTCGTGCAGCAGGTCGGAGTTCGGATGAAATTCTTGCCGAATTGCGCCGTCGTATGAACAATACCGCGGAACAAGAAAGCCAAGAAGTAGCAGATCAGTTAAGCCAAATCGCGACTCTCCGCTTGAAAGGACTATTCTCATGAGCTTTGTCACCGCTCACGTACTCGACGCTTCTCTCGGCACACCCGCACCCGGCGTAACCATAACGCTACAGCGCGATGATAATACGGAGATTGCCCAGGCCGTCACGAATGCTGATGGCCGTGTGCCCGAACTGGGCCCAGAAACCCTGGAGGCCGGTGTATACCGGATCGCCTTTGGAACCGGCGAATACTTTAGCAGCCGTAATGTCAAAACCTTCTACCCCTCGGTCATCGTGAACTTCACGGTTGAGCCCGGGCAGAAGCATTATCACATCCCGTTGCTGCTGAGCCCTTTCGCCTATTCCACCTATCGCGGCAGCTGACCCAGGAGCTGTTGAAAACTCAGTCAGCGGTTGCCGCAAGGACCAAGGAATCAGTTATTAGGAGACAATTCAATGACCAGCCAAACCATGGAGAACACCCCAGTGAGTAATGATACGGTTCGTCTGACAACCAACCAGTTCGGCAAAGCAGAAAATCGAGTTATGCGAGTGTACCGTGACACCAAACGGCACAGCATCCGGGACCTGAATGTAACCTCTCAACTACGCGGAGACTTCCAAACCGCACACACCGAGGGAAACAACGAAAACGTCGTCCCAACTGATACACAGAAAAACACGATATTCGCTAAAGCAAAAGAAAATGGCATTGCATCACCCGAGCAATTCCTCATCGGTCTTGCCGATCACTTCACATCTGGTTTCGACTGGGTCACTGGCGGTCGCTGGGCCGCAGAAGAATACGGGTGGTCGCGGATCAACGATCATGACCACGCGTTCTACCGCTCAGCCCCCGAAATTCGCACGGCACTGCTTGTCCGCGATGGTGACCGAGATATCATGATCTCCGGATTCTACGATCTGACGGTGTTGAAGACCACCGAATCGGGCTTTGTTGGGTACCCGAAGGATCGGTACACCACACTGGAAGAGACTGAAGATCGCGTTCTAGCTACGGATATCGCGACTCGCTGGCGGTACAACACGACCGACGTCGACTTTGAAGCCACCTATCAAAAGGTCAAGGACATCATCCTGGAAACCTTCACCGATCACTACTCCTATGCGTTGCAGCACACCCTGTACCAAATGGCAGAGAAGGTTATCGCAGCGGTTCCGCAGATCGACGAGATCAAGTTCTCCTGTCCAAATAAACACCATTTCCTCTTCGACCTGGATCGTTTTGGTCTCGAGAATCCTAACGAGGTGTTCTACGCGGCAGATCGCCCATACGGGCTCATTGAAGCCACCGTAGCGCGCAAGAGCGCGGCATTGGACGAACGCGACTGGGTTGGCGTAGCCGGCTTCTGCTAAGCGCTGCGGACATATCAAGCGCCTCAACCTTAGAACGGGTCGTTACGTTTCGCAGGAAAACACGCGATGCGCAACGGCCCGTTCGACTCGCGCTCACCTCGGAGCATTTGACCTGGCCACCAGTACACTACGACAGAATCAAAAAACGCATACCGTCTTTGCAGACGGTATGCGTTGCACACTACTCTCCACGATCTACCCACCATTCCTGGGCGAAGTCTACCCAGCCCCGGGTGGTCACGTACCTCACCGGCAGGCAGGGAGCACGGATTTTAACCACGGGACCTTGCACAGCAGGGGCGGGAACTCAGTCACGGGTGCAAAATCTGGATCGTCGCCGCCAACCGGCTCCCAGGAGCTGCTGTTCTGAAATGTGCCAGGCGCATATTCATTATGATCAGTGGTCATGTCAACCTACTTCCATATAGTGGAATACAATATTCACTGCATGGAGTACAGTGTCCGCCAATACGTCAGCCCTGTCAAGGGGTTGGGCACAAGGCAAATACAAAACCCGGACTCTTGCGAGTCCGGGTTTGAGATTGAAGCCGACGCGGCAAGCTACTCGACTCGATTCAACTCCGCACTAATCTGCTGCGCTGCACCCTGCAGCAGAGGGATAGCGCGCTTCGCAAATTCCTCGTCCAGTCGGCTCTTCGGGCCCGACACCGAGACTGCCGTCGGAGTAGGCGCCCCTGGAACATTGACCGCAAAGCAGCGAACACCCAACTCCTGCTCCTCCTCATCAATGGCATAGCCGCGTTCCCGAATACGCTCAAGCTCTTCCAGGAGCTCGTCATAATCAGTAATCGTTTTTGGCGTCAACTCCGGCATGCCGGAAGATTGCACAATTTGCGCAATGCGTTCTTGCTTCAAACTTGGCAGCACCGCTTTCCCTACCCCCGTCGCCGACGGGTGGACGCGGCGCCCCACCTCTGTGAACATGCGCATGGAGTGCTGCGATGGCACTTGTGCTGAATACACCATCATGTCACCGTCGAGTACCGCGATATTGGCCGTCTCCCCCAGATCTTGAACCAACGACCGCAGGTAAGGCTGCACGATATCCCCAAGCTGCCTACCCGCAAGGTCCCCGAGACGCATTAGAGCGGGGCCCAGAGCGTACCCGCGGTCTTCCATTTGGCGCGCGCAACCCAAGCCGACCAGCGTCCTAAGCAGCCGGTGAATGGTGGGCATCGGCAGATCAGCCCGCTCTGCAAGTTCACTGAGCGTTGCCCTTCCACCGGCATCCGCAATGAGATCCAGTAGCGCAAATGCGCGCACAACGGACTGAACCCCCGACCGCGCCGACTTCGTGGACGGCCCGTCGACATTGCTTACTACGTCCTCCATGATCAACCCTTTCAACAATGGAATAGTCTCATGCTACATCTAATCTTTGAAAACATATTTCCACTTGCTGAAATAAACGTGATGCGCAATACTGTATTTCACAGAGTAAAGATTTCATTCCGCATGGTGGAATAACAATGTTCTCAAAGGAGCCTTTCATGTCTGCACCAAGCCCTGGCTACTCCATCACCGTTCGAGTTTCCACTCCTGCAACGTTTACCGCAACCTCGGATGTAACGAACGCTGTGGCCAGCACCGGCGCACAGATTACCGGCGTGGATGTTGTGGGGTCCTCTCACAGTGGCATGACCGTCGATGTATCATGCAATATCCGGGATCGCGCTCACGGCGACGAGATTCGGACCACAGTGGATGCCCTTGATGGCGTAGAGGTCGGAAACATATCAGACCGCACGTTCCTGATGCATCTCGGTGGCAAGATCGAAACGACACCGAAGGTTCCGTTGCGCAACCGCGACGACCTCTCACGGGCTTACACTCCAGGGGTGGCACGCGTTTGCCAAGCAATCGCAAAGAACAAGGCTGATGCTCGCAACCTGACGATCAAACGCAATACCATTGCTGTCGTCACCGATGGGAGCGCAGTTCTAGGTCTCGGCGACATCGGCCCCGAAGCAGCAATGCCGGTCATGGAAGGCAAAGCAGTGCTCTTTAAGCAATTCGCCGGCGTTGACGCCTGGCCAGTGGCGCTTGATACCAACGACACCGAAGAAATTATTTCCATTTGCAAAGCACTCGCCCCCGCCTACGGTGGCATTAATCTCGAAGATATCTCTGCACCGCGCTGTTTTGAGATCGAAGCTCGCCTGCGTGAAGAACTCAACATCCCGGTCTTCCATGACGACCAGCATGGTACGGCGATCGTGACCCAGGCTGCGTTGATCAACGCGTTGAAAGTTGTTGACAAAGACATCGAGGATATTCGGATCGTAGTGTCCGGCGTTGGCGCAGCAGGGACCGCCATCATCAAACTCCTGATCGCTTCTGGTGCCCAGCACATTCTGGCCGCCGGCCGCAGCGGTGTGATCGAACACGGTTCAACACATGAAGATCAGCACCGTCAGTGGTTGGCAGAACACACCAACCAGGAAAACTTTGCCGGGTCGTTAAAAGACGCGGTAGCTGGCGCGGATGTCTTCATCGGAGTGTCGGCTCCTGATCTGCTAGACGAAGAAGATATCAAAGCAATGAACGCCAATGCGATCGTGTTTGCGATGTCTAATCCAGACCCAGAAGTCCATCCTGATATCGCAGCGCGGCATGCCGCCGTTGTAGCGACCGGTCGCTCAGATTACCCAAACCAAATTAACAATGTGCTGGCATTCCCAGGATTTTTCCGCGGACTGCTCGACGCCCAATCCAGCGATATTACCGACGCGATGCTCGTTGTAGCAGCACAAGCCATCGCTTCCTGTATTTCTGCTGACGAGCTGAACCCCGGCTACATCATTCCTTCGGTGTTCGACCCCGAGGTAGCCACACGAGTTGCCGACGCAATTACCGAAACCGCGCGTCAAAATGGCTAACCCTTCAAAACCTTCTTCTATCCCTTGTTGAGACTCCAAAGGAGACCCCGCAATGACTATTACTATGACTGACCGTACCGAGATGGACCGCGCCGACGAGATCCTGACCCCGGAGGCGCTAGCATTCTTAGAAAAACTGCACCGGCGCTTCGCAGCGCGGCGCAATGACCTGCTCCGAGCACGAGCCACCGCTCGACAGGCAGCTGTAAAAGCTGGGACCATGGACTTTCTGCCAGAGACCAAGCATATTCGTGAATCTGATTGGACTGTGGCACCGGCACCTGAAAAACTGCGCGATCGACGCGTGGAGATCACCGGTCCGGTCGCCCCATCCAAGATGGCGATCAACGCACTGAACTCCGGCGCCAAAGTGTGGTTAGCCGACCTGGAGGACGCGTCGGCACCATTTTGGCACAACGTGATTGAATCTCAGGTCAACCTGTATGACGCTACTCGAGGCAACCTGTCCTTCACATCGCCGGAAGGTAAATCCTATTCGCTACGCCCTGCCGAAGAATTGGCGACCGTCGTCGTACGACCGCGCGGCTGGCACCTCAGCGAAAAGAACCTCGAGATCGACGGCGATCGTTCCATTGGTGCGTTGGTGGACTTTGGACTGCACTTCTTCCACAATGCTGCTCTACTACATGAACAAGGCAACGGACCATTCTACTATCTGCCAAAGCTAGAACACTACTTAGAAGCCCGTCTGTGGGACGACATTTTTTCGTTCTCCGAAGCCGAACTCGGCCTAGACCACGGGATCGTTCGGGCTACCGTACTTATCGAAACTATCCCCGCAGCTTTTCAGATGGACGAGATTCTCTATGAACTTCGCGACCATGCCGCGGGGCTCAACGCTGGGCGTTGGGATTATTTATTCTCGATCATCAAAACCTTCCGTGAAGCCGGCAAGAAATTTGTGCTGCCTGATCGCGCGGATGTGTCGATGACCGCACCGATGATGCGTGCTTATACCGACCTATTAGTTAAGACCTGTCACCGTCGCGGTGCCTTTGCAATCGGCGGGATGGCCGCCTTCATTCCCAATCGTCATCAACCCGAGACCAATGAAATTGCCATGGGCAAGGTCCGTGCTGATAAACAGCGCGAAGCCGAAGATGGCTTTGACGGTTCCTGGGTCGCCCACCCTGATCTGGTGCCGATCTGTGTAGCGGAATTCGATAAGGTGCTCGGCGGCAAGCACAACCAAGTCGACCGGCAACGCGATGATGTCAACGTTACAGCCGCAGATCTCCTCGACGTCGAATCTGCACCGGGTCAAATAACCGAAGAAGGCGTACGCAATAACCTATATGTTGCCGTTGCTTATACCGCAGTCTGGCTGTCGGGTAACGGTGCCGTGGCAATCCGAAGTCTCATGGAAGATGCCGCCACCGCTGAAATTTCCCGCTCGCAGGTTTGGCAGCTGATCGCCAATAACGTGACCGCGGCAGATACCGGCGAGGTGATGACTGCGGCGCGCGTCACAGCTATCCTTGAGGAAGAAGTCCAACGGCTGCGCGACGAAGTCGATGATGATGACATTTTTCTCCGCTATTACAAGCCTGCCGCGGAGATCATCGCTCGCATCACCAGCGGACGCGAAGAGGACTTTGTCGACTTCCTAACCCTGCCTGCCTACGAGGTGATTGACCAGTGATTCTCAACGATGACGTGTTTCACCAACTGAATCAGACCCTGGCTGCCACAGATGCTCTGCTGGCAAGTGCCTATCCGGGGGACGATGGGCGTCGCCAAGCTGTGCACACCGCTTATGTTCCTGCCGATCAGTTCAGCTTCGACACCGCACAACATTGGGGTCAAGAGGCGTTGAATACCGTCCGACAGCAGGGTGGGATGTCTCAGATCGCAGAGCTGGCGGTGGATAGCACGGCTGATCCGGAATATCGAGATCAGCTGGCTACACTCGTTGAGCGCAAGCTCACCAATGAGCCGGTTGAGGATCTGCGCATCGATTTTGAAGACGGCTATGGGCGTCGCAACGATGCCGAAGAAGATCAACACGCCACTGCAGCGGCCCAACAGGTTGCCAAAGCATTGCAGGAAGGTACCGCACCACCATTTATTGGGATTCGTTTCAAGTGCCTAGAGGCTGATCTACGTGTTCGTGGACTGCGCACTTTAGAACGGTATCTGGCAACTCTGACAGAACTCACCGGTGAGCTACCTCCCTCAACCATGTTGACCCTGCCGAAGGTCACAACAGTTGATCAGGTCAAGGCGATGAACGATGTTACTGCCGCGCTTGAATCCGGATTGGGCCTAGCAGAGGGTGTGCTGCGTTACGAGGTGCAGGTAGAAACACCGCAGCTGATTATCAGCGCCGACGGGCGTTCCACAGTGGCCGACGTAGTCCACGCCGGACAAGGTCGGATCAGTTCGTTGCACTACGGGACCTACGACTATTCGGCCTCGCTGGGGATTGCCGCAGCCTACCAATCCATGGAGCACCCAGCCGCTGATTTTGCTAAGAACGTCGTCCTGACCGCGGTTGCCGAAACAGGGGTGCACTTCTCGGATGGCTCTACCAATATCTTGCCCGTAGGCGATCCTGAGCAGGTCCGTGATGCTTGGCAGCTCCACGCCCGGTTAGTAGGACGCCACCTACGTCGAGGCATCTACCAGGGCTGGGATATGCATCCTGCTCAACTACCAACCCGGTTTATGGCAACTTTCGATTTCTTCAACCGTTCGCTGACTTCAGCAGTGGACCGATTGGAGCGATACGTGCGAACCGAACACAGCGGCATCATGGACGAACCCGCCACAGCCAAAGCACTAGCTCGATACATTCTTCGCAGTATCGCGTGTGGTGCTGCAGATCCTACGCAGATGCAACATCGCATCGGCTTAGACCGACTTGCACTACAGCATTTGGCTTCAACCGGTCTGGTACCAGAGTCCGCATCGTGATTACTCAACAGTTCAAGGAGACCGCTTTGACCTCAATTCCCCCCTACTATGCACCGCAGGGTGGTCACCCACCGCAGACGGATCTACTGACCGACAGGGCTGTGGTAACCGAGGCCTACACCGTGATCCCCAAGGGGGTACTGCGTGATATTGTCACCTCCGTGCTGCCCGACTGGACAGACACACGTGCATGGTTCTTAAACCGGCCGGTGGCCGGTGGAGCCACTACATTTGCTCAGCTCATTGTCGAGGTCCAACCCGGCGGTGGCTCCAGCCGGCCCGAGCCTCAGCCCGAAGTCGAAGGCTTCCTCTTTGTCTTGGATGGCTCCATCGCGGTGCAACACGAGGGCCAGACTCATGAACTCTCAGCGGGTGGGTTTGCCTTCCTGCCGCCCGGGGCCGCGTGGCAAGTCCATGGAACCGGAGAGGGTCCTGCACGGTTCCACTGGTTCCGGAAACGCTATGAGCCACTCGAGGGGCGCATCCCGCAAGCAGTGTTCGGCCATGAATACGAGATTGACCCAGTCGCTATGCCAGGCACCGATAATGCCTGGCGGACCACACGGTTACTCGATACTACGGACCTGGCCTACGACATGCACGTCAATGTTGTGACCTTTGAACCAGGTGCGGTGATCCCGTTTGCTGAAACCCATGTCATGGAGCATGGTATCTACGTACTTGAGGGCAAGGCGGTTTACCGGCTCAATGCAGACTGGGTGGAGGTCGAAGCCGGCGACTATTTCGCGCTACGTGCTTTTTGTCCGCAGGCTTGCTATGCCGGTGGACCATCGAATTTCCGATATCTACTGTATAAGGATGTCAACCGCCAGGTCATGCTCTAAACGCCTCGTAAGAAAACTTTGGCGGTGTTGTACTGAAAATGTCAGTACAACACCGCCAATCTTTTTTGTCAGGGGCTTTCACCATCTGCCACTAATGCGATTAGCCAACAAACCAATGGACGAGCTCTTGGTGCTGTTGCTGGCATCTTCACGTTTATCTGCGACGTTATACGCAGCGTATATCGCATTAGCACCCAACCACCGCAGTGGTTCAGGCTCCCAACGCCTTGCTGTGCGATCAACCCAAGGCAAGCGCGCAAGTTCCGTGTCTTCGTTTAAGATCAAGTCCCGCAGTGTTCGAGCAGCAAGGTTTGTGCCAGTCAATCCATGCCCAACGTACCCACCAAGTTTTCCAATGCCTGTGGACGCGTCAAATTGGACTGCAGCACTCCAGTCTCGAGGCACTCCTAGGATGCCGCTCCAACCATGGACATAGCCGTAGTCTTTCAGCACCGGAAACATCGCAGTGAGTTTATCTGCAATCTCCTTGACGGTGTCCATGTCGGTTTTTCCATCAGCCTTATATCCCGAGCGGAAATTATATGGTACGCCCCGACCACCAAGGGCTATTCTTCCGTCAAGTGTGCGATGGCTGTAAGCAAAACTATGCGCAGCATCGCCTACAAGCTCTGCCCCAGACCAGCCGATTTCCTCCCACACACTGTCGGGCAAAATTTCTGTTACCACCATGCTGCTATTGAGCGGCAGTAGCCTGCGCTGTTCTCCGTTCAATGAGTCGGAATATCCTTCAAGGGCAGAAACAATATATCTCGCAGTAACGTCTCCCTGTTGTGTTTCAACTCTGGCAGAGCCGATCGCTTCAACTGCGGTTTGTTCATAAATTTGAACACCCATTGATTCAACGACTCGTGCAAGTCCGGTAACCAATTTTGCCGGATGCACTCGCGCGCAATGCGGAGTCCAAAAGCCGCCGAGAGCACCGGCGATATTCACACGGTCGCCGAGCTCAGACTGTGACATCAAAACCATGTCGTCTTCTTCCCAGCCTTGGTCCAACAACGTTTCTCGCTGAACCTTCAGCCGGGAAACTTGTGCGGGGTTCAGCGCAACATGAATCAAACCGTCTTTTTCGATATCAGCGTCAATGCCGTGTTTGTGTGCAACAGCAAGGATCTCATCAATCGCGGCAAACATTAACTTCTGTTGCGCTATTGCAGCTTGAGTACCATGAGTTTTTGCATAATGCCGGAATTTTCCGGCTGGTTCGCCACTAAGCCAGCCACCATTGCGGCCCGATGCGCCAAATCCAGCGAAATTTTTTTCTATGATACATATGTCCCAATCAGGGCGCGCTTGCTTCAAATAGTAGGCACTCCAGAGCCCACTTAAACCTGCCCCCACAATGGCAACATCGGCATTACGCGGACCTGGCAATGCCGGTCGATGCTCTGGGTATCCGATGTCGCGAAACCAAAAAGACACTTCACCGTTAACGAATGACTTATGTTGTTCCAAAATTCTTTACTGCTTTCTTTATCGTTTCGTTCCGTGAAGATTCGCGGTAGAACTTGATAAGGATAAAATGGCCGCGACTAAGTTACTGTTGCTGTTGCTGTTGCTGTTGCTGTTCAAGAGGCTGTTCTTGTATTGCCCCGGTTGCGGTATTTATACGTTTTGCCGTGTTCAAGCCCATTAAATTGATATGTTCTTCGTCAACGGAAAGCACTCTTTGCGTCGTGTCTCCATGGTGGATCTGCCAGACAAGCTTCCGGTCGACTGTGACCATGGCTAGTCCGACTTCATTTGAGACCACACAGGATTCGTGATCGACATCGAAGAATCTCACTGTGTGGGTCCCTGGAGTAAAGCTCTTTTGAACATCCCATCGCGGTAGCGACGCGATCTGTTGGACACCTGACTCCTCTTGGATTCCGAAGAAGAGTTCCTCACCGCCAGCAGAGCCCGCTATGAAATACGTAGGTGTCCAATGCACTTCCAAGAACGGACTACGGTCTTCAACCAGTTCTGCAGAGGTCTGTCCACGTGAGGTTGTAAGGGCCAACGAGGAGCCGTGATGAGTGAGTTGTCCCCAAGGCAGCTGCAGATGTTGCCCTTTCCACAGTGTTGAGCCTTGTCCAATGCGTGTAAACATGCAATCCTCCGAGGCGAGCCAGGGGAGGTAACCTCCCCTGGCTCAATTTGACCGGTTACGAACGAAACGCCGGTGCGATCTTTTTACTGACGTAGTGCTTTCGTAGCTGTTTCATCAACGCTGAAATCATCACGAATTACAACGCCATAAATATCGCGAGCAGCATCGATCGAGACGATCTCATTTCGAACGTCAGCAGCGACTAACTCTGCTTTCCGCTGCTTCGGATCGCCCCAGCCGCCGCCACCACCGCTACTGAAGACAAACGAGTCTCCAGGAGCAAATTCAACGCCGCCAAGCATTTGCGGCAACCAGTTCCCTTCATTATCAAGACCGCCAATGGTCTCCAAAGCCCCGTCGTTACGTAGGCGCTGTTGCATCTGTCGGCCCCCTTGTCCGCCACCGCGAACGCCCGGTGAGCCTTCTCGTGTTCGAGATGACTCCATGGTGATGATCTCGCCGCGTCCCAGGAATTCGATTTCTACGCGGACCCCTGCTCCGCCACGGTGTTCTCCTGCACCAGCAGAGTCAGTACGCATTTCAAACGAGTTGTAGCGAATCGGGTACAGCAACTCAGCGGTTTCGGCAGGCAGGTTCTGGCAGTTGCCCAAAGGATCCATAGTTACATGCATGCCATCACCGGCAGGTGTTCCGCCCCAGCCTCCTGCAGGGAGGTCCGTGAACACTTCGACCTGTTTTGTTACTGGGTCGGAAACACTTGCCACAAACCAGTTCGCATCGGCATAGGTTGATGCCACGATCTGATCTGGAATAGCCTCCGCAAGGGCGTTCCATACAGCGCCGGTAATCTTCGATGAGGTCGCCGTCGTACAGCCCAGTACCGCTGCTGGCCACACAGGGTTCAGCCAGGAACCTTCACGGATACTCATCTCGATCTGGCGGTACATGCCCGCATTAGCCGGAGATTCAGGACTAACGAAGAACTTTAGTGAATAATAAATCGCTGAGGCAGTATTTGCATATGGAGAGTTAATCGGACCTAACACTTGGTCATCAGACTCTGAGAGATCCACCCGAATTATGTCGTCCTCAATGGTCAACTGCAGCCGAACCCACACCGGGTCATCGGAGATTCCGTCACTGTCAATGTAGTCTTGGCCGTGATAAACACCATTAGGAATCCGACGGATCGCTGCTTTTGTCATTTCCTGGGTGTAGTCCAATACTTCACGCATGCCGCGCTTCAGTACATCATTTCCATATTTTTGGGCAAGACGCTGTAGTTCATCACGCGCAGCCCATAGGGCTGCCAGCTGCGCCTGGATGTCTCCTTCAATGTATTGTGGGGTGCGGGTGCTGTTACGAATAATGGCGATAAGGTCGCTATTCATTTCGCCGGACTCAACCAGTTTCATCGGAGGCAACCGCATACCTTCGCCCGCGTTGTGGGTGTCAAAGTTACCACCGACATCGGTCCAGTGTGCGCGACTGACCGCAAATCCTAGCAATTCACCATCGTTGAAGATTGGGGCTGTGAGGGTGACGTCTGGGTTATGGGTTCCACCTTCATACGGATCATTGAGGATAATGACATCGCCATCTTGCATAGTTTCAATTGGATACTTTTTCAAGCTGGCTCGGGCACTGAAATGCATGGCTGCTAAGTGCACCGGACAGTTTGCGGTTTGTCCAATCAGTTCTACGTCCGTGTCGAAAATGGCGTTCGAGAAGTCGACCATATCGTAAATAATCGGGGAGAATGAGGACTTCTGTAGGACCTGACTCATGCGTTCACAGGTGTATTCGAAAGATCTGCGAAGCACTTCGAACGTGACCGGATCAAGGGTGCGCTGCATAACTGCGTGGGTACTCATAGGGCTTTCTCCAAATCAATAGTGATATTGCCAAATTGATCGATGGATCCTGATCCACCGTGTGGAACAACGACAACGCCGTCTTTTTGTTCGAGGATGACCGGGCCTTCAAAAGCTTCGCCGTGATTCATTCCTGCAGAATTCACAATGGGGACGTCATGAAATTCTCCGTTAAAGTAGACCTGCCTGGTCCTACCATTCGATGGTGCTTGAATTTGTGCTGAACCAAAGACCGACGTAATTTCTTGTTCTGATGGTTTTTCAGTCGCGCCGATGACCGTAACGCGGAGATTGACCAATGCCGCAGGAATCGTTGTCGAGTGGACGCCATATTCTTTTTGGTGTTCACTCCAGAAGGTCTCTTCAATCTTGGAAAGATCCTCAGCGCTAATAGTGCCGCTCGATATCGGAGTGGTCACTTCATATGACTGGCCGATATAGCGCATTGCTGCGGAACGTTCCATGACGATCTTGTCACCCGACACGTTTTCCTCGGACATCAGACGACGCCCTTCGGCTTCCAGTTTTTCGAATTCTTCGTTCAACTTGTCTAAAGAAACATCGGACAATGGTGAATAGAAAGTCGCCTCCAGGTCGTGACGAACATCCATAGTGATCGCACCAAAGGCACATGCAACACCTGCGTAGGGTGGCACGATAATCCTTGGAATACCCGCTGAACGGCACAGTTCGTAAGCGTGCAATCCACCGGCACCACCAAATGCAACATATGTGTGGTCTCGTGGATCACGTCCTCGATCACTACTAACCATTCGGATCGCTGAAGCCATACTCTCGCTGGCAATCTGGGTGATACCTTCAGCGGCATCTTCAATACTGATATTCAGTTTGGTTGCCAGTGTGCTGATTGCTGTTCGTGCGGCTTCAACATCAAGTTCGAATTTCCCGCCAAGGTCAGCACTGATGCGCCCCAATACCACGTTGGCATCCGTTACGGTCGGCTGTTTGCCGCCCAAACCATAGGCCGCCGGCCCCGGGGAGGCCCCTGCACTTTTCGGCCCGACCCGCAATGAGCCTCCATCATCGATCCAGGCAATCGAGCCACCGCCTGCACCAATGGAACGAATATCCAACATTGGCGTGATAATGGGCATTTCCCATTCGAGTTCGTATTCATCAGTAACTAACCCTTGGCTGTCCTCAAGTAGAGATGCCTCAAAACTGGTCCCGCCCACATCAGAGACAATGATATTTGGGTTGTCAGTGACTTCAGAGATGTAGGCTCCGGCCGCGACGCCTCCGGCGGGTCCCGATTCCAAAAGTTCTTCTGGACGAGCTTTGGCCATTGCCGAGGTCATCATGCCGCCGTTGGACTTCACAATATAGAGCGGAGCCGTAGAACCTTTGCGAATAAGTTCTTCTTCTAAGCGCGTCATATAATCGCCAACTACAGGCAACAATGCGGTTCGAATAGCCGTGGTCATAAAGCGACCCAGTTCACGG
Organism: Candidatus Yaniella excrementavium; assembly: GCA_019115865.1. GTDB lineage: Bacteria > Actinomycetota > Actinomycetes > Actinomycetales > Micrococcaceae > Yaniella > Yaniella excrementavium. Next base: position 10,821 of record DXCT01000090.1, on the reverse strand, counting down.
ACCTTCGGGCTGGTCTCGCTGGAGAGTGCGATATTCAGGTCCGGATTCGATTCCAACAGAATGTCGCGCATCTGCCGCTCATGTTCGCCTGATTGATAGCTATTGATAAACGCGATAGCAATGCTATTAACGTCGCGCTCCTGAATAATTTGGGCGAGTTCGCGTGCTCTTTCGACGTCCAATGGAATGACTGTTTGCCCGTCCGCGCCCATTTTCTCATCTATAGTGAGACGATTATGCCGGCTAATGAGGGGCGCGGATTTTTGCTGGTATGGATCATAGAGATTTTCACGTCGTTGACGACCGATTTCGATCGTGTCGCGAAACCCTTCGGTAGTAATAAGAATCGGTTCAGCGAATCTTCTTTCCAACAATGCGTTTGTCGCAATTGTTGTTCCGTGAATGAGCACACTCATCTCCTCGGGCGCGATGTCAGCTTTGGCTAAAGCTAGAAGCACCCCGCGCGAAGGGTCATCAGGCGTAGTTAAGACCTTGGCGGTTCTAACCCGTTGGTCCGAACCTGCGGACTCATCCCATGCGAATAGGTCGGTAAAGGTTCCACCAACGTCAATTCCAACTCGAAACATTCTTTTCCCTTCAGAGCGGTTGCCACTTTAGATTTCAGCATCTCCATACCGAGTCGCGTTGAGAACTGCGGTGAAGAGGCTGAAAGACGTGAACAACAGTCTGCCGAAGAGTGATCTGGATTACTATTTGCGAAAGTTATGGAACTTTCAAACGGGACCTTATTCGATCGTATGAACCGAGGCTCATTTGCACGCATTGGCAAAGCCCGTCGCAACATCTAAGTGGTCAAAATTGGCATATTTGTCAGGGACTCTAGATCGAATTAGCAATACAGCGTGGTAGGATCCTGACAACCTCAACGCCACCACTAGGCAAACAACTCTTTCCCAATTTATGTGAAAGTATGAACATATGGCTCTGACTGCTCATTTGCTCACGGAGATACCCGAATGCGGATCAAAAATAATCGCAGGTCACGGCGGCCAATATCAGCCCATCGCCTGGGCGCATAGTTGTGAAGAGCCTGAGCCCTGGAACTGGTTAGGCGCGACTCATCTCGTGATGACAACCGGGCTCGCAATACCCGCTGATGCTGCAGGACAGCGACGTTATGTTGAAGAATGTTCAGCTCATGGGATTGTTGGAGTAGCTATCGGCCAAAATATGAATGCGCCAAAACTAACCGAGGCATTTTTAACCCGAGCAAATGAACTCGCCTTTATCGTAATTCTCACTCAACGTGAGATACCGTTCATCGTCTTAAGTCGCGCTATCGCAGATTCCGAACAACGTAACGAGAGGGAACGATTGCAGCGGTCCAACCGCCTCTATGAAGCTGTCCTACTGACAACCGTTGATCACAGCAAAGACGTGAATCGACTTGAACTGGTAGGCGCGACGATTGGATACAACGTGAGTATCATCAACGACTACAAGCAAGAAGATGCCTCTGAACCGATTGACGATAAAAAATCACATACCGCGCAAGCTGCATCCGATGCTCTTGAATTACCTATCCCGGGCTTTCCTCAGGCTCTCGTCCGTCTCACGCCGCAGGAACCACAGCACAATCCGTTAGAACAAGGGATTCGACAGCACATCTCACTTATTGCAGCACTAGATTTGGAACAAAAGAAAACTGAGCGAGAAAAAGCCTATCGCCAGAGTGCGGCTTTGTTAAGTAGCTTCATAGACGGTGTCGAGACCAAAGACGTGGAACAGCGTACGTGGGCAATGCTAGATTTTGAAAACCAGAGTTATTACATCGCCATCGGGAACCGGATAAGCAATGGCATCCGGCTATTCCATGAACTTTTAGATGCAGGCTTTCGCAGCGCTGTATACCCACAGGGTCAAACCACTCACATTCTCTGTTCAGCAACCACCGAAGCCCTAGAGATCGTCAATAAGCGAGTGCAGCACCTTGGAGTAAGTAATAGTATTCGTTCCGTGAAAGATGTGCGGACCGGATTAGGCCAAGCGCAGCTCGCTCACCAGAGCGCTGTGGAACGTCAGATGTCGGTGGTTTACTTCCGTGAACGCAAGGCCTCTATCGTTCCCAATAGCGCACCTGACGCTGATCTCTTAATTGAACAGACACTCAGCCAGCTTCTACAACACGATAAGCAACATGGCAGTGAGTACGTGCGCTCTTTACGTGTGTTTTTAGAAGAGAATCGTTCTTGGAATGTTGCAGCAGACAAACTTCACGTGCATAAACAGACACTCGTATATAGGATGCGTCGGGTGACCGAAATGAGCGGACTACGTCTTGATCAGACAGCAGACGTAGCTTTGTTTTGGGCGGCACTTGAGGCTCTTGACGTCTATAGGTAACACGTGATCCGAGCTAAAAGCGGCCCGGACAGATCCACCCAAGTATTGAGGACATTCACTGCGTTAACCACTTGCTTACAGCCACTGTTTTGATTGTTCGCTCCTAAAATTACCGGTGCTGTTGTGATATGGCATCCTATGAACTCAGCGCAGACACCTTCGTCCGACGCCGGACCACTTTTGCCCTGTCACAACAAGGCGACAGCTCGACCAGCGGATGCTGATCGAGCTGTCGCCGTACTTGCAGAGGGAACAAGGAGATATGAGCATCTCGTGATGTCCACTGCAGGCCTTGTTCCTGCGTTGAGTCGTTGCTCTTGTTTCCTGGTTAACGAGTTACTGGTCAGTCTCCGTTTTTCGAACGAAGGATTCACTCGAGGCAGGCCGGGTCTTGTCCTTTTCCAAAACTTGGGCAATTTCCGCCGTGGTAGTCACTTCACCGCGTTCAATCTTTTCTTTGACCTCTGGCAGTTTTTCCTCTGGAATAACCGGCACTTCTTCCCCGTCGCAGTCCACTAGTTTGCCGTCAACGAAGACATCTCCATCTTGAAGATCTGCCAAATGACTCGAGGTGAGATATCGCAGCGGTTTGGCAGCAAAGACAGAGGCCTGGGTGGTGGTCTTGGCGGCGATTTCATTGAACACGATGTTCAGGACCACTGCAACAATGGCAGCTGATGAAATACCAGAGTGGAAAATGGTTTCAAACCAGGATGGGAAGGCCGCATAGAAGTCTGGACTGACCACCGGTATCATGCCGAAAGCCAACGCCGAGGCCACAATGACCAAGTTCATGTTGCCGTCGTATTTAACGGTGGACAGACTGCGGATCCCGGAGGCGGCTACGGTACCGAACAGCACGATGCCGGCACCCCCAAGAATCGGCATGGGAATAGCTGCCACAACTTGGCCAAGCCATGGCACCAGCCCCAGTGCCACCATGATCACGCCACCAGCGGTGACCACCCAGCGGGACTTAATACCGGACAATGCAACAAGACCCACATTTTGGGCGAACGCTGACTGGGTGAAGGACCCGAAGAACGGTGCCGCGGCGGAAGCTAACATGTCGGCTCGTAGACCGTCTGCGATGCGTCTGGAGTCAACCGGGGTGTCGATGATCTCTCCAACTGCGATGATGTCGGCGGTGGTTTCGGTCTTGATTACTAAGATGACAATGACCATGGAGAGAATAGCGGCGATGTCAAAGGTAGGCACTCCGAATTCCAGCAGACCGGGGAATGCGATAGGCAGTCCATCGCCCACCTCAGAGAAGTCGGCTTGGCCCAAAAACCATGCGACCAGGGTGCCGACGACCAATCCCAAAAGGATAGCAAGGCGAGACAGTATAGCCACGCCAACCTTGGATAAGACAATGATAATTGCGAAGGTCAGTAGCGCCAGGCTGATGTTCATAATCGAGCCGTAATCACTGGTTTCACTATCACCACCCATAGCCCAGTTTGCGGCAACCGGAAATAAGGTCAATCCGATGGCGGTGATGACCGTACCGGTCACCACCGGCGGGAAGAAGCGCACAATTTTCGCGAAGAACGGTGCGATCAAAAATCCGATCACACTGGCTGCGATAATCGCCCCGAATACGTCTTGGAGCCCGTTGCCACCGTTGAGGATGGCCAACATGGTAGCAACGGCTGCAAAGGAAACACCCTGAACCAGCGGTAATCGGGAACCAAGAAAAGGCAGACCCGCTGATTGCAACACGGTGGCCAGACCGCCAACGAATAAAGTTCCAGTCACCAATTTGGCAATGTCATCAGGCGAGAGTCCTGCGGCGTTTCCAATAATGAGGGGCACTGCAAGAATGCCGCCGTACATCGTCAAAACGTGCTGAAGCCCATAAGCAAAAGTGCGGCCGCCGGGCAATCGTTCATTTTCTGGCGCATCTGGGTTTGCTGCGTAGGCAGGCTTAGCGAAAAGAGATTTCACGATCCCTCGTTTCTTTGATACTAAACATAGGATGAAATTTTCACATTGTGAAATTGGAATTCCAGAATATATTGCAAGTGTAACGCACATCACAGGACCAACGTCAAGGCAATTTTTCAGTCGGGCGCTTTTTGCCGCGACCCCGCCCTTTTGCGACGAGGTCGCTAGCCGCTCTTCCAACCTACTTGACTCAAGTCACATTTACTCTTACGATAAATTTCACCAAACAAAAATAAGTTTCCACAATATGAAATTCATGGAGGTATTCATGACCGATACCGTTGGATCCGCACAAGAACAGCGTCGCCGAGTCTCAGCACAAGATTTCGTGTTGAACTGCTCGACTCTGTTAACCGAGCTTCCCGTCAATGAACGTGCAGCTGCTGCAGCGGCTGTTGGTTTTACCGAAGTTGAATTTTGGTGGCCGTTCGATGGCACGCCCGTTCCTTCTGACCAAGACATTGATGCATTCATCGATTCCCTAAACTCTGCAGGGGTCAAACTCGTGGGCCTGAACTTCTGGGCAGGCAACATGGCTGGGGGTGATCGTGGGCGAGTCTCAACCAAGGGTGAATGCTCAGCATTCAAAGAAAACGTCGAGGTTGTCGCTGAGATCGGTAAACGTACTGGCTGCAAAGCCTTCAACGCCCTGTATGGCCTGCGCCAACCGGAATTCACCGAAGAAGAACAAGAAATCTTGGCGGTCAAGAATCTGGCTTATGCAGCAAAAACCGTTGGCACGATAGATGGCACCGTCTTGCTCGAACCAGTTTCAGGTGCTGCCGAATATCCTCTGAAAACTGCTGCAGATGCTCTGGCCATTATTGATCAAGTCAGGGCAGGCGAGTCAGAAGCAGGTGCGGCACAAAATATCGCGCTGCTAGCAGACTTCTACCACCTGGCCGTCAACGGTGACGATGTCGCTCAGGTCATCGAGAACCACACCACCCAGTTCGGTCATATCCAAATTGCCGACAATCCCGGCCGTGGCGCTCCCGGAACCGGTGAACTGCCGCTCTTCGACTGGATCAGCCGAGCACGCGAACTCGGCTACACCGGCAAAGTCGCCTTGGAATACAAACAAGATCAAGCCACAGCTTTTGACTGGCTGGCAAACTAACCAGCCATTTCGGCTGCGTCACTGCCTGTACACACAACGTGAAAGGACTACAAACCAATGGCTAAACAAAACATCGCATTCATCGGACTGGGGATCATGGGCTTGCCAATGGCGAAGAACCTGATTAGTGCCGGATTTAATGTCACCGGTTATAACCGCTCCCCTGGCAAGACCGAAGAACTAGCAACTGCTGGTGGTCAAGCCGCCAGTACCATCGCTGAAGCCGTCAAAGGCGCGGACGTCATCATCACTATGGTGCCTGACTCACCACACGTGACCGAGGTGGTCACGGGCGAAGATGGGGTCTTTGCGAATGCCCCCCAGGGTGCCTACTGGATCGACAACTCTTCAATTCGCCCGGATGTCACCACAGAACTATCGCAACAGGCTCGAGCCGCAGGGATCAAACCCCTCGATGCCCCGGTCTCTGGTGGTGAACAAGGGGCCATCGATGCGGCGCTGTCCATCATGGTCGGCGGTGAATCAGAAGACTTCGAAGCTGTACAAGATGTACTCGATGCGATGGGCAAGACCATCGTGTTGGTTGGCCCCACAGGTTCGGGCCAAACGGTAAAAGCGGCCAACCAGCTCATGGTCGCTGGCAATATCCAATTATTGGCCGAAGCAATCGTCTTCCTCGAGGCCTACGACGTGGACACGTCCTCAGCCCTGCAGGTTCTGGGTGGCGGGTTAGCTGGTTCCAAGGTACTCGATCAAAAGGGCCAGAAAATGCTGGACCGTGAATTTTCCCCCGGCTTCCGTCTTGAACTGCACAACAAAGACATGGGCATTGTCACTGCCGCCGCCAGAGAGGCCGGTGTTGTTATCCCGATCGGTGCGGCTGTTGCACAACTTGTTGCCTCAACGGTACGCACCGGAGACGGCGGCTTGGACCACTCCGGACTATTCCGTTTGGTCGAACAGCTGTCCGGCCGAGCCGACAACTAATACGCTTCCAAAAAAATTTTTGAGTCAAGGAGACCGATATGACCCTCATGCGCGCAGTTGATGCCATCGCATTGATTCTGGAAAAAGAAGGGGCCACCGAAACCTTCGGGCTGCCGGGTGCCGCGATAAACCCGCTATATTCAGCGATGAAAGCCCACGGCGGTATCAAGCACACGCTTGCACGCCATGTGGAAGGTGCCTCGCATATGGCGGACGGTTACAGCCGTGCAGCCGCAGGCAATATCGGCGTATGCATTGGCACGTCCGGGCCGGCGGGCACCGACATGATTACCGGAATGTATGCTGCAGCAGCCGATTCGATCCCCCTGCTGTGCATCACCGGCCAGGCCCCCGTTGCGGTTCTACATAAAGAAGATTTCCAGGCCATCAATATTGATGAGATTGCCAAGCCGCTCTGCAAAATGGCCTCCACGGTTCTGGAAGCTGGTCAGGTGCCCGGCACCTTCCAGAAGGCATTCCAGCTCATGCGATCCGCTCGCCCCGGCCCGGTGCTTATTGACCTGCCGCTCGACGTGCAGATGACCGAGATCGACTTCGATATTGACACCTACGAACCATTGCCGGTGCTCAAACCAGAAGCTACCGAAGCTCAGGCCAATAAGATCCTAGATATGCTGTTCGCCCATGAACATCCGATGATCGTCGCCGGCGGTGGCATTATTAACGCCGACGGCGCAGCCGAGCTTGTCGAACTCGCTGACCTGCTGGATATCCCCGTTGCCCCAACGCTCATGGGCTGGGGTGCGATCCCGGACGATCATCCGTTGATGTCGGGCATGGTCGGCATTCAAACCCACACCCGTTACGGCAATGCCAGCTTCTTAGAAGCCGACATCGTGCTGGGCATTGGCAACCGCTGGGCGAATCGCCATACCGGAGACCTCAATACTTATCGGAAGGGTCGGAAATTCATTCACGTCGATATTGAACCGACCCAAATTGGGCGGGTATTCGCTCCTGATTACGGTGTGGTTTCCGATGCCAAGGCTGCTCTGCAGGCCCTGCTGGCCGCCGCTCGGAAACGCCAGGCCGCAGGCACCATACCCAGCTATAGGGACTGGGCGAATAGTTGTACCGCACGCAAGGCAGGGCTGCAACGCAAAACGCATTTCGACCAGATGCCGATTAAACCGCAACGGGTCTATCAGGAGATGAATCAAGCGTTCGGTCGCGACACCACTTATGTCACGACGATTGGCTTGAGCCAGATTGCCGGCGCCCAGATGCTGCATGCCTACAATCCACGTTCCTGGATCAATGCCGGACAGGCAGGCCCACTGGGTTGGACAGGGCCTGCCGCATTGGGCGTGGCCCGGGCGAAACCGGATGCAACCGTGGTCGCACTCTCGGGTGACTATGACTTCCAATTCATGGTCGAAGAACTTGCTGTTGGAGCCCAGCACAATTTGCCGTATCTCCACGTCGTGGTCAATAACTCCTATCTGGGGTTGATCCGCCAGTCGCAACGCGCCTTCGACATGGATTACGAGGTTTCCTTAGCTTTTGAAAACATCAATGCCAGCCCAGAAGCTAAAGAATCCGGCACTGCTGGCTACGGGGTGGACCACATCAAAGTCGCCGAGGGTTTGGGATGTAAGGCGTTGCGCGTCGAAGACCCAGCGCAGCTCGGCACCACCTTTGCTCAAGCCCGGTCCTTGATGGACCAGTACAAAGTGCCGGTTGTCGTGGAAGTTATCCTCGAACGCGTAACCAATATTGCCATGGGGACCGCGCTGGATAGCATCAACGAGTTTGAAGATCTTGCCGTTACCGCAGCAGATGCCCCAACTGCTCTCATGCTGCTGGATTAACGGTGAGCCCGATGAGCACACAGGCGGTCATTGTTATCGCTGCCGATAAGTTCAAAGGGTCTGCCACCGCCGAGGAGGTCGCCGTAGCGCTCAAAAGGGGTCTCCGCTCGACGATCTCCCCGGCGGAGGTACGTTGTGTGCCGGTCGCTGATGGTGGCGAAGGCACCGTCGACGCCGCCATCTCGGCAGGTTTCAAGCGCCAGATAACCCGGGTGACCGGCCCGATTGGAGAACCCGTCGACGCCGCCTGGGCCATGCATACCAGCTCCGATGGCATCGACGCGGTGGTTGAATTAGCTCAGGCCTCAGGCATTGAACTCTTAGAAACCTCCCGACTGACCGGGGCCACAGCCAGCAGTAGGGGCACAGGAGAACTCCTCCAAGCTGCTCTGGATGCAGGCGCTACCCGCATCACGCTGGGCTTGGGAGGTTCGGCCTGCACCGACGGCGGGGCAGGCATGTTGGCGGCACTAGGCGTAGAACTACTCGACCAGAACGGCAAACACCTAGCCGATGGTGGCGCAGCCCTGCAACACCTGGACCAAGTGAACCTGAGCGGCCTTGACCCACGCTGGATGCACACCAAACTTGTGCTCGCCAGCGACGTAGAAAATCCACTCCTGGGCCACGAGGGCGCCGCTGCGGTATTCGGCCCCCAAAAAGGTCTCACCGGGCACGATGTGGTGATGCTTGACGCAGCCCTGGGGCACTATGCACAACTTCTGGCGGAAGCCACAGAACGCGACTTCGGACTAGACGCGGGGCAATCTGTTGCCGATCATGTCGCGCAACCTGGTGCCGGCGCAGCCGGTGGGACAGGATTCGGCGCGATGGCGGTCCTCGGCGCCCAAAGGCGCAGTGGGATCGACGTTATTTTAGACCTGGTCGGTTTTGCTGATGCTCTAGCTGATGCTGACCTAGTGATCACCGGGGAGGGCAGTCTCGATGCTCAAACACTTCAGGGTAAAGCGCCTGCCGGGGTCGCCCAACTAGCCAGTCAGCAACGGATTCCAGTTTATGCAGTCTGTGGACGCAACCTGCTCTCAACCGTCGAGACAGAAGCCGCCGGCATCACCCGAGTCTTCGCCCTGACCGAGTTGGAACCTGACCCCGATGTGTCGATGCGCCAAACACCGAGCCTGTTGACCCAGATTGGGGAACAAATCGGTGATATTTTATTAGCACAACCAGCGTGATGCCTACGAAAGGATCAAGCATGACACAACCTGCCTTTGACGTGGTGTTCCGGGCCCAGCAGGTACTACATGACGGCAGTATCCAACCACTTGAAGTGGGTGTCCGTCACGGAAAAATCGCGGCACTGGAACCGTTGGGAACCAGCCTGACCGCAGACCAGCTCATCCACGTTCCAGAACACCAAATCGTGCTGCCCGGCTTGGTGGACACCCATGTACACGTCAATGAGCCGGGTCGCACCGAATGGGAGGGCTTTGACTCAGCTACCCGTGCCGCGGCGGCCGGTGGAGTGACGACGCTGATCGATATGCCGTTGAACTCGATTCCCTCGACAGTCAATGTTGATGCCCTAGATCTCAAGCGGGCCGCTGCTAAAGATCAGATTCACATTGACACAGGTTTTTGGGGCGGTGCGATCCCAGGTAATACCAACGAACTAACAGCACTGCACGACGCCGGAGTCTTTGGTTTCAAATGCTTTCTAGAACACTCGGGGGTCGATGAGTTCCCTAAACTTGAGCCCGAAGAAATGCAACAGGATCTGGCCGTGATCGCCACATTTGATGGGCTGATGATTGTGCATGCCGAAGATGCTCACACCCTGGAGCAGGTTCGAGCGGAAGGCTTACAACCAAGTTCAAAATATAGCGACTTCCTCGCCTCTCGGCCAGGCGAAGCCGAAAGTGTCGCCATCCAATCGGTCATAGATGCGATGCGCGCTACTGGCGCCCGAGCACATATTCTGCATCTATCAAACGCCGATTGCCTGGACCAGATCGCGTCGGCAAAGGCCGAAGGTCTGCCGCTGACGGTTGAGACCTGCCCACACTATCTAACACTGTTGAGCGAGAACATCGACGACGGTAAGACAGCGTTCAAATGCGCCCCACCAATCCGTGAAAGCTCAAACCGCGAACGGCTGTGGCAGGGGTTGGTCGATGGGGTGATCGATATTGTGGTTTCCGACCACTCGCCGTCCACTCTTGAACTGAAAGAACACGGCAACGGGAGCTTCGATACAGCCTGGGGTGGCATCTCTTCACTCCAACTTGGACTCCCAGTAGTTTGGACAGAAGCCAGGCAACGCGGCATTAACTTGGCAACCGTAGCCTCCTGGATGGCCGATGGGCCCGCACAAATTGCACAAGTGGAGCACAAAGGACGGGTAGCGGTTGGTTATGATGCCGATCTAGTGATCTTTGATCCAGAAGCGACCTGGACAGTTGATGCCGGCAGCCTGCACCACCGCAACCCAATCACACCCTATGACCGCAAAGAGCTCACCGGACAGGTCCAAGCGACCTGGTTGCGGGGTAAAAAAGTGGACTTCCACACTCCGCGCGGACAATTCCTGCGGAGCTAGAAGCCCACTTATTACACCGAGAAGTTAGACGCCGAGGGTGTCGCGCA
>DXCT01000089.1 GCA_019115865.1 Candidatus Yaniella excrementavium | reverse complement strand
GGTGAAACATTCACGCCCAGGGCTTGCGCTTGCGTTCGCTGTTGATTCAGAGTGGCGTGGCCGATAATCAACGCCATGATCGCATCGGTAGTCAGCGCATTCGGTGAGACGGCGTTGAGGGAATCGCGCATTCTTTCTCCGCCGGTTCCCAGGGCCAGGGCGGATGCGACAAGCTCTGCAGCGTCGCGAGTCTCAAGAATGGTGTCGTAGAGTCGTTCCGCTCGAACTGTAATGTCATGGCGTGTATCGCCGGTGGGCGGCGTGAAGTTGACGTCTGCCAGGAGCCGGTCCACCATGGCACCCAGGAGGGATTGCTTGTCTTTCACGTGCCAGTACAGCGCCGACACCGCCACATCGAGTTCTTTGGCGACACGGCGCATGGAAACGTCAGCCAGACCGTGAGTGGTTAATAATTGCAGCCCCACGCGGCTGAGTTCATCGCGGTTCATAGTAGACATCGACACTCATCTTAGCGGCACGGAATGACGACTATCCATGGAGTATGGTCTCATGGACTACAGAGCCCATGCAGTGAGTTCTCAGCATCACGCGTCGCAGTGAACGCTAAACTCTTGAAGAAGCCACAAGACCAGGAGAGCCTATGACGAAAACCGCAGCTGATATTGCCCGCATGAGTGGGTTGGAGCAGGTGGAGTACTTGGCGGGTTCGGAAGAACCGTTCGCGCCGATCGCACCGTTTTTCAACATGGAGACCATCAGCTATCAAGAAGGCGAGGTCGTTTTTGCTGCCACGCCAGAGCCGAAGCACTACAACCTCATCGGCACAGTGCACGGCGGGTTCGCTGCGACCTTGTTGGATTCGGCATGCGGCACCGCTGTACACACGACGTTGCGGCCGGGGCAGGCGTACACCTCACTGGAAATTAAAGTGAACTTTCTGCGTGCCATGAGCGCCGAAACCGGCCGGGTGACAGTACGTGGCTGGGTAGTCCGCCCCGGTTCAAAGGCCGCATATGCTGAAGCTGATATTCGCGATGCGGAAGGACGCATTATCGCGAGCGCATCGAGTACCTGCGCTGTATTTGAAGCGCAGTAGCTAACGCTTGGTGATGTCGAGTTTTTCGGCTATCCTGAGCACTGTTCATTGAACGGTGTTCAGTTCACTTGAGAGGTAGCACCATGACCGCTAGAGATTTAGCACGCATCGCCGTGTTTGCAGCGTTGACCGCAGGCTTGGGCCTGTTGGGATCCTTTACCGTGGTCGGCGCCGTGCCGATAACTTTGCAAACGCTGGGGGTCATGCTTGCCGGCGTTGTGCTTGGACCGTGGCGAGGATCCGCATCCATGGCACTACTCATCCTTGGTGTTGCCCTAGGGCTCCCGTTATTGGCTGGTGGTCGCGGGGGACTGGGCGTGTTCGTGACACCCACGGCTGGCTACCTCATCGGCTGGCTGGTCGCCCCCATCATCATTGGGCTGATCGTTGGTAAGCGCCCGGTTTGGTGGCGAGTAGCGCTCGGCTCAGTGATCGGCGGCATCCTGGTGATCTACCTCTTCGGCATTCCGGTGCAAGCCTGGTTCACACAGCTGACCATTGGCGAAACCATCATCACCTCCCTGGTGTTCCTGCCCGGTGACCTCGTCAAAGTCGTCATCACCACCATCGTGACCATGGGGCTGTATCGCGCCTATCCCAAGGCATTCGACAAATCACCAGGCACCAAGAGACGCCGTGCAAATCAAAATCATTAATGACTCTTCGGCAGCCGATGCATTGTCTGCAGCGTTGGCAGCCTACGCCGAAGGTGACGTGCCGCTGATCGTTGATTCGCGAGCCCCAATCGCCGACGATGTGCTGCAGCATGAACTCCCCGCGGCTGCGGCCTGGGCGGCGCTGACGTCCGGGACCACCGGCGCCCCAAAAATCGTGGTGCGTTCTGCTGCGAGCTGGCAAATCGCCTTCGAACCGCTGAATGCCGAACTGGGCTTATGCTCCGGTGACGGTTTGTGGATGCCCGTGCACCAGGTCTCGTCAATGGCGTTATTCTCAGCGGCCTGGGCACAGTCTTCGGGACTGGATCTGGTGATTCCCAAGGCTGAGGATCCTGGCCTGTCACGTGCAGTAGTGGCACATGTGACTCCGTCTTGGCTGGAGCGCTTGCTTGAAATGCTGGACATTGGGCAGAACTCGACTCTCCACACCGTCCTGGTTGGGGGAGACCGACTACCCGAGGATCTGATGCACCGAGCACAAATCGCGGGCCTGCGCGTTGTGACCTATGTCGGTGCTGCAGAGCTGAGCTTGGTTGCCTGGGACCGTGGTGACGGAATGCGTGCTTTCGAAGGTGTTGCCACCCGAATCGTGGACAACCAGCTTTGGGTATCCAGCCCACAGATCGCGTTGGACGTGATCGGTGGAAACCTGGAACGTGAAGTTGTTGACGGCGTGGAGTGGGCGACCGTGGGGGATCGGGTGGCAGAGCAGAATGGCGTTCTAGAATTTCTTGGGCGCGGTGACGGGGCGGTCCTGACTGCCGGGGCAACCGTTATCCCTGCGGAAGTTGAAGCAGTGCTCAACAGTCACCCACAGATCGTCGGCAGTCTGGTCATGGGCCAACCCGATGCCGTCCTGGGCCAGCGGGTTGTCGCCTGGGTCGAAGGCTCCGCCGATCGCGCACAGTTGCGCGATTGGGTGCGTTCGCGGCTGCCCAAAGCAGCCCGACCGGTGCAGTGGCATACTGTCGAGAAACTGCAGCGGACCGCGTCGGGTAAGATTCGGCGAGTAGTCCCGGAGGAAGCATGACCCGAATTGTCGTTACCGCCGGTGCCCGCACCGCAATCACCGGATGGCACCGCGCCCAAGCAGACCTACCTGTTGACCAGCTCGCTGCCACCGTGTTTGCGGCCATGCCAGCCCAACCAGACGTGGTGATGTTCGGCAATACTGTTGGCCCAGGCGGGAACATCGCTCGCATTGCAGGGCTTGCTGTCGGCTGGCAACCTGCCGGCGCACTGACCCTGGATGCCCAATGTGGCTCTTCGTTAGTTGCCATTGGCCAAGCCGCCGGTCATGCGCGGTTGACCGGCCAAACCGTGGTGGCCGGTGGAGCCGAATCTCCTTCGGCTGCCTGGCCGGACGGCAAGCGAACCCAGGCAGCTTTTACTCCATCGGGATTCCCAGACCCAGATATGACCGAAGCCGCTGATCACCTAGCCGCAGACTATGGGATCACACGTGATCAACAAGAAGCCTATGCGGTGCAGAGTCATCACCGAGCGCTGGCCCAGCCTTCCGAACGTCTTGTTGGCGACCATACTGACGATGGTCCCCGTGACGCACAGAAACTCGTGAACCGGCTTGGAACTATCACGCGTCATCCCAGAGCAACGGTAACCGGTCTATCAGCTGCACGAATTGCGGATGCGGCAGCAGCGGTGCAGCTCGCTCCGGAAAACGATCAACCTCATGTGGCGATTGAAGTGGTCGACCACCGGCTTGTTGGGGCCGACCCGGCACTGCCTGGAATCGGAGCGGCGCCGGCCATCGAAGCACTGCTTTGCGCACACGGTCTCTCCGTCATGGACATCGGTGTTGTCGACATCGTGGAAGCCTATGCAGCCCAAGTTCTAGCCGCTTGTCAGCATTTAGGCCTCGACCCAGCATCCATAAACCGCCACGGTGGGGCACTGGCACATGGCCATCCGTGGGCTGCTTCAGGCGCCATTGCATTTTTGACCACTCTTGACCAACTAGCCAGCGCGCCAGCAGGAACGCTGGGCATCACCGCAGCAGCGATCGCCGGTGGCATGGGTGCGGCGGTGTTGGTGAGAAAACTATGATCGAACTCGAAAACGTGATGGTCACCGTCAAACCTGAAGCTGTCCTCCTAGACGACGTCTCTGCCAGACTGGAGGCACCGACGACCGCGATTATCGGTGAGAACGGTTCCGGGAAATCCACGCTGGCCAAGGTGCTGGCCGGCCTCATCGACTACACCGGGTCAGCGAAAATCAACGACGTCGAAGTCGCCACCGGTCGCAAGAAACTGTCGGGTCGAGTTGGCATGATCATTGCCAACACGGCGGCCCAGGTCATCATGCCCACCGTGGCCGAAGATGTTGGATTATCGTTGCGGCACTTGCCCAAACACCAGCGCCAAACGGCATTGGAATCGGTGTTAGAAGAACATGACTTGACCGATTTAGCCGACCGGCCGGCGCTGTCCCTATCTTCGGGTCAGCTCCAACGCTTGGCCCTGGCCTCCGTGTTGGCCACGAATCCCGATGTGCTCATCGCCGACGAACCGACCACCATGCTCGATGCCCGCTATGCAAAACTGGTGTCTAACCAATTATTTGCTTCGGCCGATCGTCAACTGGTGCTGATCACCCACGATCTGGAACTCGCAGCGCGCTGCGACGACATCTTATGGGTGCACGACGCCAAAATAGCCCACCGAGGCCCAACCGCAATCCAGCATTATCTGGAGCACATCGGCTAATGCTTTCCCTGTATTATCCGACCGGCTCGCTCATCCACCGGCTACCTACCTGGCTCAAACTCTTGGTGCTGGCCGTGGGCTCAACGGCATTGATCTGGCTACCCAACTCGTACTGGGCGCTGCTGGCCGTTGTCGTTCCACTGCTGGGATACTTCCTTGCGCGCCTGCCGGTGAGAGTACTCGGTACCGATCTGTTCCGGTTGTCATGGCTCATCGTGTTCCTGCTGATCACCCAGCTAATCTTCAACGAACCCGTCCAAGCTGCCACCGTGATTGCCCGGCTGACCACGATCATTTTGGCAGCACAGCTGTTCACCCGCACCACCAAAATTCAGCACCTGATTACGACAGTTGAACAGCTGGCGAAGCCTCTGCGACCATTAGGGGTCAACCCGTATAAGGTCGCGCTGGCTGTCGCCCTCATGCTGTCTGCCTTAGGCCAGATCGTGGGGTTCATCGGACAGGTCCGGGATGCCCAGCGTGCACGGGGAGTACGTCTTGCGGCGTGGTCTTGGGTCGTGCCCGTACTTGTCCTGTCATTGAAGCATGCCGACGACGTCGCCGACGCGCTGGTTGTTCGCGGCCTGGACTAGAATTCAATTTCGGCGCGCAAGATGGCCAATTATGCAGGAATGGGGGCGATCGCCAGTACACTTGATTCTTGAAACAACCGAACGGGGACACT
>DXCT01000088.1 GCA_019115865.1 Candidatus Yaniella excrementavium | reverse complement strand
ATGGTCAAAGGGATTCGAAACTCAACAGACCTCAACTATGAGATGCCAATGGCAACCTTCAACCGGCACCTCTCCAGCGTGGAAACCGTCTTCTTGCCAGCAGACTCTCGCTACCAGCACGTTTCATCAACGCTCGTCAAAGAAATCGTTGGATTCAAAGGCGATATTACCGACTTCATTCCGTTTGCTGTGGCCCAACGATTCGGGTTGCGCTAACCGCTGTCTGCGGGCCGCATTGAATCGTGCACTTGACCGACTGTGATCAATTTTGAGTTTAGCTTGGCATCCATTAGAGTGGTGTGCTGGCCTTGACTGAATTTTCGCGACGCCGACTATTCAGTCACCCGGTATGTACCGGTAAGAACATAGACTTTTTAATATGAGCAAGACAGGAGGTGGAGCTCATGTCAGAAAACAGCATTCAATCAGGAGTACCACTTCCTGATGAAGGCACACCGTGGATGCTATCGGTCAGTGAGCTGATCGATAGACCAGGTGCATCGGAAGAACTTCAGGTTTCGTGGCCGGCCCCGGCTGAACTCGCCGTCCCGCTTTTGGGAGTCGAAAAAGATTCAGCAATGCAGGTGGACGTTCGACTCGATTCAGTCCACGAAGGCATTTTGGTATCCGGCACCGTTGGTGGCACGCTCACCGGGCAGTGCTCCCGGTGCTTAGACCCTATTAAGCAAGACGTCACCATCGATATACAAGAACTGTTCCAATTTGAGTTCGATCCCATGGTTGATGAGGATGAACAGCACATGGTGGAACATGGCTTCGTCAATGTTGAACCGATTATGCGCGATGCCCTGGTATCCTCGTTACCGTTCCAACCCACGTGCTCACCAGACTGTGAAGGTCTTTGTGATCAGTGTGGTGTTCGCCTTGAAGACGCAGGTCCGGATCACTACCACGAGCAATTGGATCCCCGGTGGGCAGCATTGGCGAACTTTGTTTCCGATGAGGCAACCGAAGAAACTTCATCAGATAATTCGTAAGCAACAAGAAAAGAGATAACCGTGGCTGTACCAAAACGGAAAATGTCCCGTTCCAACACCCGTTCCCGTCGGGCCCAGTGGAAGGCCAGTGCTCCAAAACTGGTCAAAGTCGTAGAAAACGGCAAAGTAGACTACCGTCTGCCACACCAGGCCCACGTTGTATCCGACTCGGCCGGCACTCCACTCTTCATGGAATACAAAGGCCGCAAAGTCGCAGACATCTAAAGTGGCGCGCTCAGCAAAATCCACGCCCCAAAATTCGTGGGCCGCTGAGGACACCATAGAACACTTGTCGAAGCATCTCGGCGTCACATTTGACACCGAGATGCTTCGACTTGCGTTAACCCACCGTTCCTACGCATTTGAACACGACGGACTACCCACCAATGAACGGTTAGAATTCCTCGGCGACGCAGTACTGGGTGTTTTAGTTACCGACTACCTCTACAAAACCTTCCACGACGAAGCAGAGAGCGAGCTCGCCAAAAAGCGTGCCTCAATCGTCTCCACCGTAGCCCTAGCCCACGTCGCACGCCACGCTAATATCGGTCCACACATCTTTTTAGGTGAAGGTGAGATCCGAACCCACGGTGGCAATAAAGATTCCATCCTGGCAGATACCTTCGAAGCACTTATCGGAGCAACCTATCTACGCGGGGGATTCGAGGACGCTTGGATCATCGTTGAAAAACATGTCATCCCGTTGCTGGAAAATGAGCACATCATGGGCGCCGGCAAAGACTGGAAAACCCTGGTCCAAATCGCCGTAGATAGACACAATATGGGAGCGATTGAATACCGGGTTGCCGGTACCGGACCAGACCACGATCGGACGTTTCAAGCAACCCTGACCGTTGGTGGCATTACCTACGCCACCGCCGAAGCGAAAACGAAAAAGGACGCTGAACGTCTCGCCGCATGGCACAGTCTCAGCGACATCGAAAACCGCACCTATGCCTGAATTACCAGAAGTTGAAGTCGTACGACGCGGCATCGAACAATGGGCAACCGACGCCGAGGTTATGGCCGTGGAAGTCCTCGACCCACGAAGCCTGCGCCGCCATGCCGGTGGACCAGAAGACTTCATGGCTAGGCTCACCGGGCAGCGACTCGGAGTAGGCAAGCGGCGCGGAAAATACCTTTGGATACCAATAGACGAAGGTTACAACGCCATTGTGGTCCATCTCGGTATGTCCGGCCAGATGCTGGTGACCGAACCAGAGATCCCTGACCAAAAGCACCTCAAGATCCGCATGACCTACACCACCGGTCAACGGATCCAGGAGCTGCGGTTCGTGGACCAACGAATCTTTGGGGGACTCTATCTGGATACCGTTGTCCCAACTGCAGATCACCCAGATGAGTTCATTCCAAGTACTATCGCACACATCGGTCGGGATCCGCTGGACGAACATTTTGAGACCGAGCAGATATTTGGCACACTTCGCCGACGCAAATCTAGTCTGAAGCGAGCCCTGCTGGACCAATCACTGTCTTCAGGTATTGGTAATATTTACGCCGACGAGGCGTTATACCTGGCCAAGCTACACTACGCTCGGCCGACAGAGACGCTGACACGTAAGGAAGTGTCCAGGGTCTATCAAGCTGCTGAACAGGTCATGAGATTAGCGTTAGCCCAAGGTGGGACGTCCTTTGACGCGTTATACGTAAACGTCAACGGAGAGTCCGGCTACTTCGATAGGTCATTGAATGTCTATGGCCGTGCAGGCCAGCCCTGCTACCGGTGCCTGAACACAGGCTCAGAGACACTGATCACGCGTCGCAAGTTCATGAACCGATCCTCGTACTACTGTCCGAGGTGTCAACCAGTGCCTCGACGTGCACGCTGGTAAAACGGCTATACTCGTGCCTAACTGTGTGCCCAAACAGAAAGAAGCTGCCTAAAGATGCGTAAACCGCCAACGCCAAAGCGTGCCGGCCGTGTTCGCCCGCCACGCCGCGGGGCAGCTTGGTCGATCCTTGCCTCAACGGCCTTGGTGACAGCCGCAGGTGTTGCAGCAGCTTCCAGCTTTTCAGCGAATCTGATCCAAGAGTTCGATACCAACCGAGAAACAATCGAAACAGGTATTGATCAAACTTCCGAGGCCTTCGAAGATGGCGAAATGAACATCTTGGTTCTTGGATCTGACGCACGCGAAGGCCAATCGCAAGAAGATCAACGCTCCGACACGATGATGCTGGTCCACATACCTGAGTCTCGCGACGAAATGTATGTCATGTCAATCATGCGTGACCTCTGGGTCGAAATTCCAGATGTGGGTATGTCAAAAGTCAACTCGGCGCAATCCCACGGCGGTTATCCACTGACGATTGACACCGTGGAAGGGCTCACCGGTGCTGAAATCGATCACATGGTGATTGTCGACTTTGACGGCTTTAGCGATTTGACCTCGGCACTGGGTGGTGTCGAGATTGAAAATGACATGGCCTTCTCAGCAGGCCAGGCCAACCCGTCCTACTACCCACAAGGCACCATCCGGTTGGAAGGCACCGATGCGCTGCGGTTTGTTCGCGAACGAAAAGCCTTCACCGACGGTGATTACCAGCGCGTCAAAAACCAACAAAAATTCTTGACCGGCATTGCCTCTCAAGTGCTGGATTCATCAACGCTGACAAACCCCGCAAAAATCTCAGATATGGTCAAGTCCTTTACGCCCTATCTGACCGTCGATGAATCCCTAGATGCCCAAACACTGGTGAACTACGGCATGTCGATGAGCAAAATGCGAGCCTCGAACATCACCAGCTTCACCATCCCAAACGCTGGAACCGGCACCACCCCGGGTGGAGCCTCCGTGGTGTGGCCGGATGAAGAAGAACTTGCAAGCATGCGAAGTGCCATGGAAGACGGCACAATGGATGAATACGTCCAAGAGCTGCAAGAGCGCCAAGACGAACAAGCAGACGGGGCCATCGATGAAAGTGGCGAAGACGTCACAGAAGAGCCCGGGGTGGAAGCGCCACAGTGACCCGCCGTCTGCTGCTTATCACTCATTCGTATTCGCCAGAATCTACTGCCCCGCAAAGGCGGTGGAAGAAATTCTTATCCGGGCTCTATGATGCCGGGTGGAGCGTTGAAATCCTCACCCCACCGGCAGACCCTCGCTACGTTGATCACGCGCAAGCACCCGAACGCCATGTAACGATTCGGAGAACACCATACGTGCGCTACCTGCCGGACAGCCGGGTAGGACGCCTCGCCAAGGCTGCAATTCATGCAGCAACTTCGGTGCCATTGGCAATGACAGCCAATGTTGATGTGGTCGTAGCGACCGTACCGGCGCTGCCCAATCTGGTTGCAGGACGAATCATCGCCTCGGTCAAAGGTGTGCCTTATGTTGTGGAAATGCGCGATGC
>DXCT01000087.1 GCA_019115865.1 Candidatus Yaniella excrementavium | reverse complement strand
CCGAGTTCTTCGGAAACAAATTCTAGGATCTGACCGTGCGGAACCGGTGTCGCGCCGACGCTCAGAGTGGTGGTGCCGTCTTCGCCGGAGGTCGGGCCCTCGGCATTCTCGTCGGATCCGCCACAAGCGGCAAGGACGAGTGCGGAGGCGGCAGCCAACCCGGTCAAAGCGAGGCGGCGCGACGTGCGTGATGTGTTGTGCATATTGTGCTCCTGAGGTGTGTGGAATGGGTCTTGAGATCCTGCCGATGCAGGTTAGCGGTGGTCGACAGCCGCCACTATTTTATCGCCGATCCACTGGATGAGTTGGACGCCAATAACGATGACGATGATGGTGACGATCATGATTTGGGAATCAAAACGCTGATAACCGTAGTTATACGCCAGTCGTCCCAGACCGCCACCCCCAATGAGTCCCGCCATTGCTGAATACCCTATGAGTACCACAATGGTGTTGGTCGTTGCAGCAATCAGCCCTGGAAGTGCCTCCGGCAGGAAAACTTTCGTCACAATCTGGGTGTTGGACAAGCCCATAACTTGTGCGGCGTCCACCGTGCCGGTGGGTACTTCGCGCAGGGACGTTTCAACGAGTCGAGCAAAGAACGGTGCCGTTGCGATGGTGAGTGAGACAGTTGCAGCGATCGGCCCGATCGAGGTGTTCACCAGCCACTGGCTAAACGGAATGAGTGCCACCATCAGAATCGCATAGGGGATCGAGCGGGTGATATTTACGATGATCGCAGACAGTACACCGTAAAGTATTCGCATTGGCATCAGGCCGCCGGGCCGGGTGAGGTGCAAGGTAATGCCGATCACCCCGCCGATAAGTACCGTGGCAAGACCGGAAATACCGACCATCACCACGGTCTCCCAGATGGCTTCTGGTAGTGCCGTTTCTAGGGCGCGGTTAGTGAGCAGTTCTTGGAACCAGTTCATACTTGCACCCCTTCTTTGGCGCGCGTGCGAATGGCATACCCATTGTGGGCCAACGTTGCTTCGATACCGGTGAGGTTAATCTGTGTATCCGCATTGATCGCCAACAGGTAATGAGCAAAACGGGTGTCGCCCAGCGTTTCAATATTGGCCGCGGCAATATCGACGGTTACAGCATGTTCTGCCGCAATTTTTGTGGCAATCGGAGTATTGACGGCGTCTCGACTCCCCACAACTTCCATGACGAGGTCGGCCGATGCCGCTTTGTGTGTGGGCAACGGCAGCAGGGCACGAGACAGATCAGAGTTCACGTTTGCTGCAACCTGACTCAGCGGACCGAAGTCTAAGATTTTGCCGTTGTCGAGCAACGAGACGGAATCACACAGCGTTTTCACCACGGACATTTCGTGGGTAATGACTACCACGGTAAGGTTCAAACGATTCGAAACCGACCGGATCAGCTTCAGAATTTCGTCGGTGGTGGCCGGATCTAGTGCCGACGTGGGTTCATCACACAGTAAGACATCCGGGTCCGCCGCCAGCGCACGGGCAATGCCAACACGTTGACGTTGGCCACCGGACAACTGGGCGGGGTAGGTGTCCTGAAGCCCGCCAAGACCCACCAAATCGAGCAGTTGCCTAGCCTTGGCACGGCGATCTGCCTTCTTCATCTTGCTGGTCTCTAACGGCAACGAGATATTATCTGCCACGGTGCGCGAGGAGAGCAGATTGGCGTGCTGAAACACCATGCCGATACGACGACGAGCGTTGCGTAATTCGGTATCGGTGACGGCGGTGAGATCTTGGCTTCCAACGACTACGCTGCCGGAGGTTGGACGATCTAACAGGGTCAGGCAGCGTACGAGCGTTGATTTGCCGGCACCGGAGCGGCCGATGATGCCGTGAATTTCGCCGTCGTCGATATCCAACGTGATGTTGTCTAAGGCCACGACATCCCTGGCGGGCTGCCGATACACCTTTGTAAGCTCTCGAACGGAAATCATGAGGTCCTTTGGGGAGATTGGTTGTTGAATAAGTATAAACACTGGCAGACTGAGGGAGCTTAGACATTGCCGTTTTGGCTTCGTGGAAGGAAATATAGTGTCGTCAATCATTGGTAAAAACTTGATGGAGATGGATCCAACGTTGCTACCGGAAGAGCCCGAAGTGAATGCTCGCTACGAGGCCGGGGATCTGCCGGAGGAGATTGCACAACGCTTCCCTGCTTCATCATTGGCCTGGGCGCTCGCCGCCGAGGACGCTTGGGATGAGGGACGCACACTGGAATCCTATGCTTATGCCCGCGTGGGCTATCACCGGGGACTGGATTCACTGCGTGGAGCAGGCTGGAAGGGCGCCGGTCCGGTTCCTTGGGATCACGGACCCAACCGCGGCTTTTTGCGGGCTCTGTATTCGCTGGGCCGTGCTGCGGCTGCTATCGGCGAGACCGATGAGGTGGACCGCATTGCGAAGCTCTTGAACGATTCTGATGCCACTGCGGCCGAACAAATCGAGGCTGGGCACTAGTCCTCTAACAGTGCGCGTTCCCCGCGTATGGTTAGTGCGCCGGGGGACGCTTCTGTAGTGACCGTTCCAGCGGGATGCTGCCGTTGTGCCACGGCGTCACGATCCAGATGAGCAGGTAGAGTACAACGCCAATGACCGGCAGCAAAAATGATAAGAGCACCAGCAGCCGGACCAACCACACGTTCACGCCGAGCCGGTGAGCTATTCCGCCGGCAATACCACCCAGCAGCCGCTGTGGTCCACGACGAAAGCGAAGTCGACGGATAGCACTGAATATGGAGTCCATATTCCTGGACACTACGCCGATTCGTAGCCGGCGACAAGCAAAGATCAGACCGGGTGGATAGGCTCGATCGTGGCGATGAAATCGTAGAGTAGTTCCGCCGCCGGCTGGAGGTTGCGATACAACGCTTCGGCCTGCGGTGTTCCATCGACCCAGGTGACCAGAAATTCAGTACCGGCCGCGACCGGCGTGTAGTGAATGTGGAAACCGTGTTCGATAGACGGTGCGGCGATGGCACGGATAAACGCATCGGAGTCGCCGGGGGAGGAAACCGTGAGGAAATCCTCTAGCGCATCGGTGTGCTGAGTAAACAGTGTTGCATTGGCACCGCCCAACTCTGCGCCAATATGTTGCAGCATGAAAAAGTGTCGGTCAAATGCTTGGCCATTCACCGTTGCCTGGACCCATTCGCCGTGTGCGTTCAATGCAGCATGCAGTTGGTTGACGGTGGCGTTACCGTGGACCAGGCTTTCCACAAACGAGACGGCTTCAAGTGTGACTGGGCGCAGCGTGTCGGTTCGGCCTGCCCGGAAATGGCGCATATCGATATCTTGACGGTGGGCTCGAATACTTCCGAAGGTCTGTTGCTGGGCGATCATCAAGATCAGATGCGTCCGAGCGTCGTCGCGCATTTCATATGGCAGGTGATGGTCGCGGCGAACCAGGACGCGCTCGGTCTTCAGGGTGTTGGCTTGGGTGGAATACTCGTTGAGATCATAGTCGTTGTCCTGCCAGGTCAGCTCGGTAGCCCTCGGTAGGGTTGGCTCAGACTGGGTATCCAGCGTATTTGTATCGACGTTTTGCATGCGAGTCACTGCGGTTGCCAAGGTTCCGGCTTCGAGCACTGAGTGCTCTACATTGGCGGTCAGCATGTTGGTGTCTAATGAGGCCTGGTAGCTGATCGGCTTATAGGCCCACGCGTTGCCGGGGCAGAAGGCCCAACGGAGCAGGGTCTGGGCGTCGTCTTCTCCGTTAGGGTCCACAGTGATAATAAATAGCATGTTGACTAACCGGTCAAATGTGGCGCGGTGTGTTTCGTTGCGCCAAGGGGCCTGCTCGGCCAGAATCGCCGAACCCAAAGTTGAGAAACCAGCGAAGCTGGACTTTCCTGGCTGGGTTTGGGACAGCACGTACTCGATTGAAGCTCGTAGTTGGCTGGCGTTGAGGAGCTTGCCTTCCGAACCGGTCAGGGGCACTTCCCACATGCGGCCCAGGTGTAGGACACCGATGGTTCGGTAGGTTGCCCCGGTGCCGGCTCGCATCCACAAATCTTCGTCTGCCGCAGGGGTGCGAATGCCACCGTTGAAGCAAGCCCAACCGTCCATGGACAAGCGTTGACCCGCGACATTGACTTCCTCGGGTGTAGCCCGCTTGGCTTGTTGAATATGGATGGCACCGATGCGTTGGAGCAATTCGACGACGCGTCGGGCGCGTGTTGCTTCTGTTGGAAGATTCAACTGGTACGTCACGTTCGAAGACAGCAAGAGCGGTTGACGGTTTTGCAGGGCACGTTCCAACCACGGTTCGGCCATCCAGTTCGAACCGCTCTCAGACAGCGCTTGTGCATATTCTTCTAGGGTCTGTTGCAGCGCCGGTGCCTGTCCGATGGCAAAGTCGGCAATCGCCTGATTCACATTGGCCTCACCGTTAGCGTCGAGGACCGCGGCGGCCGCCTTGCGATAACGCTCAAGGGATTCATCAAGGCGGGGGACCGGTAGTACCGGTAAATCTGTGGTCAGATGATGCGGGTATGTTCGCACAACAGCTCCCTGTAAAACATCGTGGACGACAGTGACAGTCTACTGGTGTCCTAAACCATGGTTGGTTCAACATAGTTGTAGTCGTGACTGTGATGTTGTTCCCCCATGTCTAACAGTGTTACTCCAAGGTAAGTCGATTCATCCTATTGCTTCTAAGACGTAACAGGAGCAAAATATTTATATAGTCCTTTGGAGGTGCAATTATGGTGATCCAAGCTAAACCTGCAACACCCCGCTTGCAGCACACTGCGGGAGACTACGATTTCTTCTTCGGTCTCAAACCAGCCAAACACGTTGCGCGTGAGACGTTTGATCTCTATACGGCTGATACCAAGGAGCGGCGACCAGCCGTCATTTTTGTTCACGGTGGGCCCGTGCCGGAAGGACAAACTCCGAGTCCACGGCAGTGGCCGACATTCATTGGCTACAGTGACCTCGCGGCGTCTACCGGCCTGGTAGGAGTTACCTTTGACCATCGACTATATGCGATGGAACGCTACCCAGACTCGGCCCAGGATATCGTTGAAGTAGTGGAAAATGTTCGGCGAGTCCCTCAGGTTGACCCGGATCGTATTGCGTTATGGTTTTTCTCGGCCGGTGGCGCTTTGGCCGCCGACTGGTTACGTGAGGCACCGGCCTGGTTGCGGGCTGTCGTGTGGAGCTATCCGGTGCTCGCGCCACCATGTGACTGGCCGGGTGATGTCGAACGCTTTGATTGCAGGCAAGCCATCGCGGGTGCCCCAGAGTTGCCAAAATTGATGGTGCGAGTTGGCGATGAGTATTCAAGTTTTGCTGCTACTCAAAATGCGGTCATTGACGCTGCCAGGAATTTTGATAGTGCGCTCGAGGTGATTGACCTTCCCGATGCTGTTCATGGATTTGAATCATTGACGTATGACAAACAAGCACGACAGGCAACGGATAGAGCAATGGGCTGGGTGGCTCATGCACTTGCACAAGACGCCTGATAGGCGGTGAATTTGGTTATACATCAGCGGTGGAATACCGAAACGGGATTGTTGGTGACGCCGGTGCTAAATGCGCTTGATCCACGTAACAATCGCGATGCCAAGCTCGTGCCGGGTGGCCCACGATATTGATCCGACCCGACGGGCTGATATGTTTCCGGGCCGTACCAGGTGGGTCTTCCTGAGCTGGCCGGGGCCAGTCTCGAATACTACACTCGCCTAGAACGCGGCCGCATTCGCGGCTCCTCCGAGGAGTCGCAGGATGACGCAATATGGCAAACGGATGGTCAAACGGAAAAGGCGTAGTGTTTTCCTGTAATCCCATCTACGATAACTTCAGTGGACCCACCCGGGTGTCGGTCTGTGACCCACCAGTTCGGCTTGCCTAAGCGTGCCGGAGGCGCCACGAGCTCAAAATCGTTGACCGAAGCGATCCTGCGGCGGCGCAGTACGACGCCGGCTAGGATGGCGCGAGCCGCAAGAATAGCGGTTGCCTCCTGTACCTGCGGTTCTGGGTCTCTAATCGGGCTGGTCTCGTCATTTGGGCTGATCGCAATGAAATCGTCTGTTTCCCAGGCATCACTGAGATACGCTTTTCCCCCGACAAGGTCAACGAGTACATGCGCCTGGATGAGTTCATGAGTTTCTCGTTGTCTGCTTGGCTGAGGAAAAAAGCGCGCACGGTGCTGTTGACCTTGGAAAACCAACCCGAGAAAGGGATGGTGATACAGGGTGGTCTTGAGATCTGCACGTTGTTTCAATCGACGGTTCACCAGAGTGCGGGCCTCTTCATCCGAGAACTTAACCGGCCAGGCGAACTCTGGTCGTAGTCTCTGTGCTTCAACTGTCACGGCGCGCCTCTTTTCCAGGACGTTGAGTCGCTAAAGTTGTATCCTCGCCCGCAACCATTCGATGCTGAGCAGCGCACAGCAACCCATCTGGCGTTGATGGCCTACCGCGTCAATCCGGATGGTATGTACGCAGTACTGCGACAGAGGTTTTAAAGCGGGAGTAACAGCGTGCACTTTTCGCCCATTCAACTGCAATACTTCGTACAAGTCGCCAATGCTGGCAGCTCTACAGCTAGCTGGAATTGCCCCAACTGACCTTGGGGTATCAGTCGAGTAGCAGATTAAATACGTGTGGCGGTGAACCGGATGGTCCACCGCCACACGTATGACTTACAACGAGGAACTAGTCGTTTTGTTCCTGCCATTTGTCGGCACATGCGATACCGGCGTCTACCGGGTTATCTTCGTCCTGGTAGCTCTCATAGGCAGCGATATATTCTTCGAGATATGCGTCAGCATTATCAAAGTTGTAGTCGTCCATGATTTGCAGCCAGGCTTCTTGAGCGCCGTCTTCGGCCTCTGCGCGCCACTTCTCGGTTTCTTCCTCTGGCCAAGATTCAAAGTTCTTGACATCAGGGGAGTCCAACATACCTTGGCAGATATCTTCGAGTTCACCGTTGGATAGTTCGATGATGCGACCTTCGTTAAACTCTTGGGTCACGTCGTCGACAATCTCTTGGAGTTCCGGAGTCAGAGACTCGTAGGTATCGTTATTCCACCACATGCCATAAGCGGTGTACTGGCCAACGCCGGTGTCAGCCCAATACGGCAGCTGTTCAGTGACCTGGTAGTTCACCGCGAAGTCCAGCGAGGAGGCTACGGAATCAATAACGCCACGCTGCAATGATTCGTATGTTTCTGCAGCGGTAATGGCATTGACGTTTACTCCGGCAGTTTCCAGGGTGCGCTGCGTTACGGGTCCCGCTGCGCGTGCCGAAAGGCCTTGTAGGGATTCGTAGTCTTCGATCGGTGCTTTTGCCCCGATCAACAGCGCACCGACCGGCCAGGCAGCGATGTACTCTAGGTTGCTCTGCTCCAACTGCGCCATTGCTGGTTCGTAGTTGGTGTGCAAATCGTAGAGTGCTTCAACTGACGCCTGTATGTCGTTGTTCAAAAACGAGATGGACATAATGGACATGGTGGGCAGCAAGTGCGGGGTGTAGTCGGTGACCGTCAGACCGATGTCGGCACGACCGTCACGGACACAGTCGGCAACTTCGTCCATGCTGCAGACCGCTTCGAATGAGCTGCGTTCAAACTCTATGCGGCCGTCAGAAGCTTCTTCGACGGCGTCGTAATACTCTTCGGCGATGACGGCGTGCTGGGTGCCGTCCAGGGCACCGTTGGCCACGGTGAAGTAGTAGTTGTCGGCGCCTTCAACAATCCCTTCCTCACACGCGGTGAGAGTGAGAGCCGCTGCGGCCATGATTGCTGCGACCTTGGCAAAGCGAGAAAAAAGTTTTGATTTCATTGGTTACATGCCTTCCTAATGTTGCACCAAGCTGGGCAGATACAAGATGAGGTCGGGGAGGAGGAAGAAGGTCGCGATCAGAACGAGGTCTATCATGAAAAACGGCATGATGCCTTTGAAGACTGTTTCTGAACGGATGCCCGTTGTTCCCGCTACGACGAACGCGTTGATGCCCACAGGTGGTGTGACCATGCCGATCTCAATGAGCTTGACGATCAAGATGCCCAGCCAGATCGGGTCAAACCCGAATTCGACAGCTACCGGCAGGAGGAGTGGCACAGAAATCATCAGTAGTGAAAGTGATTCCAGCACCATGCCGAGGGGGACCAAGCTCATCAGGAGGATGAGCATTGCCAATGACGGTGCGATGTTCCAGGACAACACGGCCTCGGTGATCATATTTGGTACCCGAGCTGCGATGAAGAATGAGGAGAGGATTCCTGACCCGATCACGATGAAGAACACCATGGCTGTGGTAGAAGCGGTGTTCTGCAGCGCGTTGGTGATGCCGTCCCAGATGCCCTTGGCACCCTCTTTGCGCAGTTCGAATAGTAAAATGAGCACCGCGGCGATCGCGCCGAATGCGGCGGATTCGGTAGCGGTGAAGATACCTGAGTACATACCGCCCAGCACAATGGCGAACAAGAGGCCAATGTATACGAGGCCACGCCACGGGAGTTGACCCAGTGGGGATTTTTCAAGTTTTGCAGCGTTGATCTCTGTTGCTTGGTCTAAAGCGTCTTGGACGTTGTCTGCGTCAACGTTTTGCTCCTGACGCCTCATGCGCCATCCGGAAAACATGATCCACAGCGAGTAGGCAATGGCAGAAAGGATACCGGGCACAATACCCGCGGCTAGCATTTCAGCAACGGAGACTTGAGCCAAGATGGCGTATAGCACCAGGAAGGTGGACGGCGGAATCATCGATCCCAAGGTTCCGGCCACGGCAACCAGCGCAGTTGCCATGGAAGCCGGATAGCCGGCGGCGCGCATTTCCTTGACCGACAAGCGAGCCATGGTTGCTGCGGTACTGATCGATGAGCCAGACACGGCCGAGAAACCGGCAGATGCGGCAACCGTGGCGATACCTAGACCACCGGGGAGACGACCTAAGACGCGGTCGGCAATTTTGAAGACGTAGGCCGCGACGTTTGCTCGAACGGCAAACATGCCCATCAAGATGAACATCGGGATGATAGTCAGTGAGAAAGTCGCGGTCTCGGAGAACGGCACTGCCCCGAGTTCCAGGGTCGTGTGATTGATCCCCCGTAGCGCGACCAAGCCGAGTGCGCCGGAGAGGCCGAGTGATACGGCAACAGGTACCCGCAAGAGAAGCAGGACGAGCATGAGTAGTAGAACAATTGCGATGACACTACCAACAGTCATGATGTTCGTCCTCCTTCGACGTTTTCTGGAGTTTCGTTCTCCGTGGTTTCAGGCATGGGTTCCTCTGCGAGAACTGCTTCGAGTTCATCGGAAAATCCCATGGGTTCCTTGTGCGTGAGGCAGCGGTACAGGTTCGCTAATGCCACCAAAAGCAGGGAAATAAAGCCCAGTGTCAGGATCCAACGCATGGGATACATCGGCCACTGGACGAGACCGAAGCGGATTTCGCCTGCCTGTGTGGCTTGCACTGAGTTCAGTATGTTGGCGTAGGAAAGCCAGGCTGTGTAGAAGGCAACGAGTGCCCAGATAAAAATATTCGTGGCTCTTGCCCAAGTAGGGTTAAAGCGGTCAGTTAGCAGGGTGACGGCAACGTGTTCGCCATTGACGCCGGCCCAGGCCAGTCCGAAAGCAACGGCCGTGACCATCGAAGTTTCGGCGATTTCGATCATACCGGGCAGTGAAGCGCCGGTCGCGTTGCGTACGAAGACGTCAACTGCGATCGCAATAACCATGACCACGATGGCAACCGCTGAAAGCACGGCAAGCAAACGGGCCATACCGTGAATCAGTTTTTCCATGATGAGTTCCTTTGTGCTCGAGGTCTTCGTGGGGCACCGTTTGAGAGTGTACAAATGCGGTGCCGCACGCTGTGTGGTGAGCTACTGCACAGCGAGAGTGAAGCTGGGAGAAATCATATACGAAGCTATGCAGGCGTGCAGTGCGAGTCGGTCTCGAAAATGCTTGGAACCAACAAAAGTGGCCTAAACGTGTGGGGGATCACAAGAGGTTCATGGGTGCGAGCTGCACGTGTGGCCTCGACCCCACCTCTACGCAATCTGCACCATATTGCTCTTGTGCCGGGTTGGCGCAGTCGAGATCTTGTGCAGCCGAGGCTGTGGGGTTATGGAGTGTTTTCTGTCAGAGAAATTCGCGAAGTGCGGCACAGTAGCTGGTGTTGTAGCGAACAGTATCTGACTTTGCGGTTCAGGTGTTTAGCGACGAGCAGGCGCTCATCACGGGGTGATGGGCCAGGATGACGAGGGTGCTTCGCAATCTGCCGCCCGCACTGTGATTTTGGTAAACTTTGGTTGTAACTGTTCTCGACCCAATTACCAGCGTGCTGCGGGTGCGAGAACCTTTCTATGTTGCGGGACTGT
>DXCT01000086.1 GCA_019115865.1 Candidatus Yaniella excrementavium | reverse complement strand
TGTGCAAACGCCGAGGTCATCGAATGGTCACTGGATTCATCTAGTGATTCTTCGGTTGCTTTGACCCAGGGATCTTCGACCGCAAAGATTTCCCCCTCGGTTGTTTGCTCGGTCTCATCTGACACATCGTTTTCGGCAGCCGCATTACAGCCGGTTAAAACAAGGCCGGTAATTGCGGTAGCGGAAAGCAGTGGAATAACTTTTTTCATGAATAGTCCTATAAATTCAGTCGTCCCGAGGCTCGGTAAAGCGCGTAGCGGTACGGCTACGTAGCTCATCAGGAAACGACGATGAGTATATTTATTGGCTGTCTAATCAGCGTTCAACGCGTCCTGGGTTCTAACGTCTAAAGGATCTTCTGCAGTCCTTGCTGGAGTTTTCGAGATCAGCTTGACGTCAAATGAGGGGAGGTGCACTCCCATGTGGTGGCCACGTCTACGCTAAGACCGGTGGGCCCCTGGTTGAACGAGTCTGGCAGACAGTCAATGGATGTGGAATCCAGACCGTATACATCGCTTGGAGCGTTTTAGGCGCACCGATAGCTAACGGCTGCCTGGTGGCCAGAGTCCGTGATGGCGCCAGCGTCAACCAGGCGATGATGGTTAGCACACTGTGTTCGCCATATATGACAATGGCGGTGGTCAACGCTGCGGCGAGTAAGTGAGCCAGAACCATGATCACATCGGCTGTTGCACCGTGCACGGCGTGTACCGTGTCACTTGCGCCGCCACCAGGAATCAGTTGATGGTGTCCATGGTCTTGATGCGCTTGACTCCCGTGGTCAGTATGCCCGCCAGGAGAGGCCATGGAGTAGAGCAGGTGGAAAGCGATTTGGCCGAAGATGGTCGTGGCTGCGGTCCGCTTTGAAGGGCCTCTGCCGGCGAATGCCACTGCTACTGGCGCGGTCACGGCGATGGAGAAGGCCAAGAGCTGCAGGGGGATGGTTTCGGCAGAACCGTGGACGAGGCGGTGTGCGGCCTGATGTCCTCCAGCAGCCAAGACAACAGCGATGGTTGCAACGACCCAGCCGCGCAGGAGCCGGGAAATGCCGGAGCCGCGGCTGTGTGAAACAGCGGTAGCCGACATGTATTCTCCTTGCCAGGGTGCCGTGCACGCTTCGACGGTTCTGTAGGGCATCAACCCATTGAAGGTATTCTACGCTGTGTAGAAATTGAGTCTATCTCTGCTACGTGGACGCCGCCACCCTAAATGTTGGACAGTGGCTGACCGGATTAGATTCGCCGGCGTGGTGCGATGAGGATGGCGGGGACAACAATCATGGCCAGCACCCCGCCGAAGATCGCAAGCGTGGCGAATCCTGTGGCGCTCATGAGTATGCCCGACAGGATGCCAGCTCCGGCACCAAAGATTTGGTACCAGACATCGATACTGCCTTGAGTGGCTGCTCGTACATCGGGGCGCGTTCCGTGCACGACCAGCGTGGTGCCGGAAACTAAACCGATATTCCATCCCAGTCCTAGTAAGACGAGAGCAATCAATATACCGGCCAGACTGTCGCCGGGAGATAGTGCTGCGACGAGTCCTGCAGTTAATAGTGTTAGTCCGCCTATGATCGTTGTCAGGCGTGGGCCAACTCGATCAACAAATGGACCGGTCACTAGCGATGGCAGCCACATGGCACCCACGTGCAGTCCGATGACGAGACCGACAGCACCCATGCTGTGGTCGTGGGCGCGCATGTGTACCGGGGTCATGGTCATGATCGCGACCATCACGACCTGTGATGTGACCAGGATCAGGGCGCCTATTCGGACCAGTCTCGGTGAACCGGTAGGAGCATTGGCATCGTCGTGGGCTTGTTCGCCCGCTTGGGTCGCGTGTTGTTTCTCCCACTGTTGAGCCACGGTGTATGGGTCGGGGCGTAGTAGTGAAATCAGAATGGTACCGGCCAGGATATAAGCGACGGCAGCCAAGAGGAAGGGGCCCGCCAGCGCGGGGAGTCCGAGGTTTTCTGCGAGACCACCCAACGGTTCGATGAGGTTCGGTCCGGCAACCGCGCCGATAGTGGTAGCTACCATGGCAGTGCTGATTGCGGTGCCCTTGCGGTCAGCCGGGGCAAGATCCGTTCCCGCATAACGAGCCTGCAGGTTCGTTGCAGTCCCCGCACCGTAAATAAACAATGAGATAAATAACAGGACTGGACTGTTGGCTTGAGTCGCAAAGACGACACCGACGGCACCGAGTCCACCGGCGATGAAGCCGATTCCCAACGCGATGCGACGGCCCACGCGTTGGGTGACCCGGCCGATGAGGAATGCGGTCAGCGCCGCGCCGAGTGTGAAAAGTGCGGTTGGCAGCCCCGAGAGCGCATCGGTGCCGAGCATATCCTGAGCGATCAGTGCGCCCACTGAAATGCCGGCCGCTAACCCCGCGCCACCGAAGGCTTGGCTGAGCAACACGATGGTCAGCGTGCGGCGGTGCAGCTGCTGACGCTGTTCGTCTGTGATGGTCTTAAGAAGCGTGGTCAAGTGTGATCTCCTGTCCAACGCGCCATTCAGCGACACCTTCATCCATGGCGATGGCGTCGAAGCCGTAGCCGCGCAGTGTCACCGCAGCTTCACGGGCCAATCGACATAACTCGCCGCGACAGTACAGTACGACCTGTCGATCGCGTGGTAGTTCGTCGTAGCGGTCAGGAAGTTGATCCATGGGAATGGATATTGCCCCTGGAAAACGTCCCGCCTCATACTCGTGGTGGGGCCGAACATCTACAACCAACATATCGTCGGTTACTAAGGAGGCGGCGATCGTTGGTCCTTGGGCACTGGGGTTGTCTAAGAAGGTTTCCAGTGAATGCCGCAGGGCAGGGTTGCGGCGTAATGCTACCCGTTTTGCTGCAAGGAAGAATGCCAGCACATCCTCGCCGGCCAACCGATAGAAAATCGTGGTTCCTGTCCGACGGGTAGCCACTAGGCCGTTGTGTTTTAGCACCTGCAAATTATTCGATGTGGTCGTGGTTGCCATATTGCAGTTGGTTGCTAGAGACTCGACGCTGTGCTCGCCTTGGGCCAGCTTTTCGAGCAGCTCCAGCCGGCGTCCACTGCCGAATGCTTTGATTACGTCAGCCAGAGCGTTAAATACGTCCTGCTTGCTGACTTCTCCTGTATTCCATGGTTGCATGGAATACAGGATATTGGGGTATATCCAATAACTCAAAGCGGTGCAAGCCGCTGGCTCCGTTGTCGAATGTGTTTCGTGCGCCGTGCGGCACTGGCGTCACGCAGGTTCAGGGGTAGAAGCATCCTTTCCCGCTATGTAGACTGATCTACCTAGTATGAAAGTCGTGGGTTATGGGCAGAACGTCAGCGCGACAGCGCTTATTAGAAGCAGCATCGCAATTGTTTTATGCGGACGGGATGAGTACGGGAATCGACGCAATCACCGAAAAGGCGGGGGTTGCCAAGATGAGCCTATACAACAACTTCTCCTCCAAGCATGATTTGATATTGGCCTACATCGAAGCCCGTCACGAAGAATGGCTGGAGCTGTATCGACTTCGGGTCGAAAATAGCTCATCTGCCATCGACGGAGTGTTGTCGGTCTTTGATGCGTATATCGACCACGCGTCGGTGGATTACCCGGGAGGATTTCGCGGATGCGGACTCCTCAAT
>DXCT01000009.1 GCA_019115865.1 Candidatus Yaniella excrementavium | reverse complement strand
CCCAAGGTGACGGTGAAGTCGTCGTCCATATCGGCAACGACCTGTCGAGTTTCGCAATACCCCAGACCACCACGGCCGAACTTGCCGAACGCGTCCTGACCTATCTGGAGGGCCGATGAGCCGCACAGCCTTTCTCCATACCGGCAGTTACTTCCACCTGGCAACGCTCAAAGGCCCGGCCGTTGTCGCCATGGATATCGCTGATGTTTATGCCCCCGATCTGACCGAGTCAGGCCTGGATGACTTCGACGCCGTGTATGTTGCAGCACGTCTGCACCCCGGGGTACGAGCAACCATTGCCCCACTTATCGTCGATTTTTTGAACCGCGATGGTGTGCGGCTGTATATCGACGGTGAGAATGCGGTGGGTCAGTGGCTGCCCGGCACCACAGAAGTACGCCGTGGAACAAACTTTTGGGCTTGGCGCATCGGCGAGGACGTGGGACGACGATCCG
Source organism: Candidatus Yaniella excrementavium (assembly GCA_019115865.1). Taxonomy (GTDB): domain Bacteria; phylum Actinomycetota; class Actinomycetes; order Actinomycetales; family Micrococcaceae; genus Yaniella; species Yaniella excrementavium. The sequence goes on along the minus strand of DXCT01000009.1, from coordinate 51,625 downwards.
TGAACCTCCAGCATCCGATGTGGCAATGGTTGAGCCAGCGATCCGTGCACTGGCACTACCATGGCGTGCTCGATCATCCAGCAGCCGCTGTGCCCTTAGTCGCGCTGGAACAGCTTGAGGACGATACCAGCCAACCTTCCGATCCTTGGGGCTTGGAATATCGGGCCATCCCGGGACATCCCAACACTCTGATGTACTACGATGACGCAACATTTGCTGCTCAACTGGTGGTCTCTACCATGGATGCTTCCTACCACCATGGGGCAGGATTCATGCCCGGTGCCTCACAACTGCTTTACCGCATGTTGGGATGGTTGCGGGGCTAGCGGCCGCGTCCTCTGGCACTGCAGGAGTTTGAGTACTATTCAGTCGCCGATGATCGTAGACTGAATCCTCATGTGAAAGGATGGCCGGCTCGAATCGCCGGCAGCCTTTCCATCGCAATTGGGGCATTCGCTATGGGATTTGCGGTAACGGATATTGCATGGTCCTCCATAGTCTTGTACAGCGGTGGCGCAGCTCTAGCCGCGCTGGGGATCTCACATCTTTATGATGCTCCCCCTGTTGGCGCCGGTCGCAGCGAGCATATATAGCGCTTGGCGGATGAACGATCCCTCGGTAGAAACCGGTCCTGGGACTGAAGAGCTCTTCCCAATATTTGTGATGATCTTATTGCCCGCGCTCCTTACATTCGTAGTCCGAACCGGCAGCATCCGCCTTGGTGTGAATGTTCTACGAGCTCGATTACGTACGGGTATGTGGTCCGTATGGAGCGATTACATTAGGAGCGGCTGTCATCGGGTTTCATATGAGCCGAGCTAAGCGTTTTGATAAGAACGTCACGGAACTCCTTGAGTCCTTAGACACCATACGGACCAAAGCATTTCTAGCTCAGGGTGAGACCCTAGATTCGGCATTCTACGAGGCAATACGACATCTACAACGAGACATCTCCCAGCGACCCCGCATCATGGGAACCCCATTTACCTTTCGCGGACTGCTGGCAGTATGTGTTGTGGCTGATGCCCGCCTACTTGATAGAGGCGCTCACACGCTGACATTTTCCGGGAAGAAACGCACCGCAGTTGCTCAAGAAGTGTATAACCTCAACGAAGCTACATTTGTTGAGCAGGTTGGTTGGATTTTTGACGCACTGGTACAGCAAGTGGACGCAGCACTGACACCCAATTTGCGGTCAGTCCAGCGTGACGATGTTCGAAAGATTTATGAACGTTCGATACGTGATCGGTAACGGCGCCGCCGTGTTCTTCCGCACGGATTAAGGCCTCCCAAACTTGTCGTTCAAATCGGTGAACAATTTTTCGACCGGATTTCGTTCCGTCATGAAGTGTCTTTCTCCTTCACCGAAACCAGTTTAAATCGATCCAAGAAGAAGCTGGTGACCGGAGTTTGTGACAAGCTCGGTGCGACTTGAAATTTCTAGAACTTTTGGGCTCTTAAACTCGCTACATGACGACATGCCGCAAAAGACGCCAAATACTCTTTGAATGACATGAGTGTAGTTTACCCACAGTGTGTGTATAACCTGTGGATAACTCGTGGGGAAGATGTGAATAGAGTTAAAATGGCCTTAAATTCAGGTTGTCAAATCAGCGAAATTAGGGGTAGAAAATTAGTTATGCACAGGTTGTGACGAGTAAAACTCCTAGTCAAACAGGGGTTTGTGGACACTGTGCATAAGTAATCCACCCGTGGTCCACATGTTGTGCACAGTCTCCACAACCTAATCCACAGGTTATCCACAACTTAAGAGTTTTTGGCAGTTGATCCACAGGAAATGGCCGGGTATCGTCGCAGGGTACTTGCTCGTAGCGGCCGATATTGGCATTACGAAAATGATGCGTGCATCGGTCGCGCTACGGGCTCGCGTTTAGGCATTCTGCTGCCGGGGTAGGGGAGGGCATTCGTTAGATAATAATGGCAAACTTTAATTCAATGGATACAGCCAACGGAGTCTCAGCAAACCCACGAACACCCCCACAAGACCTTGACGCGGAGCGGTCTGTTCTGGGTGCGATGATGTTATCCACCGATGCGATCGCTGAAGTGTCGGAGATTATTCGACCTGAAGACTTCTATTCTCCAGGCCACGAGCTGGTGTATACCGCGATCACCGATCTGTTTGCTGCTGGCGAGCCGGCCGATGCCATTACCGTTACCTCGATGCTGGATCGGCGTAAAGAGCTCACCAGAACCGGTGGAGCGGCACATATCCACACACTGGTCCAGGCGGTTCCCACTGCCGCAAATGCTTCCTTCTACGCAGAGATCGTGGCAGAAAAAGCCATTTTGCGCCGGATCGTCAACGTGGGCGCCAAGATCTCCCAGATGGGTTATACCGCAGATGGTGAAGTCGAAGCCATCGTCAACGAAGCACAAGCCGAGATCTATAAAGTCGGTGATAACCGTTCCGGTGAAGACTACGTTGCCCTCGGCGACATCCTGGCCGAAACCATTGATGAGATTGAAGCCGCTTCCACGACCGGCGACGGCATGTCGGGTGTTCCATCGGGTTTCGATGAATTCGACGAACTGACCCAGGGCTTACACGGTGGACAAATGATCGTCATCGCCGCACGACCTGCCGTTGGTAAATCCACGCTTGGACTCGACTTCGCTCGCGCTGCGGCCGTGGGCCACGGGATGACTACGGCATTCTTCTCGCTAGAAATGTCCAAAACCGAGATTGCCATGCGCCTGTTGTCTGCTGAAGCTACTATTTCATTGACTGACCTGCGCAAGGGTACCCTGGATGAGGGGCAGTGGCGCAAAATGGCGCTAACCCTGCAGAAACTGAATGAAGCACCGTTTTTCATCGACGACTCCCCAAACATGTCGATGATGGAAATTCGTGCCAAATGTCGCCGCCTAAAACAACAACACAACCTCAAAATGGTCGTGCTGGACTACCTGCAGCTGATGAGTTCTGGAAAACGTGTCGAATCTCGTCAGCAAGAAGTTTCCGAATTCTCGCGTTCGCTCAAACTCCTAGCCAAAGAGCTTGAAGTCCCGGTCGTGGCGCTGTCACAGCTGAACCGTGGGTCCGAACAGCGTACCGATAAGCGCCCTCAGGTCTCGGATCTGCGTGAATCCGGGTCGATTGAACAGGACGCTGATATGGTCATTTTGCTGCACCGTGAGGACATGTATGACAAGGAATCTCCGCGTGCCGGTGAAGCAGACCTGATCGTGGCAAAGCACCGTAACGGTCCCACCAAAACCATTGAACTGGCCTTCCAGGGGCACTATTCACGGTTCGCCAATATGGCACCCTCCGATGGTGGTTTCTAGCGACTAGCTTTTGCGGTTGTACATGAACATGGACACCGGCCCGAAGATCATGATGAGCACACCGCAACACAGTGCCACGAGTCCAAGGGAGCTCAAACTATAGGTCCCGGCCATCATTTCGCGAATCGTGGTGACGACGATCGATACCGGATTCACGTCCACGGCACGCTGAAGCCAAGTGGGCATCGTGGATGGATCCACGAAAATATTCGACGCGAATACCAGGGGCATCATCACGAACATCGAAACGCCCATGGCCGCCTGTTCCGTGCGAACCGCTAGCGAAACAGCCGTCCACACCCAGGACAGACTGAAACTGAACACCAACAGCAACATAAAGGCCGCAATCACACCGGTTATCCCGCCCTCCGGACGAAAGCCCAGGAAGAAACCGACGGTCAAAATGATGGTGCCCGCCAACAGGTAGCGAATCTGATCTCCTAGCAGCGCACCCACCAGCTGTGCCGGCCGCCAGACCGGTAGCGACCGAAAACGGTCAAAGACCCCTTTGGAGAAATCCCTATTCAGCGTGAGCCCGGTGTACATGGTGATCATGATCAGGGTTTGCACAAAGATACCGGGGATCAGAAATTGCACATAGTTATCCACCGAGCCGCCGATGGCACCCCCGAAGATGAACGTGAACATCAGGGTCATCATGACCGGGAAAATGGTGACGTCGATCAGCTGCTCAGGCAGGTGCTTGATCTTCAGCAAGGCCCGCCACCCATAGGCTACGCACGCTGTCAGAGCCGAGGCAGGTGCCGGACGGTCTTGTGGCGGTACGAGCACCTTGCGGATCCGCTCGGGCTCATCGGCCGAGCCTGGCGTGGGAGGAGTCGGGGACTGCGTAGATGATTGGGGATTCATCATGGGGCACCTACCTCGGGCGTTGAATCGGAGTGCGGTGCAGACGCTGTACCGGTGAGGGTCAAAAAGACTTCGTCGAGGCTGGGCTGCCCATAGGAGAAGGACACGACCTCGAGTGATGCTTGGGCCAGTATTTTCAACGTGTGGGTCACGTCGGCGCTGTGTTGGACTTGTACGGTCAGCGCTGCCGGATCGGCTTCTGGGGTCACGGTCGTGCCATCGCGGCGCAGGAGTTCAACCGCCGTGTCGCGCTCGCTGACATTGTGGACCCGGACACGCAGTGCACCAGCACCAACTTCGGCCTTCAACTGTCCCGGCGTGCCCTCGGCTACTACCTTGCCATGATCGATCACCGCGATGCGATCGGCCAGTTGGTCGGCTTCTTCTAGGTACTGGGTTGTCAACAGGATTGTGGTGCCACCGTCGACCAGTGTGCGAATAATATCCCAGACTTGGTTGCGGCTGCGCGGGTCAATACCGGTGGTCGGTTCATCCAGAAACATCAGTTGTGGCGTAACGATCAGCGATCCGGCAATATCCAGCCGACGGCGCATACCACCTGAGTATTTCTTGACCGGTCGATTCGCCGCCTTGGTCAGCCCGAACGCTTCCAGCAGATCCATGCCACGCTTGCGAGCAGCCCGATGTTTGTATCCGAGCAGTCGGCCAAGCAGGATGAGGTTTTCGACACCGGTGAGATCCTCATCAAGCGACGCGAATTGCCCGGTCAGAGCAATCTTCTCGCGAATGGTCTGGGGTTCGGTGTACACATCATGGCCCAGTACTTTTGCCTCGCCGGCATCCGGGCGCAGCAAAGTAGCCAACATGCGCATCACCGTCGTTTTCCCAGCACCATTGGGGCCAAGGACCCCATAGATACCACCCTGGGCGATGGAGAGATCGACGCCATCGACGGCGGCTGTTTCGCCAAAATTCTTGACCAGCCCCTGGACCTGCACGGCGGGAATGTCGGTTGTCATACTTATTCCTTTCAACCGGTCACACGTCCTAGCATAAAACGCTATGCCGTCTGTTGGACCACAACCACGCGCAGAGGTTTCAGACTCCGTCGTGGGGGTCTGGCATGTTCGTTGACGATGCAGTGTGATTTGGCATACTAGGAGCATGGCAGCCTCAAATTTCTCCCCCAGTCGCCGCTCCGCGGTTTCTCGCTTTCAAGTTATGGATATCGTTGGTGACGTTGAAGCGATGAAAGCCCGAGGCATTGATGTGATCTCCTTGGGCGCTGGTGAACCCAGCGGCGGTGCGCCAGCAGCCGTCAATCGTGCCGCAGCCACGCTGCATAATGCTCAGACGCCGATCTTCAACTACACCCCCTCACTGGGCACTGGCAAACTGCGCGAAGCCATCGCCGAGCACTACAGCACCTGGTACGACCTCAATATCAGTTACGAATCGGTAGCCGTGACCACCGGCTCCTCAGGTGCTTTCGTCGCCAGTTTCATCGCTGCCTTCGACGTCGGGGACCGCGTTGGTCTGGCCCGCCCCGGCTACCCCGCCTACCGCAATATTCTTCGTGCCCTCGATGTGGACGTCGTGGATCTACCCGCCGGGCTCGAAACCAACTTCCGTTTTGACGTCGACAAACTTGCCGAAGCCCACGCAAAACAACCGCTGGACGGCCTAATCTTGGCCTCACCGAATAACCCGACCGGCACCATGGTCAGCCGTACAGATATGGAACGCATTGCGACCTGGTGTGCCGAACACGGGGTAAGGCTGGTGTCCGATGAGATTTACCATGGCATTACCTACGGCCACGACAAGGGCGTTTCCGCCTGGGAGTTCGACCGCAATGCGATCGTCATCTCCTCATTCTCCAAATACTGGGGCATGCCCGGTTGGCGCCTGGGCTGGATGCTTATGCCGGATGATCTGGCGCCGGCGGTTTCCGGACTGGCAGGTTCCATCTCACTGTGTCCACCGGCGGCAGGGCAACATGCAGCCATCGAAGCTTTCAGCCAGGAAGCCTACCAAGCCTCCGATGCCGAGGTCACAGAGTTCGCACGCACTCGCCAGCTGGTGCTGGATAATGCACAGCGACTGGGCTGGCGCAATGCCGCACCCGCTGACGGCGCCTTCTATTACTACGCTCAACCCTCCGAGAAGATCCTGGAACGCTATGGCAATACGGTCGACTACGCGGCGGCTGTACTCAAACACGCGCACGTGGCGCTGATTCCAGGCGTGGACTTCGACAGGGTCGATGGCGATCAGTTCATTCGCGTTTCCTTTGCCGCTGGCTATGACGCCGTTGCACGAGCTATCGAGCGCATCGTCGAATTCAATAAGACCATCGTCTAACCACACAGAATGTGAGAGCCCGTGGAACATATCGTGCTGGTCGGGGGTGGGCTAGCAAGCACTTATGCCGCAGCCCAATTGCGCTCAGCTGGATACAACGGCCAAGTGACCATCCTGAGCGAAGAAGCCGAACAGCCCTACGACCATGTGCCGCTCTCCAAGGATTACCTCTACGGCGGTCAGGGCCACCACCGACTGTATCTGCGCGATGCGGACTTCTACCGGCAACATGGTATCGACCTGGAACTGGAAACACCGGTCACCGACCTTGAGCCAGACACCAAGACTCTTCATCTGGGTACCGGTAAAACGCTGCGCTATTCTTCGGTGTTGTTGGCTACCGGTGCCACGCCACGGCGACTCGACTTACCGGGGGCCGATGAACTCGCCGGCGTCCACTATCTTCGGACACTTCACGATGCCACCGCCCTGCGCCACCAGCTTCACGAGTCCGAACGGGTCGTGGTTATTGGCGCAGGCTTTCTCGGCTGTGAAGTGGCAGCCAGTGCCACAATGCTGGGCAAAGACGTCACATTGATCAGCCGTTCCGCTTTGCCCCTGCAAACTGCCCTGGGTGAAGAGATGGCTACGGTCTACCGTGATCTGCACGCCGAACAGGGGGTAGAGCTGTTGGCCAACACTCGGGCAGTTGCACTGCACGGTCGAGGAAGCGTTGAACAAGTGTCCTTAGACGACGGCTCTAGAGTGCAGGCCGACACCGTGGTGGTCGCGGTCGGAGCCACACCGCGCAGCGCGCTCGCAGAACACGCCGGTCTCCAGGTCAACGATGGCATCGTGGCTGACGCTTCGCTGGCGACCAGTGCTCCGGCTGTATTTGCTGCCGGTGATGTGGCATCGGTGCGGCATCCAAGGACCGGGCGATACGAACGCCGAGAGCACTTTAACACCGCACGGACCCAAGGTAAGGCTGCCGCACGCAGTATGCTCGGCGAAGCGGTCCGTTACGACAGCATCCCGTTTTTCTTCACCGACCAATACGAGGTGTGGATGGAATACACAGGTAGTGCCCGAGGCGATACGGAACTCGTGGTACACGGGGATGTCTCCGCACAGCGGTTCGTTGCGTTCTGGGTGGATAAGGGTCGACTCCAGGCGGTAATGAATGTGGGTCTGAAAGGTGTACCTCAGATCGTTCGACCGCTCATCCGATCCGGTGAGGTCGTAACTGGGCACACGTTGGGCAATATTGTCGCGCAGGCCCAACTCGCCGACGGTGGATTCACAAAACCCCCGAATACTGGGTGAATATTGTCTGAAAGTTCACTGAATTCGCATGAGATTACGTGACATTTGGTGAGATCAGTAGGTAACGTCGTAGGTGGAAAACTTTCCGCGAACCTGAGAGGTGACATTCAATGGGAATTGAAGACAAAGCAGACGCCAAGAAAGACCAAGTAGCCGGCAAGGCGAAAGAGGCCGCAGGTAAAGCCACTGGCGACTCCAAGTCCGAAGGTGAGGGCAAAGCGCAGGATCTCCAGGGCAAAATCAAAGACACCACCGAACAGGTCAAAGACACTGCCAGTGATCTCAAAGATAAAGCCAAAGGCTTTACTGACGGCTTCGGCAAATAAGTAGTACTCGACAGAAACCCGGGAAGGTGTACAACCTCCCGGGTTTCTCTCTGCCCAGATAGGCTGGGAGATAGATCCAAGGCTCAGCCCGGCTACGCACAATCAAAAGGAGCAGCATGGTAGATATCAACGAACTTGCTCGCATTGGCAATGATCAATTCGCTCGACTAGAAGAAGCCGCAGAATTCTCTGTCACCTCCACCACTGTGACGCAAGGGCAGCAATGGCCAGCGGCCCAATACTCTGGCGTTATGGGTGTACCAAACGGCCAGGACATCTCACCGCAACTGTCATGGTCCGGCGCCCCACAGGACACCAAATCCTATGCCGTCACGATTTTCGATCCTGACGCACCCACCGGTTCGGGTTTCTGGCACTGGTCAGTCGGCAACATCCCGGCAGATGTCACGGAATTGGCTGAGAATGCTGGGGCTGACGACGGATCCGGTCTGCCCACCGGCGCATTCCAACTCAAACACGACGGCGGTGGCCCCGGATTCATCGGTGCCGCACCACCAGCAGGCCACGGAGCACACCGCTACATCATCACCGTCCACGCCCTGGACGTAGAAAAACTCGACATCCCCGCAGACGCATCGAATGCCTTCTTCGGCTTCAACCGCCACGGCCACACACTCGGCCGCGCAACACTGACCGTCTACGGAATCGTCGAGAACTAACAAACGCCCAGTACCGGGGCGTCAGCTAGACTGAAGTGCTGTGACTACACACCATTCAGCCGTTGACGCCCACGGTGCCACCGTGGCCGAAATGTTCGATAATATTGCCGACCGCTACGACCTCATGAACCTGGTTATGACCTGGGGCCAAGAACCCAGATTCATTCGTGATACGGTCAAAGCCGTCAAACTCGGGCCGGCACCAAAAGTGCTCGACGTGGCCACCGGCACCGGCGACCTCGCATTCGAAATAGCCAATCAGCGCTACGGCGCACAGGTTTATGGTCTGGATATCTCCAACGAAATGTTGGAAGTTGCCCGCCATCGTCCCGGCGGCTCGAATATTATTTGGCAAACCGGCGATGCAATGAACCTGCCATACCAGGACAATACCTTCGACGCGGTGACCCACGGTTATCTCCTGCGCAACGTCACCGACATCGCCAAAACTCTTGACGAACAGTACCGGGTGTTGAAACCCGGCGGCATGATGTCGTGCCTCGAGATGTCGCCTGCCCCGCGTGATATCGTCAAACCATTCTCGACGGCCTACATCAAGTACGTTGTACCGCGTCTGGCCAACGCGATCACACAGAATCCTGACGCCTACGAGTACCTTTCCCGTACTTCGCGTGGCTTCCACACCGCGGATCGCATTGAAAACATGATGCAGGAAGCTGGATTCGTAGCCACCGGATACAAGTCACTGATGTTCGGCACCATGGCCATCCATTGGGCCCAAAAACCAGTTGCGTAGAATTTTTCTCTTGGCATGCAGGGAATATTCAGACGATTCATGCCTGATCTTGAGAGGAACTCAAGTTCGTGAACAGGATCGTTCCCTAAGCTTTTAATCATCCTCTTCGAGGTGTGAGTGATGAGAGTTCAATGCCCCGGGTTTCAAACCCGGGGCATTGTTCTGTGTATACGGAGATAATGCGCAGAAACGTCTTTGCCACTTGTAGCATCGTTGTGACGAAGGGTACATAAGGAAGGGACCAAGGCGTGGCAAGAATCCGGGTATCACATGGTTGGTTTGGCATGGGTTTCATGGAAGCGCTGCAGAAGGCAAAACCACAGGACGTCATCGTCGTAGGCGAAGGCCACTATAAGGTTGAACCTGTTTTTATGAACCAGCTTCGAGTGGTGGGTAAAGGTGACCCAACCAAAATTATTCTTGAGACCCAAATTGAGGCCCTTGGCCATGTCCAGTTGGAGAATCTGACCCTCCAGGCCGCACACTTCCGTAACGCCGTGAAAGTGCTGAATAATCAGGCCCGAGTCGATCTGACTGATGTGTATATACACGGTGATGCAGCTGGGAAATACCCCGTTGTGTACAGCAGTGGCGGGACCGTCGTGATGACAAAATGCCTGGTGAGCGTGGCTGGTGAGAAGAGCCGCGGTGTCGCTATCGAGTCATATGGCTCGCTGCTGGCAACAAATACCACGCTGCCCGAGGTCAGCCTCGCGGCCAGCTATGCAGAGTTAGATCATGTGCGGGCGTGCCTGGTGAACGCCTCGGATGGTTCAAAGGTAATCGCTCCGAGCAATCTGTACTTGAGCCCGCCTGATGGTTTACGGTGTTTGGTGCTCAATAATGAGTCGGTTGCACAGGTCGGCACGCTCTACGGTTCCGAAGCCAGCTTTGAAGCCTACGTTGATGAAAGCTTTCTGCAGTTGGATGATATTCAGTTGGAATCGGACAGTCCGCTACCGGTGTACACGAAAGGCACATCAACCATTCATGCAGCTGACGATGCTGTAGTCCTCATGGATCCTGATACCAAAGCTCCAGTAGCATCGACACTGGATGGACTGAAGCGTGTCGTATGGCAGCAGGAAGACGCTCGACGCTTTCGGGATGCGGTGCTGCCGTTACTGCATGAGGGTGACACGTTGCTGGTCGAGGAAGGCCACTACTTTCTGGATGACGTCGACAATGTGTTGTCGTTAGATATCAATATTGAGGGCCTGGGCGCTGCCGCGAATACCGTGCTGCATGGCACGGTTGTCCGGCGCTCGAGTGCTCAGCAAACCGTGTCGAATATTTCAATTTGTCCTGTGAACGGGCGCAATAGTGTAGTGGTGGCTGACGACGGATCCTTGACGCTAACCAATGTGTCGGTATTTCCGGAAGCCGATGGAGAACTTCCCGCTATCCACGCGGAAGCCGGCACGTTGATTATGATTGATTCCGCGGTTGAGTCCGAAACTGAGCGTGAGCTTGGCACGACTCAGATCGTTGATGGTGCCCACCTAGCTGCAACACGATCCTTGATTGGTTGGGTCAGCATTTTGAGGGGAGCTTCTGCTCATTTGCAAGAGTCCTCGGCAGTGTCACTGGCAGCGGGACAGGCTGCTACCGTAACAGGAACCGGTGAGCTCCGGTTGTATAGCAACAGTCTTGACCTGGACACCCTTCGAATTACAACGGGTTCCAGCGTTTACCTTGAGCAGGTTCACACAGAAGATGAGTACATTGCTTTCAGTGTGGATGATGGCAGCTTAAATATTCAACACGCAAGCGGTCCTGAGCATGGTGTGGTCCGGGTAGAGCAGACGCCGTCAGCACAGGTCGCCGTGGTAGGTGAGACGGTTGCGTTTCACGAACAGAACACCCGGTCACAACCTGCTGCGCCAACTGCTGATACGCGTACTGAGGGGACTGTCAATGGCGACCACGAAGAATCTCTGGTCAGCACCGAGCAAACTCCGGAGCCCGAGGAGCCCGAGGCCGATCAAGACCCGCTAGCTGAATTGCATGCTTTGGTCGGGCTGACCAAAGTCAAACAACAGGCAGCAGACTTTACTCAACTCGTCGAGTTCAACCAGCGTCGGCTGGAGCGTGGTTTGAAGACTACCGAGCAAACCATGCATAGTTTGTTCCTTGGAAATCCTGGAACAGGTAAAACAACAGTTGCTCGGCTCTTGGGCCAGGTACTGTATAACGCTGGAGCAATCCAAAACGATACGTTTCTCGAAGTACAACGGCGAGATTTGGTCGGCGAAGCACTGGGAACATCGGCCAACATGACACAGAGCGTTTTGGAACGCGCTCGAGGTGGCGTGCTCTTTATTGATGAGGCGTATTCCCTATATCAACAGGGCAATAACGAGTTTGCTCAAGAAGCTGTCGATACGATTATCACCTTCATGGAAGACAACCGTGAGTCAACCGTTATCATTTTCGCCGGATATCCGAAGCAGATGCAAGATTTCCTAAACATGAACCCGGGACTGAAATCCCGCATACCCAACAGATTCGATTTCGAAGACTATTCTGAACAGGAGATCGTACAGATTGGCTATCAGAGTCTGCTCAATGCTGATTACAGGGTGTCGCAAGAGCTGTACTCCCAAATCGTCGCAGCGAAGTATCGCCAAAGTAGCGAGAACAGTAACGGACGGTGGGTCCGGAACTTTAATGAACAACTTGTGAAGCAGATGGTGCGTCGCGTGATGGAGACCGATGCAGATGACACCGAGACGATCACCGATGACGATCTGTATGCCTTGAGCGGCGGAAGCTCGGAACAAAAAGCCGAAAACGTCGAAATGCTCTTGGATGAGTTGGACCAGCTGGTGGGGTTGAAAGCGGTGAAGGCATGGGTGCATGATCTGATCGACGAAGTCCGAGCCAATGCGAAGCTGGCCTCGGTGCAACCCACGATGGATCGTCCCACATATCATATGGTGTTCACCGGCAATCCCGGAACAGGAAAAACAACGGTAGCAGCTATCATCTCGAAACTGTTCTACAACCTCGGAATTCTTGAGACACCAACCGTGAAGGAAGTTGACCGTTCCTTACTTGTTGGCAGTTTCATTGGGCACACTGAAGCCAATACGACCAAAGCGATCGACGAAGCGATGGGCGGAGTGCTGTTCGTGGATGAGGCGTACCAGCTCTATGTTGAGCAGTCGCCCAATGATTTTGGCAAAATGGCAATCGAAACCTTCATGACCCGTTTGGAGAATGACCGAGAAAAGTTCGTTGCGATCTTTGCCGGATACACCGACCAAATACAGGATTTCCTGGCAGCAAATCCTGGCCTGCGTTCGCGCATCCCGCTGACTATAGAATTCCCCGACTACACTGCGCAGGAAGTCGCTCAAATCGTGTGCGCCCGATTGGGACGGTCCTGGACGTTCGACGAACGTGTCGTTTCTAGGATCGCTGCAACGGAATACGCAAAGCTTTCCAGCCAAGAGCAGTCCAATGGCCGCTGGGCTCGTAATTACGCCCAGCATATTGAAAAACAACACAAAAAGTGGCTTATCGATCATGATGTGGAAGGCGAGGCAGCCCTACACATCGAAACACCGCTCCTTGAGTCTTTAGCAACAACGTAAGCGACGATGGGAAATACGCTATGGATCTTCCTATCGAAACACCGGCAGGCGGACTGCACTGGAAGCCTCGACGCAAAGGGCGCCGCATCCTCATTACCGGTGCAGCTGGGACTGTCTCGAGCCTGATTACTGAACAACTTTCCCAGTCGTATGACCTCGTAGGGATCGACGTGGCAGATATTGAGAACCAAGATTTCGCCGAAACACATCAGGCCGATTTGAACGCGGAACACCTACTGGACCAGCTCATCAAAGACGTCGATTACGTACTGCATCTGGCGACTGGGGCACCCGACGGCAAACAGGGGATTTATGCCACTGAAATGGACGCGACCAATCGAATTCTTGCCTCGGCAATTTCACATGGCACTCGCAGAGTTGTTCTCGCCTCGAGCAACCATGCGGCTGGCTGGCCCGAGCGAGAATTCATGGCCGGGACGACAGACGGCCACGTGCAGCCCTCGGATCTGCCTCGGCCCGATGGGCTCTATGGCGCGGCAAAAGCCTATATGGAAGCACTTGGACGGTTCGCAAGCGATGCATCTGGACTCCCTGTCAGCTTGCTGCGCATAGGAACAATGCGAAACAACATGACCCTGCAACAGCTGATAGATTCTGACGAAATGCCGCACTTAGGCTTTGGCGCATTCAGGGCACAACGTCTTCAACGCACTTGGCTTACCGGTGACGACCTCGTGAAAATCCTGCTCGAAGAGTTCGCAGCGAAAGAGCCCTACCGGTTGCGATACGCGACATCAACACCAGACCAAGAGCAGTGGGATCACACCGTGTATAAACGCTAAAATTTACGTTTATACGGTCGGTTCTCTGGTGGTATCGGTGTAACCACTTGGGGCGTACTCGACGGTGTGGGTTTCTCCGTCGGGAGTGATGACGGTCAAAAGATCGACGTCATTGGAATAGGACACAATTTTTAGCATCATATTTCCCGCCATGAACGTTGCAGCAGGCTCATACGGGCCACCCTGCCACGGGCCCTTTTCGATACGGACGACGAGTTCGCCTGCCACAGGGGCTTCGAAATCGGTGATGTAACCGTGCGGATCATCTGGAACACATTGACGATAGTCTGCAACCGAATCCACACCCCCGCAGAGCCCCTGGTAGGTGAAATTCATGGAGCGTAGCCAGTCATCGAACCGCTCATCCGCCCACGCTTCAAGTTCTGCTGCACCGGTTGGGGCATCGGAGTTCTCAGCTGTTGGCAGTCTTCCCTGAGTAGCCTGATATTCGCCGTCTGGCGTTGTGGTGGTTACTTGCAGTATGCCGTTAGTATGCCTGCCGATATAGCCGTGCAGAATCTCCGCGAGGTAAGGTACGGTGAACACCCTGTCTGGATCATATCCACCACCACCCCAGGAATCCGGCAGTAACGTGACAATGAGCTCGCCTCGTTGCGGTGCTTCGATCGAGTCTAGATAGGCGATGGGGTCATCAGGACTACATTCACGGAACTCCTCGAGTGTTGCAAAGGGTGCATCGCATTCTCCAGAGAAGTTTCCGTGACCCACGTTGTCGTTGTACACAGTGTTAAGGGTGGTCAGCAAATGTTCCAGGCTATCGGCGGCACCCGGGCCCTGAGTTTCTACATCGGTGGCCGGTGAATTCGGGGGTTCTTGCGAACCGCTGTGATCTGGCTGCTCTGCATCATGTGTGATGGCCGAAGCCTCGGTGGTTGCCGAGCCTGCTGTGTCATTGGGTTCAGGATTTGTGCCACAGCTTGCGAAAACTAACGCTGCCACGGCGGCGAGAACCCTCGATACGCGTTTCATCGCTCGATCCTCTGAATGGTGTGGTGTGATGTTGCCACGTTAGCAGATCAAGCATTTCCGTGAATTACCAGAATTCCAGATCGGAGTTAGCGCGGATCAGGCTGGTAGTCGGCGAGGTCGTCGTTCTTGAAGCGTTCTTGGACTTCTTCCAGCTCATCCCAATCTATGTAGACCACTGATTGGCCGCCGCCCTCGGTGCCGAGTCCGGAGGTTGGCAGCGTGAAGCTGGTGATGTCGTTGGCGCGAACCGACGACATCGAGGTGCCTAGGCCGACCATTGTGCCAGCACCGAAGTCGCCATCGAGTGCAACATAGGGTGTGGTGGCTTCAATAAGGTCATTGAGTTTGCCGGGGCTGGTGAGGGTATCGCGAGACAAAACTTCACCGGCCATGCCCTTCATGAACAGCTGCTGGTTCGCTACCCGGGTGTAGTCCCCATCCGAGAAGTTCCTGCTGCGCACAAACGTGAGAGCTTCATCGCCGCTGAGGGTTATGGGCCCTTGTGCGAACTGGTGGTCACCGTAAGAGAATGCTTGTGGATTATTCACTTCGACGCCGCCCAGAGCGTTGGTCATGTTCTGGAAACCATTGAAATCTGCGACCGCGACGTGGTCGATGCGCTGGTCGATAATGTCTTCGACCGTCTCAATCATCAGCGGTACGCCACCGTGCGACATCGCCGCATTGATCTTAGAGTGACCGTAGCCGGGGATTTCTACCCAGGAGTCGCGCATGATCGACATGATCTGGACGCCGCTGCGGTCTGATGGAATGTGAGCGACCATGATGGTATCGGCGCGATTGCCCAGATCATCAAGGATAGGTGTTGTCGTATCGGCTCTGGAGTCAGAACCAAGCAGCAGAATGTTCATCGAGGGGTCGCCTTCGCCTTCGGCGGCCACACTTGCCTCGGGGCGAGTCGATTCTTCCGGGAACGCATTGTCGATCGTCTCGAAATCGCCGAGCTTGGAAAGGGCAGCCCAGATGATGCCACCGGCAATGAGAACAAACACCAAAAAGATGCCCAGAGTCCAGAACAATACTTTTTTCTTAGACTTAGGCTGGCTCTTGGTGCCTGTTGGTTCCAGAAGATTCTCAGTCATATAAGACACTATATAACGTTGCTTATAACATAGCTGCCCGGAACAAGATATTTACGGGTAGTTTTGTAAAGGGCCCTTGCTTCGATATCTCGACAAGGGCCCTTTATGACCGGACGATTGTTATGCGGTTGGGTAGTGCTGTTGCCGGAACTCGGCTGCGACCTGCAGCACCCGCTCCATCGCTTCAGGCTCACCGATGCTGATCCGCACACCGTCGTTAAGGTTTCGCACGGCGAGGGATTGTGCCACGCAGGCGTCCTCGAACGCCGTCGATAAATCACCCAGTGGGAGCCAGACGAAGTTCGCTTGAGCATCGGGCACGTTCCAACCTTGACCACGCAGGTCGGTGACGAATTGGTCGCGCACCTCTGCAACGGTTTGAGCGCGCTGTAGGACCTCGGCGATCCGCTCTAGCGAAGCGATCGCTGCCTTCTGGCTCGGTGCGGTGACGCTGAATGGAATGCCTGCCTTACGGAGCTGGCGAATGATGTGCGGTTGGGCTACGGCGTAACCAATCCGCAGGCCGGCGAGGCCGTGTGCTTTGGACAGGGTGCGGACCAGTACGAGGTTGTCGTAGTCGTTCAGGGCTGATAGCCCGTTGACCGCTGCGCGCTCGGTGATGAACTCCCAGTAGGCTTCGTCCAACACGACGAGTACGGCAGAGGGCACTTTGGCCATGAACTCGTCGAACTCAGTTTTGCTGATCGTTGGGCCCGTGGGGTTATTTGGTGAACACAACAGTACCAACCGGGTGCGGTCGGTGATGGCGTCGGCCATAGCCGGGAGGTCATGCTTGAACTCGTCGGTGAGTTTGACCGGTTTTTGCGTTGCCCCGTTCAGCGCTGCAGCTTGAGCATAGAGCTCGAAACTGGGGGATGGGTACACCACTTCTGTTCCGGCCTCGAGCGTAACGTGGGAGATGGCGGTCAGCATTTCTGAACCACCTGCTCCGACGGTGATGTGATCGTTGGGGACTTGTAAGTAGTCGGACAGTGCTGAGATGAGCGCGGTCGCGGATGGGTCCGGGTAGTTTGCTGGATTGATTGGCTCCGCTAGGGTTTCCAGGATGCCTGGTAGGGGTGGTAGATAGTGCTCGTTGGAGGACAGTTTATACGGGGTGAGCCCGGAGGTTGCTGCCGGTTGTTTCCCAGCTTTATAGGTGGGAACGCTCGCCAGTGCTGAGCGGAACGGGGACTTCGTTGTTGCTTGTGTCATTGGGTGCTTACTTTCCTTGACCGGTCAGTTCTTTTTCAGGCGCTTCTTGGGCTACTTCATCGGACGGACTGGTGCGTTTGATGGTGAAACCGGTGTACGCATAGATGAGGTTGATGAGCGGTACCAGGATGGCGAAGAAGATAAACGGAATAAATTCTGTTGCCGCCATGCCGAAGACGCCGGAGGCAAAAACAGCCGGGACGGACCAGGGGACAAGGTTGATCCCGACCGTACCCGTGGCTTCGGCTGTGCGGGTGAGATTCAGTGGCGACAGGCCCATCTTCTGATAGGGAGTCAGGAATGCGCGCGCTGGTAGCAGGACGGAGACATACTGCTCACCGCTGGCAAATGCCACAACGAACCCTGCGCCGAGCGAGCCTGCGACCATGGATCCTGGGCGCTTGATGCGTTTGACGAGTGTGCCGATGAGGGTTTTGAAGGTGCCGGTGGCTTCCAAGACGCCGCCGAGTGCGGTGGCGACGATGACCAGTGCGATGGTACTGAGGATTGCTTCGATACCGCCTCGGGAGAGCAGACTGTCGAGGAAATCGACTCCGGTAGCTGAGGAATACCCGGAGGTCATGGATTGCAGGATGTCTGTGACCGTGCTGCCCTGCACCAAGAGTGCGCTGGCGGCGCCCAGTAGGGACACCAGGAGCAAGGTGGGTAGCGCTGGCAGCTTAAGGAACATGAGTCCCAGTGCTAGGACCGGCACGATCAGGAGGGCCGGGTGGATTGCGAACTGCTCATTAAGGCCCGACGTCAGGGCAGTGAGATCACTGGTATCTGTGCTGGAGTTGGCTGACATTGAGGAGCCGATGAATCCGAAGATGGCGGCACTGATGACCAGTGCTGGCACGGTGTCCCAGAGCATGTGACGAATGTGTGAGAAGAGTTTGACCCCGCCCATGGCTGCTGCGAGGTTGGTGGTATCGGACAGCGGCGAGAGTTTATCGCCAAAGAACGCGCCGGAGATGACGGCACCAGCAACAATGGCAGGAGGAAAGCCCATGCCTTCGCCAATGGCCATGAACGCAATACCAACGGTTGCGATGGTGGTCAGGGAACTCCCCAAGACCAGTGAGACTACGGCTGGTACCAGGCAGGCCAATGCTAGGAAGAACTGCGGTGAGATGAGTTGCAGGCCGTAGTAGATGATGGTTGGAATCAGTCCACCTTCGATCCACGTGCCGATGATCGTGCCAATCAAAAAGAGGATGAACACTGCAGGCAGTGCTCGGTTCACGCCCTGTGCGAGTGAGGTTTCGAGTTCATTCCAGGAATACCCGAGACCTTTTCCAACGAGGAGTGCGATGGTAACTGCTGTCATCAGCGGGATGAGCATGCCAATGTCCCAGAAGGAGATCGACACCAGAGCCATGACGACCAGGACAGCGATCGGCAATAGCGCGATCGGGATGGAGGGGAGCTTGCGTTCTTGCATGGAATCCTTCAGCTGCGAATCGTTTGAGATGTAGAACACATAATCCGCAATCCGGTTGGTGAACGCAAACTGATTTCTATAAATTTTTGCAAAATGCTCAACTGTATCGTGATTCACGTCCCAAAATGCACAATCTATGTTCTGCGGCCAGCCCGTTCCGCGAAGGGGTCGCGGTCATTGGTCGGTTGCAGGGTTGCGGTCGTCATGACGTGCCTACTTGATACGATGTGCTTATGCCTCGCAGAGTTAAAGATTTCCGGGGCCTCACAGAGGAATCCCGGGTACGCCTTCTCCATGCTGTCCAACAGCATCCAGGACAAGCACTGAAGGATCTTGCCACCGAAGCCGATGTGCATATCAATACCGCGCGTGATCATCTGCGAGTGTTGGAGGCTGAAGGGTTCGTGGTGAGCGCCCCGGTGGATACCGGCCGTCGTGGTCGCCCGCCGATGGGGTATTGGCCGGTTGAACGAAGCGACCACAGTCCAGCTGCCCAAGAGCGTGCGGAAGAAGCAGGTGCTCGCGGAGAGTTGTTGCGTAGGCTCGCACCGGATCGTGATCACGGCCAGGCACTCGAGGAATCTGCGGCCCACCAGCTCGATGTGTTGTATGAACATCTTGAAGACGCCGGTATGGACCCGGTGGTCAATAGTGATGATCTGACGGTCGCTGTGCGGCCGTGTATCTATCAGGACTTATTGGAGTCCGAGCGACCGGTGGTGTGCTCCGTGCACGCAAAGCTGGTGCGTCAGCAGTTGGAGCAGGTGGACGGCCCGCTGATGCTACGGCGTTTGCATCCGTTTACTTCTGCGCACAGTTGCCTGCTGGTGCTGGGTGCGGATGAGCAAGAGCCGCTTGTCTCCGAAGAAAATGTGGCGGTACCGGGTATTCCTGCGGATCGAAGCGATACGAAACTTGGCGAATTTGCCCTCGAAGCGCAGCGGCATGCCGAAGAAGGTGCAAGCGGGGACGGTCCGTCCTGTCCGCTATAAACAGTGTGCGTCGCACATGTCTGCACCCCATACATTGAGGTTGTTCAACGAGAATCGTTCCTGATTGTTGGTGCACTGAACCATCTCTTGACTCGTGCGTGTGAGCACTTTCCGCAAGCAGAAAAAGCATTGTGTCGGCGTCGTACACCACTGGGACTCGAGGCCTATTGGCCTAGTCAGGGCTTACTGTCAGCTCGGCGCAGTCAGTGTTTATCAGGCCGATGATTGGTCGCACTCCTGGCCAGTAGGTGGTCGCGGCGCCGTCAGCAATCTGGTTGGGAGCGATTAACTCGAGTGGAAACTTGCTCTGCAGCACATATTTTCACCATTGTCGTTTGCTCTCGTAGCAACTAGATTGATGCTGCATCAACATTAACAGTGATGCATATCACAAACTTTCGATTGGGGTAACGACAATGATCGATAAAATCTACGCATCCGATGAGAACTACAAAGACACCGAACGTCAGCTTGAAGAGATGCTGGATAAAGTCTTCGGTCAGGGTGCTGCAGAAATGGAACGTCGCGGTTTTAAACGACGCGTAGGTTTCGGTAGTCGTCCGGCTGTTATTCACATTGACATGGCGAATGCCTGGACCCAACCAGATCACGCGTTCACCTGCCGCAATATGGATACGATTATTCCAGCCTGCCAAAACTTGAATTCAGCGGCACGTGCCAAGGGCGTGCCGGTCATCTTCATTACCACCGCCTACGAGGTGCTGGATGCATCCTTACCCTCGGATATGGGCCTGTGGTCCCAGAAGATTCCATTGGAAACCCTTGACCCATCAACCGGTGCTGCCGATATCGACGAGCGTATCGCTCCACAACCAGGCGAATTGGTGATTACGAAGAAGCGCGCCTCAGCGTTCCCAGGCACCTACCTTAACCAGTTTCTGACCGCCAACCGCATCGATACGCTTATCGTCACCGGAGTGACCGCATCGGCGTGTGTCCGCAACACCGTTGAAGATGCGATGGCTGAAGGCTTCCGTCCGATCGTCGTCAAAGAAGCAGTCGGTGACCGGGTTGCCGGCACCGTGGCCTGGAACCTCTTCGATATCGACAACAAGTTCGGTGACGTCGAAAACCTCTCGACTGTTGTGGACTACCTCGGCCATCTTCCGAACTTCGAAGATACCGTTCCAACTCCGACAACCCAGGTAGTAGAACATCGTCCGGCCGATGCCGAGTTCGCAGTCTAATACCAGCACCACGAAATTATAAGCACTCTTTGCCTCAGAATCTCCCTGGAAGGAAATATTATGAAACGCATTGGCGTAGACGTTGGCGGCACTTTTACGGATTTGTACTACGTTGACGATCAGACTCACGAAGGCGCTGTTGAGAAAGTCCCTTCAACCCCAGAAGACCCCTCGATTGCAGTCATCGATGGGTTGAAACGCCTGAGTAAAAAAGCCAATATCAAATTGTCGGAAGTAGACCAAGTGGTCCACGGAACCACGGTTGCAACGAACACCGCGCTGACCCACAGGGGTGCCGAGGTCGGCATGATCACGACCGAAGGTTTTCGCGACATCCTGCATATTGCGCGTCACAAGAAACCATATAACTTCTCGTTGCAGCAGGACCTGCCGTGGCAGACCCAGCCCCTGGTCAAGCGCCGACATCGGCTGACGATCAACGAACGCATTACCGCCCCCCACGGTGATGTATTGCGTGGACTGGATGAAGACGAAGTGCGTGCTCGGGTACGGGAGCTCAAGGCTGCCGGGGTAGAAGCCATCGCAGTGTGCCTGTTGCACTCGTACCTAAACCCTGCTCACGAAGAGCGGGTAGGAGAGATCGTCAAGGAGGAATTCCCCGAGGCGTATCTCTCGTTGTCCAGCGAGATCGTTCCGCTGTACCGCGAATACGAACGCTTTTCGACTACTGCCCTTAATGCTTACGTCGGACCGCGCGTTTCACGCTACGTGCGCCGTTTGCAGTCCGAAATTGAAGCACTAGGTTATGGCCGTGAAATCCTGTTGATGCAGTCGTCGGGCGGTATGGTTCCGGTTGATGAAGCGGCCAAGATCCCTGTTTCACTCATGATGTCCGGGCCAGTCGGGGGGCTGATCGGAGGTATGTGGGCCGGTAAGAAATCCGGTTACGACAACACCGTGACCCTGGACATTGGCGGTACGTCTGCTGACATCGGGGTGTCGTATCAGGGCGAGCTGCGTATGCGTCACCTGTTGGACACCAAGATCGGCGACTACCAGGCGATGATCCCGATGGTAGATATTGACACGATCGGTGCCGGTGGTGGATCCATTGCCTATGTTGATGCTGGCGGGGTCTATCGTGTTGGACCACAGTCGGCCGGTGCCGATCCAGGCCCGGTCTGTTATAACCGTGGCGGTACCGAACCGACTGCAACCGACGCCCAACTGCTTCTGGGCCGTATGCGGCCAGAGCGTATGCTGGCCGGTTCTGGTATCGATTTGCGTCCGGATCTGTCCGAAGCGGCCATGCAGAAAGTCGCCGATACGCTTGAGATGTCGGTCGAAGAAGCGGCACTCGGTGCACTGCAAGTCATGCGTTTCGGTATGACCCAGGCGATCGAAGAAAACTCAGTTCGCCGCGGCTATGACCCTCGCGACTTCACTCTGGTTGCTGCTGGGGGAGCTGGTGGTCTATTCGCCTGTGAGATTGCCTCTGAACTTCAGGTGCCCACTGTTCTGGTGCCTGCGAACCCGGGCATTATTGCAGCCCTCGGGCTGTTAGCTACGGACGAGCGTTACGAGTTCGTCAGTACCGTTCGCTTCCCACTCGCGGGAGCCGATAAACCCGCACTCCAGAAGTCCTATGAGGAATTGGAAGCTAAGGCCACCCGCCAGCTGGATACCGAGAAGGTCGAACAGGGTCGTCGCAAACTGCAGCGTCTCGCCGATGCCAGGTATGAAGGTCAGGGCTATGAAGTTCGCTTCGATGTGCCAGACGGCAATATTGATGATGCCTGGTTGGCAGAAGCAGAACGCCGCTTCCACGCCGCCCACGAGGAAGAATACGGCCACCGCTTTAGCCACGTGTCAGTTGAGTTGATCAACATTCGCGTTGAAGCTACTGCTGAAATGAACGAACTGCCCGTGGTGGTTGGTGAAAGCGCAGGCTCACTCGATGCGGCGCTCGTCGAAACCCGCGACGTGACCTTCGATGAGGTCGGTAAACCTGTTACTTATGCGACACCATTCTATGACCGCGAGAAACTCATGGTCGGCCAGACCTTTGAGGGCCCAGCGATTATCGAACAGTATGATGCAACCGTCGTGGTTCCACCACGGTTCAAAGGCCGCATCGACGAGGTTGGCAACATCGTCATCGACTGCCCAGCCAATGAAGATACCGCAGAAGAACTGGCCACCCCAATTTTGATGCGCGTGATCGGTGGCGCGCTGAACTCAGCAGCTAAAGAGATGGCCTCGGTCCTGTTCCGCATGGCGTACTCATCGATTATTCGCGAATCCGAAGATCTGGGTGCCGGACTCTTTGACATCGACGGCAATGTGCTGGCCGAATCAGACTCGACCCCGATGTTCATGGGCTCGATGCCCAAGATCGTCAAAGGTGTGATCTCGGTGCTAGGCGATGATATTCACGAAGGCGACATCATCCTGCACAACGACCCATACCTGGGAGCCACCCACTCACCGGACGTGGCGATTATTAAACCGATCTTCCACGATGGCCAACTCGTTGGTTTCTCGGGAGCTTCCGGTCAGCTGATCGACAACGGCGGCGCGTACTCCGGGCTTATGGTCGATATTCAAGACGTCCAGTCTGAAGGCCAGATGTTCCGTGCGGTCAAAATTTACGAAAAGGGCGTGCGCCAAGAATCGCTGATCAAACACATCCTGAACAACACCCGCACACCAACCTCCAACCAGGGTGACTTCCAGGCCATGATTGCTGCAACCGAACTCGCCTCGAACCGGTATCTGTCCCTGGTGGAACGCTATGGACTGGATGCGGTACGCGATTCCGGTCAGGCATGGATCGATTACTCCGAGCGCATGCTGCGCCAAGAAATCGCCAAAATCCCGGACGGTGTCTACGAAACGGAAATGGGCTACCTTGACGACGACGGTCGCAACTACGGCAAGAAACTGCCGATCGTGGTCAAAGTCATAGTCGAAGGCGACGAGATTACTTACGACCTCACCGGATCATCTGAACAGGTCCCAACCGCGTATAACTGTGCGTTTGAAGGTACAACTGTCTCGGCATTCACGTTCATTACCAGGATGATGTTCCTCGACGAAGTTGCCTTCCCGGTCTTCGTACCCCAGAACGAGGGCATGCTGAAACCGCTGAAGGTGATTGCTCCCGAGGGTACGATCTTCAATCCGAAGTATCCGGCGGCCACGTTCTCGCGGTTCTCACAGGTACAGCGTGCCGTGGACCTCGCGCTGCGTGCCCTGTCGCCGGTCATTCCGGAGAAAGTCACAGCCGGAAACTCGGCACACATCCACTTCATGTCCTACTCCGGTTGGGATGAAGCGCAGGGTGAATACTGGGTCTACCTGGAAGTTAATGAAGGATCCTACGGTGGCCGCCAAACTTCCGATGGTCCGGACTCGACCGACAACCTGATCGCCAACACCCGCAACAACCCGATTGAAGAACTCGAATGGCGCTTCCCAATGCGCACCGACCGCTACGAACTGCGCGATGAACCTGCAGCAGCCGGTGAGTTCCGAGGAGGCATCGGCATCGTTCGTGAAAACACCTTCCTGACGGACACTATGATCACATGTGAAGGCGAACGTCATGAATCCGATCTGCCGTGGGGAGCCTTCGGTGGACACGACGGACTGAACGCGTCGATTGTGAAAAACCCGGGCCGCGAGGGTGAAGAGGCGTGGCCGTCCAAAGTCACCGGTCGCACCCTGGATGCCGGCGACTCGATCCAGATCACTGTCCCATCCGGTGGTGGCTTCGGCGAACCATCGAAGCGCGATGCCTACAAAGTACTCGAAGACGTCCTTGACGGGTTCACTACCAAGCAGGCCGCTTTCGACGACTACAAGGTCGCACTGGTCGAACGCGACGGCAAACTGCAGGTGGACGAGAAGGCTACCGCCGACCTGCGTGCCGGTGTCGTCACCGCATCAGCTAACGCATAAATCCGCAAGATAACTGAATATCGCACACATTCACCCGTGGCAAGGTGGGAGGCCACTTCCTTGCCACGGGTGAGTTTTTCTCCCCAAACCGTGACATCACTTTCATAGCTCAAACACCTGTTCTTAGGAGCCATCATGGCTAACCAAAGTTATGCATTCCGGAAAATAAGTCTCAAAGAAACTCGAATCGTCACCCTCATCGCTTTTCTGGCCTGGGTCATTGCGGTCTACGACTACATTTTGTTCGGCACCTTATTGCCCCGCATTGAAGAAAGTTTCGGTTGGGACAACAGCCAAGCACTGTTCGTGTCCACTTTGGTCAGCGTGGGAGTCTTCCTCGTCATTATTTTGTTCGGGCCACTCATTGACCGACTTGGACGACGCAAAGGCATGATGGCCTCGGTTGGCGGTTCCGCTGCCGCGGGCGGTGCCAGCGCCCTGGCCGTGGGAGGTGCAAGCCTCGTAGGTATCCGCGCGCTTTCCGGTGTAGCCCTGGCAGAACAGTCCGTCAATGCGACCTACCTCAACGAGGTCTACGCACTGTCGGAAGATAAGAAGGTCAAAAAGAATCAGGGACTGATCTATGCGTTTGTTCAGACCGGTTGGCCCGTTGGCGCTCTGTTGGCCGCAGGTTTCGTCACGTTGGTGACCATGTGGTTCGGCCCGGACAGCTGGCGGATGGCCTTTTTGATCTCGATCATCCCGGCCGCTGTGGTCTTCGGGCTCATCTTCGTGTTCCTCAAAGAAACCCCGCAGTTTGTGGCCATGAAGCAGATGAAGGCCCTGCAGAAAGCTGGCGATCTGGCCGGTGCCCAGAAAATTTCAGCCGAAACCGGTCTGAAACTGTCGACCCAAGCCCCACTGCGCCAGATTTTTAACTCCGTACACCGCCGCAACACCATTGTGCTGTGTGTCGTATGGGTACTCAACTGGATGGGTATTCAGACCTTCTCGGTCCTGGGCACTACCGTGCTGGAGAGCGGCAAAGGCGTCGAAGCCTCGAGCGCGTTGCTGATGATTATCGTCGCCAACGTGGTTGGTGCACTTGGCTACATCACTCACGGATGGTTGGGCGACAAACTGGGCCGTAAGAACGTGATCGTGGGCGGCTGGATCATTGCCGGCATAGCGTTCACCACCATGATGCTGGGCCCAAGCACCCCAGGTTTTGTGCTGCCGATGTACATGATCGGCCTGTTCTTCCTGCTTGGCCCCTATGCGGCCATCATGTATTTTCAGGCCGAATGCTTCCAACCCGAATGCCGCGGTACCGGTTCTGCCTTCATTG
Source organism: Candidatus Yaniella excrementavium (assembly GCA_019115865.1). Lineage (GTDB taxonomy): Bacteria > Actinomycetota > Actinomycetes > Actinomycetales > Micrococcaceae > Yaniella > Yaniella excrementavium. Next base: position 25,523 of record DXCT01000009.1, on the reverse strand, counting down.
TCTCGATGAGTCAGCCCGGGGCCGTCGTCGGTGGATTTATTCTCACCGCCCTGGTCACAGCGAACTTCGGTCTCACCAATGCCACGATCGTGATTGCCGTGGGCGGAATCTTGCTGTCCGGTCTGATCATGATGCTGGCTCGGCCAGTCAAGACTTCGGGTGATGACCTCGCTGAGGAACAACCGGTTGTGAGCGAATCACCAGCGATCCCCTAACCGCAATATTAAGATGCTGCTGCCGCGCCTGATGTGGGCGCGGCAGCAGCATTGTCGTCGTTTATGAGTCTGGGTTTTGTGCCCACATGTCTGGGCCAAACACCTCGTAGTGGATCGAGTTGCTTGGGACACCCTGCTCCATGAGCGTCTTGCGTGCGATCTGCATGAAGGGCAGTGGACCACACATGAATACTTGGGCTTCGGCCGGCAGTTCGACGTCCGAGAGATCCATGAAACCAGGGCGAGCCGGATGCAGGGTGGGAGCTTCTTCGGCACCTTGCTCATACCAGTTCTGTGCTCGCGCATCCGACATGGCTAAGACTTGGCGGCGCAGACCGTCGTAGAGTGCGTGGTGCGAGTGGGTCTTATCGGCGTGGAAGAGCCGAACGGTGCGATCTGGGTTGCGGCGCGAGAGATCTTCCATGATGGCAGCCACCGGCGTAATGCCAATACCGGCTGAAACGAGGACCAACGGAGCATCAGACTCGTCGAGAATGACATCACCGGCTGGTTGCGAGACATCCAAGATGGTACCCGGGGTGGCATTTTCGTGTAACCAGCCGGAGACTCGACCGTCAGGGTTGCCGTTGACGCCGCGAACTCGCTTAATCGTGACGCGCAGGGTGTCACCACGCGGGCCAGACGAGATGGTGTACTGGCGTGGTTGGCGACGTCCGTCCGGCAGATCCACGGCGATGCCGACGTACTGGCCGGTGTGGTGAGCTGGTACGGTTCCTGAAACTGGGGAAAGTAACAGGGAGAAGACTTCGTCAGATTCTTCGAAGCGTTCCACCACACGATATTTTCGGTATGGTTGCGTTGGATCGGTGCCAGCTTCGGAGTACAGCCGGGCTTCTTCTGCGATGAGTGCGGTAGCAAAGAGCCAATAGACCTCATCCCAGGCCGCAGCAATTTCCGGGGTGGCTGCATCGCCAAGGACTTTGGCGACTGCACCCAGCAGATAATGGCCAACGATCAAGTATTGGGGTGCGCTAATGCCCAGGGAGACGTGTTTATGGGCGATGCGCTGCATGATCGGTGTGAAATCTGGTGCATCCGGATCGATCAAGTTCACCGCAAAAGCCACGACTGATGCGGCTAGCGCTTTAGGCTGCTCTCCGATGGCCTGGTTGGCCTCATTGAAAACGTTGAGGAGTTCGGGGTGGGCCTCAAACATATCGCGGTAGAACAATACGGTGGCGTCATCGGCGATCTCTGCAACGACTCCGGCAGTTTCTTTGACGACAGCTTCTGATGCGGGTGACAGTTTCATGGACGGGTTCATCTCCTTGGCACAATGATTCTCTCGACCATTTCGAGAACATCACCATTGTTGCCCGTCCTAAAATTTAGCGGCAGGTTTTCCACCGTGTTTAATCAACGTTCATTGTCAACTGGTGCTCTCCGCCTGGAAGTCGTCCCAGATCTCTTGGACGTCGATATCGAAAGCCGTATTCTTGAGTCCGCCGATATAGTCATCGAACCACGCTTGTACTTCGTCTGACTGGTAGGCATCACGCAGTGCTTCGTATTTCTCCGGCTCGTTTTCTGCAAAACCGGGAGCCGCCGCGATCACTACCGTGTAGGGCAGTTGAGCTTCAGCGTCTTCCTCAATGATCAACGGGTCGGTGGCTTCGACCTCAACGTCCGATTCTGCGATAAGCCGGGTGAAGGAAAATCCAGCGTCTACGTCTGGAAGCGTCTGTGCCAGTGACTGTTGATCCACTTCGATGAACTCGAGGTCCTGCGGATTGTCGATGATGTCCTCTTGTGAAATCTGGGTGACATCCTTGGAATCATCGATTTCCAGGAGCCCGGCCTCGTGCAACAACAACAGACCTCGTCCATTATTGGCCCGATCAACTGGCAGGGCGATCTGAGCGCCCTGAGGTAAATCTTCTAGCGTGTCGTGGTGCTCGGAATATAAGCCCGCAGGAGCCTGGAATACGGCGAAGAGTGGTTCGACGTCAAGATTGTAATCCCCGTTAAATTGCCGCAGATAGGCTAAGTGTTGGAAATAGTTGACGTCGTATTCCTCGTTGGCAACGACCTGGTTTGGCTGGACTATATCTGTGACATAGGTGGTGTCTAGCGTCCAGCCTTCGGCTTCGAGTTTGTCTTTTGCGATCTCAGTGGGCTCTTGGAATGGACCGGACTCCGTGAGGATCATTGAAATGCGCTGCTCGTCGTTGTCGGCGAGTCCGCATGCGCTGAGCGTGAGTAGGCCTGTAGCTGCAAAACTGCTCAGGAGCAGCCGTTTTGGGGCGCGGAAAGTTTTCAAAACATTGCACAACGAAATCACAAGTATTCTCCATCGTTGCTGGCGGTAGCACCGGGCCCGTAGGCAGGTTGCTGCGACGTCGTAGAGCCAGATCTCTCGGTCGCTCTGGATGGGTGTTCATTCACAATAACGAACTGGTCACCCACTATACAGTGTTGTGGGTGATGGATCGCAAAAGTAGGTTCGTTGGACTTCTACAAACTGTAAAAGAAGTTGTTAGACCTACTATTTTGCGCGGGAGAAGGTGCGCCATCAACGATGGCAAGGATTGTCTTACCGCTTGGTTTTGCGCAGGCTCAAACGATACTGCTCTGGATCCCTGTCCAGGTGACCGGCGATGTGTTGAAGGAACGGCTGTAACAGAACTTGCCCTAATTGCACGAGCATGACTTGCATGACCTGATCTTCGGCATCGCGTGAGGTGGACGCGATACCCCGGGAACGCAGATCTTCAATTTGATCAAGTGCCATGCGCGTGAATCGTTCGGTAATGTCGGTACCTTCACCGTTGGTTTCAATCAGCATCATGCGGCGTAAGTAGGCTACGACTAGCGGGTTCTCGTCCACGTGGTCCATGAGGCGCTGGTCGAGTGCTCGTACGACGCCGTCAACGTTTGCGTCTGATGGTTTATAGGCGATAGCGCGTTGAATGCCGCCAAGAATGTCGTCTTCAACGGCTTGTATCAGCCCAGCTTTGGTGCCAAAGTGGTGAGTGATAAGACCAACCGTGACGCCTGCGCGAGACGAAATGGCGCGCATCGATGTGGCATCGGCACCGTTGAGGGCAAAGAGTTCGAGCGCCACCTGGCGGATGCGTGCCTTTGCGGTGAGGTCTGCGTTCAGTTCTGCAGTGGACATAGGGTCTACCTTATTGGATGGCACAGGCGTCGCTGTTCGATGAACTTAAAAATTTTGGACACCTAAATTGTACGGTATATTGTACAACCATATAGTCCACGTGAACGACGTCACTTTGGGGTGGTTATGAAAGTCGTAGTGTTAGTGAAGCAGGTTCCGGATACGTATGAGAAGCGTTCGATTGCTTTAGATACGGGAATGTTAGCTCGTGGGGCTTCTGAGAGTATTGTTGATGAGATTGATGAGCGTGTGTGTGCGGTGGCTGCTGAGCTGAAGAAGGCTGGGGTTGCTACCGAGGTGGTTGCGGTGACGATGGGTCCTGCGGGTGCCGATAAGGCGATTCGTAAGGTGTTGGCGTTGGCTGCTGATAGTGCGGTGCATGTGGTTGATGATGGGTTGGCGGGGTCGGATATGATCCAAACGGCTCGTGTGTTGGCTGAGGTTGCCAAGGATGCTGATCTGATTTTGTCGGGTGCTGAGTCCACTGATGGTGGTGGGGGTATGGTGCCGGCGATGATGGCAGAGATTTTGGGGCGGGCTCATATTCCGTATGCTGATTCGGTTGAGGTGACCGAGGGGTCTGTAACGGGTGTTACGAATACGCAGTCGCAGCAGTTGACGCTTTCTGCTGCGACGCCTGCGGTGGTGTCGTTGACGGAGAAGGCTGGTGAACCGAAGTTGCCGAACTTCAAGTCGATTCGTGAGGCGAAGAAGAAACCGATCGCGGTGTTGTCGTTGGCCGAGGTTGGTGTGGCGGCTGGTCCGGATGCGGCCTATGTTCGCAATGTGATGGTGTCTGCTGCTGAACGTCCACCGAAAGAAGCTGGTGTGAAGGTTTCTGGTGAGACTGCTGGTGTTGAACTTGTCGACTTTCTTGCCGCTCGGCACTTGATTTAAAGGAGTCTGAAGATGACGAAAGTGCTTGCTGTTGTAGCTGATGCTGAGCCTGCTGAGGTGTTGGGTGCTGCTTCGTGTATTGGTGAGCCTGTTGCGGTGGTGACCCAGGTTCCCGATGCGCAGATGCTTGCCTCGTTGGGTGCTGCTGGTGCTACGGAGATTTTTGTCCATACTGGGCCTGAGGATCAATTGGGTTCTGCTGTGGTGGCAGCAGGTGTTGCCGCGGTGGCTCATTATGGTGCTTCGTTGTTGGTGGTGGCTCATACTCCGGTGAATGCTGCTATTGCTGGTCGTATTGCTATTTGTGCAAAGGGTGCGGTGGCCGTTGATGCTACTGGGCTTTATTGGGATGCTGATGGGCAGGAACCGGTTGCCCAGCATGCGGTGTTTGGTGGAGATTACAATACTGAATCCACTGTTGAGGGTGGGTTGATGATTGCTACCGTTCGTCCGGGTGCTGTTGAGGCTCGTGGGGAGGCTGTGGTTGAGCCGGTGGTGGTACACTCGGAGGCTGAGGTGACCACTGGTCCTGGTGCTACGATCGTGTCGTCTGAAGAAGTCGAGGCCAGTAGTGACCGTCCGGCGCTGACTGCCGCCAGCGTTGTTGTTTCTGGTGGTCGTGCTCTGGGTTCTGCAGAGAATTTCTCGTTGATCGAGGATCTGGCTGATCAGTTCAACGCGGCCATTGGTGCCTCGCGTGCTGCCGTGGATTCCGGCTATGTGCCGCATAACCTGCAGGTGGGTCAGACCGGTGTCGCCGTATCGCCTGACCTGTATATTGCGGTGGGTATTTCTGGGGCCATCCAGCACCTGGCCGGTATGCAGACCGCCAAAACCATTATTGCCATCAACAAGGATGAAGACGCCCCGATTTTTGAGGTGGCGGATTTTGGTGTGGTGGGGGATCTGTTTGAGGTGCTGCCGCAGGTTGTTGATGAGCTCAGGACTCGTAAGAGCTGATAGTTATGTCGAAACGTCGTATGGTCGGTTGGCAACCGCTGGCGGTAGAAAATACTGCTCCGGCCCAGTTGCGGGCCGATACCCAAACCCCAAGTCCCGTTGAGTCCACTGCGTCTGACCAGGTGTCAGCCAAGCCGACACCAGCACCTGCTGCGCAGCCCGAGGCCAGTGCTCAGGCGCCTGGTTCGTCTGGTCTGGTGCAGGATCCGGATCTGCCACGACGCCGCATGGCTGGCTGGAAACCTTTAACGGTTGCTCATACTGCAGCACCTGTCACCGCCTCTGCGGATCCAGTAGCCCAAGTGCCACACAGTACACCGGCTGCATCGGTGGCCGAACAGCCGGTGGCTAGGCCTGACACCGGGCAAGCCGCTAGGGCTGGGATAGCGCACACTGTTGCGCCAGTACAAGCTGGGCAACCTGCTGGTCCGCTGCAAGATCCTGAACTGCCGCGTCGTCGCATGGCTGGCTGGACGCCGTTGTCGGTGTCTCACGATGCTGCACAGGTTGGGCCTGTGACACCGTCGGAGCCGGTTGCGGCTGCTGGGGTTGCAGAGCCGGACAGCGCAGTTACGGCAGAGCCGGATAGTGCAGTTTCCGCAGCGCCAGTACCTGCCGCCGAAGCTGATGTTACTCAAGATGCGGTCCAGGCATCGTCTGGTCGGCTGCAGGATCCCGATCTGCCGCGTCGTCGGATGGTTGGGTGGCAGCCCCTTGTGGTGGACCACCCCGATCGTGTTGCTGCGGCTGTTACTGAGAGGCCAGCGCCAATTGCGGAAGCACCGGCACCAGCGGCTGGTTCGGTTGAGCCTGCCAAAACGCGGATGGGTGCACCCGGTGTGGAGTCTGCACCAGCCTCGGAGCCTGAAGTGTCAAAGCCTGAGGTCTCAGAGCCTAAGGTGAAGATGCCGGATGTGGTGACGCCACCACCTGCAGCCAAACCTGCGGCAACCACAACGGTTGAAAAAGATGTCGTGAAGCAGCCCTCCAAGGTGGCCAAGGTCTTGTTGGTCTTATTGGGTGTTGCCGTGGTTGCTGCTGGGCTGGTGTTGGTCGCCCAGTGGCTACGGACCTTGGATCCGGTAGCGGAGTTTATTGCAACCTATGATGGCACCCCAACCCACCCGGAGGGTGTGGTTGCGGGGATTCCGGGATGGGTTGGTTGGCAGCACTTCTTGAACTTCTTCATTATGGCCATGGTGATTCGGTCAGGTTTGTTGATCCGGAATCAACAGCGCCCAGAAGCCTACTGGACCCCCAGTGAGGGTGGGTTCTATTCACCTGGCAAGAAGAATACGCCACAAAAGGTGTCGATTCAGCAGTGGATTCACCAGTCGTTTAACGTCCTGTGGGTCGCGAACGGGTTGTTCTTTTACATCATGGTGTTTGCTACCGGTCACTGGATGCGTTTGGTGCCCACGAACTGGGATATTTTCCCCAATATTATCTCGGCTGGGTTGCAGTATGTGTCGTTGGATTGGCCGGAGGAAAATTCGTGGGTGTATTACAATGCCCTGCAAATCATGACGTATTTCCTCACGGTGTTTGTTGCGGCACCGCTTGCCGTGCTGACGGGTTTGCGGTTGTCGACCTGGTGGCCACAACAGGCGGGGATCAATACGGTGTTCAGCCTGCCGGTGGCTCGCAAGATCCATTTTGGCACCATGGTGTATTTCATCTTGTTTATTCTGGTGCACCTGTTCTTGGTGTTTACCACCGGGGTGTTGTCGAATCTGAACATGATGTTTACTGCTCGTGATGCTAGTGATTGGTGGGGGATCGGCGTGTTCGCGGTATCCGTTGCCCTCACCGTCGGTATCGCCTGGCTCATCAAGCCCATCTTTGTGTCCCCCATCGCCGAAAAAACCGGAACAGTCTCAACACGCTAAGGAATTACCATGATCTTGGATAACTACAACCCCATTTGGGAAACCGAAGAGCACACCGACCTTCGCGAAATGGCCCGCGAATTTATGGCCAGCGAACTGACACCAAACCAAGAGCGTTTCGCCAAGAATCACGAAGTCGACCGCGACCTCTGGAACAAAGCCGGTGACAACGGACTCCTGTTGATCTCTGCGCCGGAAGAATACGGTGGCGGCGGTGCCAATTTCTCTCACGAAGCCGCCGTCCTCTACGAACAAGGTCTGGCCGGTGATGACTCCTGGGGCTACAGCATCCACTCAACGATCGTCGCCCACTATATCGTGGCCTACGGCACCGAGGAACAGAAACAGCGCTGGTTGCCCAGGCTAGCAACCGGTGAACTCGTGGCCGCAATTGCCATGACGGAACCAACAACCGGCTCGGATCTGCAAGCGGTCCGAACGACCGGGACGCCCGATGGCGATGACCTGGTGATCAACGGATCCAAGACCTTCATCACCAACGGATCCCAAGCCAATCTGATCGTGATTGTCGCCCGGACCAACGAACAGCCGGGTGGTAAAGGTGTTTCGCTGGTCGTGGCGGAAACAGACGGTCTTGAAGGATTTGCCCGTGGCCGCGTACTTGAAAAACTTGGTGCTCACGGTCAAGACACTCGCGAACTGTCCTTCACGGATATGCGGGTTCCAGCGGCCAATATCATCGGTGGCGCAGACGGGGATGGTAAAGGTTTCCGTCAGCTCATGCAGCAGCTGCCCCAGGAACGTCTGGCGGTTGCGATTACCGCAGTTGGTCAAGCCGAAGCCGCTGTTCGTCAAACCATTGCCTACACCAAAGAGCGTCAACTGTTTGGCCAAACGGTGATGGATTTCCAGAACACGAAGTTCACTCTGGCAGAGTGTGCCACCGAAGTACTGGCCACCAAAACGTTCGTGGACTACTGTATTGCCGAACACGATCAAGGCAATCTGACCAGCGAACAAGCATCCGCAGCGAAATACTGGGCAACTGACGTTCAGAACTCGGTGCTGGACCGTTGTCTACAGTTGTGGGGCGGCTACGGGTTCATGATGGAATACCCGATCGCCCGCATGTACGCTGGCGCACGCGTGCAGCAGATCTACGCCGGAACCAACGAAGTGATGAAGGAACTCATCGCCCGCGAGTTCTAGCACCCGTTGCGATTCGTGCCGGTGTGGGTCAATCGTCCGTAGCCTCTATGCTGGCCCGACCCCGAACAGTGCTTACCGCACGTATTCCTATGATGACGTAGATGATCAGCAAGAGGAACGTCAACGCACTTGTGAGAACAGCAGCTGGCCGTTCGGCGTTGCCAGCGATCAGTTCACCGAGTTGCATAACGTTCATTGCAGTTCCCAGGATCCCCAAGAACGCTACGACCAGCGCGAGGACGAGGCCGATTTTCGGTCTTCCGAGTGCGACCAACCCGCAAATAATCAGGATCATTCCGAGGATGGCGGGGATCAGCGCTGTCCAACTGGCAAAGGCGGTAGCGACATAGGCGATAACCCCCATAATGATGAGGAGTGCACCGGTTCCTATGGTGGTGCGAGGCATCTGGAAGCTACGCCTTCGCCTCGTGGCGGAAACCGATTTTAATGGTGACTTGCCAGTCGACCACGTGACCTTCATTGAGATTGCCACGAATGGACTGTACTTCAAACCAGTCGAGGTTGTGTAGCGTCTTGGATGCTTCTTGGATGGCATTGGAGATAGCGGCGTCGGTACCGTCCTGCGATGTCCCGACGATTTCGGTGATGTTATAAATATTGTCGACCATGATGACCTCCTGGTGCTCGGCCCTGGGTCGATTCCCGTTGAGGGCTCGTAGTCGCAACGCTACGTGGCCAAGCAGCAGCCGTCTACCCCTTTTTATGGCGACGCCGCCGCACACACCCGAAGAGGAAGAGCAGGGTGGATGCGACGGCGAAGTCTTACGGGTTCCGTGGGAAGTTTAGGCGGGTGGCCCGTTCTTGCCGACACCGTAGTTGTGCGAGGAGCCGACGACGTCGCCGGATTTCCATTCATCCCAGCCGGGTCGATCGGCCATGAAGGCTTCGATCTCTTCGGCGCTGGCTTCAAGCTTCGGATCGTGTTTGAGATAGTGCTTCGTTTCTCGAGCAATCAGGCCTGACAGGATTGCCAGTCCGATGAGGTTTGGCAGTGCCATCAGACCGTTGAAGATATCAGAGAACAGCCACACGACTTCGAGTTCTGCAGTGGCGCCGATAAATACGACCAGCGAGAAGAACACGCGGAAGGGCATCACCAGGTGGCGTCCAAAGAGCCGCTCAATGTTGCGTTCACCGTAGTAGGACCAGGCCAGCATGGTGGAAAATGCGAAGAGCACCAAGCCGATGGTAACCACCCAGTGGCCCCATTGTCCGGGCAGGCCATGGCTAAATGCTTCGCCGGTCATCAGCGAAGCATCCAGCTGGTCGCCGGTATTCGGGTCGGTTGCACTCCAGGATCCGGTGGTCACGATGACCAGGCCGGTGAAGCTGACCACGATGATGGTGTCGATAAACGTCTGCGTCATGGAGACCAGGCCCTGACGGACCGGGTGGCTTGTTTGTGCTGCAGCCGCCGCGATGGCGGCGGAGCCCAGACCGGATTCGTTGGAGAACATACCGCGTGCCACACCATACTGAATGACGATAATGATGGCAGAGCCGGCAAAACCGCCGGCGGCTGAGGTGCCGGTGAATGCATCGGTGAAGATTTGGGCTATAGCGCCTGGCAGAGCGCTCAAGTTCGCCAGCAAAATGAAGATTGCGCCCAGGATGTAGAAGATAATCATGATTGGCACGAGGCCTGCTGTGACCCGCCCAATAGACTTGATGCCACCGACGAGCACGAGCATGACGGCCACGGTGAGGATGAGGCCGGTAACCCAAATGGGAACATTCCAACTGCTCTCCACGTTGGAAGCGATCGCATTGCCCTGGGTCATGTTGCCGATACCGAAGCATGCGATGACCGCAAAGATGGCGAACATGAGCGCAAGGACTTTGCCGACCGGTCCTTTAATCCCGCGTGCGAGGTAGTACTGCGGGCCACCAGATTTCTCGCCGGCGGCGTCAGTGCCACGGAAGCGTACACCAAGATACGCTTCAGCGTATTTTGAGGCCATGCCGACGAGTCCGGTAACCCACATCCAGAACAGCGCGCCGGGACCACCAATGGCCAAAGCTGTGGCAACACCGACGATATTTCCGGTACCGACTGTAGCGGCCAACGCCGTGGTCAATGCTTGGAACTGAGAAATATCTCCCTTGGAGCCGGGGTCTTTACGCTTGAGGATTCCGAGCTTGAGGGCCGGGATCAGTTTGACGAACTGTACCCCTCCCAGCCGGAAGGTGAGATAGAGCCCCACACCTAGTAGTAGCGGGATGAGGAGGAACGGACCCCAGACGAAGCCACTAATCTGGTCGAGAACGTCGATGAGTTGTGTCATTGCTATGGAACCCCTTGAGGCTGGTCCATGAAGGACTGCGGTGAGTAATGTGGTGAGGTGATGAGAGTCACTTTACCTCGATAGCCTACCGGAAGTGTCAAGAGCCCGGTGGCGGCGTGTTCGTGGCCGAAAGCCATTTCACTTGCAGTAAAAGTGTCAGCATAATTTCACGTTGTTGCAACACTCCTATATTGTGGTGTGCGGCACACTTTTCTCGTTCCTCGACGTTAGGACCACTATGTCGCCTGTTGTTCACGGTTATCCGTCCACCATGCAAGATGACTACCAGCTCACCATGGGTACGCTCATCCGTCAGTCCGTTCGCTCATACCCGGATACGGAAATCGTGCACCGCAATTCCAAGGGCGAATGGGGCCGCACCACCTACCAAGAAAACTTTGACCGCATCGAACGGGCTGCAGCAGGATTGGCCAAACTCGGAGTGCGCGTGGGCGACCGCGTTGGAGTTATGGACTGGAACTCGCTGCGACACTATGAACTGTACTGGGCGGTGCCGGCCATCGGCGCGGTGTTCACCCAGCTGAACCTGCGGCTGGGTGAAGAAGACCTGCTGTATGTCATGGAGGACACCAAAGCATCGGTCGTGATGGTAGATGAGACGCTGGTGCCCATGATGGAGGCGATCGCCACCCAAACCGAACACGTAAAACACTGGGTCATCCTGTCCGACGAAAAAATTGACCATAATTTACCCAACGCCGTCTACTACGAAGACCTCATTGCACAGGTCGAGTCATTAGAAAAGTGGCCAAATATCTCCGAAGACTCCGCGTTTGCCGCCGGCTACACCACTGGCACGACGGGGCGGCCAAAGGGCGTGTTCTATTCGCACCGCTCACAGTTCCTGCACGCCTACGCGTTTATCAATGGCCTCAACGTCACCCCGTTTGATGTGGTCATGCCGATTACACCGATGTTTCATGTGTTGACCTGGGGTACCATCCAGGCTGCCGTATTGGCTGGTGCCAAACTCGTGCTGCCCGGGCAGTTCTCGGCTGACACCCTCGGGGATATTACCGGCGCCCTGACGGATGAAGGTGTGACCGTGACCAACGGTGTACCGGCAATCTTCTCGCCAATGCTTCAAGTGCTTAAATCTAAAGGCGTTGAGGATCTGACCGGACTGCGTCTGTTGTGTGGCGGAACTGAACCACCGCTGTCGATGATCACCGAGTATAAGAACGTCTTCAACGCTGAAGTTGTGCACGCCTATGGTGCATCGGAAACCTCACCACTGGTATCCGTCAACCGCATCACCCCGGCTATGCGCGAGCAGCTAACTGAACAAGAAATTGAAGCCTACGGTTCCAAACAGGGGCGCATTCCAGTGAACGTGGAGATGAAAATCGTCGATGGCGTTGGTAATGAGGTGCCAGCCGACGGCAAGACCGAAGGTGAGATGCTGATCAAAGGTCCCTGGATCACCGCAAGCTATCACGGCATGTCCGATGAAGACATGGCCGATAGATTCGTGGACGGCTATTGGCGTTCCGGTGACGTGGCCACGATCGATCAGAACGCTTTCATTAAAATCACCGACCGGCTCAAAGACGTCATCAAATCCGGTGGCGAATGGATTTCGTCGATCGACATGGAAAATGCGATGGTCGCCCACCCGAAGGTCAACCAGGCCGCGGTTGTCGGGTTGGAACACCCGAAATGGGATGAGCGACCCTTCATGTTGTTGGTCTTGGGCGATGGTGAAGAGATTACCCGGCAGGAAGTAGATGAACACCTCCTGAAGCACTTCGCCAAGTGGCAATTGCCCGAGCAGTTCATGGTGGTTGATGAAATTCCTGCCACCTCGGTGGGCAAGATCGACAAGAAGGTTATTCGTAGCCGATACGAAGGTTTGTATACCGCTGAGGGCTAATAGCCGAGACGTTGTTTGCTAAGTCCGGAGACCACAAGCCGTGCCGGCAGGTGTTGGAGCCCAGCGGGTAGACGGGGATAGGTGTGGCGCAGCATCCGCCACAACAAGTCCTCGCGTTGCGAGTCCCCACCATCCCAGGCTAGATCGAATTGCGTGCGGATCTGGGCTGGCAAGAGCCCGGCGGTGAGAAATCGTGCCAGCGGCATAGCGGCGCGCAGCCAGCCGGGGGCGCTTTTGGCTGCAAAAAGCTCGGCCATAATGTGTCGTGCGCTGTCGGAAACCTCCAGAGCCGACACGTGTTGATCCCAGTAGCGTTGGAAGGCTTGGCGATCTTGGGGCCAAGCGTCCTGGGGCATCCCTAGCGCAGTGCCTAACACAGCGTAGCTGCGATAGATCTCCTCGGCGTCGTCAGGATGCTGCTCACCCCAGATGCGCCAGCGGATTTGCTCGGCCGTCCAGTACAGTGTTGCGGTGACCCAGCGTTGGGTCTGCGGGTCCGCAGCACTGTATCGCGCGCCGTCAACAAACCCCGCAACCGGTTTGTGGGCCTGTTTGACCCAGTTGGTCACGCTATCTGTAGCCGTCTGGGCTTCTGGCAGCACGATGGCGAAAATATATTGCAACGTTCGCAACAGTCTGCCCAGCGGATCGGTAGTGAAGTTGGAATGCTGCTGTACTCCGGCGGCGACTGACCGGTGGGCAACCTGCAGGGCAATGGCAGCCCCGGCACCGGCCAGCACGATACCTTCACGGCCTAACTGGGCGCCATTGCGCGGGGCATGCACGGGACTCACGGGGCGGCTTTCGCAACCGTTGTGTCCGAATGCTCGTCGAGCCCTACTTCGGGTTGGACGTTGGACTGCTGCAAGACAATATCGACAACCATGCCATCGACTGTCCGAATCAGCACGACCAGCCAGGCGAAAATCAGCCCTGCGAAAGCCAGCTCGAGTGCTGTGAGATTGTAGTAACCAAATGGTTGCCACAGGGCCACCGCAAGAGCTCCGAACCCCAGTATCAGATAGCTGATGACATACATGGCCGCAGGTGCCCCGGGCAGCCATATCGGAGCGCTCAATAAGAGGATCACAAACGTGACCGCTAAAATCTGTACGAAGCTGGTGTGGATGGGGTCATGGACATGAATCGAAACCACGGAGAGTCCGATCATGCAGATCCCCATCACGATCATGCCGATTTTGAGCATTCGTACAAACCCCGGACGTTTACCGTGGCGTTGCCGGTGTGCTCTCCAGGTGTAGAGATCCTGGGTGATGAAGTTCGCCAACGTGATCAGAACAATGCCAGAGACCGTGATGGTGGTATTGAACGTCCAGAAGGACAGCACGCCAGCCTGCAAGGTACCCAGTTCGGAGAAGAATCTATGCCACCAGTAGGGGTTCTCCGCCAGAAGCATCGAAGCCAGTACTCCCGCACCCATAAACAGTGCCAGTAGCGTGGAAATCGAGGTGGTTGAGATACGGGACGCCGAACTGAAACCGAAATAGGCGGCCGCTGCGCCAACCACGCACAGCATGACGGTGGCCGCAATGGGATCGACAACTAACCCCTGAAACGCTTGTTGGAACAGCCGAAACATGCTCAGTGAGGCCAGCGTAGCGATAGCCCCGTGAGTGATAATCAAACCGGTGAAATCGATGATCCACCAGCCCCAAACCCGACGACGCATCCAGCGTAGGCTGCCCTGCTGTGGGCTGGTGGCAATGATGAGGCCCAGTAAGGCAGAAATCCCGGCGGCGATACCAGCCGTGATGCCGGCGATCGTCCCCACAGAGTAGTCGGCAGAAAGCGGTGTCAGCTTGCCGGGGAAGGTAAGTAAGCCGGTCACAACCGCCAATGCGGCAAAGGCAATCGAAACCCAAATTGCTCGGGATTCTAGTCCGGCAGCGGACTTAGGGGTCCGGTCAATCCGGGCTGGACTCATCTGGGGTTCTAACTCGATGTTTCTCACACCACCATCCTCATTCGACACAGCACGACAGGGAACACAGCATGACAGGGATTTTGGGCTACGTCCATTTACCCTCGGTGAATATAAGGTTCGATGCGGCGAATCGTGGCGGCCAACGATAGCGCCGTCGTCCCAGATGTTGCGGGGTTGATGGGACTGGGAGAAGATACGAACTGGAATGTGAAGTTCCCGGCCTCACCAGAGACTTCGATCCGGTGTGCTGAATCAGTGCGCACCGGATCTGCGACCAACTGAACGTTGACGCGTTGCAGCGATGTCGTCAGGGATTTTGAACCGCGCGTGGCATAGGCGAGTGCGACGGCGACATTGACGTTACCGGGGAATTTTTGGATCGCGTCAATCGGATTGCCACTAAAAATGGTTTCAGGTTCGGTGAGTTCTTCGAGTCGGTTGGCCTCGTGTTGTGACATCCAGGATTGAATCAGACCACCCGGAGCTTTCGACGTGGTGATCGAGACGTGGTCGAGTTGATCCGCCACGGCTTCCAAAAGATCAAAACCTCCGATGGCGCCATTGGTCACGTGTAAGTGCGGGGTCATTAACTGCTCTGCAGTTGTCGGATCCGCCAGGGCGCCAACCGATGTGAGAACGAAGGGTATCTCAACTCTGGGCAGAAACTCCTTGGCAACGGGCACTCCGGCTGCCTCAACGACCAGATCAGTTTCGGCAAGGGCCCGTTCGAAGTGCTGGGCGGTGATGAGCCGGACACCGTGGGTACCGCGCTCGCGGTGGGCGCCGATATCGCGCACCATGGCGGTGAACTCGTGGTCTAGCAGTCGAACGATGTGCCGACCAATCGAGCCAAATCCCAACAGCAAAATCTTCATGTGCCCAATCGTAATGAATACCCGGCAGTAAATGCTCGCTAGCGGTGGCCTGGGTCACCGAACTAAACACATGGTGAATCAAACCACGTGGATGTTGACCGGAAATGTCTATGACAATGTCCGGTTTGGCGCGATATGCTGCGCCTCGGACAGGAGCGTTCTGCTGAAAAGCGGCCCGAAAAAGAGTTGTTGCCGTATTTACTCGGCGGTGATTTTCGCGTCATGCAGCTTCCTTACAGTGAGGTCTGGTCGCCCCACGAGGGTGGCTCAAAGCCAGGCTGCACAGCCGGTTTGGCTTATGGAAACCTCTCATCATCGTGAACGGAAGATTCCTACATGTCGAAGATTAGTATCCAGCGTGCCGCGACCGGTGTGTTGGCAGCCGCCGTGGTGGCTGGTGCCGTTGTAGCACCTGCCCACGCAGATCAGAATAATGCCGAAGCCCCCAAAAACGTGATCGTCATGATCGGTGACGGCATGGGTTACAACCACGTGGTCAATACCAACCTGTACGAAACCGGTCAGTCGCAGTACATTACTTCCGGCGAGGCCGGTGACGTAACCGAACACGACGGCGAAGCCGTCCAAGTCTACGAAAACTTTAACCACGTGGGCCTGACCACCACCTCGTTAACCAGCCTGGATGCCGGTAAGGAATACGCTTCAGCCGATGCATGGGGAGACTTCAACTGGGCGAAGGATAGCCCAACAGACTCCGCTGCTGCAGGTACCGCCATGGCCACCGGTACCAAGGTCGAAAACGGTTCCTTGAACGTAGACCCTGAAGGCAACGAACTAAAGACCATGTCCGAACTCGCCCACGAAACCGGCCGTTCTGCCGGCGTGGTTTCCTCGGTTCAGTACAGTCACGCGACGCCAGCTTCCTACGCGGTCGCCAATGCAGACCGGAACAATTATCTAGAAATCGGCGACTCGATGGTCAACGCCGAATACCTCGACGTCGTCATGGGCGCAGGCCACCCGGAATACGATGACAGCGGCCAGGCAAAAGACGCCTCATATGACTACATCGCCGAAGACACCTACAACGCCGTAGCCAATGGCGAGACCGACTGGGACTACGTCGAGTCCAAATCTGACTTTGAAGCCCTCGCCAACGGTGAGGTCGAAACCGATAAGGTCTTTGGTCTGGCACAGGTTGCAACAACCTTGCAGCAGGGACGTGGCGGCGACTCCGAAGGTAAACTGCCAGGCGAAGTAGCGTTCAACGAGAACGTTCCAGACCTGCCAACCATGTCTGAAGGCGCTCTGGAAGTCCTGGGACAGAACGAAGACGGCTTCCACCTGATGATCGAAGGTGGCGCTATCGACTGGACAGGTCACGCCAATGAGACCACCCGCAACATTGAAGAGACCCAGGACTTCAACGCCTCTGTTGAATCCGTGGTCGACTGGGTCGAAGAGAACTCATCCTGGGATGAGACACTGCTTGTGGTTACTGCCGACCACGAAACCGGGTACCTCGGCGGTGCCGAAGATGATCCAAACTTCACCGAAATGACTGGTAAAGCCGGTGAGCTGCCAACCGTCGGTTGGTCCTCCGGTGACCACACCAACCACCTGGTCCCATACTTCTTCAAGGGAGCCGGGTCGGATGCGATCTTGAATTCCACCGTTGGTGATGACGATGTTCGCGGTGGCTACATCGATAACACCACCGTTGCCAACCTGTTCAAAGACGAACTCTGGGTGGAAGACGGCGGTTCCGATGAACCAGCCGAAGGCGACATCCCCGTAGAAGCAGATATTCGTGGACTCGGTGACGATACCGGTGGCGAAAACCCTGACCCAGGCTCGCTGGTGCTTTCCGTCTCTGACGGTTCCGCCTCGTTGGGTAACCAGCGCAACGCCGGTGACCGTCTCCGCATGACCGGTGAAATGCCATCGGTAGCTGTCACCGACACCCGTAACGAAGCCAATGGTTGGTCCGTTGCAGGTCAGTCCTCGGATCTGACCACCGGTGACGAAAGCGTCTCCGCTGATCACTTGGGCTGGGTCCCCAATGTCGTTGATGAAGACGAAAACCCAATTCCAGGTGGCGCGGTAGCCGGTACCCTGGCCGGTGGTGAAGGCCTATCCGCCCCACAGACCCTTGGTCAAGCCGATGCTGAGAACCGCATGGGATCGACCGAGTTGACCGCTGACCTGAACCTCGAAGTCCCAGTCGATACCGCATCCGGCACCTACGAAGGCGCCCTGTCGGTCTCACTGTTCCCAGTTGACTAACAGGTTGGTTCAGCCGCGCTAACCACCAGGCACCTACCATGTGCACTCCACACGACGTCGGCCTCCCATCGCGCCGCTGCGCGCGGTCCGGTGGGGCCGGCGTCGTTGGTATTTCCGTTTGCTTCACTGATGAAAGACCCTGAAGATGCCCTCCAAATCTGCTGCCATCTCCCATCGCACAACCTTTACCGCCCTGTTTGCGGTGCTGCTGATGCTTGTGGCAACTACACTGTATGCACTGCCCGCCGCGGCTGACGGTGAAGCAGCACCGTCTACCGTGTGGTCGTTGACTCCCGCATCGCAGGAGGATGAAGATGACCGAGTGTCATTCCGCTTCGACGTACCCCCGGGTGAAAGTGTTGAAGACGCCGTAGAACTCACGAACTTCTCTGCCCAGGAGGCTACCTTCACGCTGGAAGCTGCGGATGGGATTGTCTCGGACGCTGGGGTGTTCGACATCTTGCCCCCGGGTCAAGAGAACGAGGCAGCGGGCCAATGGATCGAACTTGACCAGCAAGAGGTCACCATTCCGGCCGATGAGACCGTGACTGTGCCGTTTACCCTTACCGTCCCAGAAAATGCGACCCCCGGCGACCAGCCAGCCGGTATTGCGGCTGCAGTTTCTACAGGCGATAGCGAAGACGTGTCGATGGTTTCCCGCGTCGGAACCCGCATTCACTTGCGTGTAGACGGCGACATCATGCCGACGTTGGCCGTCAACGACATGAACATTGACTATGAGCAAAATTGGAATCCCTTCGCGCCGGGTACTGCAACCGTTACCTACACGGTCGCGAATGAAGGTAACGTACGCCTCGGCGCCGAACAGGCGCTACACTCGGCTGGACCATTTGGCATTGTCGAGGCTGATGAGCAGCCCGAGTCGATCCGCGAAGTGCTGCCCGATGATCAAACACAAGTGCAGGTAGAACAGGATGTGTGGCCGCTATTTGCCCTCAACTCGACGGTCGAGTTGGACCCGCAAATCGTCGGCGAGGATGAAATCGACGCCGAACTGACCGCAGGTTCTGGTGAAACCACTGCTGCTGCCATCCCGATTCCGCAGTTGATCATCATGCTGATTTTGGTCGTGCTGATCTGGTGGTTGGTCTCCCGTAAAAAGCGCAATCAGAAAAAATTCGATGCCGCTGTGGCTGCGGCAGCCGCTGAACGCACGGGTGAAACAAATCATGACGAAACTCCCGCAGAATTCGATGCACGCGAATAACACTACCCGTGGGGGGCTTGTTGACGGCGAGCTTCGGTTGCTGAGAATCCGATGATCTGGCGAAAGGTCCGTGAAAAGTGCGGGGTCGAGCGAAAGCCGCAACGACGGGCAACTTCGGCGACAGGTGTATGCGGCTCGGCGTTCAGCAACTGCTTGGCCGCGTAGACCCGTTGCTGCAAGAGTTCTTGCGAGAAACTGGTGTCGTGTGCGGCAAATAGTCGGGCCACCTGGCGTTCACTGGTGTGCAACAGATGCGCAATATCACTACGGCGTAGCTCAGGATGAGTGCAGTGCACCTCAATGAAACGCTGCGCCTGTTCAAATAACTGGCCGGAGTCTGGGCAAGCACCCTGGAACAGTGCTTCCAGGTACGACAGGACGCTTGATTCAGGGCGTTCAGGTGACTGATCCGCAGCATTCAGGGAATCTGCCACCCATTGCGCTAGCCGTTGAGCCGCACCACTTGCAGAGCTGTCCCCAGGTGAACGACCAAAGGTGAATGTGTGGGCCTGCTTCAGGGGTTTGCCAGCAGATATCTTCGTGAACTCGTCCATGCTCACGGTCAGCACGAACTCGGAAACTCCAACACCAAAACCACGAATAAACGGGCTGTCTGCATTGCAGGCCAGCAACTGTCCAGCCTGCAGGACATGGGTGCCCTGCTCATCGGAGTAAAAGGAATCTCCCTGCGTACAGAAGAACAGTGCCACAGATTCGGTTGGATACTTCCGGATCATATCCGGTGTGCGTTCAATGAGCTGAGAAGATCCCTGGACTTTGGCCGCCCTGGTCGTGGGTGATTCCCGATTGTACTGCTGTGCCTGAAGGGTCTGAGCATGCAACGGACGAATGTCTAAGCCGATGAGGGCGTCCGCGTTGTGCGCCTCCCAGTATTCCAAGCGTTCGTGGTGGGGAATATGGGAGGTACTGAACGATTTGAAACTATCATGCGTGGCATCGTGTGTGCTATCTCGCATCGTATCCTCACTTACAACTGACGTGCAGTTCACAAGGCCCTGAGTTTTGTACAGTGCCGAACCGGTGGAGGTACATGACATCTAAAATACGCGGAACATTACCAGCCATGTTAGCCCCGTCACAATCAAAGCTTAAATATGCTCGAAAAGCGGATTGATACCGACGGAGTATAGGTGACACTTTCGGGTCAATTGCGTTGATCTATTGGGACAGGTCGTTGCATTATGCGGCCAAGTCCAAGGTTGGTCTTGTTGTCGCCGGCATCAGCTAGCTAGCTTGTGCTGCACATCACGTTGATGCGAATGCTTGGACATTTGCAGAAGTTCAGTTGTAGTCGCCACGCATCGTGGATGACCATACGGAAGGATCGACATGCAGTTTCACGTTTCTGGGTACCAAACCCAAGACCCACTCACCATGCCTGCTGCCGGAACCGGTATTGACCGTCCGACAGAACTACCTGAAGAAATGGACGTCCTCATCGTAGGTTGCGGTCCGGCTGGATCCATCACGGCAGCTCAGCTATCACAGTTCCCTAACGTCAATACACGCATGATCGAACAGCGTGGCCATCGACTAGAACTTGCTAACGCTGACGGTGTGCACTCGCGCACGATGGAAACCTTTCAGGCCTTTGGTTTTGCCCACGAGATCTACGAGGAAGCTCATACGATCACCGATATGGCGTTCTGGAAGCCCGACCCAGCCAACCCCCGCAATGTCATCCGCGAGAAGAGTGTCCGGGAGCTGCCCGAAGAGCACAGTGAATGGCCGATGATGCTCATCACCCAGGTTCGCATCATTGATCATTTCAACCGGTACATGAAAAATTCGCCGACACGAATGGAACCGGATTATGGTTACGAATTTGTCGATTTCGTCGAATCAGATGATCCCCAGGCGCAGTACCCTCTGACCGTGACGCTGCGTCGTACGGTCGGGCCAAACACCGGTGCGGAAGTTCAAGTTCGCACCAAGCACGTCGTGGGAGCAGACGGTGCCCGCAGTAACGTGCGAAAATCCCTGGGTTATAAACTCCGTGGCGATCAGGCAAACCACGCATGGGGCGTGATGGATATTTTTGCCGACACAGATTTCCCGGACGTGCGAAAGAAATGCACTGTAAAATCGAGTATCGGGCGCAGCATACTGCTCATTCCACGTGAAGGCGGGTTCCTCTTCCGTCTCTACGTCGATTTGGGCGAAGTTCCCGCGGATGACGACCGCCAAATTCGCAATACCCCGGTGGAAGATATCATTGCCCAAGCCAACGACATCCTGCACCCCTACTCGATCGACGTCAAAAAGGTCGTGTGGCACTCGGTCTACGAGGTAAGTCACCGCGTCGCAGAACATTTCGATGATCGTGCCTCTGACAAAACCCAGAGCCAGGACCCTAGTGTCTTCATTATGGGCGATGCCTGCCATACGCATTCGGCTCAAGCCGGTCAGGGGATGAACGTTTCGATGCAGGACGGGTTTAATCTGGGATGGAAGCTGGGACACGTACTGTCCGGTAATAGTCCGAAAGAGTTACTGCGTACCTATGCTGACGAGCGCAAAGACATCGCGCATGGGCTCATTGAGTTCGATAAGCAGTGGTCAACCCTCATGGCGCAGCCGAATCACAAATTCGACGACCCCGATGCAATCGAGAAGTTCTACCAACAGACCGCTGAGTTCAATGCAGGCTATCTCACAGACTATGATCCATCGATGATCACCGCAGGCCAGCATCATCAACAACTTGCAGCAGGGTTCCCGGTGGGCCGTCGATTCAAATCAGCCAAGGCAGGGCGCGTCTGCGACTTGGTGCCCACCCACATTGGGCATGAGCATGTAGCTGATGGCCGCTGGCGTGTGTATGTTTTTGCTGACGCTGCAGCCCCTGGTGAATCGGCAACCGTCCAGCGGTGGGCGCAGTGGGCAGCGCAAGCGCTACCGCAAGAACTTTTTGACCTGAAACTGATCTATCAGCAGCCATACACCGAATTCGATATGACAGATGTTCCGGCGGCGTTCAAGCCGAAGACGGGCCGCTACGGGTTAACTGACATGGAGAAAGCCTTCGGAGTGCTCGAAGATCAGGATATTTTCGAAGAGCGCTCGATTGCTCGTGAGGGTGCTGTCGTGGTCGTGCGGCCCGACCAGTATGTTGCCGGCGTGTTCCCGCTGACGGAAACTACAGCGTTGGAGACGTTCCTTAGCACAGTGTTTCCCGCTGTCCGCTCTGTCAGTCTCGTTGCCTGAGCTGCAGAAGGTCCGTGTCTTAGGAACGTAAGACGAGCCGGTAGTGCACATGCGGTGCTTGTTCTCCCGACGGTGTTTTGTCCATACCGCGGGCGACTTCCTCAAACCCCGCACGCTCCACAACGTATTTGGAGGCGTAGTTGTCTTCCACGTTTCGTGCGGTGAGCTCGCGCAGTCCACTTTGCTTGGCAAACGTGGCCGCAAGTTTGAGGGCACCCAGTGCATGGCCGGAACCACGATCTTGGGGTAGGAGCCAGACCCCTACCTCGGCGCTATCTCGGGTGGCGTTGAACAACACCAGACTGCCCAGAAAGAGGTCCGATTTATCGACAATGCTCAACAATCCCAAGTCGCCGCGGGTAAGTCCTTGCGGTGCAACGGTCTCGGCGAGCTGTTCGACCGAGCGCTCCGTATGGTTTGCTGCTGGTAAATAGCCAAATTCTTGGATGAGCGGATCCTGGACAGCCGCGAGGTAGCGTCCGGTATCTTGTGCTGCGAACACTCGCAGTATGCGAATACCGTCGCTCACGGGTAAGAACGAGGGATTTAGCATATTCCCAAACTATCACGATTCATGGTATAAGCCCATGGTCGAAAACTCTGAGCTGACTGCGCAGCGCGTCTTGACGCGGATGAAGTCATAGTTTGACTGAGTTTCAGTATTACAGTGAGACCTAGCTGCCCCACAGCTATTCGATATGTATGGCAGCTGTCCCTTTTGCTGAAGGAGCTTTGAGTATGGCGAAGAAAATCTACATTGCAGTGGGCGTCGATGTTGACGCTGTCGGTGGCTGGCTAGGGTCATACGGTGGCGAAGATTCTCCGAACGATATTTCGCGCGGACTCTTCGCCGGAGAAGTCGGTGTCCCGCGTTTGCTGCAACTGGCCCAGCGACGCAATATCCCCTTTACCTGGTTCTGGCCGGGCCATTCGATTGAAACCTTCCCCGAGCAATTCGACCAGGTAGTCCAGGCCGGTCACGAGATTGGCCACCACGGCTACTCACACGAAAATCCGCTTGAGATGTCTGTCGAACAAGAAACTGAAGTTTTTGAATATGTGTACGACTTGATCAAACGCCGTGCGGGCCAAGCGCCAGTGGGTTATGTTGCCCCGTGGTGGGAAATGTCCCATTACACCAACGAGCTACTTGCCAACGCGGGCATGCTGTATGACCACTCATTTATGCACCGTGACTTCACGCCATATTACGTTCGCGTCGGGGACACCTGGACGAATATCGACTACGAAGCGGAATCTGCTTTGGAATGGATGAAGCCATTGGTCCGCGGTGAAGAGACGGATCTGGTTGAGATCCCAGCGTCCTGGTATATCGATGACCTGCCACCGATGATGTTCATCAAGTCCAGTCCGAACTCACACGGATTCGTGAACCCTCGAGACATCGAAGAACTCTGGCGGGATCAGTTCGATTGGGTATATCGCGAAATGGACTACGCGGTGTATCCGATGACCCTGCACCCCGATGTTTCGGGTCGGCCGCAGGTGTTGTTGATGCTTGAACGACTCTTTGACCATTTTGCTTCCCACCCCGGTGTGGAGTTTGCGTTCATGAAAGATATCGCTCAAGACTTCAAACAGCGTTACCCGCGGCATGCCTAGTCGGGGTGTGTTCTGACACCGGTGGCGGCAGTCCAACCGGTGTCAGAACTGCAGCAAGCGTGCATACATCATGCTCCGAGCGAAAACTGTGGTACTCTTTAGTGCTTTAGTCATTTGCAACAGTTTTTGTTAGGAATGTTTTCCCGTGAACATACCTTGGGTCCCAATTATCGCTGGCGTAGTGGTTCTCGTCCTGGTCGTTTGGCTGATCAGTACGTATAACCGGTTGGTGAAGTCGCGCAACTCCTCGACCGAGGCGGTTCGCGGCATCGACGTCGCCTTGGAAAGTCGTTTTGATCAAATCAAAGCGCAAGCCGATGCTGTCTCTGGCATTGTGAAAAAAGAAATCGAACTGGTGCTGGATGCCACCGCTTTACGTACCGGACGCACCATTGGCCAATTGACCATGCAAGAAAAGATGCAAGTTAACGCTGCGATGGAAGACGCCGAGCAGAAGCTGATGAACGCAGCCGCTCAGGCGGGGCCCGGACGACTCGCGTCGATCGAGAATTACCCCGAAATGCAGACTCACATAAATGTGGAACTGTTGCAACGCACCATTAATGAGGCGGAAGAACGCTTGCAGGCTGCACGTCGGGTCTACAACCGTTCGGCTACCGTCTACAACACTCACCGCCAGACATTTCCTACGGTGCTGATCGCGGCACCGATGGGATTCAAACACCACGAACTCTTTGAGCTGACCGATCAGCGCAAGAAAACCGGTTATACCTTGGAAGGGTACCTTGACTAATGCATGATCGTATTTCAGCCCCAGACTTCGACACCGTCTGGACAAAAATTGAACAAGACGCCGGTGAACTCTCCCGTAATACTGCCTGGATGGGGTCTTGGAGCGGCAAAGGCCTCTTGCTCGGAATCCCGGCCGTTGTCGGCGTGGTCCTGATCTTCGTTGCACTCCTGTGCTTTTTTATCGGCCAACCCCTGTTCGCTGTGCTGTGCATAGTGGTCGCTCTGGCTTTGATGATCCCATCGGTTATGGTGGGCCTGCGCCATCACAAAACAGCCTCCGACCAATACGCGCAACACGTCGTCGCGCCGATGATCGAAACACTGGCCGAACATCTGACGGCGACCTCATCTACCGGCCAGCAAGCCGAGTTGCAGGCCAGCTACGACCCAGCCGGTGGCATTCCGGTGCCGGTGCTCAGTACGTCGGGTTTCATCCGGGACCCGAAGGCCCGCCAAGAAGATTTCATCAGCGGCACCTTTGGTGACACCCGGTTCATGCTGTCCGATGTGAAATGGCAGAGCTCGGAAGTTGAACTCAGCGACGAATCGAAAGCCCGCCTGGAGCGGAAACGGCGTCGCGAAGAACGGGCAAACGACCGCGAGCTGCGTGAAAAACACGGACGTCACTGGCGATACTATAAACAGCGCCAGCAACGTGGTGGCTCGCTGTTAGATTTCGTACCGGACTCCATCAAAAACTCGGTGCAGGAAAAATATAGCGAATTTGAAGCCATGACGGAAGCGGCTGGACCATCCATGGTGATGTTTGCCGCCGATTTCCACAAGGACTTCACCTCGAAAACATACCTGCTGCCTCGAAAAACCGAACCCCAGGCAATCCGCAACTTCACAACGGACAGCGCGGCCGGCGACGGCATGGAGCCGATGGAGCTGGAAGACCCAGGCATCACCAAACGTTTCCAAGGTTGGACCAGCGATCAGGTTGAAGCCCGCTACCTGCTGTCTGCTGAACTGATGTTGGCCATCAGCGACGTTGCCGACCGGATGGGATCGGAACGTATCGCTGTGTCCTTCCGCGGCTCGTGGATGTACTTCGCGGTGGTCCTAGATGAAGACCGTTTCAGTTTCCAACTGGATTCCGAAAACGACGGCGGTTACACCGTGGCAAAGGCCATCTACGAGGACCTGGTGAC
>DXCT01000008.1 GCA_019115865.1 Candidatus Yaniella excrementavium | reverse complement strand
CCGGTTGCTCGGTTGTCGTCATCGAACAGAATCTGAGTGACCCAGTGCTCGGTGAGGATATCGAGATTTTCCCGGTCCATGATCGGGTGCAGGTAGGACACCGATGAAGAGGAGCGGGTGCCGTCCTTTTTCGAGTTGATCTGGAAGAAGCCAGCACCGTTGATCACGGTTTCACCGGTGTTGTACTGCACTTTCGGGATGCCCTGTTGTTCACAAGCATCCAGGAGCGCTTTACCAACCGGATCGTTTTCTGGCACGTTCATCAGGTGGACTGGACCATCGGTACCGTTGTGGTCTCCGGTGTTCTCGTTGGTTTCCAGACGTTTGATGAGCGGCAGAATGGTTTCAGCATTCCAACCCTCCGCGCCCAGCTTTTCCCACAGATCCAAGTCTTCGGCCGGTGGGTGGAAAGCGATACAGGAGTTGTGCGATGAACAGCCCCCCAGTACGCGTGCACGGGAGTGACGCATAAACGAGTTACCGTTTTCCTGTGGTTCGATGGGGTAGTCCCAATCCAAACCGGATTCCAACAGCTCTGGCCACCGGTTCAGCTGCAGGACTACATCCTGATCAATATCGGTTGGGCCGGCTTCTAGCAGGGCAACCGAAACGTTGGGATCTTCACTCAACCGGGCGGCTACGACAGCTCCGGCGGAGCCACCGCCGATCACCAGGTAGTCATAATTGTCTTTTGCCACGTTCTGCTCCATTCGTGTTGCCGTCTATTTCTGTGGGAACCAGCCGGAGACAGCTGGTTCGGTGTTTTCGTAGATGTGTTTGGACACGGTGTACTCTTCCATGCCGGTAATACCGAGTTCGCGACCAACACCGGACTGCTTGAATCCGCCCCACTCTGCTTGCGGCAGGTATGGGTGGTAGTCGTTGATCCAGATGGTACCGTGACGCAGTTTGCGCGAAACGCGGGTGGTGACACCCGTATCGGAAGACCAGACTGCGCCGGCCAAACCGTAGTCGGTGTCATTGGCAATGGCGATGGCTTCATCTTCGGTCGAGAAAGTCTCGACGGTGATGACCGGGCCAAAGCCCTCTTCAATAACCGCGGGGTTGTCTGCGGTGCACTGGTCCAACACGGTTGGCGCATAGAAAAAGCCATTTTCGTGTTCTGGTCCACCCCAGTTGCCACCGACGCGAAGACGTGCACCGGCTTCAACGCCGCGATTGACATAGTCGGTGACTTTATCGCGGTGCTCAGCCGAGATCAGTGGTCCGGTTTCGGCTTTGTCATCGAAAGGCCCACCCATAACAATGTTGCCGGCACGGCGCACCAGTTCATCGACGAACTGTTCTGCGATGGTGTCTTGAACGATCAGACGGGTACCGGCGGAGCAGACGAGTCCAGAATCGAGAAAACCAGCGTTCAACGCATTATCCAGTGCCGCTTCAAAGTCTGCATCAGCAAAGATCACGTTGGGATTCTTGCCGCCAAGTTCCAGCGCTACATCCTTGACGGTGTAGGCAGCTGATTCAGCGATCTTCCGACCGGTGACTAGCCCCCCGGTGAAGGACACCAGATCGATGTCCTTGTGGGTAGACAGCGGTGCACCAACGGTGCCGCCGTCACCCAACACCACGTTGGCAACCCCGGCTGGCAGGCCGAGCTTGTCCATGACATCTACGATCAGCATGGTGGTGTGCGGGGTAAGTTCTGCTGGTTTGATCACAAACGAGTTGCCGGTGGCAATTGCCGGAGCGATCTTCCAGGAGGCCTGCAGCAGTGGGAAGTTCCACGGGGTGATCATGCCGACCACACCGATGGGTTCATGCACGACACGCGAGACGACCGTAGGATCGCCGGCATCGACCAGGCGACCGGGGTAGTGGTCCGCGATCTTGCCGAAATGGCGGAAGGCCGAGATGATATCGTCCATATCGCCTTCGGCCTCGACCAGGCGTTTGCCGGTGTCGAGAGCTTCTGCGCGAGCGAACTCGTCCTTGCGTTGCCGAATACCTTCGGCAACCGCCAGCAAGAAGTCACCGCGTTCGGCGGCAGGCTTATCTGCCCACACACCGGATTCGAAGGCGGCGCGTGCTGCAGCGATGGCGCGCTCGGTGTCCTCGGTGGTTGCCTCAGAGACAACACCAACTTCACTGCCATCGGCGGGACAATAAATAGTGCGGGTGGCTTGATTCGATGAGGCCACCCACTGGCCATCAATAAACAGAGTTTCGACGTTTTCAGCGCTCATGATCGGCGCCTCCTTGAGCTTTGGGGTCATCAGTGGTTGAAGCCTGTGCGGACACGGTCGGAATTGTCGTGGTTGAGGTATCAGCCTGGTCGCTGTCGGTCCACTCGTCGGGTACGTTCACTTCGACGATGCCGGAAGGTGAACCCTTGTCGCCGATCATGGACATGTACAGCACATGTGCATCGTAGGCGTCCAGGATGTCAGCGATGATCTGATCACTGGTGTATCCCATAATATCTTTGCCTTGTGAGCCTGTCAGGGTGAAGACTTCGACCTTGAAGAAGACTTCTTTGACGGCAGCCAGGTTGGATGCGTAGTTGGGCACGTCGTAGGCGACCGGATACGGCTGGTATTTGAATTCGTCCTGCTCGGGGAATCGAACCATCAAATCCACATACGGGATTGGGTAATCGGGGTGTTCACCGCGATGGCAGGTGACATCGGCACCAAGCTTGGTGAGTTCTTCAGCGACGTCTTCAACGGCCGGAGTAGCAACCTCGTTAATGAACTTGGTGGTCTGCTCTGCGGTAGCAAACGACATCCGGCGACGTAGGCGGTGCTGCCAGCTGGATTTCCTGCTGTCACGCAAACTAGACAGTACGCCTGGCATAGCAGCCTGTTTGGAATCGAAGCTTTGAACTTCGGTTCGGAGGATTTTGTAGAGACTGATCATGATCAGGTAGATGACAACCGAGAATGGCAACCCGATCAGGACGGTGGCGGCTTGCAGCGTGTACACCCCGTCGATGAACAACATCGACAAGGTCAGAGCACCGGTGACAACCGCCCAGAAGATGCGCAGCCATGGAGCGCCGTCTGAGTCATTGGTCGTTGGCTTGGAGGTGAGGTTCGCCATAACCAGCGAGCCAGAGTCAGCCGAGGTCACGTAGAACAATAGCCCGGTGAGGACCGCAAGGCCAATACTGAAGGTCTGGCCGGGATATTGGGTCAGCAGGTTGAAGAACCCGGATTCTGGGTTTTCGATGGCGGTGGTGAGGAATCCTCCGTCGCCATCGCGGAAGAAAGCCAGCGCACCATTGCCGAAGATTGAGATCCACAGGACGATGTAGCTCAATGGAATGAGGAGCACACCCAAAATGAACTGGCGCAAGGTACGGCCGCGGGAAATGCGAGCCAAGAACAGGCCGACGAAGGCCGCCCAAGCAATCCACCAGGCCCAGAAGAATAGCGTCCAGTCCTGCATCCAGGCTTGTGATGAATATGCGGGGTCACCGTCGGTGTAGCCAAAGGTGTTCATCAGCATGGAGGGCAGACGTGAGAAGTAGTCGCCAATGTTTTGGACCAACTGGTTCATCAGTTTTGGCGTTTCACCAGAAATGAGCACCCAGAGCATCATGGCTACTGCCAGTAGCACGTTCAGCTCCGAGAGACGGCGAATACCTTTGTCTACGCCGGTGACGGTCGAAATGATGGTGATACCAACGGCCAGAACCATTAGGGCAATTTGGACAGTCATACCTTGTGGGACGCCAAAGATATGCGCGAGCCCGTAGTTGAGGAAGACGACGCCGATCCCTAGCGAGACCGCGATACCGAAGATGGTTCCCAAGACTGCAGCCACATCGACGGCGTGGCCTGCGGTACCTTTGATACGTTTACCAAAGATTGGTGCAAGCGCGGAGCGGATGCTCAATGGCATGTGGTAGCGGTAGGCAAACAAGCCGATGCCCATACCCATCAGCGCGTACAGCGCCCAACCGGGGGTGCCGTAGTGGAACATGGTCCACAGTGGGGCCATGCGCGCTGCCTCATCGGAGAGTCCAGCGCCTTCTGGCGGGGTGAGGTAGTTGGTTGCCGGGCCGGAAATACCGAAGAACATTAGGTCAACGCCGATACCGGCGGCAAACAGCATCGAGGCCCAGGTAAAGAGGTTGTACCGGGGTTTGGAATGGTCGGGCCCCATTTTGACGCGTCCGACCCGGGTCAGTGCTACAACGAGCACGAAAATGACCACCAGAGTAACGGTGACGACGTAGTACCAACCGAGGTTGGCGCCGATCCAGTCCATGGATCCAAAGATTGCGGTGTCGGCTTGGTCGGGCCAGATCGAAGCCCAGATCACAAACGCCACAATGATAAGTGCCGATGTGATGAAAACGGGTTTATTGACCGGAGCGTGTTTGGGTGTGCTCTCTAAGGGTTCTTGGGTTCCCGAACCCTTTACCCCCTGAGCATGTTTCGCCTCGGGCGAGTCCACGGCATCCGCCATGATAGTCCTCTCGTTGAAAACAGAATATGTTCCAGGCAAAGTGTGAGCAGTTTTAGAAGCCTGGACTATCGCAACCATAGAGCCAAAAATCAACTGAAATCAAGATATACCCCTGCATGGTTAGCTGTAACACAAGACGAACTGTTTTGAATGTGATGGGAAACTTACCCGTGGGTAACTTTTGTGTGGAGTCCGAAGCTTCGGTTTTTGTTGTAGAAGGTCGTAGACTCGCACCCACCACGCTGCGCACAGCTGTGGCAAGTGGGTTTTCTCAGCGCTAGCAGGAGGATGAAGCGAGATGCTAAACAAATGGTTCAAAACGAGCTCTGCTAAAAGTTCCGCCGCCAAACTGGCGGGCGCGGCCTCTGCCCTGGCTGGTCTCGGTGCCATCGCGGTTTATGATCTGGTTCAGAAGCGTTCCGGGGTCCTGCGAAATTATCCGATCCTTGGCCACGCACGATACGCTCTGCTCAAGATTCGACCAGAAATTCAGCAATACTTCATTGAACGTGACTGGGATGGTCGACCGTTTGACTACACTTCCCGGCAACTGATTTATGCGCGTGCGCGTGCTGAAAAGGGCGAAGCATCTTTTGGTACCCTCCACGATGTAACCGCGGATGGCAAAGAATGGTTTGTTCACTCGATGAAGCCGATGGATCCGCCCGAAACTGTGCCTACGGTGCGGGTAGGTGGTGACGACTGCAACCACCCCTACGACATGTCACTCCTCAACGTCTCAGCTATGAGCTTTGGTTCGTTGTCTGCAAACGCCATAGAGGCCCTCAACGCTGGCGCGGCGAGAGGTGGTTTTGCCCACGACACTGGAGAAGGGGGCATTTCGCCGTATCACCTCTCCGGTGGTGGCGACTTGATCTGGGAACTGGGCACTGCATATTTTGGGGCCAGAACAGCCGACGGCCGCTTTGACTCCGAAGAATTCGCAGACAAAGCCGCCCACGATGCGGTGAAAGCGGTTTCTCTGAAACTGAGCCAGGGGGCAAAACCAGGTATCGGTGGTGTGTTGCCGAAAGGCAAGATCAGCCCAGAGATTTCCCGGATCCGGGATGTTCCGATGGATGAGAAGTGCATTAGTCCGCCATATCATCGCGAATTTTCAACACCGGTGGAACTGATAAACTTCATCGCGACTTTACGCGAACTCTCAGGAGGTAAACCAACTGGTTTCAAACTGTGTGTTACCTCGAGGCGAGATGTGCTGGCAATATGTAAAGCTATTCGCGAGGCTGGAACCGCACCCGATTTCATTATTGTTGACGGCTCTGAAGGCGGCACAGGAGCAGCACCAGTTGAGTATGAAGACTACGTCGGAATGCCGCTCACGCAGGGCTTGATGACGGTCCATAATGCGCTGGTTGGAACAGGCTTGCGAGAGAAAATTCGGGTTGGTGCTTCCGGGAAGGTCGCGGAGGGCAGCGATATCGTCAGACGCCTAATTCAAGGGGCTGACTACGTGAACTCAGCGCGAGCCATGATGATGGCACTGGGCTGTATCCAATCACTGAGGTGTGCTGAGAATACGTGCCCGGTTGGTGTGGCCACCCAGAATCCTCGCTTGCAACGCGGTCTGCACGTGCCTACCAAAACCGAGCATGTCTATAACTACCACCACTCCACCGTCAAAGAAGCGCTGCGGGTTATGGCGTCGATGGGTGTCTCATCGCCGTCTGAACTCCAACCGGCGATGTTGCGACGCAATATGTCAGAAGGGTACAGCGCCTCCTATGCGGAGCTCTTTGACTGGCTCAAACCGGGACAATTATTGAGTCAGCCTCCCCGAGAGTGGCTTATGGATTGGCAACAAGCGGATCCACACTCATTTGGGTACAGCCGCGACGCCATGGAACACGACGTATCCCGGTATTAATCTTGCGGCTCATCCCGAGCAGACGGGTATGGCTGTCCCGACCGGGTGGCCAATCCGGTTCGTCGAGCTGTTACCGGACCAAGCGCGCAGCGGCTGCCAACGCCTGAATCCATTCAGGAGTGTTGCAGCCAAGCTGCGGAACCAAAGAACCGACACCAGTCGAGATATGGCAGCGAAGCTGTGGCCGAAGTGTACCCGGCAGTGGCACTCTATCGTTGGGGGCTGCCGCATCGGGGTTATAAAGGGCGCTGGGTATACTCACAAGTGGGAAGAGGCCCTGGTGCAGGGGTGGATCTGGCTACCAAAACCTCCGAATTAGTGTCGATTCAGTATGCCGCGTCGTATTTGCATCGCGCGGATGCCCGCACAGCCAAGAGCCAAGACCCCTAGGACCACCAGGGGCATCACGTAGCCGGTGACCGGGAGCATCCAGGAAAACAAGACCGGTATGGCAAACCCGACGTAGGTAAAGATGTAGTAGATGCCCAGTGTGGTGCCTCGCCGTTGTGGCGGGGCATAGGTCTCGACATCTAAGAGCCCTTCACGTAGTGCCATACCATAAGCGGTGCCGAGCATTAGCGTGGCGACGACGAATAACCAAACCGGCGGGGATTGACCGCCAATACCTGCCAAGAGGAGTCCCGCTCCTGCGATACTGGCAGCCACGATGCCAGCTCTTGGCCCCCAGGCAAAACGGCGGGCCACGCCTTGGGCTAATACCCCGCTGGTAAAGGCCAGTAGTGAAGCGATGCCGGGCAGCAACACGCCTGCGTTCACCTGTGGTGCAACCCGTTCGGTCAGGGTGACCAGGGCGATGATGGCCGTCGAGAAGACCCACAGTGCCATGGGGATAGACGTCGCAAGCGCCCGTTTCATACTGGGCTGGTGGGCCGGCTGTGGGCTCGCAGCGGGTTGTGTGGGCTGCAGAAGCGGGGCAATCTTGGTGTCACCAACGATCAGGGACGCAACCACCGCAAGACACGTCAGAACTGCCGCAACGACAAACGGCACAGCAACAGCGGCAGCATCGGAGAGCGTATAAGCCAGTACCCCCGAAGCTATGGGCCCCAGCGCAAATCCTGCGGTCAACAGAATCCCAGCGAGCACCATACCTGTGGCGCCTTTCAGTCGCCCGGCCCAGGCGGTGCCTGCACTAATGGCCAGACCAACACCCAAGCCAATAACGAGTCGACCCAGAAACAGACCCGGGGTCGTCTGCCATAACAAGATCAGCATATTTCCGGTCGCGGCGGCTAATGCGCCGGTAAGAACTACCGGGCGGGAGCCCAGGCGGTCGGCCAATATACCACCGATCAGCAGGCTCGGCACCAGGCCTACCGCGTAGATTCCAAAGGCAGCGTTCACCACAATCGGGGTGAAGAGTTCTTGGTCGCGGAGCACAGCGATCATGGTGGCGAAGTGGTTTGTCGACCAGCCAGCGGCTAACAGTAGGAAGGCCACCACCGTAAACACCGCGGTGGTGCGGCGCCGCGCCGTATGGTCCGAATGCGCCACTGTTGGGGTTGCTGCTGGAGCAGGGACCGAGGCTGCCTGATCGGTCGATACTGCGATTGCACGAGTGTGCCGCTGTGTCACGTCGTCTCCTTGTCGCCACCCTAATGTGTGATCAGGGCTACATCTGGACTGTAGCGTAAACCTTGTGGGATCGGAAGTTCCGCGACAAGCTCGGCGTTGACGGTAATGGTCGCATCTCACGACCGTTGCCTGCGATATGGTTGGCAGGGTAGACACCTTGCCGTGATTTCCGCGGAGGAACACTGAAAATTTGCCAGCCTAGGTGCAGTATCTGATAGACGGCTCTGCCGAACGATGCATCGAACATCATCATTTTGAGGAATCATGTCATATCAACAACCCCCGCAGGGGCCACCGCAACCAGGATACAATCCGGGTCAACCACAGCCAGCAGATCATGTGCCACAGCAACCCGGCCGACGCCGAGGCAAACGACGTTTGACCTGGGGCATCATTTTGATGGCTGTTGGGATTATCGGCGGGATCGCCGGTGCCTTGATCTTTGGTTTCTCGGCCGTTGGTCAGTTTGAACAATTCG
Source organism: Candidatus Yaniella excrementavium (assembly GCA_019115865.1). GTDB lineage: Bacteria > Actinomycetota > Actinomycetes > Actinomycetales > Micrococcaceae > Yaniella > Yaniella excrementavium. Next base: position 11,458 of record DXCT01000008.1, on the reverse strand, counting down.
AAGACAACACCTACGAAATTCAGCAGTCGGTGACCATGGACGGTCTGGGGGACAACCAGTGGTATATCTACCAAACCGGTGCGGCAGGCGGTTCGATCACCTGTGAAGTGACCGATGAATCCGGTGAGAACATTGTCAGTAACAACATGTCGTCCTCGGTTTCAACAAACGACCTCGACTACAAGGCAGTGCAATCCTTTAGCTCTGAGGCAGGCAGCACCTACGAAATTTCGTGTTCTTCCTATCCGGTTGCAATCGGTGGAATGGCCCCACTCGGTGGGATCTTCGGTGTTGTCGGCTCGGTGATCGCCGGTGTCGTGATCTTCCTGGCCGGTCTGGTGCTTACCATTATCGGCGCTGTTGTTCGGTCCAAATCTAAGCGCCAGATGCCACCGTCGGGACCACACCATGGCGGCTATCCGGGATACGGCGTACCACCACAGCAGTATGGGCAACAGCCGCCCCAGGCATGACCCAATCCGCAACGGCCCATCCGAGACGACACGTCGTTGGTTTCATTCTGGGCAGTATCATCGTGGGCGTGATCGGGCTGGTCACAGCCATTGTGCTGACGGTATCTGGCATCCTCAACAACTTCAGTGAGGTATCCGCCAGCTATGAAGATGTTTTTGAATCAGGCATCGAAATCGGCCCGATTGCGGCCCCCGTTGAACTCGACGACGCAAGCTATGTCCTGCTGTCTTTCTCCGATAATCCGAGCCAACCCTCGTCGGCTGAGCAATCTGAGGCATGCGCGGTGATCGATGAACACGGCGACGAGGTGCCGGCCCAAACCTCGTCTCAGTTGGCGCACGAATCAGAAATCGACACATCTGGTTACGGTCTCACTGGCGTCAACCACGTGATCTACACAAATTTCGAGGCCACCGAAGGCACCTATAAGATCTCCTGCGAACACTTTGGGCTGCTCAGCGACGGAAGTGACTACATCATGAACAGCACGGCCATCGCAGGAATCCTGATCGGCACGGTGAGCGTGGTGATTGCTGGAATACTCTTTACCCTCGGGGTTATCAACCACACTCGCAACCGCCACGAGCACCGCAGAAATCCGCGCCGCGTTATCGAATACCGGTGGAGTGGCGACCCAATCGACCCAAACGTATAAGAAATCATTAGGCTGGGGGACATGCTGAACTGTTCGGACCCTGCCGCTGGTATCCATACTGAACTCATCGAAGGCGGTCCTCAACGGGTCGTATTTCTTCACGGACTGATGGGCCGTGGGAAGAACTTCACGACGATCGCCAAGGGGATGACGGAATCCACCACCGCACTACTGGTCGACCTCCCAAATCACGGTGTTTCGTGCTGGACTGACGGATTCGATTACGTTGAAATGGCTGATCTTGTCGCCGATGAATTGCGTCGGGACTTCTGTAACCAAGAGCCAGCCGTCGTGTTGGGCCACTCCATGGGTGGCAAGGTTGCCATGCTGCTGGCCCTGCGCCATCCAGAACTGTTAGCCGGTCTCATCATTGAAGATATTGCCCCAACCAGCTCTAGTACCAGTGAATTCAAACACCTGCTGGGTACTTTGTTGTCGAAAGTTGATCTCACCGATATCACCTCGCGCAGAGAGGCACATGCTGCCATCAAACAAGATATCGATGACGCCGCAGTGCGCGGCTTTTTGCTTCAGAACCTTGTCCGCGACGACAACCACGGCTTTCAATGGGAACCCAATATCCACATGTTGTATGAGCACTTAGACACCATCGTGGGCTTCCCTGATGTCGACGGGACCTTCGAGGACCACCCGGTGTTGTGGATCAAGGGCGAACATTCCGATTACATTAACGATGAATCCGGCGAGATCATGCGCGAACTCTTTCCAATGACACGTCGGATACAAATCCGCGATGCCGGTCACTGGATTCATGCCGAACAGCCCAAACACTTTATTGAAACACTGAAGTACTACATCGCTGGACGATACGATGACGCCTAAATATTCCGCTGCCAATGAGTAGCGGTGCCCCTGGCAAGCAAATTTGATACCCTAACGGGCGTGACTACACAACAAGATCCCGCAGTGGCCATCCCTGACGTTCCGGTGGGCCCCGGTGGTCGGGATGCGCTCGTTGGGCGGCGCATCTTCCCATCACCATTAGGCCGTCGCATCACTTATGCTGTGATATTCGAAGTGCTCGCCGTCGGCTTCACAACCGTCATTCTGGCACTGTTGGGCAATGACTCCAGTGCTTCCTTTATCGTTGGTGTCATCTCATCGACCGTGGCCTTGACCTGGAACCTCATTTTTAACTGGGGTTTTGAAGCCTTTGAACGCCGTATCGGCGTGACCCACCGACCCTGGTACATGCGTGTCAGCCACGCTGTGCTCTTTGAAGGCGGCCTTATCCTCATGCTGGTTCCTGCCATCGCGTGGGTGCTGGGTGTCAGTCTCATCGAAGCCTTCATGCTGGAAGTTGTGCTGTTGATCTTCTTTTTGATCTATACGGCTATCTACGCCTGGACGTTCGACCGGGTCTTTGGTCTGCCAGAGCCAGCCGCCAACTATGGACACTAAATGTGGTGTGAGCACCGTAACGCGAGAAATCTTTCCACTGTGCGGCGAACACCCGTCGATAAAATGTAGTTGCGACGCCTAAGGTAGGTATATGGCTACTACAAAATTCCAAGGTAACTCTGTCAACACCGTCGCCGAGATCCCAGCGGTCGGATCCAAAGCCCCCGACTTCACACTCGTGAGCACCGATCTTTCTGAGGTCAAGCTAGCAGACTATGCCGGCAAATGGGTCCTGCTGAACATCTTCCCATCGCTAGACACCGGGGTCTGTGCAGCAAGCGTGCGTGAATTCAACGAACGCGGCGCCAAACTCGACAACACCGTCGTCCTCAACGTCTCCATGGACCTCCCATTTGCCCAAGGTCGCTTCTGTGGTGCCGAAGGCATCGAGAACGCCCACACCGCTTCTGCATTCCGTTCGGCCTTCGGGCAGGACTACGGCGTAGAGCTGGCTGACGGACCCATGACCGGTCTGTTGACTCGTACCGTCATCGTGGTAAACCCCGAAGGTGAAGTCACCTACACGCAGCTCGTTGACGAAATTACCAACGAACCAAATTACGACGACGTTATGGAACATCTGGGCGCTTAATGCCCCCAAGATAAAAACTCCCTAGTGAATCAGCAATACTTCCCCGATGATGAACCCCCGCGGCGCAACGAAGCCCAATCTTGTCGGGAACACTGGGCTGATCCACCACCGCCATCACCGCCCGGGCCGCCAACAGTGGGCCCGGGCGGTGATCCGCGGTATGACCCCCGCTGGGTATATTCGCCGCATGCATCACGCGATGAATCCCGCCAGATCCCATATTTTTCACACGGTGTTGAACCGGCAGAGCCCGCCTATCGGCAACCTAGACGACGTGGTCCTGTCAATGCACTGATCACCGGGGCGGGCGTGCTGGGCTTCGCCTTCTTGTTGATCGGTTTACTTGCACAAATTTTTGACTGGGATAGCCAGAGTAATCCCGTCCAAGAATTCTTTGACCCAGAACCTCAAACACCACAGGTCGTGCCTGATGCAGAAGGATCTGTCGACAGTCTTATTGCAGGACTCGACCACGTTCACGAAGGCATCGCCGTGGATTGGGAAGCAGGCGGCCAACATACCGGACCAGGCTTAGATCCAGGCCAAGAAGTTGGATCTGCGCCCGGTGTTTTTATGGTCGATACCCAGGTCTACCAGTACATGGGTTTTGGCACCGGAGTCGTCGTGAGCTCCAGCGGCCTGGCCATCACGAACTACCACGTGGTCGAATCCTCGACCTCCGTCAACATCACCATGGCCGATACCGATCAACAGTATTCTGCCACCGTGCTGGGACGTGACGCAGCACAAGATATCGCAGTCTTACAAATCGACACGGACGAGACCTTACCGGTCGCCTCAATCCATGCCGGCAACATACAGGTCGGCGACCGGGTCGCAGGCGTTGGCAATGGCGGGGGACAGGGATACCTCACCTCGGTGGTTGGCGAAGTCGGCGGACTCAACGAGACCATCCACATTGAACCTCCAGAACCTGGCTCACGTGGTCAGTGGTATGAAAACCTCATCATGATTACCGCCGATATTGTGCCCGGCTACTCCGGTGGACCAACGGTCGATAGCAACGGTCAGGTGATTGGCATTTCAACAGCCGCCAGCCAAGAGACCAACAACACCGAAGACGCGTTCGGCTACGCGGTACCGATCGTTAGCGCCCTCGAGGTCGTTGAGCAAGTACTCGACGGTGACGAATCCGGGGGAGTGGTCATCGGCTCCGGTGGGGCGCTTGGCATCGTGGTTTCTTCTGAGCCAGACGGCGGTGCTCGCGTTATGGAGGTCACGTCCGGCTCTGCCGGCGACGTCATTGGGCTGAAACCCGGGGATGTGCTGGTTGAAATCGATGGTGAGGATGTTGTGAACTCTTCTTTTATTTCCCGCTTTGTTCGCGATCATAACCCGGGAGATGAAGTCGAGGTGGTCTGGCAGACCGAAAATGGCGAAACCCGTCGGGCCACGGCCACCTTAGACGAAGCAGAAATAAACTAGAGCTGCTCATCCACGGTAATATTTCGGGCAGCAAACGCCCCGGCAACGGACATGCCAACACCTGTGGCCATCAACAAGATCAACGTGCTGGTCCAGGAGCCAGATGCCGAATACAACATGCCGACACCTAACGGTCCAATCCCGGCGAGAATATAGCCGACCGGCTGCACAAAACCCGACAGTCGAGCCGTAATTTCTGGGTCGACGCTACGAGCCGGGATCAGGGAGATCGCTGTTGCAAACGCCATCCCGCCCAGACCCAATAAGAGGACCCATAACCAGCGTCCTTCGGCAGGCCACAAATACAGGCCCAAATAACCGATCGTGCTCACTACCCCGAACATAACCGGCCATACCCACAACCGTTTGGACCGATCCACCACGGTGGGCATCAGTAAGCTCCCCACCAGTCCAATGAGTGCCGTTGCTGCCAGCAGCAACCCAGCCTCGGTCGAGCTGACACCGGCGTCACGATAAATCTGTGGAAGCCAGCCAAACTGAACATAGACCTGGGTGGATTGCAAAGCAAAGAACGCCGTCATAGCCCAGGCCGCACTGGAACGGTACATCGGCTTGGCCGGCACGGCATGTGCAGAGTACTGCGGGTAGTCATAGCCAATCTTCTTGACGATAATCCACCACAACACCAACGGGAATAAGGCCACCAGGCCCCAGGTGGACAGTGCTCCACGCCAGCCCACTTCGGTATTGAAAACAGCAGCAAAGAGCTGGGCCAGGGGTGCCGTTGCCGCAGCCCCGAGGGACCCTGCCGCTACCACGCACACCGAATAGACGGTCATGAGTTTGACCGTATGCTGGCGGGCATGAATTTTGATCCAAGCCGGCATCAAGACGTTAGCTACCGCAATGCCCGTGAGCCCCAAAACAGATAGTCCAAGGAATAGCCAGGCATTATCGACCCAGGCTCGTAGCCCGATCCCCAGGGTCAGAGCGGCAGCCGACAGCAGCAAGGTCATCGAGATACCCAAACGCCGCCCAATACGCACCGCGAACAGGCCCATTACACCGAAAATCAAACCGGGCAGGGAGGTCAAAAACCCCAGGGCACCGCCACCGAAATCCATGCCCCGACCGATTTCAGCCAGGAGGGGACCAACGGAACTTGCGGCGGCACGAAGATTCAACGCCAGGGCTAGAATGGAAAGGAACATCAACCCCAGCGTGAGAGGTTTTGGCGTTGATGCGTGCGGTGTGTTTTGTGGCATAAGCACAGTTCTACCTGGAACGCTGTGTTTCGTCACGTACAGCGCCGCGATGTGGAACTTCTTGCATGAGTCCCACTGTGCTTTACACTAGTACCGTGGTCGTCACGTACACACCCTAGGTATCTTCGGCCCCTGCAAACCCTTCATTTTCTACCTTCAAACGAGGTATGCCCATGACCAATCAGACCACCACACGCGAAGATCTCCGAAATGTTGCCATCGTCGCTCACGTAGACCACGGCAAAACCACCCTGGTCAACGCCATGTTGACCCAGACCGGTGCATTCGGCGACCACAAAGATGTTGGCGACCGTGTGATGGACTCTGGTGAACTGGAAAAAGAAAAGGGCATCACGATTCTGGCGAAGAACACCACCGTGTTCTACTCGGGTCCTGCCTCCAACGGCGAAGAAGTGACCATTAACGTCATCGATACCCCGGGGCACGCTGACTTCGGTGGTGAAGTCGAACGTGGACTCTCCATGGTCGATGGCGTCGTGCTCCTCGTCGACTCCTCCGAAGGCCCCCTGCCACAAACACGTTTTGTGCTGCGTAAAGCACTCGAAGCCAAAAAGCCGGTCATTCTGGTCGTCAATAAAGTTGACCGTCCCAATGCTCGCATTGACGGCGTCGTCTCCGATTCCATGGACCTGTTATTAGGCTTGGCCGAAGATGTTGCAGAAGACGTCCCAGATTTGGACTTAGACGCCGTGCTGAACGTGCCGGTCGTCTACGCCTCGGGTAAAGCCGGGGTCGCGTCCACCGAACAGCCCGCCGATGGTGAGCTGCCGGACAGTCAAGATCTGGAACCACTGTTCGCCACGATTATGGAACATATTCCGGCCCCGACCTATACCGAGGGCGAAGTGCTGCAGGCACACGTGACCAACCTGGACTACTCGTCCTTCCTCGGAAGACTGGCACTCTTGCGTGTACGCAACGGCACATTGAATAAGAATCAGACTGTGGCCTGGTCCTCAGAGCAGGGCATCAAGAATGTTAAAATTACCGAGCTGTTAGAAACCAAAGGCTTGGAACGCGTTCCGGCAGAATCTGCTCGCCCAGGCGAAATCGTGGCTGTAGCCGGTATCGAAGACATCATGATCGGCGATACCCTCACCGATCCCAACGATCCTAAACCACTGCCACAGATCACCATTGACGAGCCGTCGATTTCGATGACCGTCGGTATCAATACCTCCCCGCTCGCCGGCAAGGTCAAAGGTGCCAAGGTGACCGCACGACAGGTGAAAGATCGTCTGGACCGCGAGCTCATTGGTAACGTATCGCTGAAAGTGCTGCCAACCGATCGCCCAGACACCTGGGAAGTGCAAGGTCGTGGTGAACTGGCCTTAGCGATTCTGGTCGAGCAGATGCGTCGTGAAGGTTTCGAACTGACCATCGGCAAGCCCCAGGTCGTCACCAAGGAAATCGACGGCTTGCTCCACGAACCGATGGAAATCATGACCATCGATCTGCCAGAAGAACACTTGGGATCCATTACCCAGCTGATGGCAGGACGTAAGGGCGTCATGGAGAACATGGTCAATAACGGTACCGGCTGGGTTCGAATGGATTTCAAAGTGCCAGCACGTGGCCTCATCGGTTTCCGCACACGCTTCTTAACCGAAACCCGTGGCGCAGGTATCGCATCGTCTTACGGTGCCGGTTTCGCGCCATGGGCCGGCCACATTGTCTACCGTTCTAGCGGTTCGATCGTCTCGGACCGTGCCGGTACCGCCACCCCGTATTCGATGATCAACCTGCAAGAACGTGCCGAGTTTTTCGTCCAGCCGGGCGAGGAAGTCTATAGTGGCATGGTGGTCGGGGAGAACTCCCGTAACGAGGACATGGAAGTCAATGTCGTGCGTGAAAAGAAACAGACTAACGTGCGAGCTGCCTCATCGGATAACTTTGAGGGGTTGACTCCACCGCGTGTGCTCACCCTGGAAGAGTCCCTGGAATGGGTCCGCGACGATGAATGTGTAGAAGTAACTCCGGAGGCAATCCGGATTCGTAAGGTTGTGCTGGATGCAAACGAACGTGTCAAACTCGCCCGAGCTCGGGCACGCGCCGAAGCCCAGTAAAACTTCTACCAGCCTGGGGGTTGGCTGGATCCTTGGCACAGTGGGGGTAGGCATCGTTACCGGTGCCATCGGTACCGTGATGCATCTGAACTCGTGGTGGACCGGGAGTTTCGGTCTTCCCTGGGGCGTGGCCCTGGCCATGCTGGTTGCCGGGCTGGGGCAGTGGTGGACAGGACTGATGACCGCCAATATGCTGGCCCCAGGTCTGACCGGTATTTCCCAATATGCCACACTTGCGGCGATGACCGGATTACTACCTGGCAACCATTTCAGCGTGGCAATGAATGCTCAAACCTGGCAGTTCGTGCCGCACCTAGTCATCGCCACCCTGGTCTGGCATGCAGGCGTCGTCATACTGACCATGATCTCCGTACTCTTGGTCAGCCGACAGGTACGTCATCTTCGTGAACAAGCAACCGATCGCTACGAGGACGTGAGCCTACATTCGAGTGCCACTGTGTTGGATAACCGGTAGACTGTCGGAACAACAAAGTGTGAAGGAGCAGCACCCAAATGACCTACGTAATCGCCTTACCGTGTGTCGACCTGAAGGATAAGTCATGTATTGACGAATGCCCTGTCGATTGTATTTATGAAGGCGAACGCATGCTGTACATCCACCCGGATGAATGCGTTGACTGCGGGGCCTGTGAACCTGTCTGCCCGGTTGAAGCGATCTACTACGAGGATGACACCCCGGAAGAGTGGGCCGACTACTACGACGCTAATGTTGAATTCTTCGACGACATCGGATCACCCGGTGGCGCCGCAAAACTTGGACTCATTGAAAAAGACCACCCCCTGGTGGCCGCCTTGCCGTTCCAGGAACAAAACGTCTAATGCTTGACCTGCCCCAGTACCCGTGGCGTCTTCTAGCCCCCTATAAACAGTCGGCAAGTAAGCACCCCGACGGTATGGTCGATCTGTCCATCGGCGCTCCGGTCGATCCCACACCGCAGGTCATCCAAACTGCGTTGCAAGCGGCAACAAACTGGCCGGGATACCCGGGGGCATCCGGTACTGATCAACTGCGTACCGCCATCGCCGAATGGTATAGCCGGCGACGCGAGGTCCCCGGCCTCACCAAAGACCACGTGGCCGCCACGGTGGGCTCCAAGGAATTTATTGCTTGGCTACCGGTCCTGATGGGCTTAGGTCCCGATGATGTCATCGTGTACCCGACCATCGCGTACCCGACCTATGACATTGGGGCCAAAATTGTCGGCGCGACGTCGGTTACTGCCGATTCGCTTGCTGAACTCGATGCCACAACCCGCGCCAAGGTCAAATTGGTCTGGGTCAATTCCCCAGCCAACCCCACCGGCATCGTCCAAGACGTTCAAACACTGGCCACCATCGTGCAGGAAGCACGAACCATCGGAGCGGTCGTTGCTTCTGACGAGTGTTATGCAGAACTTGGTTGGGGCCGGTGGGAAGACACACCCATCCCGTCGATCCTGCACCCGGACGTGACCGGGGGAGACCTTCGCGATCTGCTCTCCGTGTATTCACTATCGAAACAATCGAATATGGCCGGGTATCGAGCGGCTTTTGTCGCCGGCGACGAACAACGTATTGCGGCACTCATCAATCTGCGCTCCCATACGGGTATGGTAGTTCCCGGTCCAATTCAGCACGCCATGATCGCAGCACTAGCCGATGAGCACCACGTGATCGACCAAAAAGATCGCTATCGCAAACGTCGGGAACACCTCATGGCTGCTATTGCAACAGCGGGGTTGACGGTGGAACATTCCGAAGCAGGCCTGTACCTGTGGATTCGCGATCCGCGCGTTAGCAATCCCAGCGCTGACGACTCTTGGGAGCTGGTGTCGCGGTTTGCCGAGGCCGGAATCCTGGTTGGACCGGGCGTGTTCTACTCGGCAGCGGGCAACGGTTACATTCGAGCATCTATCACAGCGTCCAACGATGCAATTGAGCAGGCAGCGACTCGGCTGAACGCAGGGATATAGATTACAACGCTTGGCCATAATGTACTAAGCGTCACCAAAGTTGATAAATTTGTACGGCAGAGACATAACCGATAGTGCCACCGAACCTGTGGCCGAAGTGCACAGATTACACTGCACAGACAAGAGGGAAAACCATGACTGAAAAACATGACGGCAAGTTGACTGTAGGCGACATCGACGTAGATCTTCCACGTGTTGAGGCAGCGGTCGGCAACGACGGTCTCAGCATTGGTTCAGTTCTGCGCGACACCCAGTCGGTCACCTACGACCCAGGTTTCATGAATACTGCAAACGCTCAGTCTGCTATCACCTACATCGATGGTGATGCCGGCATTCTGCGCTACCGCGGTTACCCAATTGAAGATCTGGCAAAGAACTCGTCATTTTTAGAAGTCGCCTACCTGCTCATCTACGGCGAGCTGCCCACAGCCGATGAGCTGTCGAACTGGGATACCAACATTCGTGAACACACTATGTTGCACGAAGACATCAAAGACTTCTTCAATGGTTTCCCACGCAACGCTCACCCAATGGCCGTTTTATCGTCAGCCGTTTCTGCACTGTCCACGTTTTATGCAGACTCCCTGGATCCTTTCGACGAAGAGCAAGTCCATATCTCCACCATCCGGCTGATGTCCAAGGTGCCGGTCCTGGCAGCCTACGCCTTCAAGAAGTCCATCGGTCATCCATTCCTGTACCCGGATAACTCCCTCAACCTCACAGAAAACTTCCTCCGTCTGACCTTCGGTGTGCCTACCGAAGCGTATGAACTCGACCAGGACGTTGTCGATGCACTCGACATGCTGCTCATCCTGCACGCCGACCACGAGCAGAACTGTTCGACCTCCACGGTCCGTCTGGTCGGTTCATCACACGCCAACATCTTCGGATCCATCTCTGCCGGTATTAACGCCCTGTTCGGGCCACTGCACGGTGGCGCCAACGAGGCCGTATTGAACATGCTGGACCAGATCAAAGACGAGGGTCTGTCCCCAGAAGAATTCATGGACAAAGTCAAAGACAAAGAATCAGGCATTCGTCTGATGGGCTTTGGCCACCGGGTCTACAAGAACTACGATCCACGCGCGCGTATCGTCAAATCCACCGCCGAAAAGATTCTCAACAAACTCGGTGCCGGTGACGAACGTCTCGAAATCGCGATGCGTCTGGAAGAAAAGGCCCTCAACGACGACTACTTCGTGGAACGCAAACTGTACCCGAACGTCGACTTCTATACAGGCCTCATTTATAGCGCCATGGGCTTCCCACCGCGGATGTTCACCCCGTTGTTTGCCATTGGTCGGCTGCCAGGCTGGATCGCCCAGTATCGTGAAATGATCGAGGACAAAGAAACTCGCATCGGACGTCCACGCCAGGTCTATGTTGGTCAAGACCTCCGCCGCTATCCAGGTGTCTAGTCGCTAGTAGTAGAAAATAAATCCCCGCAACCTCAAAAGGCTGCGGGGATTTGTCATGAGGTTTTAGTATTACAGTGCTGTGTTGTGACTTCGTCTGCCTCAACGTAGTCCGGCGTATAGTCAAGATCGTCATTCCACTGGCTCAAGTGTTCTTCGACCACACCG
>DXCT01000085.1 GCA_019115865.1 Candidatus Yaniella excrementavium | reverse complement strand
CCCAATACCCTGATAGAAACCTTCAGCGAGCTTGCGGTTGTTGATCCGAATGACGAACTGCCCAATCGGTAATTTGGACAATGCCTCGGACATTACTAACGCAACGTCAATATCGTGTCGGAAATCAAGCGTACCGTCACCGACTACATCAATATCGGCCTGGGTAAACTCCCGGGCGCGGCCTTCTTGCGGGCGTTCTCCGCGCCATACTTTTTGTATCTGATAACGGCGAAACGGGAACGTAAGATGACCGGCGTTCTCCGTCACATACCGTGCAAAGGGCACTGTCAGATCGAAGTGCAAGGCCAATCGAGAGGTGTCATTTGGATCCGGTGCATCAGTCTCGTGGATGCGAGACACGGTGTACACCTCTTTATCAATTTCGCCTTTTCGCAGCAGCGTCCCCAGTGACTCAACCGCGCGAGTTTCGATACTAGAAAATCCATGGAGTTCGAAGACTTCTGCAAGTGTATTGAGCACATGGAGTTCGACGAGACGCTCTTGCGGCAACCATTCGTGAAATCCAGATAATGAAGTCTTACGGGACATGTCGGTATATTCTCCAAGGGTTAAGCACGTCTACCCTGCAATGAGCGCTTTCGTGCCTGCTTTTTAAAGTACTCTGCCATTGTATGCGTTTCCCGTAAGCTAACAGTGACCATCTCAGAACAGTCCTCCGATGGCTGACGGGATCTCCACCTAAGAAGAAAGTATTTAGCGGTGACACCTAGCCAACAGCCCGACGCCCCAAAACCGGCGGCTCCAAAACCAAGCTCTGTAACACCTGCCAAGGTAGCGCCAGCGGCCCCGGTTGCACCGGCTCCGGCATATACTTCGAATCTTACGGAAGCTCAGCAATTTGCTGAAATTTCGGAGGACGGTGTTGTGACTCTCCTTGATGGCGGTGAAAAAATTGAAGTCGGCCAGGTCCCAGAGGCGTCCAAAGATGACGCTCTGGCCTACTTTGTCCGAAAATATGACGATGTTATGACACAGCTGTTGTTGCTCAAACAGCGTCTGGACACGGATGCGGCCAATAAAGAACTCGAAAAGACGCTCGCTCAGATTGACGAGGCCATCGGCCAACGCCAAATGGTGGGCAATATGGCCAACCTTCGTGAGCAATCGGAGACACTGCGTAACGCTCTCATCGAACGGCAGGCTGAGCAGCAAGCGCAGCGGGAAAAAGCACTTGCTGAACAACAAAGCGCCCGTGAAGAAATCGTTGTACGGGCCGAGGAGATCTCGGCCCAAGATCCAGCGAAGACCCAGTGGAAACAGTCCACAGCGAAGATGCGCGAACTGTTTGACCAGTGGCGCACCGTTCAAAAAGCTGGTCCCCGTCTGCCGCGTGCGACGGAAGATGCTTTGTGGAAACGTTTCCGATCTGCCCGTAATACCTTCGAAAAAAATCGCCGAGCGTTTTTCTCACAGTTAGATGCCCGCAACGCTGAAGCCAAGAAGGTCAAAGAAGATCTGATCACTCGTGCCGAAGCTCTGCAACACTCCACCGAGTGGGGCCCAACAACGCTGAAGTATCGGGATCTGATGAACGAGTGGAAACAATCCCCTCGTGCCTCACGCAAAGAAGACGATGCTCTCTGGGCTCGTTTCCGCGGTGCACAAGATGTCTTCTTCAATGCTCGCGATGCGGCCAACGCCGAGGTGGACCGAGAGTATGAAGCAAACCTTGCGACCAAGGAACAACTCCTTGCAGAAGCCCAGCAGCAGCTGCCGTTCAAAGACATCGATACAGCGCGCACCGTTATGAAAGATCTCCGTACACGTTGGGAAGCGGCCGGTCGGGTTCCCCGCAAGGACATCAGCCGCATGGAAGCTGAGATCGATAAATTTGAACGCGCTTTAGCAGAACTCGAAGAAGAGCATTGGCGTCGCAGTGACCCGGAAACGAAGGCACGTACTAACTCCGCTCAAGCGCAGCTAGAAGATGCAATTGCTCAATTGGAGAAGGATCTCGCGGATGCCGAACGGGCAGGAGATCAGCAGAAGGTCAATTCAGCTAAAGAAGCTCTCGAAGCACGTCGTCAGTGGTTGCAGGTTGTGCAGGCAGCCAGTGAATAATGCAAAGGCTGAACGCATAGGCATTGCGAAATAGTTATCCACAGCCCCAGCCGACACGCCTTCGGCTGGGGCTGTTCTTTGCCATCATGGTTCTATGGTTTTTCTCGCACTTGATTCAATCACCAACCATTACGACCTTTATGTCCCGTACGATCCGTTCTCACCCTCAGAACTTTCCGCGATGACTTACCACGGGCTGCTACGACCACAATTCGGACCGTATTATGTTGACGTCACGACGCCCGATACCCCTGCGCAACGCGCCAAGGCCGTCCGTTTAGCAGGTGAACGGCTGGTCGACGGTGACTGGACCGCAACGATGCTGACGGCAGCTTGGATTCACCTTGGTGGGCAGGCACCTGAAATGTTTGAAGCGTCTACTGCCAATTACCAAGGAACCCGGTCCCGCTCAAAGATCATCCCAACGGCGTTTCGAAACATCGACTATCTGCAACGTAGCGATATTGTCGATAAGGATCTTCTCGTCATCGGTGGCACAGTTGTCACAAGCCCAGAATTAACTGTAGAAGATCTCTTGCGCGGCGGTCGCACTGCTCGACACTACGACTGTGCAAAAGAACTCGCTTGCCTGCTAGATGTGTCTGATCTTCAGCAACGTTTTCATCACAAACGTCACTTCCCCGGTATGGATCAAGCCATACAGCGTTTAGATCAGCTGGTCTCTGAATCCAATGCTTTGGTGGCTAGCCCGCAAGACTAGTTTGTAGACGAAGTTTTCTTCCTATCCGATCGACGGTAAACATCGTATACACCATCTACTTGCCGCACCGTATTCATCAAGTGTTGCAAGTGTCCAGTATCGCCCATCTCGAAAACGAAGCTTGTTTCCGCCACCCGGTCGCGTCGCGTTTTGACGTTTGCCGAGAGAATATTCACATGATGCTCTGCGAGTACAACGGTCAGGTCGGAGAGCAACTGTTTTCGGTCAAGGGCCAAAACGAGGATGTCTACGGTAAATGCTGCCTCTGAAGTCGGCGCCCATTCCACTTCAATAAGGCGATCCGCCTCCGGAGTGTGCACCACATTAGGACAGTCTTTTCGATGAACTGAAATCCCCGACCCTCTCGTGACAAAACCCACGATATGATCTGGCGGAACAGGGGCACAGCATCGTGCCAGTTTGGCAAGTACATCGCCTGCACCAGGAACCACTACCCCCGAATCCGCGTGACGAGAAGGTTGCGGGATAGTAGGGATCGATACCGTGTCAGGTTCGGGTTCATCCTTATGTGGTTCTGGTACAAGGATGTTTTCAATTCTCTGCAGAACGTTTTGCAAGGAGACGGATCCCTCGCCAATTCCCGCGTAAAGACCCTGAATATCTTCGTAGTTCAGACCGCTAGCAACTTTTGTGAGCGTGTCGGTGCTCAACATCTGCTGCAGAGAAAGCGTATGTTTACGAGCCTCTTTCGTCAGGAGCTCTTTTCCGCGTTCGATAACCTCATCCCGGCGCTCCTTAGAGAACCAGTGCCTGATCCTATTACGGGCACGCCCCGACCTGACAAAGCCTAACCAATCCTGAGACGGTCCAGCACTCTCATCCTTATCGGTGAATACTTCTACGGAATCGCCGTGGTTCAGCACTGTATTCAGCGGTACGAGACGGCCGTTCACCCGGGCACCAACTGTTCGATGGCCCACTTGTGTGTGCACACTATACGCGAAATCTACTGGCGTAGAGCCAGAGGGCAGGGCCTTGATCTCGCCTTTAGGAGTAAACACGTACACCTCTGCTGAACCAATCTCGGTCCGTAACGAATCGAGAAAATCATTGGGGTCAGAAGCGTCTTGTTGCCAATCCAGTACCGTCTTCAGCCAGCCAGGGGTTTCTGCGTCTGCTGTTCCGGCGCGTTTATAGGCCCAGTGAGCAGCTACACCATATTCAGCTCGATGATGCATTTCGTGAGTGCGAATCTGGATCTCGATCCGCTTTCCGCCAGGCCCGATCACCGTGGTATGCAATGACTGGTACATATTGAATTTGGGCATTGCGATGTAATCTTTGAACCGGCCGGGTATCGGCGACCACCTTGAATGAAGCGCTCCCAGTACCGCATAGCAGTCACGTACTGACTCCACCAAAACACGAATCCCGAGCAGGTCATAGATTTCGTTAAACTCTTTGTCCTGCTCCTGCATTTTTTGATAAATGGAGTAGTAATGCTTCGGGCGCCCAGTGACAGTGGCACGAATTTTTGAAGAGCGCAGCTCCTTATCTACCTGCTCGGTCAAGTTTGCTACGATCTTTTGACGTTGCGGAGTCCGCTCACCGACTAACCGCACTATCTCGGTATAGACCTTTGGCGTCAAAGCAGCGAAGGATAGATCCTCAAGCTCCCACTTTATGGTGTTCAAACCTAGCCTGTGCGCGAGGGCAGCATATATCTCAAGCGTCTCTTTCGCCTTGCGCGCTGAAGATTCTGGCGCAACATAACGCCATGTTCGAGCATTATGCAGTCGGTCAGCGAGCTTGATCATCAGGACACGAACGTCCTTGGCCATAGCGATGATCATTTTTCGGACTGTCTCAGCTTCGGCGGCCGCACCAAATTTAACACGATCAAGTTTTGTGACCCCGTCCACCAAGAGAGTCACATCGGGGCCAAAATCAGTTTCCAGCTGTTCAAGTGTATATTCCGTATCTTCAACAGTGTCGTGAAGAAGTGCAGCGATTAGGGTTTCGCCGGTAAGTCCCAGTTCCGCAAGGATCGTGGCCACAGCTACCGGATGCGTAATGTAAGGATCGCCGGACTTGCGGTATTGCTCGCGGTGATGATAATTGGCCACGTTAAAGGCTCGTATAATGGGGCCAATATCGTCTTTTGGCTGACGGACTTTCAATGTCCGTATCAGCGGTTCCAATAACGGTGAGTAACCACGACCGGCAAGACGAGAAAACCGGCCAAAACCACGTGCAGGCACTAGGGCATCAGAGCCTGCCTGGCTGCCGTGAGATGAAGCCACGTTTTCTCCCCTTTTTGTATTGGATACTTCTTGAGAGACTTAGCTTACTTCGTGCTTCACGTTTCCACTAATTCCCAGCAACGTTCAAGCATTTATATGAAATAAAGCGCTGCCCTGCAACTTGGATTCAAGATTACAGGACAGCGCATATATTCCACTACTACGGCTTATTGCGACGCAGCAGTTTCCGTGTCATTGTCATTCTCTTCATCTGTTTCAAAGCTCCGACGACGCAAAATTCGTTCGTCCCGAGACTTCATCTCGTCGTCGTTTCTCCGCAACAGCGCAAACAGCGGTGCCTGAATAAACAAGGTGGCGACAGTTCCGACAATGATACCTACAAAGATGGAAAGCGAAATATCACGCAGCGTGCCGGCTCCTAGCAGTCCCGCACCAATAAACAGAATCGATCCTACCGGTAATATACCTACAATGGACGTGGTGATTGAACGAACCAACGTTTGGTTGACAGCTAAGTTCACAAGCTCATCAAACGTTCTCTGTCGATCCTCCGCTAGATTCTGGGTATTCTCACGTATTTTGTCGAAGACCACGACGGTGTCATAAAGCGAATACGACAGAATGAGAAGGAAGCCGATAATGGCAGGAGGGGTCACTTCGAAACCAACAGCCCCGTATATACCTACCGTCAAAATCACAACGTACAGCAAGCCGATAATCGCTGCAGCAGACATCTTCCATGTTCGGAAATATAGAGCAAGATACAAGGCAACCAGTACCAGGAACACGATCAGACCGAAAAACATCTGTTCGGATACAGCTTGCCCCCAGGTTGGACCAACGAAGTTGGACGTCACCTCTTCAGCGGTGACCTCGTATCCCTGTTGCAGATTCTGGGCAACTTCAAGAGTCTGTTCATCGGACAGCTCTGTTGTCTGAACTCGAATAGTGCCACCAGCAATATTCGTAGCTGTTGCTTCGGATTCCGGGATGACTTCAGAAACGGCCTCTTCACCAATAGCTGGATCTGTGTTTTCTACACCTGAGACGGTAAATTCCGAGCCGCCACGAAAATCGATGCCCATATTGAAGCCACCGCGCAAGGCAGTGATGCCGGCAGCTACGGCCAGTAAGATCAGCGCGACCGTAAACCAAGTCTTCCACTTTTGTACGAACGGATAGGACTTTTTGCCCGTGTACAGTTCATTACCCCAAGTTGCTAAGCGACTCATGAGTCCTCCTGTACAGGCTTATCGTCGGATGCTCTTGTTGTTTGCAATGCTTCAGTTCTCTCGGCGGCACGTCGTTCTGCAATAGTTTGCCGCTTCTGAGCTTCCTTGCTAGACCTAGTGTTCTTCTTCCCACGCGTTGGCGCGACAGCGTCATCTGAACGGAATTCGCGAACACGCCCAGCACCTTGGTACAGCGGCTTCTGCCCAAGCAGCGAAGGGTCCATGCCCGACATCGGATGCCCGCTAGCGAAAAATTTAGTGGTGGCCAGTAACTTCATGACCGGGTGCGTAAATAAGAACACCACGATAAGGTCCGCTATGGAGGTAAGCCCCAGGGTGAATGCGAATCCGCGGACGTTTCCGACCGCTACGAAGTACAAAACCACCGCGGCCAAAACGTTTACGAGCTTCGAGACAGTAATTGTTCGTTTCGCTCGATCCCAGCCATAGTTCACCGCTGACTCGAAAGGTCGGCCGTTACGCATTTCATCTTTGATTCGTTCAAAGTAGACAATGAACGAGTCTGCCGTAAGACCGATCGAGACAATAATTCCTGCGATACCTGCCAGCGAAAGCCGGTAATTATCCGACCAACCAAGTAAGACGATTGACAGATACGTCAGTAAGCCCATAATGACGATCGATGACAACGTGACCAAGCCCAAGGCCCGGTATTGGAAGAACTGGTAAATCGCGACCAGACCCAATCCGATGAGTCCGGCAACCAGACCCCAGAACAGCTGGTCTTGACCCAAAGTGGCCGAAATCTGCTGTTCCGACTCCACTTCAAACGAAATCGGGAGTGCACCGTACTCGAGCTGCTCAGCCAGTTGCGCAGCTCCTTCTTCATCGAAATCCCCAGAAATCTGAGCCCGCCCGTCTGTAATCACAGCTTGTGAAGCGGGGGCGGATACGATCTGCCCATCTAACAAAATCGCGAACTGATTTTGTGGCGGGTTCATACCTGTCAGACGCTGGGTAACTTCACGAAAGCTTTCTGCACCTTCGTCTTCAAAGGCAATGTTAACAACCCATGAACTAGCAGAAACACCGGTAGGTGTCTGAGACATTCCGTGATCTGCAGAATCAATCTGATCACCAGAAATTTCTAATGGTCCCAAAATGTATTTAGAACCTGTGTCAAAGTCACACGCGACGATGGCTTCATCCGCAGGCAGATTCTCACGGATCTGTTGAGCATCGGATGCCGTGCAATCGGTACTCTGAAATTCTTGGTAGAGCTCTGGTGTAATCCAATTGGGATCAGAACCGTGTTCGGGTTCTGCATCAGGTTCTGGAATGTCTGATACGTCAGTACGCTCTTCTTCCGGAACTGCTGTAAACGAACCAGAAGTAATCACCGAGCGAAACTCCATATTCGCCGAAGCTTGAATAAGTTCGCGTGTTTGTTCGTCTGGAGAACCAGGCATCGATACCACGACATTATTGTCGCCCTGGGTATTAATTTCCGCTTCAGAAACACCAGATCCATCGACACGTTGACGAATAATTTCGACAGCTTGGCTCATCTGGTCCGATGTGACGGCCTCGCCGGTAGAAGTTTCTGGGGACAATACCATTTGGGTACCGCCCTCGAGATCCAGCGCCAACAATGGCACACCGTTGGAATTATTGGTTGCAATACCGATTCCCAGGATGATTCCTAGGCCAACGAGAATCGCAGTTAACCACGCCAGCGATCGCCGGGCGCGGGATTGAGGGGTCTTAGACGCCATAGGTCAGGGGCCTTCGATTGCTTGGTTGTATTGAATACGGAAGTAAGTTAACGGTCTCGATCATCGCGTGGATCGTTTTTGTATTCTGATCCGTATTCGTTATCTAGCGTTTCGGTGGAAGGCTGCTCAGGGTAATCTGGAACGTCATCAACCGTGATGTCAGATTCTGGTAGCGCATCGTCGGTGGGTTCTTCAATCACTTGGCCGACAGCCTGCAGATGGATGGTTGCATACTGGCCTGGTGACAGTTCAAGCGTGGCTTTATTGTCGTCATGGTTCACATCAACAACCGTGCCGTAGAGACCGAATGTAGTCATCACGTCCATGCCCGGTTCCATAGAAGCACGCTGCTCCTGTTGCTTCTTCATCGTTTTGCGGCTGCGGCGAATCATCATGAAGAACAACAGGCCCAATACTGCCAACATGATGAGCATAAACATGCTGGAGCCGCCTTGTTCACCGCCCCCAGCCTGCGCAATAATCGTGGCTATTTCGGGATTATAAGTCATAAACGTCTACCAACTATCTTATCGTTATACTCGGACACTGGGCAGCGTCCACGAGAAAATGGGCCGGAAGTCCGGCACTCTGCATATAATGTCTCAGCTTATCCTAATGCGCACACTCAAATAGCGTGAATTCGGTGACCATTGGCTTCGCATCAGAACACAGTTTGTGAATCAGGCTTCTCCGTCGTCGGTAAACAAGATATCGTCCGCGTTGCCTTGAACCGCATCAGCGGAAGGATCTTTAAGTCTGGAGGCAGTGTCGTTTTGCCCCTGAGCGCCGTCCTCCATCAATGACCATAAACCCTTGGTCGTTGAATCCTCCGGTGGCGTAAGACCCAGATGTTCCCAGGCTGCTGGCATAGCGATACGACCACGAGGGGTCCTGCCCAAAAGGCCCTCCCGAACTAAGTATGGTTCCGCCACAGTTTCAACTGTCTCGACTTCTTCTCCCACCACTATCGCAAGGGTAGATAAGCCAACCGGTCCCCCATGGAATTTTGTACACAGTGCATCGAGTACCGCGCGGTCCAACCGATCCAACCCACGAGAATCAACTTCATACATATCGAGTGCTGCAGCTGCAGCCTGTTCATCGACATCATAGAGCTTACTGACCAACGCCCAGTCTCGTACCCGGCGCAGCAGACGATTTGCGATCCTTGGAGTTCCCCGAGAGCGCGATGCGATCTCAGTAAATGCCGCACTGTTCAACCGCATGTCGAGCATGGCAGCTGAGCGTCGCAGTACAAGTTCAAGTTCCTCATTTGAGTAGAAGTCAAGATGCCCCGTAAAACCGAAGCGATCACGTAATGGTCCTGGTAGCAGGCCTGCTCTGGTCGTGGCTCCAACAATGGTGAACGGCGGAAGCTCAAGTGGAATCGAAGTCGCCCCTGCTCCCTTTCCGACGACAATGTCTACCCGAAAGTCCTCCATTGCCATATAGAGCATTTCTTCTGCTGGACGTGACATTCGGTGAATCTCATCTAAAAAGAGCACCTCACCCTCGGTCAAAGACGACAAAATGGCCGCTAAATCTCCGGAGTGCTGGATTGCTGGCCCAGACGAAATACGCAAGGGGGCGCCCATTTCTTCTGCGACGATCATCGACAGTGTGGTTTTTCCCAGACCAGGTGGACCTGACAGTAAAATGTGGTCGGCAGTTGCACCGCGAAGTTTGGCTGCTTCCAGAACAAGAGAGAGCTGGTTTCGAACGCGATGTTGGCCGACGAAGTCTGCGAGGTTTTTGGGTCGCAGCGCAGCTTCGACTTCGCGCTCTTCATTCACTGCGCTACTTGCAACGATACGGTCGTCATCGGAATTCGATGGAAATGCGGATTCAGTCATATCTTAAAGTCGCTGCCTTGTCTGTCCTTCACCGAGGTTGCGAAGTGTTGCTCGCAATGCCGCCGAAATGTCTTCTGATGTTGCAAGTTCACGGTCAGCTTCTAGCGCTTGCTCGATACCTCTCGTGGCGTCTTTTTCTTTCCAACCAAGTCCAATTAATGCTTGGTGGACTTGCTCTTTCCAAATGGGCTCCCCACTTCGAGACGATTTCGTGGCAGTCTCGGCTTCTTCACGGGGAACAAGCTTTCCAGAGAGTTCAAGAATAATGCGTCGAGCTGATTTTGGGCCGATACCCGGCACATTGGTAAAGGCCTTATCATCCTGCTGGTCGATATACTGTCGAACCTCATCGGGATTAAATACCGAGAGCACTGCTAGCGCAATGCGCGGCCCGATACCTGAAACGCTCATCATGACGTCGAAAATCTCACGCTCATCGGCCGTGCTGAAACCATACAAGACCGGATTATCGTCTCGAATCAGTAACCGCGTTTGTATGGTCGCGTCTTGGCCGGTCCGCAACATGGTAAGCGTGTTTGGACTTGCTGAAAAGTGATAGCCGACCCCACCGACAGCGATGACAGCGCTATCGGCAGTGATGTGTTGAATTTCTCCAGTTAGCGACGAGATCATGCATGCTCCCTCTGATGGCGATATAGCCATCACATCAGTGTGAACCCAAGTGGGATAACCGTATCAATGCCCACGAAATTCTCTTATTTAGCGCGTCGTTCTGCCGCCAGCCAGAGTTTTTGTGCTGGGGTCAGATTGGCTTCCGGACGTGCACTGGAAAATTTTGAGGCCGCGCTACGGCTGGTCAGCTTACCGGTATCGAGACCTCGACCAAAGAGACCACCTCGCCATGCATGTGCAATGGCGATTGCGATGGCGTCGGCGGCGTCGGCAGGTTTCGGTGCGCTTTGCAAGCCTAGGATACGCATGACCATTGCTGTGACCTGTTGTTTATCAGCTGTGCCTGAGCCAGTGACAGCAGCTTTGACTTCTGAGGGCGTCAGTAGCGCCGTCGGGACATTACGCCTCGCGCCGGCGGCTATAGCCACTCCGGAAGCTTGCGCGGTGCCAATGATCGTAGGCGTATTATTTTGAGCGAACATCCGTTCGACCGCTAAGTGATCTGGTTGGTACTTGTCTAACCAGCTATCCATGCTCGTATCGATCACCGAAAGGCGTTGACCGATGGGGTCTGTCCCTGGACTTCCAACGACCACGACATCCACGAGTTGGGCTTTACGGTTGGCTGCAATATCAACGACTGCGATCCCACATCGCGTTAACCCGGGGTCGACTGCGCAAACACGAAGTTGGCTCACCGACTGAGAACGGTGACCTGTATTTATCACTTATGCGTCCTGTGCCGAGAGCTCTTCAAGAACCTCAGCGGTAATCTCGACGTTGGCGTAAACGTTTTGTACATCGTCGAGCTCTTCTACTGCATCCCAAAGCTCGATGAAAGCTTGTGCGGATTTTGCATCGAGCTCGACTTTCATATCTGCAAAAAACTCGACATCATCCGATTCGTAGGAAATTTCCGCCTCGTCTAACGCCTTCGCAACGGCTTGGATATCTGAGGGATCAGAGATGATCTCAAATGCCGTACCGGAACGCAGAATCTCATCCGCGCCCGCTTCAATGACTGCCATCATGATGTCGTCCTCAGAATGGTCCTCAGCAGGTACGCGAACGACTCCCCTGCGTTGGAACATGAAGGCGACCGAACCTGGATCTGCCATAAAGCCACCATTTCGAGTGACCGTTGCCCGCACCTCCGACGCCGCGCGGTTACGATTATCTGTCAAACATTCCACTAACAACGCCGAGCCTTCGGGGCCGCGGACTTCATACATAATTTCGGCATAGTCAATAACTTCGCCGGTGAGTCCAGCACCACGTTTAATGGCACGGTCAATATTGTCATTGGGCACTGATTGCTTCTTGGCTTTGGTAACTGCGACTTCTAATCCCGGGTTACCTTCAAGATCCGCGCCACCGGCACGTGCGGCGACTTCAATTGCCTTAATGTGGTTGGCATACATTTTGGCACGCTTGGCATCCAGCGCTGCTTTCTTATGTCGCGTTGTGTGCCATTTTGAGTGACCTGCCACTGTAGAGAACTCCTCTCCCGTGTTCAGCCACGGGCAATCTGGGAAAACTGGCTGCCCCTATTATAGATGCATGCTGACTAATCAGCAGTCTTTGGGCTGGACAGGCTTAATCTCGACTGCTGAGGACCAGTCAACAAAACGTGTAACCAGGTCAGCATTGCGGAGTCGAACCGCTCAGGGTCCACGTTCCACTCCCGTGTGTGACGGGCCTGTTGAAAACGAACCAAACTGACCAATTTGCGATTCTTCGCAGCGAGCTGCGCAGAAGGACCAATCGGCACAAAGTCATCGCTCTCGGAGTGCAAAATTAGGATCGGATGGGTGATGTCATCGGAACGCGTCACCCAGTCTAATCGTCGTAGATCGACTGGTGAGGCTAAGCCTGTGATGGTCTTGCCCCACGGTGACTCGATCAGCCAGCTACCCAATTTGCCGGCAATGTGCGGCAGTTTATTGATCTGCGCTTGATGTCGCAGGACATCCATCCAGTCAATGACCGGCCCCACCAAAATAAGCCCACGGACAAAGCTGGATAACGCCGATCGGTGCACGACTTGCAGGCTCACAGCCCCGCCCATCGAAAAACCTCCCAGTACGACAGACGTTGCTCCATGGTTCAATGCATACAGGATTGCGGCCTCAATATCCGGCCACTCCGTAGCCCCAAGCCCAAATTTCCGGTCTCTGGCATCCGGTGCGTCACCGTCATTTCGATACGAGACCAACAATCCGGGCATTCCCATGCGCTCGGCGACGCGCATCATGCGAAGCCCCTCATTACGTTTGGATCCTCGACCATGAACGGTGATCAGCCAAGTATTGGAATGCTGTGTTGAACGCTTTGGCTCAATAAGCCAAGCCGGGGCTAAACCATCATCAACCGGAATCTGGACATCGCGAAATTCGTAACCGGCTTCTTTGGGAGTCGGCCACACAAAGCCCGCCCATCTGCCACGAACTGTTTGGGCGAGGTCCCCGCTGTATACCTCTTCAACAATTCGCGTTACAGTACCGCGTTTCCAGTCTATATCTGTGATTTCACCGATACGCGCGACACCACTGCCCTCATCGAACACCAGAGCATATTGTCCACGAACGGTCGTCTGCGACGTAACCGATAATTCGACCAGATCCTGGCCGGTTGGGCCACAAGTCGGCCAGTAGTTGTATAGCTGTACGTCTTCTGTTGGCTTCGGGTCTGGTGTCACGACTGTGCGAGCGAAAATAGAAGCCAACGTCGGAATGACAGCAAGCGCCGTCCCTGCCAGAGCACCAGTGATTGCTCCCACAGCAGACCAACGTACGGTTCGTTTGGCCGGCTGATGCTTTGGGCCGCGAGGCGGCTGTCGAAGAATATTGCGAAGGTTGCTATCACCCATGACTACATTGTCACCTGTACGTACACATTTCGCTAGTATCTCTGTCACAGCCTGCGCCACGGGATGTAACGCTTTTTGCAATCAGGCAAATCTCTAGCCACGACACTTTTGTCCACGATACATTGTCTCTATGACTACATCTTCAGATTATTCCGCCGATGCTACTCCGCGACTGTCTCGTGAAGAAGCCCAGTCGTTTTCAGATCAGCAATGGCAAGCACGGCTCAGTCCGGAAGCTTTCCAAGTTCTTCGTCAAGCAGGTACGGAGCGTCCATATACTGGAGAATATTGGGACACCGTCGACCACGGAACGTACTCTTGCCGAGCCTGTGGTGAAGAGCTCTTTGAGTCCGACACGAAATTCGATGCCCGTTGCGGTTGGCCGTCGTTTTACGCTCCCATGGACAACGAGAAAATTACCTACGTCGAAGACACCTCCCTGGGGATGACACGAGTCGAAGTACTGTGTACAAACTGCGAATCTCACCTCGGTCACGTCTTTACCGGCGAAGGCTTTGACACTCCAACTGACCTGCGCTATTGCCTCAATTCGCTCAGCTTGAGCTTGACAAAAACTTCATAAGAGTCAGCTCCTGGTTTTCATGCGGCGCGCCGCCACAGAATCCTTCAAGTACGGGTTTAACCTGGGAGTGTGAATCCACAAGAAGCCCATGAGCAAGCGCTACACGATGCACCGCGGACTTTCCGAGTCGCCCTCGATGAGCTGCGACAAGCGAACACGCGTGCTGAGGTTGACATTGTGGAAATTCCCGCTCCCTCCAAACTCGCTCCCTACGCAGTCGCCATGGCCGCCGAAGTCGCAGACGATGACGGCGAAGCGCATGCTGTAGGACGTTTCATTTTGCTGTATGACAATCGGCATTCTGATGTTTGGGACGGCAATTTTCGAATCGTCACCTATATTCGCACCAGCGTGGAGACAGACCTTGGAGAAGATCCCCTCCTCACCGATGTCGCTTGGACCTGGATTCTAGAATCACTCGACGAGGCTTCCGCCACGTACCGGCAACCAGGTGGCACAGCCACTAGAGTTCTGTCTAAAGGGTTCGGCATGCTCGACCAACAAACCGAGATCACCGACCTTGAACTGCGAGCCTCATGGACGCCCACCGGCGAAAATTTAAATAGACATTTGACAGCTTGGACCGATATGGTGTGCACGTTCGCCGGTTTGCCACCCGTCTCAGAGGGTGTGATCCCACTGAGTCCAATTCGAAGGAAGTAACGATTTCTAGCGCGCATCTCACCGCAGATGGTTTTGACGATCCGCCCGATAAGGCCCGGCAAGAACCTCAAGATCGTGACAACGAGCCGACACTCATAGAACACCCCGTCGGTGGGATTCCGCCAATCGTAGATACTCAAGCGCAGCTGCAGCACGTTGCCAAAAAGCTTCGCGCAGGTACCGGTCCGGTAGCGGTAGATACCGAACGAGCAAGCGGCTACCGGTACGGACAACGTGCTTTCCTCATTCAGCTCAAACGTCAAGACGAGACGATATGGCTGCTAGACCCAGAATCTTTAGAGAGCCTGGAACCAATTCAGCAAGCACTCAAGGGTGTTGAATGGATTCTGCATGCTGCCATCCAAGATCTACCTTCGCTACGACAGGCCGGTCTCTGGCCCGACCGCCTCTTTGACACAGAGCTAGCGGGGCGTCTTCTCGGATATCACAAGGTGAGCTTATCCGCTTTACTTGAGCACAAACTCAACATCACCTTGGCTAAAGAACACTCCGCTGCGGATTGGTCTGTTCGCCCACTGCCAGAGGATATGCGGAACTACGCAGCACTGGATGTTGAACTCCTGCACGAGCTGCGCCAAGTCATCATTCATGAACTGGAAGCGGCCCACAAGCTTGAAATCGCCTACGAAGAGTTCAACTCATTACTGACTAGACCGCACAAACCGCCTCGCAAAGATCCGTGGAGACGCACTTCCGGCATCCATGAGATCACCGATCGGCGGACACTAGCGATTGTAAAATCTCTGTGGACCACCCGTGAAAGACTAGCCAGGTCCCGTGATCTTCCTCCGGGAAAAGTTCTTAATGACCGCTCGCTGGTCGCTGTGGCAAAGGCAAAACCCCGCACCGTTCCTCAGCTCATGAAAATTCCACGAATGCGTCGCAAGGCCGCGTCTCGTGACGCCCGACGCTGGTTGCAAGCGATTCAAGACGGCATCAAAATTGCCCAGGACCCGGATAAAGTCCCACCGATGAGAGCGTCCTCCCAATCACCACCAGCCGTCAAGGCCTGGCGTGATAAGGAGCCGCTGGCCGCGCGCCGGCTGCAAACCTGCCGTAACCGGCTGTCCCGAGTCGCTGCAGAACAGAAAATGCCCTTGGAAAATCTGTTACTCCCCGAAACCTTACGGGAGATCTGCTGGCGTCCGCCTGAACCTATTACGCCTGAATCCGTTGAACGTCGGCTTTGCGATTTGGGAGCTCGGGCGTGGCAGATACAAGCGACTTCGGCTGTCATCACCGTTGCAATACTTGACCCAGATCCCCTAGAAAAATAGATGTCTGCCTTATGAGTTGCTGTCAATCTACCCCCTCAAGACGTACATTCCTTGCAGCAAGCGGCATCGCTACAGCAGCCGTGACACTAGGGGCGTGTACAAGTGGCCCCGAACAAGAAACGTTTTCAGGGGGCGAATTCACTCAAGCGCTTGAATTAGCTGAGTTGCCCGTTGGGACCGCACGACAGCAAGCGGTGGGACGCAATCAAGTCCTCATATATCGAGAGTCCAACGAAATCGTACGAGCGTATTCAGCGATATGTACACACCAGGGTTGCATTGTTGGAGCAAGCGATGACCCAAAAGAAGCCTTTACATGCCCCTGTCACTCATCGAAGTTCGACAAGACAACCGGTGAGGTTATCGCTGGACCGGCTCAATTGCCGCTCACCAAACACCATACTTCGATAGAAGGTGGCTGGATTCTCGTTAAGGTCGAACCGAAGTAGTCACCCTGCGTTGCTACTCTTCGACCTGTTTGTACCGAGCCCGGCTAGGTCGCGGACGGCCCTGTTGTGCACGTGTGGACTTACTCACCGAAGGGTCCCAATCGGGATCTTGTGCCTTGCGTCGCGGATAATGACGCCGAATCCACCACCACCATGCAAGCGAACCAATGCCCGGCAAGATCAGGACAGCTAATACCCACCAGAGGCGTTGGACTGGGTTCAACGGTGACCGTGTCAGGCTCCACAACGACCACGCCATGAAGCCGACCAGTGCGATCGCGCCCAGGGTCACGGCGATATCTATAATACTCTGAATGATTTCTCTCTACTTTCGGCTGATCAACACAACGGATATTTTGGCTGGTTTGTTGAACCTAATCGGCGACCTTAGTAGAGGGCCACCCTGTCGGGAGCAGGGAAGATATCATCGAGAACAGCCAAATCTTGTGCAGTCATCTGATACTCTAGTGCCCTTGCATTTTGCTGTACTTGCTCCACACTTGTCGCTCCGGCAATCACGGATGCAACGGGATGCTGAGCCGCAAGCCAGCCAAACGACGCCTCAACCTCACTGATTCCACGTTCACGAGCAAAATTTGAGTACTGCATCAGCTGATCCCAATTAGCATCGGTGACCATATGCTGACGCACATACGAGAGTCGTGCCCCTTTCGGTGCTGCATCCGGGCGATATTTTCCGGTGAGTAGGCCGTTGTTGAGCGGAAAGTATGGAAAGACGCCCATTCCGAAAGTCCGTGCTGCCGGAAGAACCTCGAGTTCTGCACGACGGTCCATAAGATTGTAGTGATTTTGTGCTGAGATAAAGCGTTCTCGACCGAGTTCTTTGGCTACATAGTGGGCTTGAGCTATTTGCCACCCGGCCATATTCGAGTGTCCAATATAGCGCACCTTGCCATCAGTAATCAGTTGGTCTAACGCAGCCAGGGTCTCTTCAATTGGAGTCAGAGGATCCGGGGTATGGTATTGCAACAGATCTATGTAGTCGGTATCCAGTCGACGCAACGAGGCTTCTACCGCCGTCACGATGTAACGTCTCGAACCTCGAGCACCGAAATCCGCGCCGTTAGTACCTTGCATATCCATGCCAAATTTGGTTCCTAGGATCACTTGCTCGCGCACTGGTTTTAACGCTTCGCCAAGGTATTGCTCGGATTGGCCGGGCGTTTTCCCATATGTATCCGCGGTGTCGAAGAAGGTTATCCCCGCATCAACGGCAGCTCGAACAACGTGTACCGCCGAGGCAATTTCCGCTGTTGGAGAGTTGGGGCGCCCCAGATTATTGCACCCAAAACCGATCGCGGAGACCACTAGGCCTGAATCACCAACACGTCGAAACTGCATGGCTACTGCCCCCGTGTCATGAGGCGGTCTGCACGAATATCGGTCTTCTGTATTGCTTGTGAAGCGAGTTTCATAGCCTTATTGCTATGAACCGCACGAACGTCGAACACGAATTTTCCTTGCCCGGGTACTGCTTCCCAATCCTGCACTGATCCAATACCACGCCAAGCAAGTAGTGCCGTATATTCTTGAAGAAACTTTTCCGCGTTCGTGCGTTCCACCCGCGTTGGATCTTTGCCCTTTTGCTTGATCGTCACCGTGCAGTCTTCTTGTACGATCTGTTCGACGTCGACGTAGTTGTCGTTCTGACTTTGTTCGCGGAAGGACGCTAGCAAGGATGCTGCTTCATTCGGGTTGGAAATGGATTCAACCTTCGTTGTTCCGAGCTCTCCCACTTTGCCGTAGTGCAGCACGAACTCTTTTGATTCTTCTTCCCACCAAGCTTCTCGATAGTGCGTTGGGCGCTTGGAGTCAGCGGGGTGAAGGTACATGCGAACTATTGTCACTGTGGTCCTTGGGTCGTGGGCTAGATGGTCTAACGAAATTCTACAGTCCTCGCCCCAGATGGGGGGAAAGAGATGGCCCGAAACCTACTTTAGGTTTCGGGCCATCCGGGTGTCAGATTGTTGACACTATGTTCGTCGTAGGAACCCTAGTCGTTCTTTGTTGCCATTTGGCGAAGTACGAACTGCAGGATGCCACCGTTGCGGTAGTAGTCTGCTTCACCTGGGGTATCGATGCGAACCTTTGCATCAAATTCGACTTTGTTGCCATCTTCACTGGTTGCAGTGACGTGGACGGTCTCTGGAGTCGCACCGTTGTTGAGTTCGGTGATACCAGCGATATCGAAGGTTTCTGTACCGGTCAGTCCCAGTGAATCTGCCGACTCGCCCGCTGGGAATTCCAACGGTAGGACACCCATACCGATCAGGTTTGAGCGGTGAATACGTTCGAATGATTCAGTGATGACTGCTTTCACACCCAGCAGCGCTGTGCCTTTGGCTGCCCAGTCACGTGACGAGCCGGAACCATATTCCTTGCCCCCGAGCACGACCAATGGAACATTAGCTTCCTGGTAGTTCATAGCGGCGTCGTAGACGTATGCCTGTGGTCCGCCCTCTTGAGTGAAGTCACGGGTGAAACCACCTTCAACACCGTCCAACATCTGGTTGCGGATACGGATGTTTGCAAATGTCCCGCGAATCATGACTTCGTGGTTACCGCGGCGGGATCCGTAGGAGTTGAAGTCCTTACGTGCCACACCGTTTTCAATAAGGTACCGGCCTGCTGGAGTGTCAGATTTGAACGCCCCTGCAGGTGAGATGTGGTCGGTAGTTACCGAATCACCGAGTTTGAGCAGGACCCTTGCACCAGTAACATCTTCAACTGGTGCTGGTTCGAGGGTCATGCCTTCAAAGTAGGGCGGTTTCCGCACATAGGTTGACTCTGGATCCCATGCAAAGGTCTTGCCTTCTGGCGTATCAAGTTCTTGCCAGCGGTTGTCACCGTCAAAGATCGTGGAGTACTCTTCGTTGAACATGTCAGTATCGATCGAGCGATCAATGATCTGCTGAACTTCGGTTGGGTCTGGCCACAGTTCAGCCAGGAAGACGTCATTTCCTTCACTGTCCTGTCCCAACGGCTCGTTTTCGAAGTCGAAGTCCATGGTACCGGCTAGTGCGTAGGCAACCACCAGAGGTGGGGACGCCAAGTAGTTCATCTTGACATCTGGATTGATACGACCTTCGAAGTTACGGTTACCGGACAGAACCGAGGTGACTGCCAAGTCGTTATCGTTGACGGCCTGGGAGATCTCTGGTGCTAGTGGACCGGAGTTACCGATACAGGTGGTGCAGCCGTAACCGACGATGGAGAATCCAAGCTCTTCTAGGTGTGGGATGAGACCCGATTTCTCATAGTATTCGGTCACAACACGTGAGCCTGGTGCCACGGAGGTCTTGACCCATGGTTTCGATGTCAGACCTCGCTCTACGGCATTGCGTGCCAGGACAGCAGCAGCCATCATGACCGATGGGTTGGAGGTATTGGTGCACGAGGTGATCGAAGCGATCGCTACTTTACCGTGATCGAGTTCAAATTCATCACCATTGCTGAGTGCAACATCTGCGGTGCGAGATGGACGTCCGACACCAACTTCATCGGCGTCTGCAAAGTCATGGATGTCCTTACGGAACTGTTCCTTGGAATCGTCGAGAACGATACGATCCTGTGGGCGACGTGGACCTGAAATTGACGGAACGACCGTTGAGAGATCGAGTTCCATATATTCGGAGTAGCTGACTTCGTTGGACGGGTCATGCCACATGCCTTGTTCCTTGGCATAGGCTTCCACCAGTTTGATGTTCTCTTCGGAACGACCGGTCAGACGCAGGTAATCCAAGGTAACTTCATCAATCGGGAACATTGCCGCAGTCGAGCCGAATTCTGGCGACATGTTACCAATGGTCGCACGGTTAGCCAGTGGTACTGAACCAACACCTTCACCGTAGAATTCCACAAACTTGCCAACGGCACCGTGTTCGCGCAGCATTTCGGTAATAGTCAGTACGACGTCGGTTGCGGTAGCACCGGCTGGAATTTCGCCGGTCAGCTTGAAACCAACCACGCGGGGTACAAGCATCGATACAGGCTGGCCAAGCATTGCTGCTTCAGCTTCAATACCGCCTACACCCCAGCCCAGTACGCCCAGGCCATTAACCATGGTGGTGTGGGAGTCAGTACCAACACAGGTGTCTGGGTAGGCGCGCAGTACACCATCGACTTCGCGAGTCATAACGGTGCGTGCAAGGTATTCGATATTGACTTGGTGGACGATACCCATGCCAGGAGGGACCACTTTGAAGTCGTCAAAGGCGGTCTGTCCCCACCGCAAGAACTGGTAGCGCTCACCGTTACGTTGATATTCAATTTCAACGTTTCGCTCAACGGCATCTGGGGTACCAAAGTGGTCGATCTGAACCGAGTGGTCGATCACCAGTTCGGCCGGGGCCAACGGGTTCACCAGGGTTGGATCTCCACCCAGATCGGTGATGGCTTCGCGCATGGTGGCCAAGTCAACAACACAGGGTACACCGGTGAAGTCCTGCATCAGGACTCGGGCCGGCGTGAACTGGATTTCAGTGCTTGGGTCTGCCGATGGGTCCCAGCTGGCTAGGGCCTGGATTTGATCCTTGGTGATATTTTTACCGTCTTCAGTGCGAAGCAGGTTTTCTAGCAGAATTTTCAGTGAGTAGGGAAGTTTCTGCGAACCTTCGACTTTGTTGAGTCGAAAAATTTCGTACTCAGCACCATCGACGTTCAAGACGCCTTTGGAACCGAAGCTATCTACTGTAGTCACAGTGGACTCCTCTTTTCCCGCCCGTATCAGGGCGATTCAATTGTCCTGTGGTAGCGCTGACCCTCTACGCATGCAGGTGACACATCAGGGTATTGCCGGTGCGAACCGCCCAGCCCGATTCATCGCATGCGAGGACGGTGTTGCCTTTATTCTAACGCGATTCAGCTGTCAGTGCGTGATTGTCTCAGCGCGGCAGAGGGTCGGAAGGTCGTAACCGTTTCCATGTGAAAGGTATCTGGGAACAGGTCGTAAATAGTACTGTCCGCAATTTCCCAGCCATGCTCAACTAACCATTTGGTGTCACGAGCAAACGATGCAGGGTCGCAGGAGACGTATACGATTTTTTCAGCCGCTAACTGATGAATCCGAGTAATCGTGGCACGTCCCGCGCCGGAACGCGGTGGATCAAGTACAACGGCATCGACTTGTCGATCGTCTAGACCGCCCTTTTCGATCGGTGCATCGGGACGTTGCAACCAAGACCCAATAATGCGATCTGTGAGCCCATTGATCACAAATGCCTGTTTCTTGTCGTGTAAATTTTTTCGTGCGTCTCGTGAGGCTCCTGACGAAGCCTCCACAGACAACACCACGCCATTTTCTCCAACGCCGTCTGCAATGAACTTCGAAAAGAGCCCGGCACCACCGTAGAGGTCTGCGACCACCTGACCCTGCTGCGCATCAAGAGCATCCATCACTGCATTAACAAGCGTTGCAGGTGCGTCACGGTGTACCTGCCAGAACCCGTCTCCAGAGATGCGGAACCGGTGAGTACCGTATGTTTCAGTCTCTACAAGTTCACTCACCCACGTCCGGCCGCGCAGCCGTACGAGCTCGAGGGGACCAAACTGTTTAGAGCGCAATCCAACAACGACCGAAACTTTAGACGGCAGATGAATCATCCGTTTACGCCACTGCGCGATGTGCTGCTCAAGAAGTTTTTTATCGGCAACGATGGACTCCAGCGGAAAGATCACAACGAGCACTTCTTCTCCATGAGCTGGAGTTGCGACTTCGACACGGCCTGCACCGGTGAAATCAATGTCCCAAAGCTGAAGCGCATCAAGCTGACGCACCCCCAATGGAATGTTGCGAACCGGCACTACAGTGGCGGAACGATGCACGTTCATTGCCAGACGACCTGTCGATGTGACAGCAAAAGCGTTGCGGGTGCGCCAATGCAGACCTGTTGGCTCATCTTCAGCTATACCTACAACTTGAGCCTCAACATTGAGCTTTCCAATGCGAGTCATCGTGTCGCGAAACACCTGAGCTTTGAGTCGACGCTGGTGCTCTAAGGTGATGTGCCCATATTCTGCCCCACCTACCGGGTAGCGTCCGGAGGCATGGGCCCGAATAGAGTCCGCGAGCTTCCACTGGTGGGATCGACGAAACTCTGACGGCCGGACGACCGATACTGTATCAGCGCGCCAGAACCTTGCGTCCTCTCCCCCAGAGGTAACGGCTGCGTTGACGATTTCACCTGGAATTGCATGTCGTACGAAGATGACACGACCGTCGTGGCGTGCGACGCAATGCCCTCCGTGGGCCATGGCCCCTACTTCAAGAGTGAGAATCTCGCCAGCATCTTTGTCATGGGCTGCCAGATGCGCAGCAGTTTGTGAACCTGTGCTTGTCATTGATCGGCCTGCTTCAAATTGTGATGTGAGTGTTGTACTGCTGTGAATCTCGGCAAACCGATTTTCACGTCTAATTCAGTTATCAATGTCTTGACCACCATAGTATCCCGCACTCGTGTGTGATGTATCACTGTGTCTTGAAGGGTCATACTCCTGGTTCCGTGCCCCGCCCTGGTTCTGCCTCGCCATCGTCACGATCAGTATTTGGCTGGGCACTACCCACAGCTGTCGGACGCGAGACCAACCACCCAAACCACAAAACAAGCGCGTACAGTGGCACCCCCATTACGAGACGAGCAGTCCCCAATGCCACGACATCATCTGCCCAGTACATTGGCAATTGCACAATAAGTCGTGACGCAAAGACCAGCACCATAAGAACCGTAGCAATTTGATATTTTCGTCGCCGAACAAAATCTTTTTGCCACCCCAGCCCTTCACCACGGATCCAGCCATAGATCAAACCCATGATTGGCCATTTGAGGACCATGGAAATCGCAAACGCCAGCCCATAAGCTGCCGACACGTAAAAACCTATGACGTAGTAGCCACGGGCGTCATCTTGAAGTAACGCGACTGCTGCCGAAACCCCAACGCCGAGGACTCCGGCTAAGGCTTGGGTCAGGGGTTGGCGTTGTATAAGTCGCAACACGCTCGCTAGAGCCGCAAGCCCCACAGCCCAGATTGCAGATGTCCAGATATCAGAAGTGACAACGAAGGTCACCAAAAACACGAGGGCGGGTACGATCGCCTCGGCCATACCCCGCAAGCCGCCAACGGAAGCCATGAGGTCCAAGCCTCCAGAAGAGGTTATCGAGGTGTTTCCGGCAAGACGTTGCGCAACTTGCTTAAGCTGGTCTTTGTCGTCTGGCTGCTGATCAGCGTGAGTCAATAGTGTGCTCGTTTCCGACTTGTTCAGTACGAAAGGGTTCTCGAACCAATTCCTAGTTTCGTTGGGCTTGTTGTTTGGCTTTGGCCTCTTGGCGGCGACGGGCTGCTGCCTCGCGCATCGCAGCTTGAACGTTTTCTGGCGGTGTAAGCTCCAACATTTGCCGAGCTGGTAACGGTTGGTCTCCCCGATCGACCACGGTATTTTTCAAGATATCAAAAAGAATCGCGGCTTGATCCTGATTCAGGGCCGCTTTGCCCATGATCATTGCCCTGATCATCCAACGTGGCCCGTCAATACCGAGGAATCGAGCAATTCTTTCCCCTTTGCGACCATCAGGTAGCTCTGCTGGTATTCGAATCAAAAGTTCCTTACCGAATTCTCCGTCTTCAGTGGTGACTTTGGCACCTTTGGCTGACTTATTTTGATCAAACATCTCTTGGCGAATCTCGTTCCACTGTCCGCCAGAATGTGGTGCCGCAAACGCTTGAATTTGAAGAGTCGAATTATCGTGTACTGCAGAGACAGCAAAAACTTTCTGTTTGGCTTGTTCCTGCTCAAGCCGGTAAGAGACTTTCTTGCGCATTGGAACTTTTACTGCTCCGAGGTCCATATACCCTTTGCTGAAGTCACGGGTCTCGACCTCAGAAATATCAAAGGGACCTGATGGGCGTTCATCAGCGGCAGGTGCATCTTCTGGATCACGCAAATGCTCCGGCAGAACGACGGTTTCAGCTTGCACATTTCTATTGCGTCCAAAAAGCATCGTGAAAAACTCTCCTCTTAAGTCAGTAGGACCGTAGTGCAGGCTAAGGGCCTGCTACAAAACCCCCGGTGGAACCGAAACCAGCATCCTTGCGAACAGAGTCTGGCAGTTCATCCACCACGGTAAATTCAGCCTGGTAAACGGGTTGCAGGACTAACTGCGCGATACGCTCGCCGCGCGCTAAGTGAATCGTCTCGCTGGGATCAAGATTGATGAGCGGAACTTTAATTTCGCCACGATACCCGGCGTCTATGGTTCCTGGAGCATTGACCACACTAAGTCCTGTTCTGACAGCTAAGCCAGAACGAGGATGGATAAAACCAGCAAACCCCTCTGGAATGGCCATCGCAATACCGGTGGGAACAAGTTGGCGTTCTCCTGGAGCTAATGACACGTCGATAGTCGCGCTGAGATCGGCGCCGGCATCACCGGGTAGAGCATATTGAGGTGGCGCGATACCGTCATCTAACATTTTCAACTCAATACGGAGCTGATGTCGTGAATGTTCATGGTCTGACGGTATGGCTGTCATGTAGCGCACGCTCCCGGGGTCTGTATCAGTGCTAACGGGTCATAGTCTAGTCACCATGAGCCACTATTGCCCAAAATGGTGGCAGCTTCAACCGGGGCTGTAAACTAAAGAGCATGACTGAAAATGCGCAGAAGCCAATTGGACCGGGCGGATCCCCGATCATTTATCACGAGAAGTTACGGCCCACATGGCCAATGTGGTTGATGGTGCTGTTAGCCGGCGGGATTGGCTGGTTGACTCTGGCACCCTTTGGCACCGGCTGGGGCATTGGCTCCGGACTAGTTGTGGCAGCTGTCGCGGCCTTTATATTGCTGTCAACCATAACCGATATCAGTGTCAGCACAACCCATGTGCAGGTGGGTCGAGCGACTATCGATCGAAAGTATATCGGAAAGGTAACCGGCTACCGCGGAGATGATGCTTTTCAGCAACGCGGACCCAAGCTGCATGGTTTGGCTTACCTTCACCTGCGTAGCTGGGTGAAGCCTGTCGTGCGTATTCAAATTGAAGACAAGCAGGACCGCACCCCATATTGGCTGACTTCAACGAATCGGCCCGAAGAGTTCACCAGTCTGCTCAAAGGTTCTATGTTCACCAGCGAAGATCATGATCAACACCACGACGAAGACGTCCCACAGTGGCTGATCGATGCTGAACGCCAGCAGTTAGAAGCCGAGCAAGACTCACACAAAACACAACAAGATAAAAAACACGAGTCTGGCGCGTAGGCCGACTTAAAATAAGCAAAGGGGCAACCGTGTGTACACGGTAGAGCCCCTTTGTTGTTTGCTTTGATCGCTTATGCGACGCAGCGCATTAGCCCTCGCAATCAGTGCAGTAGAGCATGCCGTCTTCTTCTAGAGCGACCTGGGAACGGTGCCGCACCAGGAAGCAAGAGGCGCAGGTGAACTCATCCGACTGTGCAGGAAGAACTGTAACTTGCAGTTCCTCATCGGAAAGGTCGGCGCCAGGGAGCTCAAAACCCTCTGCAGCTTCCGCTTCATCCTCGTCTACAACGGCCGACTGAGTATCAGTCCGACGATTTTTGAGTTCCTCGATGGAGTCCTCGCGAAGCTCGTCATCGTTCTTGCGGGGGGCATCGTAATCCGTAGCCATGAATCTCGCATTCGGTAGGTGGTCACATCATGTCTTGATGCTGTGGTTCAGATGTGCTCTACGTTTTATCACGTCACTTGACATCTATGAGTCAGATTCACCTTGGGCAGATTCTGACTCAACGTTTTCGAGGTGATCTAACCTTATTGACGCCAACATTGCAAGTCGAAAAATTGCGCTTTCCAAGATGTGTCTCAACTGACTGCGAAATAGTGCGCCACACCGGGCAAATTCCATGCAATCTTGAGGCTTTCATGGCAGAGTTCACAAAGAAGTAGTATACGTTCGGAGGCCTTGCATGGGTTCATCTATCACGCACGATTCGGCTCGTCGGCTTCGCTTAGTGGGGGTCGCCGACAACGGCGACGAGCTTGTCCTGTCAACTAGCGATGGTGAAGAGTTCTATTTGCCGATTAATGACGCGTTACGCAACGCTGCAACACGTCCCATAGGACGTCCTTCAGCTGCTGCGGCCGATGAGGCCGCGGCTGAGCTCTCGCCACGGGAGATCCAGGCGATGCTGCGTGCCGGCACCACCGTCGACGAACTTGCTGCTCAGTACGATATGGACCGCGACCGTCTCGAGGTATACGCCACTCCGATCGTTGCCGAACGTGATTGGATCGCACGACAAGCCCAAGAGCTTGAGGTGGCAGCCCCCCAGTTAGGTAACCATGCTTATGAGGCAGTTTTCGGAGATGAACCAGCATTACTGGGCGAAATGGTAAATCACCGCCTGCAAGCCATGGGACTCAACCCAGAATCGGTGCAATGGGATGCTTGGCGTGAAGCAGATTCGCCCCTCTGGACGATCTCAGCCAACTTCTCCGTTGAAGGTTTGGGCGATTCCGCGATCGGCGACCCACCGCCCGCGTTATGGTCCTATAAATTACAGTCTCAGCATTTAGAGAACTCGAATCGTTGGGCTCAAGTTCTCAGCGAATTCGGCCCTGCCGATTCCCCCGTTTCATCCACTTCTACCCGAAGTCGACTGTCGACCGTTTCAGACACCCCTTTCGATCTCGAGTCAGATGCTAGCTCGCAGAAACCCCACCCCTATACCGGTAATGAAACGCATGAAGAGCTCCTAGACGTTCTGCACGCTCGACGCGGCCAGCGTTTAGGTGTCGATGAGGAAGCG
Source organism: Candidatus Yaniella excrementavium (assembly GCA_019115865.1). Classification (GTDB taxonomy): domain Bacteria; phylum Actinomycetota; class Actinomycetes; order Actinomycetales; family Micrococcaceae; genus Yaniella; species Yaniella excrementavium. The sequence goes on along the minus strand of DXCT01000085.1, from coordinate 94,918 downwards.
GACGACGAATTGGCCGCGATGATCACCCGTGATGAAGAACCCACCACTACCTTGCGCCCCAAACTCGTCGTCTCACAAGACGATACACCGGCCCATGAGCTCGAGGAAGATGAAGCTGAATGGACCACGGAGTACGAAGTTGCCTGGTCTGACACTGACGCCGATGATCCGACCGATTGGGATGGTCAGGAAGTGGTCGCCGGCGAAGTCGATGGTGAGCCAGAATCACATGGTCACATAGGTGCCGGCCAACAGCTCGAAGGTCAGACTGACGCATTTGAGGATATGGCGGATGACGAGACTGCCGAAGCACTCAAAAAATCGGAACAACCTAGCCGTCCTCGACGCCGCCCCACGGTGCCAAGCTGGGACGAGATTATCTTCGGTACGCGCAAAGATTCCTAAGCACATCTAATCCTTGGGCGCTACTACTGGGAGTTGAATACAACCCAAGGGACGCGTACTTCGGCGGGCGTTGGCGCCCCGTGGTGTCCGACCATGTCAAAACTGTGTGGCGCAGCACGGCGCCCATCGTATAACGCGATAGGCTCGTGGCCCGTGATAATGAGATCCCCGATCCGCGGTCGTACGTGATCTGCGACGTTGCCAAACCAACCGGCTGCAACCGCCTCATCACGGGTTGCAATCCAGGCACGATCACCAAAGTGTTGGTGCCATGCATGCTTGGTCGCCGCTCTTTGATCCGGGGTGGTGTTCGTCGCATAGTGCAGCTGCACCATGCGAGGCTCTCCCGCCGAATGTGCGATGTGTTCAATCAACTCGCCATGAACGGAGAAATCAATACGATCTTCTTGCTTAACCTCGATCATTCCATGGTCCCCGGTCACAGCGGCAAGGACATCCGGGGAAAGTTTTCTGCTCAACCGTCGCATATTGGAGTCGAGTTCTTCCAGGACTTCTAACCACTGTACTGACCCTGGACCCGTTGCATGCCCGGCTTTATCGAGTTCATTGACGTAAAGGTAGATCAGCGCTCCGGCACGCTGCGCTTCATAGGCTGCCTGCTGAAAGCGTTTTGTCAGATCGCCTTCTCCAACGAAACGTGGACCGCGTAGCGCAGCTCGTGTCAGTGCAGACTCTTCGAATGCTGGCAGCGAAACGGTGATCGGTTCAATCCTGTGGTCGCCTGCCTCACGTTGAGCGTTAAGCGTGTCAAACACGGTAGGCTTCGGTTGCCAAGCTACCGGGTCAGTTCGTTCGTCCCAGCCGCCCAATTGATTAATAACAACTTGTCGCTGCGGGTCATAGACGTCATAGCCGATGAGACCGTGTTCCCCGGGGCCCAGGCCGGTACCTAACGAGGACAAACCGGCTGCGGTGGTTGAAGGATATACCGATGACATCTCGGTCTGAGATGTCGTTTGCTGTTTCATCTTCCCGCGCAGAAATGGTGCGTGCGCTGCATACTGCTCTAACTGTTCGAGTCCAAGACCATCAATGAGCAACAGTATCGCCGACCGGGCTTCAGGTAGCCGAAGAGTGTTCTGCAAGTTTGCGCCCAAACTTGCAGCTAATGATGGAAAAACATGTGTGAGGTTGCGGTGCTTGGGATAACCGGTAGGTAAAGACATCGTCACTACGCATTCTCTAAGATTGCGTCACGGAGCTTTCGGCTAAACGCCAATGCTTTGTCGACGGCGCGCTGACCATCTGCTTTACCAGCAATACGCAAGACGAGGTCTTCAGCGATGCGGGTGGCCAGATAGCCGTGGTCGGCGTCGCATTCAGGATCATCACAAAGATTGGGCAGAAATTCCATTCGCGCTCCACCCGCCCAGCTCAGTACCAGTGTGACCTCCGATGGCTCCTGACCTGGCTGATAGTGTTGCGGCGCATCGTAACCAGTGGTGACAACACACGAATCAATTTTTGACAATGGCACGATTTCGGTAGCTACCGAAGCCCGTGCTGCACTTTGCGGCTCATCTTGCAGATCATTGAGGTGCAAGGCAGCCAAGACATTACCTTCGCCTAATACCAACACGGTGATATGACGGTGTAAGTCGTCGTATCCGAAGTGTGTTTCAACGTGCACGTAATGCGACAAAATTTCACGCTCACCCAACTGCTGTCCCATGACATCGGCGACCAGCTGTGGGTAAAACCCTGCACGTTCAATATCGAGCGCCAGTTCGGCTGGCAGTACGGGGTTTGGCATATTAATGTTATTCGTCCTTTATTCTTAGTGAATCAACAACGCACGGCGCGCTGAGTCAGTACGTATCGCAGCATTTGCAATGTATATTTCTGCTTTCAACACGGTGATGGCACCCGGCGCAGCGAGCAGCGGGTTGAACCGCAACCGTGCAACCTGTGGCAAATCATCCTTCAGCTGCGATACACGGGCAAGCAAGTCTTTGATACCTTCGGTATCGACAGCCGGGATATCACCGTAACCAAAGAGTTTAGCGGATGCCTGCGGTGTGCGAAGGAGTCGCTCTAAATCATGATCTGACAATGGTGGCACCACATGCACCCAGTCGTCCAAGAGTTCTACGGCGTCACCTGAGATGCCAAAGGACAGGACCGGACCAACAAGCGGGTCTTCCACAGCAGCGACGATACAACCTTGGCCCGGGGGTGCCATTGCCTGAACTTCGATTGACGGCGCCCCATAAGGAGCTAAGACTTCGCGCATCGATTCTATGTTGGCACGCAAGGCTTCGGGACTTTCGATATTCAGTCGCACTCCCCCTAAATCAAGGCGATGCCGCAAGATGGAGTTATCGGCTTTCAGCGCGACAGGGTAACCAAATTCTTGAGCATATTCCAGAGCTTGATCGGTACTTTGGAAACGTCGCGATGGCAGGACACGAATTCCATAACAACCTAGTAATTCATCCGTTTGAGCCCGGGACAGCTTCAACAATTCGGTCCCCGAGGCTTCTTCAGTCCATGCCGTCACGAGTTCTTCGGCCTGATATCGATCGATATCCTCATACTCCACCGCGATACCGTGCTCGGCATCCCGCCAAGCACGGTATCTCACCAGTTCCGATAACACCGCAACAGCACGTTCGGCAGATGAGAACAGCGGTAACCCGTACTGCCTTGGACTACTGGTTTGGTCGTCGAGCTCCACAGTGAGTTGGTCTCGAAGTTTGCCGTCACCAATAATGGTTGTGGGACTAAAGTTTTGTTCCAGTACGGCGGTGAATGATGCCATAATGCTCACATCAGTGTCTCCACAGGCATCATTAATAGCTTGCGCAATCCGCCTGGCGTCACCGTCAGACTGATACATGCTGGGTTGCACCAAGACTATGATTGCATCGGTCTGTCCAGCCTCCAGAGCTTCTCGGATGCTCTTTGTCAATGTCTCAACGGCCTGATCCACCGAATGTGCAGCATCCAAGATGGCAATATCTTGAACATCGACAATCTCAAGTCCAGCACTTCGAGCGTTTTCAACAGTGAGCCGGTTAATAGCCGGTGCGTTGCCAATAACCGTGAGTCGTGGACCTGCAGGGACTGGTTGGCAAGCTAGCACCTGCAAAATATCAATGAGCTCGGTATAGCTGTCCGTCTCAATCGCGCCAGCTTGTCGCAACATCGAGGGGACCGTGCCGCGGGGTGCTTCGGTGGTTCTCGTGGAGTGACCCGGTGGAATGCGTCGGCCCATACCATGTGATCGGGACACAACTACGGGCTTCTTACGCGCCAAACGTCGTACAATACGCGAGAATTTACGCGGATTACCGAAGGATTCCAGATACAGGCCTACGGCACTGGTACTGGGATCGTCTTCCAAATACTGCATGGCATCGTTGCCGGATACATCGGCACGATTACCCGCATTGATCATCGAGGAGACACCAATCCCCCGCTGCTGTGCAGCGGTAAACAGCATGGCACCGATCGGAGCAGACTGTGAAAACAAGCCAATCGAACCGTGACGTGGCATGGTCGGTGAGACCGATGCGTTGAGACTTATGCCCGGGTCGGTGTTGATTATACCTGCTGAGGCAGGACCAATAACTCGCATGCCATGACGGCGAGCAACTTGCACCAGGCGACGCTGCTCGGCGAGACCTTCTTCGCCTCTGAACCCCTCTGTGACGATGATGAGGCCTTTGACACCGTGGTCAGCACAATCCTGAACGACGGAGCGAATTTGGTCATATGGCACAGCGATAATTGCCAAGTCAATATCTTGAGGCACTTCAGCAAGCGAAGCACGCGAAATCATCCCGGCAATTTCAAGGGCGTCCTTATTGATTCCATACACGGGGCCCGTGTAGCCGCCTTCGATAATGTTCTCAAGAAGTGCAAATCCGATCGATCCCCACTGCCGCGACGCACCAATGACCGCAATGGATTCTGGACGCAACAGTTCAGCCACCGACTGAGCCTCTGCACGGTGCTCACGAGATTCCATAACAGCTCGGACCCGCGCTGTAGGGTCAATCGGGAATTCAACAACAACTACACCGTCTTCAAAGGATCGGGAGGTTTCGAAACCTGCAGCCTGAAACACCGACAGCATTCTACGATTTTCTGGCAGGACCTCGGCGGTAAATGTACGGATCCCATTTTCCTTAGCAGCGGCTGCTAGATGTTCCATAAAAATTGAGGTCAGACCGCGACCGTGGTGAGCATCTGCTATGTTGAAAGCGACTTCGGCTTCGGTGGCGTCGTCTAATCGGTCGTACCGACCGATGCCCATCAGTTCATCGCCCAAGATAATGACAAAAGCGACCCGGTCGACGTAATCCACTACGGTAAAACGCTCTAGCTCTTTAGCTGAAAGCTGGGACTTATACGTAAAATAGCGAAAGTAGATAGAATCCTGGGATTGACCCTCGTGCATTTTTTGCAGTGCATCGGCATCATCTGGAGAAACCGGGCGCAGTCGAGCTGTAGCGCCGTCGCGTAACAGCACATCGGCTTCCCAGTGGGCCGGATATGGGCGTTTGGTTTTCTGTTCAGCCATATAATTATCTTAAGCCACAATCAGGCCGTGGGAACCACGTGACAGGAAAGGTCAGATGTCAAAACGTTCAAACCAAAGGTCTTCAGCAAAGGCTAGTACTGCACTTGTACCGCTTGAAGACCAGAACATTGTCGACATTGATGTCGCTTCTGAGATGGAACATTCCTTCTTGGAGTACGCCTATTCGGTGATTTACACCCGGGCGCTACCGGACGCACGTGACGGTCTGAAGCCGGTCCAGCGAAGAATCCTGTACATGATGGACCAGATGGGGCTCACCCCGGATAAGGGTCATGTGAAGTCCGCCCGCGTCGTTGGTGAAGTCATGGGTAAACTCCACCCGCACGGCGACTCTGCTATCTATGACGCCATGGTCCGTCTGGCACAAGACTTCAACTTACGCTTACCGCTAGTTGATGGACACGGAAACTTTGGTTCCGTCGATGATGGTCCCGCGGCTTCACGTTATACCGAAGCGCGCATGTCCCAGGCTGCCGTGGCTATGACCGCCCACCTCAACGAAGATACGGTCGACTTCGAACCAAACTATGACAATCAAATGCAGCAACCCTCCGTCTTGCCCGCTGCGTTTCCCAACCTGTTGGTCAACGGTGCAGCTGGCATTGCGGTCGGCATGGCTACCAATATGGCACCGCACAACCTGGGTGAGGTCATTGCTGCCGCACGTCATTTGCTAGAGGAACCCGAAGCCGAGACCAAGGCTCTCATGAAGTTTGTCCCCGGCCCCGATCTTCCTTCGGGTGCCCGTATCGTTGGTCTCGACGGCATCAAAGAAGCCTATGAAACCGGACGAGGCCGGTTCACTATGCGGGCTACCGTTGATGTCCAACAGGTTTCAGCCCGCCGCACGGGTCTCGTCGTCAGTGAGCTGCCCTACGGTGTCGGGCCAGAACGGGTCATCGATCGGCTAAAAACCGCGGTAAATAACAAAAAGGTCACCGGGATCGCCGATGTTATGGACCTTACCGACCGGCACCACGGTCTGAAGTTAGTCATTGAATTGAAATCTGGCTTCAACCCACAGGCAGTTCTAGCCCAGTTGTATAAGCACACACCGCTGGAAGAAAACTTCAGTATCAATAATGTGGCACTGGTTGATGGCCAGCCACAAACTCTGGGGCTGAAGGACCTCCTGGGCGTTTACATCGATCACCGGCTAACCGTTGTGCGTCGTCGTACCGCCCACCGCCTGCACAAACGTCAAGATCGTCTGCACCTTGTCGAGGGTCTCCTGCTGGCGCTCGTCGATATCGACGAAGTCATCGAAATCATTCGGACTTCTGACGACGCCGCTGCAGCTCGACAACGCCTGATGCTGGTATTTGATCTCACCGAGGTGCAGGCCAACCACATTTTGGAACTCCGTCTACGCCAGCTGACAAAGTTCTCCCGTTTAGATCTTGAGACCGAACGAGATGATCTCGTCGCCGCAATCGAAGAGCTGGAGGCCATCCTCAATTCTGATGCGAAACTCCGTGAAACGGTTTCCAACGAGCTGGCTGAAGTTGCCGAACAGTTTGGTGACGAGCGCCGCACCAAACTGGTGAAATCCGAAGAGCTCGCACCGGCAATAACTGCATCATCCACCAAGACCGAACAAGCGGCTGCTGCTTCAGCCCTGTTGGTACCAGATGATCCATGCTGGGCGGTATTATCTGCTTCCGGACGGTTACTGCGCACCAAGGATCGCACACCGATAACCGCCGAAGGGCGCCGGCGTCGGCACGATGTATATACGTCGGTGGTAGCAACCACTGCTCGAGGTGAGGTCGGTGCCTTAACTGATACCGGCCGGCTGATTCGAATCAATACGGTTGAGCTGCCAGCATTAGAGCAACCTACTGCCACACCTACGCTGGCCGATGGAGTCAAAGCCACTGATTTTGTGACACTACAACGAGGCGAAAGAATCGTTGCACTCGTGCCGTTAAATCAGGTTTTGGCACTGGGCACTCGTGATGGTGTAGTGAAGCGGGTTCGGTACGATGACTGGCCCCTGAATCAAGACGAATTCGAGGCCATCACGCTCAAAGGCGATGACAAAGTTGTAGGGGCTTCTGTAGCCGCCAATGGTGATGACCAGTTGATATTTATTTCTGGCTCTGGTCAACTATTGCGCTTTGCCGCCGAGTTGGTCCGCCCGCAAGGTCGCGCCGGTAGTGGTATCGCCGGTATGAAACTCGTTGCTGGCGACCACGTACTGTCCTTTACCGTTGCTCCCGCCGTCGACGTGGAAGATGCCCTAGTGGTTACGATTACCGCGACCGACGACGACATGCTCGAGGCCACTGCGAGTGCAAAACTCACGAAGTTAGTCGAATTTGCGCCCAAGGGACGCAACACGCAGGGAATTCGTGCCCATCGCCTGTTGCGAGGCGAGGTCGGTTTGGCACTTGCTTGGGCGGGGCGGAATCCGTTGGCTTCGACCCTCGGTGGGGTCGGACGTGTACTACCGCAAGAATATTCGGAGCGTGATGCTTCAGGCATCATGCTGGACTCTGCCGTTGGTGTTCTTGGGACCGGCGCGTCACCAGCCTCCGATGAGGACGTGACTACCGAAAACTAGTAGCCCTATAACTGCACCGCCGTTCCCGCTTCCACGAAACGCTGATCGTGAGTCACCATAATGGTGATCTTGTCTGCAAGTGCTGCCTTAAGATCCCCGATGAGCTCGGCTGCTTCGTCGGCACCCAGATGTGCTGTGGGTTCATCCAGGAGTACAACGTGAGCGTCTGCCAGGATGGCTCGGGCAACGGCAACACGCTGGCGTTGTCCTCCCGAAATAAAATGTCCCGAGGGACCCAGTCGAGTGTCAAGGCCCTGCGGTGCCGTGGCCACCCAGTCACCAAGACCAACGGTTTGCAACACGTTGTGAAGTTCGGCGTCGGTGGGCCGTTGCGACGGATCACGAGCTAGGGCCAGATTGGAACGCAGTGTGGAGTCAAAAAGATAAGCTTCCTGTGGGCACCAGGCCACGTGTTGCAACGCTTGGTGTGGGCTACGTTGGGCACCCGTGAGCGTATAAGTGCCGTATTGGGGTTCTAAAAAGCCCTGTAGCACTGCCAAAAGCGTCGATTTTCCAGACCCTGAAGGGCCGACGACCACCACAAAATCACCTTTTAATGCCTGCATCGACAACCCTTCAAGAACTTCAGGGCCATTACTGCCATAGGACACCGTGATGTTGTCTAGATTGATGCGCTCGATTCCAGAGTCATTGGTTTGTTCCAGCGACACCCATTGCTTGCTAGGGTCATCCACTTGTTCAAGCATCGGCAGCAGTTTGCCAAGCTGGTGATGTAACGTGCGCGCTTCTTTCATAGCTTCGCTAAATCGTCCGAAAGGTTCGGCCATGGCAAGCATAAGCATCACGACCAGGGCGGTGTTGGGCGCTGAGATGCCGTTGGCGATAGCTACCCACAGCGTCTGGACAGCCGCCCAACCGGCGATCAACGACGTCAGGCCATCGCCGAGCCCTGCGGCCAAGGCATTGCGTTTCAACGGGATGGTGTTTTGGGTGTCCATTGCAGCGAAGTCGTCGGTGGCGCGATGCGTCATGCCGTTAGCTGCCATGTCACCCGCTGCGGTGAAGAGTCTGGAGGTAGCGGTCACGAGTCTTGTGCGATGGTCTGCAAGCGCCGTGGTCGTACGTGCCTCAACGAACCGGACAATGATCGGGACAAGAATAAACGCTGCTACCCCGGCTACGACAGCAGGCCACCATGACCCCGGGGCCATGTAGGCTACGATGCCGGTAGCCAGTGCCCAGGTGATGAGCGCCGCTGGAATGGGGACGATCACTCGGGGGACAGCGTCACGCAGTTGATCAACGTCTGATATCAGGACCGAAAGTGCCCCACCTGAGCGTGTGAGCCGGTTCCATTCTACGGCGTGTGAACCCAGTGCATCCCAGACACGTAGTCGGATACGGTTAGCCCACGACAATACTGCGTCATGGACCGTGACCCGCTCGGCGTACCGGAAGACCGCACGGCCGGTGCCAAAGAACCGCACCCCAACAATAACTGCCAGTAAATATAAGATGGGCGGCTCATAGGCTGCTTGCACTATGAGCCAACCAGATAGTGCCGACAGTAGGGCTGCTGCCAGAAACGCTGCTGTAGCCCAAGCAATGCCGGCTAAAAACTTCCCGTTATTCACGGGTAAGTAGTGTAACCAATCACGCAGGCGAACCCGTCGGGTGGGGTGCGCGGTAACTGGCTGTTGTTGCCAAGGTGGGGCCGTCGCAGTGGGTTCGACCGGCTCAGCGTCGCAGATGGGGGCATCTGCCACTACGACATTACCGAGCAACTGGTCTGCTGCTGCGTGAACGAGCTGATCGTGTGAGGCGACCAGGAGGATCACGTTAAGTTGTTGTCCGTTTGGCAGTACGCCGTCAGCCAGCTTGCGCAGCCCTTGGCGTATCAGGCTTGCCGATGTGTGATCTAGATGGGCCGTTGGTTCATCCAGTATCACCAGCCAGGGTTGTCGGGTCATTTCATGGGCACTAGCTGTCAGTAATCGCATGAGCACTCGAGCAAAGCCGAGACGACGTCGCTCCCCCGGGGAAAGATCATCAATGTACCAAGAGTGTGTCTCCGGCAGGCCGGCGTGGACAAGCGCGGTACTGGTGAGCTCGGCAATGTGCACAGCACTGTGCTGCTTGGTATGCTCTGCACTCGTCCCCTGGGCGACCATGGCTAATTCTTGGCCTACGGTCTGTGATGCAAATACTGGGTGTTGGCTAAGATAGGTCGTCGGTTTGGAGACTAAGCCGCGGACGGAGCCTTCGAAGGTCGCTTCGGCTACTGTTAGCAGTCCAGCCATCGCTGCTAACAGGGTTGATTTCCCGGTCCCGGATGCACCTCCCAGGACCGTATATTGCCCCGGCTCGAGACGTAAATTCATGTTCGTGACGACGGGGTCTAGTATCTCAACGGCATACTGTGGCAGGTAGCCGTCATCACTGTCTACCGACTGGCCCCGGGCTGCTTGTTGTGCTGCTGAAAATTGTTGTGGGGTCAAATAGTCCGGCCCCGTAGAAGTCTTCTGGGGTATTTCTTCGAGCGCCTTATAAGAGATGCTGACTTGTGCTAGTTCAATCGCTGTGGAGTCAGCGGCGTCAACATCAAGTACTGTTGCCATGGAGTCTGGGATGGGTTGGTTTATGTGTGCTTTTGCACGTTTCAGCGCCTCTACGCCGTCTTCTGAAGCGTGGAATGCTGAACCGATGTTCCGAAACGGCAGGTACACTTCAGCCGCTAGTGTCAGCACCATAATGCCTGGATAGAGGTCCATAGAACCGTTGACTAATCGAACGCCGATGACCACGGCAATAATGGCCACCGATAACGATGCCAACAGTTCGAGTGCCAGGCCGGACATGAAAGCAGCCTTCAGGGTGTTCATGGTGGTGCGCTGATACGTCTCGGAGACTTGCTGTAGCGCTTGACGTTGCATCCCGGCACGTCGTAGGCCCACTAGTACGGGCAAACCCCGAGCAAGTTCTAAGAGGTGGTGCGAGAGTTTATGCAACCCGGTGGCTGCTTCTTCTACACGGTGTTCCGTATACCGACCAATGAGGATCATGAAAAGCGGTATCAACGGAATGGTTGCCAGCAACACTGCAGCACTCAACCAGTCATGAATCAAAATCCAGATCCCTAGGCCCAATGGGATAACCAACGCGGACACCAAAGCGGGCAAAAAGTCTGTGTAGTAATCGTCAAGTCCGTCAAGGCCTTGCGAAGCCAAGATGGTGTCTTCGCCGGCACGATCTGTATGAGCCCCTGCTGCGGCAAGCCGGTGACGCACCAGTTGGTGTCGCAGATGTTCTTTTTCTCCCAGTGCTGCCCGGGTAGCCAGGACTTGCTGGCCCCATTCAGCCAGGCCGCGTAAGACGGCACCGCCGAACCCGAGTCCCAGAGTCACCATGAAGTCTGTACTCATCGTGAATTCGACCAGCGTGTCGATCAGGCCGGGTGCTGTACGCGGCGAATCGAAGAGTAGTTGCAGCAGTTGTGCGGCATCCGAGGCTGGTAATGCTGCCGCCAGCTGTGCGATGCCTCGTGCCAACGAGACGGCGATAAGGATCCAGCCGACAAGTTTGAACAGGGCTAAGACGCCGAGCCCAATAAGTGCCCGGCGTCCTGCCTGGGATGATGGGAGCTCCGGTATCAAACCGGGGTCACCACAACAGACTCAGGAATGTGCTGTTCCCCGAGTCGTTGGCGGAACATCCAGTAGCTCCACACGCTATATGCCAGAACCATCGGGAAGAAAATCGCGGTGACAATCGCCATGATTGTCAAGGTATAGTCCGACGACGATGCTGTTGCCACGGTAAGGTTGTATGCTTCATTGATCGTTGAAGGTAAAACATTGGGGAACAGTGCTGTAAATATTGCTCCAACCCCGAAGACGATGAATACGACCATGCCGGTGAAGGTCAGCCCTTCTTTGGCACGGCCCGACGCCGTCCACGCAGCGATCAATCCCAGGGCTGCAATGGTTAGCATGATCCACGCGGAGACCTTTGGATATCGCAGTACGACCATGATCGCCCAGATGGCAGCCGGTAAGAAATACAGCGGTAAGTAGCGTCGAAGCTGTCGATTGCCTGCGGCTCGTGGCGCACCCAGAGTTTTCAGTGTCAAGAAGGCCCAGCCTTGGGCAAGAGAAATACCAACGACTGCTAATCCGCCAAGGACAGCCCAACTATTGAACCAGGCAAACGGCCCGCCGACACGATCTCCATATTCATTCAGGGGTAAGCCTGTGGTCGTCAGGGCCAACATCGCACCGATCATAAAAGCTGCGACAAATGAACCGCCTGCCATGGCCCATGTCCAGAGGTTACGTGCGGTCTGACTATGCGATTTTCCGCGGTACTCAATTGATACCGCGCGCAGAATCAGTGCCAGCAACGCAAGGGTCAACGGAATATATAATCCCGCAAACATCGAAGCATACCAATGCGGAAATGCAGCAAACGTTGCCCCTGCGGCAGTCACTAACCAGACCTCGTTGCCGTCCCAGACGGGGCCGATTGAGTTCAGCAGAACGCGTCGCTGAGATTCGTTTTTGGCCCAACCCTTCATCAACATGCCGACGCCCAAATCGAAACCGTCGAGGACCAGATATCCGATCCATAACACCGCGATGAGGATGAACCACAACGTTGGAAGAACATCCATGGTGATTTACCTTTCTCTTCGTTGCCTGGGCCGCACTAGTATGCGAAAGACAACACGTCGGACGAGGGCGTATTGTCATCATCCTGTTCTTCATCCGCCAAGAGTTCGGGCATGCCTGCCGGGTGCCCGCCCTTGGTATAGCGGACTAACAACACGACTTCAACGACTAACAACAATGCGTAAATCAAGGTCAGCGCAATAAGAGAAAATATAATCTCTTGTCCGGTCACTCCTGGCGACACGGCCGCTGCCGTGAATTGCCAGACTTGATCAACACCCGTCGGATCCGGATTTGGCGCCACAGTGAAGGGCTGACGCCCCATCTCGGTAAAGACCCATCCTGCCGAGTTGGCCGCAAACGGGGCCAGGATGGATAGCCACGCCATGTTCATAAGAGTCGTATCCTGTGGGACCGTGCCTTTTCGCCCAATCCATAACCCCAATGCAGCTGCTACAGCAGCGATGCCACCGAAGGTAATCATCAGGCGGAAGCCCCAGTAGGTGACCTCCATAATCGGCAGATACTCGATTTCAGAACCGGCGCGCTCGCCATATCGAGGATCATCCGGCAGGTGAGTACCGTAAGCTTCCTCATACTGCGGGATCAATGTGTTGACGCCTTCAACCGGTGTGGTGAAATCATTATGCGCCAGGAAAGATAGCAGGCCAGGTATCTCAAACACGCCAACAACGTCGTTACAGGTCGTTGCGCCGTCGCCATCGCGGCTTGCAACCGACAGTACCGAGAAGCCTGTGCCATCGTGGCAAGCTGCCTCGGCTGCAGCCATTTTTAGCGGCTGCTGATGGATCATCATCTGTGCCTGCGTATGGCCGGTAAACGCAGTACCCAAGAATGCGACAATCGCGATCCAACCGCCCCAGCGGAACGATGAACGCCAGCCTTTATAGTCAACCTCATCGCGGGCTTTAGACCCGGTCGACCCAACGACGACATAACCATTGTCATCCACCGTATCGATTCCTTCTTTACGGCGTTTCCAAAGGTGGTACCACCCGATCCCTAACAGCATTGAGCCAGCGACTGCAAGTGCACCAAAAATCGTGTGGGGGAAATGAATCAGTAACGTTGGGTTCGTCATGACGGCCCAGAAATCTACCATCTGGGCACGGCCATCAACATATTCCACGCCAACCGGGTGCTGCATAAAAGCATTGGCGGCCAAGATGAAATATGCAGAGACAACGGAACCTGCTACAGCAAGCCACAACACGGCAAGGTGGACTCTTGGACGAACTCGTCCCCATCCGAATACCCAGATGCCGATAAAGACAGATTCCAAAAAGAATGCGATGAGAGCTTCCATGGCCAGTGGGGCACCAAATACGTCACCAACAAAACGTGAGTATTCACTCCATGCCATACCAAATTGGAATTCCTGGACCAGCCCGGTAGCAACCCCCATGATGAAGTTAATCATGAAGATTTTGCCCCAGAACTTCGTCATCCGCAGGTATTGTTCTTTGCCCGTCCTATGCCATGCAGTTTGCATCGCGACTAAGACAATGCCCAAGCCAATGGTTAGTGGCACCATCAGGAAATGGTAAACAGTCGTTATACCGAACTGCCACCGGGCTACCTCAAGAGGATCCATTTGGGCCCCTCTCCCACCGGCATAAATGCCGACGCTCGAAACTCTAAAGAATCCCGCTACGGTTAACTCACCGGCGCATAGAACCGGCTGGAACCTCAGCGGCAGGTTGTCAACCAACCTCTAGGGGTCATAATAACCACACTTCTACACAATGTAGAAATCGAGATTCCGAGATCACCTGGAATGTTTCTACGCATTGTAGAAATTGTACTGTTGTTGCGTTAGTATGTTGAGTCTCAAGGTCATGACACTGAGCGAAACACCTTGCACTCACACCGGACTCAATACAGGAATTTACGAAGGGGCCTCATTGGGCGAACTGGAACAAGCGATTATGAACTTACTGTGGGATTCCACAGAGTCGCTCACCGCCAACGAAGTACGCGATGCGCTGGCACAACGCCAAGACAACCAGCCAGCTATCACCACGGTACTTACTGTCCTCGGTCGGCTCAGTAAGAAAGGGTTCGTCACCAAGGATTCCTCGCGCCGTCCTCACGAATTCAGCGCCGCAACCAGCCGCGAGGAACACACTGTTCAGCTCTTAAACGATGTGTTAGGTTCAGCCGTTGACAAACACGCCGTACTCGCTCGCTTCATCGGTGGCATTGAACCCTCCGACGCCCGGCGCGTTCGCAATCTTTTACAATCCCGCGACAGCTAGCCATACAATACTTGGAGGCGCATGCTGACCCCCTATCTTCTCGCATGCCTAGCCATCCTTCTCGCATGGCCGGTCCCCCTGTGGCTACAAAAAGCCAAGTGGCCATCACGAGCTCCCCGTGCAGCACTGATTCTGTGGCAAGCCATTGGTATCAGCGGCGGTTTGGCCCTTGTCACCGCACCACTGACCTGGGGGCTGCAACCATTCGGCAACGGAATACTCAGTGCCAGCATAGAACTCTGGCACGTCATGCAAGCTGGCAGCATAGACGCGGTCTTTGCGGATGACCGGTGGGCGCCTCTTGGCTTAGCCGCGGTCACACTTGGCTGCATAATATTCGGACACCTTGCCCTAGTACTAATACACACGACCTATACAACGTTTAGCCAGCGGAAGAAACACCGTGAATTCGTCGAAGTTTTGTCTGCCTCCCTCGGAGACCATGATCACCAACTCGTAGACGCAGCACGACCGGCCATCAACACACGCGTGCTGCCCGTAGAACACCCGTTGGCGTATTGTCTCCCCGCCATGAGTCAGCCCCTAACCGTGGTATCCCGGGGGCTACTCGATGAATTATCGGCAAAACAACTCGCCGCTGTCCTGGCTCACGAGTCAGCGCATCTGACCCAACGCCACGACCTGTTACGTTTGGCGTTTCAAGCGTGGCACAAAGCAGCACCGTGGTTTCCTGCAACCCGTGCTGCAATCAATGAAGTCACCGAACTGACCGAGATCATGGCCGATGATGCTGCGTTATCTGATCACGACCACAGCGATCTCAAAGCCGCCCTGGCACATACCCTGGCCGATCCAGCCGCCGATACTGTACATTCCCGTTCGGGCGCAGAATCACAATATACTGCCGTTGCTACACGGCGCCTCAGATGCCTCATAGCGCCAGACACACCATTGGACTCATGTAGAGTTAGCCTGGTCATACTCTCGGCCGGGCTGCTGATAACAGTGCCTGCGGCCGTGAGCCTGTTGTAGATAAACCACTGGATGTCTTCCTCGTTTGAAAAACTAAGCTGCAAGGATAGGCCCCACACGTAAATCGCATGGCGCTACAATCCGCGCTAGGCTGGTAAGTTATGACAAGTCAAAAAGTTGGTGCTTTAGCTACCAATTTTGAACGGAATAAACAGGAATGGACAATCCAACGTGAGTTCTAATGCGGTTTCAATTCACCACAACGCGGCATTACTTTCTGTGGTAGAAGTGACCGCTCCGGTGGAAGTCACTTCCGATATGCTCGATGACCGTCTCGCTACCGTGCTCAAGCGTCTACGACTCCCCAAGCGACTCCTAGAACGCGTAGCCGGTGTACACGCTCGACGCATGTGGGAGACTCCCCAGGACTATGTTGCTGGAGCCGCCCAAGCGGGAGTCAAAGCCTTGGCGGAAGCGGGCATTGCCCCCGATGCCGTAGGTTTGCTGATCAACACATCGGTTACTCGAACAGAATTAGAACCCGCCGTTTCCGTTCAGATTCACGATTCCATGGGCTTATCTCCCAAAGCTACGAACTTTGATATCACAAACGCCTGCCTTGGTTTCGTCAACGGCATGGACCTTGCTTCAACTCTTCTTGATGCCGGACAAATCGACTATGCCGTTGTTGTGGCAGGAGAAGATGCCAAGCAGGTGCAGGAAGCCACCCTGCGCAACCTGCATTCCGACAAGACCACGCGTGATAATTTCATGGAGCAGTTCGCCTCACTCACCCTCGGTTCCGGTGCTGCAGCAGCTGTCTTGGGACGCGCGGATCAGCATCCCGAAGGCCACCGCATCCTTCGGGGCGTCACACGAGCAGGCACCCAACACCACCAGTTATGTCAGGGTGGACATAACGGCATGATTACCGATTCAGGTGCCCTACTTGAACACGGTCTAGCCCTTGTCATGGACGCCTGGAATGACACCCCTGCGGACTGGAACTGGCAAAACATGGACCGTTACATCACCCACCAGGTATCGCAGATGCATACCGATGCAATTATCAAATCCGCCGGGATCGACAGTAAAAAGATCCCCACAACGTTTCCTTCGCTAGGTAATATTGGGCCAGCGGCCCTTCCCATCACGCTCGCGCGTGAACTTGGTTCTCTTGAAGTAGGCGATCGGGTCCTCACGATGGGTGTGGGATCTGGTCTCAATGTTGCAATGTTAGAAATAGAGTGGTGACCCCCTCCCCCATGATTTCCCCTAAGCCCGCGCAAACCCCACATTCAGTACTTGATCCGCAACAGCTGCCGGGCTGGGATTCTCGGTGGTCTCGAATCATTGAAACCACCACGTGTGATGGTGTCCGCGAATTTCACGTGCTCGATACGGGACCAGCCCTAAACGATCTCGGCGTTGGTCCCAACGACGTCGATGCGATCGTCATCGCTGTCCATGGCAACCCAACCTGGTCCTATTTATGGCGCCATATTGCCCAGGCAGGCATCGATGCCGCGCAAGGGAATGTGGATCTGGGCCCAGGTGCCGGCAAAGCACCAGTTATCCGGGTCATTGCTCCAGATCAACTCGACATGGGCTTCTCTGAGCGACTCGGACATTCAGGCCTGCCCTCCACGACTGCAAGCACTACTTCGTATCGAACCTTGTCCCAACGGGTTTATGATCTCGACGCGATCGTCGACGAACTCATCAGCGATACCACTCAGGTTCCAGTCTTTAGCCTTGGTCATGATTGGGGCGGTATTATTTCACTTGCCTGGGCGACAAATGCAGAACTGCGGTCAGCCGGTTCTAAAATTGACCCGACCGGCATGATCTCACTCAACACAGCTGTCTGGCATAATAAGTCCGATGCAATCCCTGCACCATTACAAGCTGCCCTCGCTGGTCCAGTCCTAGCTGGCTCCACTGTCATGACTCCCGCTTTCCTAGACACCACCTTGGCTCTGGGACATCCCGGACTGTCAGGACCCATCAAAGCTGCCTATAAAGCGCCCTACCGTGGACACGCAGAGCGCGGTGGAATCGGCGGTTTTGTGGCGGACATTCCAGCCACTGATAGTCATCGCTCGCATGCCACACTGCAAGAAGTAGCCGACCAGCTCGCCTCCACCGACAAGCCCACCCTGTTACTATGGGGCGCCAAAGACCCGGTTTTCCTCGATCGCTATCAGCACGATTTATTGCATCGACTCGACAACGTTGAGATCCACCGGTATAACACCGCTGGTCACCTACTAGCCGAAGACCGGGATATTTCTGTGCCCCTGTTCGGTTGGATACGTCAACAACTTGATGGAGACACCAGACCAACCCCTGACCCTGCTGCTGTCCGAGGCTCCGAGGCGGTAGGCCAATATTCTCCGCTCTGGAGTTTTCTCGATCAGTGGTCCGATTCAACGACGAAGGCCATGGTCGATATGACCATCAAAGATGCCAACGGCAAACCGTTCGAAGTAACCTGGGCCAAGCTATCGTCGATGGTTGATGCGATGGCTGTAGGTCTCAGAGAAGCTGGGATGCGTCCGGGCGACCGGGTATCCATGTTGGTCGAGCCTGGAAGAGATCTCACCGCTGCCCTCTATGCTGTGCTTCGTGTCGGTGGTGTCGCAGTCGTCACTGATGCTGGTCTGGGTGTCGACGGCATGACACGCGCTATCAAATCTGCTGCACCACAATGGATTATTGGTCAGACACCGGGACTTTCTCTTGCTCGGATCGGAAATCTCCCGGGCAAACGACTGAGCGTAAAAACCATGGACCCCCTCGCCACCAAAGTCCTTGGACTCAGCGGGTCGATGTACGGTTTTGCATCAGCTTATGCCGGTCAAAAATACCGCTCAACAGCACAACATCCTGATCCTGCCCCGGCAGACGATGCTGCAATTCTGTTCACCTCGGGATCTACAGGCCCTGCCAAGGGCGTGCGATATACCCACCGGAAACTTTCCGCGCTGACTCAGCGTCTCCAACACACTCTCAACGTTGCCCCGGGATCCAGTTTACTAGCGGGCTTCGCGCCATTTGCACTACTCGGGCCAGCTATCGGTGCCACGTCAGTGACTCCGAATATGTCAGTGACCAAACCTGCAACACTAACTGCCACGGCTCTGGCCCAGGCCGCTATAGCAGGTGATGCCACCATGGTCTTTGCCTCCCCCGCCGCACTGCGCAACGTTGTGGACACAGCGCATGAACTCACCACAACACAACGCGGGGCCCTCGAGCAGATCTCAATGTTGCTGTCCGCGGGTGCTCCCGTACCAGTTCCCCTCATGGATGAGGTGTTGGAACTCATACCCAACGCCGAATTTCATTCCCCATACGGGATGACAGAATCACTGTTGGTCTCAGATATCGATCATCACACGCAACACGCTATCGCCGATAGGACTGATCGCGGCGTCTGCGTAGGCAAACCTCTCGACGTGGTCCGCGTCGCGATGGCGCCCCTGGATTCCCTGGGACGCTCATCGGATCAACTCGTCGAAGGCGACGAGGCCGTCAACAGACTGTCTGAAATCGTCATTTCTACGCCACACATGTTGGCTGGCTACGACAAGCTATATGATACTAACCGGCAGACCCGTGTCGATTCTGTCGACGGTTTGCAATGGCATCGAACAGGCGATATTGGTCACTTTGATGAGCAGGGTCGACTCTGGATCGAAGGACGCACACAACACATCATCACACCTCCGACCGGTGCCATGGGCCCCGGAGGTCCAGAAGACGATATCCAACGGATCTCCTCGCTCAACCGCGTAGCCTTAGTTGGCGTTGGACCCACGGGCACACAAGCAATCGTGGCAGTCATAGAACCTCATGACACTTCCATCAAACCCGGCCTAGCACCAACCCATCTCACCGATGAGGTTAGGGCAGCTACGGATATTGACATCGCCGCTGTCTTAGTAACCCACAGAGTACCAGTAGATATTCGGCACAACTCCAAAATCAACCGTTCCCTACTTGCGCAGTGGGCAACGAACGTCCTGGCCGGAGGAAAGGCAAGCACACCGTGATGACTAGCTCAATGTACTGGGTCCCACACGACTTCACCGGTTACAACATACTCGTCACAGGAGCGTCGGGTGTTCTAGGTTCCGGGGTTGCACAAGCTTTACGGGATGCAGGTGCTGATGTGACAGTACTCCAACGATCAGCCTCGGGGCTCGAGGGCGTTCGCGAGATACAAGGTACAGTAACCGATCCAGCAACAGCCCATCGTGCGGTTCAAGGGATAGACACGGTCGTCCATATTGCTGCCAAGGTATCCGTCTCAGGGCCCCTAAAAGACTACGAACACGTAAACGTTGAAGGCACCCGCACCATGTTGACGGCCGCACAAGAAGCAGGAGTGTCACGCTGGATACATATTTCCTCGCCATCGGTGGCGCACTCCGGTAGTTCTATTATCGGTGCCGATGCCGATCCTGCGGACCCTGATACTGCACGCGGCAACTACGCAGCGACAAAAGCCGCCGGTGAGCTCTTAGCGCTTGCTGCTGACTCAACAGAGTTTCGAGTGCTTGTCCTTCGCCCGCACCTCATGTGGGGACCAGGTGATACCCAGCTGACGGAACGTATTATCGACCGGGCACGTCGAAACCGATTACCGCTGTTAGATGGCGGGACTGCGCTGGTCGATACCCTCTTTTTGGCCAATGCGGTAGAAGCTATTGTCACTGCTGTCCACGCGGCCGATACCACTCACGGTGAGGCACTGGTCCTTACCAACGGTCAGCCTCGCCCCATAGGTGAGATGATTCGACGTATCGCCGTAGCAGGTGGGGCAAAAGAACCCGTCCTGGATCTTCCCTCAGGGTTAGCCAAGACCGCAGGTAGCATTATCGAATCGCTCTGGGACGCTGAAACACGTGGTGACGAGCCGCCGATCACGCGCTTCTTAGCTGAGCAAATGTCAACGGCGCACTGGTTTGATCAGCGTCGGACCCAGCAAGTCCTGCAGTGGAAGCCCCGCATCTCTTTGGAAGAGGGCTTTCAATTGACCCAGCAGTACTATGGGGCCTAAGCGTCGATTTGCTGACGGTCGAGTTCTTCTGCGCCCGAGATGATAAAGTCTCGCCGAGGTGCGACATGACGACCCATGAGCAGTTCAAAGATTTCTTCGGCCTTTTCCACTTCTTCAATATTCACCCGACGAAGTGTCCGCTGAGCCGGATCCATGGTTGTTTCTGCCAACTGATCCGCGTCCATTTCACCAAGACCTTTGTATCGTTGGATCGGCTCTTTAATTCTGCGACCCTCAGTTTCTACACGCTCTAGAACTTCATGCAGTTCGTGTTCAGCATAGGTATAGATGACTTCATTAGCCTTAGAACCTGGGTTGATGACTTCAACCCGATGTAATGGCGGAACGGCAGCATAAACGCGTCCAGCCTCTACCATAGGTCGCATATATCTAAAGAATAAGGTCAACAGGAGTGTTCGAATATGGGCTCCGTCGACGTCAGCGTCGGTCATCAAGATGACCTTGCCATAGCGGGCCGATTCCATATCAAAACTACGTCCTGATCCCCCACCAACAACTTGGATTAGCGCAGAGGCTTCGGCGTTACTGAGCATTTCGCCCACTGATGCCTTCTGCACGTTCAAAATTTTCCCTCGAATGGGTAACAACGCTTGATAGTCTGAAGACCTCGCAAGTTTCGCGGTACCCAGCGCTGAGTCCCCTTCGACAATGAATAACTCAGTATTTTCAACCGATGTCGACCGGCAGTCCGCCAATTTTGCAGGCATGGAAGAGGTCTCTAAAGCGGTCTTTCGACGTTGGGTCTCTTTGGCCGTCCGCGCCATGATGCGCGACTTCATCTCGGCCACGATCTTTTCTAATAGTCCATCCACCTGTTGCTTCACAGCGCGCTTACGTGACTGCAAAATGTCCGTGAGCTGGTCAGCAACAACCTTGGAAACAATCTGCCGTGCCGCAGGGGTGCCGAGCACCTCTTTCGTTTGTCCTTCAAACTGTGGTTCGGCCAACCGAACAGTCACTATTGCTGTCAGGCCTGCAAGAATGTCGTCTTTCTCGACGCGATCGTTTCCAGCTTTCAAACGGCGAGCATTGGCTTCGACGGCTTTGCGGAATACTTTGGTCAGTGCTTGGTCGAATCCGGTGTTGTGAGATCCGCCCTTTGGGGTGGCAATAATATTGACGAAACTTCGTATTTTGGTGTCGTAGCCGACGTCCCAGCGCAAAGCCACATCGACTTCACAAGAACGCTCAACATCCTGCATGTGAGCTTGCCCTGAGCTGTCGAGGACAGGTACGCGTTCACTGAAGTTCCCTTCACCATGCAGACGCCATACATCTGTAACCGGGTTAAGCTGCGACAGGTGATCTACAAATTCTGATATGCCCCCGTCATACTGGAATACTTCTTGATGAGAACCGTTTTCTCCTGCTGTTCCGGTGAGTCGACGCTCATCGCGAACTGTAATGCGCAGACCTGGAACGAGAAAGGCTGTTTGCCGGGCACGTTGTTCAAGTTCTTCATACAAAAAAGTTGCATCAGGAGTAAAAATTTGTGTGTCGGCCCAGTAGCGCACTGTTGTTCCAGTTGTACCGCGCTTAGCTTTTCCAACAACATCGACCTCTGATCCGGACTTGACAGCTTCGAAGGTGCTATCTGCGCTGGGTTTTCCCTGATCGATGAACTGTCCCGGTTGGCCACGTTTGAAACTAAGTTGATATATTTTTCCGCCACGAGTTACTTGTACATCCAAACGTGACGACAGTGCATTGACGACCGCGGCGCCTACCCCGTGCAGGCCGCCTGCTGCAGCATATGAATCAGAACTAAATTTGCCGCCGGCATGGAGTTTGGTAAAGACAACTTCCACACCTGACAAACCCGTGCGCGGTTCAATATCGATGGGAATACCACGGCCATTATCTGAGACTTCAACCGAGCCATCAGCATACAAGGTGATGTCTATCGATTGGCCGTAACCGCCAAGCGCCTCGTCGACTGAGTTGTCGATGATCTCCCAGAGACAATGCATGAGTCCCCGGGAGTCGGTGGACCCGATATACATGCCCGGGCGTTTACGCACCGCTTCAAGCCCTTCAAGGACTGAGAGGTTTCGTGCACTGTACTCGGATTGTCTGACCACGTAGTATTTGAGCCTTTCAAGGATGTTTTCGCCGACATGCAATGTTGCGCCCGAACTGCAGGGATGACCACTATGCTCGCTGTCGGATGTTAGTAGTAAGAATAATGCGTTCTTGTCATTTTTTTGGGACTTTCGCCATTCTTGAACTACCAGCCGAAAGTTGCTCCCACTTCTTTCGCCTCGCGCGGATGGCGGAGGCCAGGTCTTTGAGAATAGTCGATCAAGTGGCACTATAGATCCACTGGTTATATTCACATAACCGTGTATTCCAACGTTGAGAACACGCTTTGTTCGCCGGTGGCAACTCAAGCACTTTCGGGCATAATTCTTATGTTTGGTACGTTGTTCTACACAGGAATCGAATAACCTGTCAGGATGGAAGAACCAACCTACAGAGTTTGGACCACAAATTAGGAGGCCCAATGTCCACGGCAACTAGTCTTGAGCAACCTACCCTCAACGCCGCCGATCGTTGCGACCGTTGCGGAGCCCAAGCTTACGTTCGTGCAGTGCTACCTTCGGGTGGTCAGCTGTACTTCTGTGCCCACCACGCACGTCAGGTGGAAGAAAACCTTCGTCCCCAGGCTGATGTGTGGCAAGACGAAACACAGCGCCTTGAACAGGAGCGTGCAGCAAGTCTGTAGATTCTGGTGAGTGCAGCTTTTAGCAAGTCGGGCTGCGCTACCGTAACAGTTATCCCCGGGGTGAGCCTCAAGCAACGAGTCTTACCCCGGGGATTTCTGTGTGCTCCTAACTATTTGTAGCGAACGAAAAGATGGAGCGGCACCATGGTGCCGCTCCATCAGTTTCTTGTTCTGCAAGCTTCGATTTACTCGAGGTAGTCACGCAACACTTGCGAGCGTGAAGGGTGCCGCAACTTCGACATAGTCTTGGATTCAATCTGACGAATCCGTTCACGGGTGACACCGTAAACTTTTCCAATTTCATCAAGTGTTTTTGGCTGACCATCAGTCAACCCAAAACGCATTGCCACAACGCCTGCTTCTCGTTCGGAAAGCGTATCCAAAACCGAGTGCAACTGTTCTTGCAATAGGGTAAAGCCCACTGCATCAGCCGGTACAACAGCTTCGGAGTCTTCAATCAGATCACCGAATTCTGAGTCACCGTCTTCACCAAGCGGTGTGTGAAGCGAAATCGGCTCGCGCCCATATTTTTGAACCTCAATGACCTTTTCAGGAGTCATATCCAGCTCGGTGCCCAATTCCTCGGGGGTGGGTTCGCGTCCAAGGTCCTGCAACATCTGGCGCTGAACACGCGCCAACTTATTGATTACTTCAACCATGTGAACAGGAATACGAATAGTGCGAGCCTGGTCGGCCATCGCACGGGTAATAGCCTGACGAATCCACCATGTGGCATAAGTGGAGAATTTAAAGCCCTTGGTGTAGTCGAATTTCTCTACTGCGCGGATTAACCCGAGGTTCCCCTCTTGAATCAGGTCGAGGAAGAGCATGCCGCGACCCGTATAACGCTTGGCCAGAGATACGACCAAACGTAGGTTAGCTTCAAGCAAGTGGTTCTTAGCACGACGGCCATCTGCGATAACTAGTTGCATATCACGTCGTAGACGCACATCGGTATATTCTTCTTCTTGAACCTTGTGTTCAGCGTACAAACCGGCTTCAATCCGAGTGGCCAGATCGACTTCTTCGGCTGCATTGAGCAGCGCTACTTTACCGATTTGCTTCAGATAGTCTTTGACTGGGTCGGCTGTAGCTCCGACAACATTCAAGGCACGCTGTTGCGGTGCATCTTCTTCGGTCTCCGATACAACGAAGCCACCAGCACGGATAGCCGAGGCAATGTCTGGCTTTTCGGGACCTGCGGTTTCTTTGATTTCGGTTTCAACTTTGTCTTCTCCGACGGTTTCTTCTTCCTCAGCACCGTCAGCATCAACCTCGACGTCTTCGTCCTCGGCTTTGCCGTCTAGGTCCACATCGTCGACAATCTCGTCTTCCTCTTCATCTTCAGAAAACTCTTGAGAAGCCATTGTTGCCTTCTTACCATTTTCGGTAGCAGCTGCCTTTGCTGCAGTCGCCTGTTTTGGAGTAGTAGTCACTCAGGTCCTTTCCTCATTGGCAGCCGTATGAGTAACGAGCTCACACACGATCAACACGCCTATGACCCTGTCAAGTCCGTGTTTAGGTAATCATTGTTCCCGTCGGGCACTACGAGTGTCCAACCGTTGCAAGATCCACGGATGCAGGGTCTCTATTGGGTGTAACGCGCTAGTAGATGGTTTTGTTCCCATCATGACAAAAACTTTTTAACAAGTTTTTCCACACAGCCGTTAGACCAAAACATTATGCCATAAGACAGCGACCGATGTGTCTATGACAGGTGTCTGCGCTTATGCGGCGTGTTGGGGACTCCATGCACTTGCCTTCCGTGTAGCCCAACCAGCCACGCGGCCCTGCGCGAGAAAACTTTCCAAGGTGGCCAGTGACTGTTCTGCTGGAAAATGCTTTCGAGCTTGTCGCACATAAGTCATCGCGATGCTCCCTCTTCCGCGTACCCATTCAATCCAAACCAAAATACCCGCGACCACTCCACCCGACCGAGCGTCGGACAGCGGCAAAAGTTGATGGCATAACCGTTCGAGTTGCGCAATCCGTTGCCAATCTGGTGCTCTATCAGAACCCCCGGTTCTGCAATCTTTGACGGTTAATCCATCCAGAGCATTCGGAGCTAGATCCACACCAGCGGTGATGCTCGAGGGAAATTTCTCCAGTGCAGCCATGCCCTGAACAGCGGTGTTAAAGTCGAAGCACACCAGCGCAAGTATCGCTTCTCGGACACGTGCGTGTTCTAAAGACTCTAAGAAGTTAACAACTTGCTGTGAGTCAAGCATTTGGGGCCCCGTAGTGACATTGTTGTCCCATAAATATAGCCAATCTAGTACGACATGTGGGCGCTCACGGAACAACCACTGTGTGTCTGCAACATGCTCGGGTGGAATTAAAGGCACAGGTGGGAACAATAAATTACGAGACGCCGGCAGCCGTTCTTGAGCTGTTAGCCCTGCCGGATCAAGCGCATGAAAGATCCTGGTGTCTTCTGGGTTGCCGACGGCTTCGCCTTGGATTAAACATTCAGTGGTTGCGGCACAGCGAAGATGCCACAACATGCTGTCATGGACTAACCATGATTGGTCGATTGGTATTCCTTGCAGCCTAAATTGACTGGCAATCAGAGAGTTCGCAACGCCAGTCACGGCTAAAACTTGTTGCTCAGCGATCGTAACGTCATCACAGAGGTAGAGCGCTATGCACGATGTCGTTGTCGATTCACTAGCCATGAGCTCTCCAATATGGCGTCCGACGGCCATCAGTTGAAGTTCTTGCGATTCTGTTAATCCAAAATCCATATACGTGACACATTCCGGTGTATCGGAGCGCAACATATGCCGAATAGGCTGTGGCAGGTCACATCGAACTACTGTTGAGAGTTGTCTTTCAGCAAACGCCACGACAACCAATGAATTCTTAGCGACGAAACCCAGAGTGCACTGGATATACGCCAAAACCTCTTCAGGGGAACTGACGTCGATTCGATTATTATCAGCCTCGAGTTCGTTCCTACTGCCTGGAATTACATAGAGGTGAGGTTCTTCAGGGTTTTGGGGATTGCTTGCATGTGAAGGCTGGTTCTTTTGCGTCATGAGTCCAGCATGAAAGACATTTGTCGTTCCAGGGACCCGAGATGAATAATTGTGGATAAGTCCCCATTGAGGCTACGAAAACGAGTGGGGTTATGACTTACTCGTCGTCAGGACCTGCGCCATCGGAATCGTTACCTTCACCATTTTCATCATTTGGTTCGTCAACGATGAACCAAATCGATCCAGGTTCTACTTCCGCACGTGAAGGTCGCATGGGGGCATCGGTCGGCTTCGCTTTAGTCACCTTACCCTTGTACTCCAAAGCATCCCGCTCTTCTGGATTCAGTCCCGCGTCATCCTGCTGCACATAATCACTGAGATAGGTTTCCACAGCTGAGCCGATCTCGTCGGCATTCGGCATGTCCTGATCCCGGTTCAGTAAGAGCGAGCGAGCTTGATATTGCTCCGCATAGTCGTCGAACCGTTCTTCCAACCGGTGCAACATGGAAGCTATTTCTGGACGGTTCTGTACCTGTGCCGAAATTTGCTGCTCTACATCTCGACCGGACTCTCGCAATTCCTCACTGGGCAGCAGTAGCTCCATTGCTGCCCCGACATATTCCAAAGCAGCAACAGCAGCCTGAGGATAGGTTGCATCCGCTAAATAATGCGGCACGTGGAGGGTATAACCGCTGACTCTTCTACCTGCTTCAGCAACTCGTAATTCCAGAAGTTGAGCTACACCCGCAGCAATGCGTCCCTTAGGAGACCAGGTCGCCAGACCTTCCAACAATTCTTCGGCATTGCCGTGTGTGGTTACCCCTAGCGGACGAGTATGTGGGACCGGCAACGGTATGGCATCCACTAAACTCACGAGCCCAACGTCTAATTGTTCGATAAGTAACATCAGGGCAGCAACAAAACGATCCCACTGATAGTCAGGCTCAGGACCACTTAGCAACAGAAATGGGCGCTGCATCTGATCCTTTAACAGATGCAGTTCAAGTTCCGGTGCATCGTAATCGAAAAATTGACGCCCGTCGAAGCGTAGTTGCGGGCGTCGGGCACGATAGTCAAGTAGTTGATCTGTATCGAATGTAGCTATCCGCTGGTGATCCAAGCGTTCCAACAGTACATTCTCCAGTTGCGTTGAGACATTGCCAGCATCAAGATATCCAGAGAACACTACCAGCATATCCAGACCGTGAATGGTCGGATCATCGCCAGCGGCTTGCTCAGATGACGTCGTGCCCGACAACAGTTGCTTTGCAGTTGAAGACATACGGATCAGATCAATCGGATCGAGCACGCAGGCTCCTCACTTTCAGCTAGTGCTTAAGCTGCATAAAATACTTCGTTAACAAAACACTTAGCATGCTTGGCTTATTCCTTCGCCGATGTTCTCCGCCATCGTTATGATGGAGAAGCCAATCAATTCTATTCCGCCAAACACTCAAAGGACGTGATTTCGTGGCTCAAAATGCCGCTACCACTGATTTCATCGCGGAATTCACCGCTCAATTGACAACCACCACGACGCTTGAAAAGACCGAAGCCCTGGTGCTGGGCGTTCAGTCCACAGACGACGGACCTGTCATTGTCGCCCCCGCTCTTGATGAGTCCGCTGTTGCTACTCTGCAGGACCAACTCGAAGCACTCGGAGTTAAAGGAAAACCAGACGAGGTCACACGTGTTCCTGGGACAGTGACACAGTTCGAGGCTCAGCTCGTTGTGCTCACCGGTCTCGGTTCCACCGAACCCCCTGCCCAGGGCAGTCCGACATTGGATGATTCCACACCCGGCAATATTGCTGCTGAGGCCCTACGACGTGCTGCTGGAGCTGCTACTGCAAAAATGTCGACTAGCACCGATATCACGCTTGCATTACCAGCAGAAAGTGCCGCACACCTCACGGCAGTGGCAGAGGGAGCAGCCCTGGGAACCTATTCATTCTCCGGATATAAAGCAGCTGAAGACTCCGAAGAAGACCACGAGAATCTCTCTCTAAAGTTTGTGACCAGCATTGCCGACGCTCATGACCTAGTACAAAGCGCAGCAGTCGTAGCGCGTGCAACTTTCGTAACACGCGACCTCGTCAACACTGCCCCCTCCCATCTGTTCCCTGGCACATTCGCGGAAGAGATTGATGCACTGGTTGCAGACAGTAAGATCAAAGCGACCATTTACGACGAGGAAGCGCTTGCAGACGGCGGGTTTGGAGGCCTACTTGGTGTCGGACAAGGATCAGCTAATCCGCCTCGGTTAGTAAAGCTCGACTACACTCCCGACAATCCCCAGGGCCATATCGCGCTGGTTGGCAAAGGAATCACCTTTGACAGTGGAGGTATATCACTGAAACCAGCAGGCTCCATGGAAACCATGAAAATGGATATGGCTGGTGCTGCTACGGTCGGTGCAGTAGTCCACGCCGTTGCTGAACTTGGATTGAACGTCCAAGTCACGGGGTGGTTAGCCATGGCTGAAAATATGCCCTCAGCCACCAGTATCAAACCTTCAGACGTCATCACCATGCGAGGCGGTAAGACCGTGGAAGTGATGAATACCGACGCAGAGGGGCGTCTTGTACTTGCTGATGCCTTGGTAGCGGCAACAGAGGAAAACCCCGACGTCGTCATAGATATCGCAACACTAACCGGTGCGGCCATGGTTGCCCTTGGCGCTCGCACGACAGGTCTCATGGGACGCGAAGACGTTCGACAGGAACTGACAACCGCTGCTTCAACCACCGGTGAGATCATCGTCGATTTACCAATTCCCGAAGAAGCTCGCGGCGGTTTCGACTCCAATGTTGCAGATATGAAAAATACCGGCGAGCGTTTTGGCGGCATGCAAGGTGCGGCTGCATTCTTGCGTGACTTCGTGGGTGAGACGCCTTGGGCTCATCTTGATATCGCTGGTCCAGCATTTAACGAATCCGGTGCACGCGGATATACCGGAAAAGACGCTACCGGAGTCATGGTACGAACACTCATTGAATTTGTTCGCAACAGAGCCAAGAAATAAGAAAAGCAACTAGACAATTGGGCCGTCCGTGAAGGACGGCCCAATTTCGCAATATACACCACATATGTCCGCTTTCTTGATGGGATCCAAAGGACCTAAGTGTTAACGTGGTGCAGGTTATGGAACATCCGCCCTAGGAAGTTATACAGTTAATAGGAAGTGTCCAGCTACTGATCTGGTAACTCCAGCAGTAGCGGATAGAACGGACGCATGGTTGGAAACCATTTTCGAGGACAAATGCGGGGCAAACCTCCGCAAAGATGAGGAGCATCCATCGTGACTGAAACCGCTACAGAATTCGACGTACTAATTCTCGGCGGTGGCTCCGCCGGTTATGCTGCCGCTATACGTGCATCACACCACGGACTATCCGTAGGGATCATTGAACGGGACAAACTTGGCGGCGTTTGTCTCCACTATGGTTGTATTCCGACCAAAGCATACTTACATGCCGCAGAAGTTGCCGACTCAGCACGGGCCTCTGAGAAATTCGGTGTCAAGGCGACGTTTGAATCGATCGACATGGCCGCCGTCCGTGAATATAAAGATAAAATTGTGGACGGCAAGTTCAAAGGTCTTCAGGGTCTCTTGAAGATGCGCAAGATTACTACCATTGCGGGCAACGGTCGTCTGGTGTCTGAGAACCAGATCGACGTTGATGGCACCGTTTACACCGGTAAACACATCATCCTTGCCTCCGGTTCTGTCTCGAACACAATGGGCCTCACAATTTCCGATAAGATCCTGACCTCAACTGAAGCACTGCAGTTGGACTACACCCCAAAATCTGCGATTGTTCTTGGTGGCGGCGTCATCGGCTCGGAGTTTGCCTCTGCTTGGAATTCGTATGGCATGGATGTAACTATCATCGAAGGCTTGGACACGCTGGTTCCAAACGAAGATCCCGCCATTATCAAACAGCTCACGCGCCACTTCCGTAAAGCAGGCATCAAGTCCAACCTCGGCGTCTTCTTTGAAAAAGTCGAAGAAACCTCAAACGGGGTAAAAGTCACTTTGGCTGATGGAAAGGAGTATGAGGCCGAGATTTGCTTGGTCGCTACCGGCCGGAAACCAAATACCGAGAACATGGGTTATGAAGACGTCAATATCCCCATGGACGGCGCGCACGTTGCTACCAATGACCGCTTACACACCGGTGTAGGCAACATCTACGCAATCGGTGACATCGTAAAAGGTAAACAACTAGCACACCGCGGTTACCAGCACGGTCACTTCGTCATCGAGGAAATCATGGGCAACAACCCGCTGAAGGTAGAAGACCGCAACATCCCTGGCGTGACCTTCACTACCCCAGAGATTATTTCCGTCGGCATGACTGAACCAGTTGCCCAGGAAGAATTCGGTGCGGATAATGTTGAAACTGTCGAGTACAACCTGGCAGGAAACGGTAAATCAACAATCCTCGGTACAAGCGGTATTGTTAAGATGATTCGACAAAAACATGGTCCAATCGTCGGCGTACACGCAATCGGTGATCGAATTTCAGAACAGATTGGTGAAGCACAGCTCATCGTCAACTGGGAAGCATACCCAGAAGATGTCGCCCACTTCATCCATGCACACCCAACACAGAACGAATCACTGGGTGAAGCAGCAATGATGCTCAACGGATTCCCGTTGCACGCCTAGTCCACCATGGTGGTTTTACCACCTGTGCTTAAAGCACTGAACGTGTGAGCATTCGAAGAGGAATAGAGAGGAAACCGGACGTAATGTCTGAAACCATTACTCTGCCAGAACTGGGCGAATCGGTTACTGAAGGTACCGTTACCCGTTGGCTAAAAGAAGTCGGCGACACCATCGAGGTCGACGAACCCATCGTGGAAATCTCCACAGACAAAGTCGACACCGAAATCCCATCCCCGGTCGCCGGAACAGTCCTGGAAATTCTCGTTCAGGAGGACGAAGATATCGAGGTTGGCCAAGGCTTAGCGGTCATTGGCGATGAAGGTGAGTCTGCAGCTGATTCTTCAGCAGGTGACTCCGCTGCTCAAGAAGCGTCTTCCGATGAAGAACCCGCTGCAAGCCAAGACTCCGATGAGGCGCCTGCAGAGTCCGCTGAATCACCAGCGCCAGCTGCCCAAGAACAAGCGCCTGCTTCAGAATCGGCAGACGCTCAAGAAGTCACTCTGCCAGAACTGGGCGAATCGGTTACTGAAGGTACCGTTACCCGCTGGCTAAAAGAAGTCGGCGACACCATCGAGGTCGACGAACCCATCGTGGAAATCTCCACAGACAAAGTCGACACCGAAATCCCATCCCCGGTGGCCGGTACCGTACTAGAAATCAAAGTTCAGGAAGACGAAGATATCGAGGTAGGCCAGGTCCTAGCGCTCGTTGGTTCTTCAGATTCGGCGCCAGCAGAAGAGGCCCCCGCAGCAGAACCAGCGCAACAAGCTTCGGAGTCAAAGCCTGCCGCAGAAAAGCCAGCGCCTGAACCTGCGCCAACTCCTGAACCTGAACCCGCTCCAGCACCAACTCCTGAACCAGCTGCAGAAGAAGCACCAAGTTCTCCTGACGAAACTCCACGCGGTGATGGCTACGTCACTCCGCTAGTGCGTCGTCTAGCACGTGAACAAGATGTCGACCTAGACCAAGTCACCGGAACAGGTGTTGGCGGTCGTATCCGTAAGCAAGATGTGCTAGCAGCTGCAGCCGCAAAACAGTACGAATCCCGTGGCGACAGCGCGACATCCACCGCAGCTGCACCTGCCGCTGTACAGCAAGCCTCACGTCCAGCACCACAGGATCCAGCTTCGTCAATCGATCCATCCAAGCGTGGTACGACAGAAAAGGCCTCCCGTATCCGTCGCGTGATCGCCGATCGTATGGTCGAATCGCTGGATACCTCAGCCCAACTGACACAGGTTCACGAAATCGATATGACTCGAATCGTCAACCTGCGCAACCAAGTTAAGGAACGGTTCAAAGCGGAGAACGGGGCAAACCTCACATTCCTTGCTTTCATTACCCAGGCAACCACTGAGGCACTGCGCGCCCACCCTGCTCTGAATGCTCAGTACAACACTGAGACCCAAGAGATCACCTACCACAACACCGAAGATATCGGTATTGCCGTAGACACTGAACGCGGTCTCCTGGTGCCAGTCATCAAAAACGCCGGTAACCTGAATCTTGCTGGTATTGCCACCTCTATCTCAGATGTTGCCTTGCGTACTCGTGATAACCAAGTCAAACCTGACGAACTATCCGGTGGGACTTTCTCAATCACTAACCTCGGCTCATTCGGTGCGCTATTTGATACACCGGTAATCAATCAGCCACAGGTAGCGATTTTGGGTCCAGGAAATATCGTCAAACGTCCAGTTGTTATGGCAGACGCCGATGGCCAGGACTCCATTGCCATCCGTCACATGATGTATCTGTCACTTACTTACGACCACCGCATCGTAGATGGAGCAGACGCAGGTCGATTTATGACCACGCTGAAGAACCGCCTCGAAACCGCTGAATTCGGTGGCCAGCTAGGCCTCTGAAAGGAACCCCAGTAGAATAATGGCTATCGTCACTACGATTTTCATCGCAGTCCATATCCTGTCAATGGCAGCGATTGTTGGAGGTTGGCTAGCCAACTTTAAAAACCCAACGGTTACAGTCTCACAGTGGTACGGTGCGATCTTCATGATCATCTCAGGAGTAGTCCTCTTCGGACTGACTGAGATGAATGGTATCGGGGATCCTGCACAACGTATCAAACTCACGATTAAACTGCTCTTGGGCCTCATGGTCTTTACCACAGCCCTGCTGGGCCGTCGTAAAATCAATCGAGGTCACGAGATTTCGACGGGGTTAGCACATGCTACGGGTGGCACCGCCATTATCGCCGCCCTCGTAGCAACACTTTGGCGCTTCGACATGTAATGGATGTCCCATTGCAAAAAACCGCAGAGTTCGTACTCTGCGGTTTTTTGTTTGCCAACAGTGTCTAACGAAGAACCGCACCGAGGTTAACACGACCGTCCAGGAACCACTGCCCCGGCCGAAACATCAGGCCGTTACCTCTGCGATCCGCCATCCTTTAGCTGTTTCGTGCAACGTAATGTCAATGCTGCGCGAACTTGGCTCGAATTCTTCGACCAGATCGCCAGTACTATTCCGCTGGGTATACCCATCCATCTGCCAGTCTACAGAAACCCTTGCCTGTTCATCAGTCTGCTCGACTGCACGAACTACAGCTCGCATCCGTATGCCGTCGAGCCTATGGCCCGCTGAAGCAAGAGACTCCAATAACATACGGTCTTCACTTAAAATATCGGAATCTGGCAGCGCGTAGGTAGCGCTTAACGACGGATCGGTGTTGCTCCATGCTGTACTACGCGCTTTAGCTATCGAATCGATGACCGCCTGGAAATCAACTTGCTGTGAGGCTTCGGCTTGCTTATCAATCTGCGGTTGAGAAGTTAGATGTTCAAGATTCGGCTTCGCGTAGAGAGCTGTCGCAGCCACTCCCCCTGCTAATGTTAGAGCAGCAAATCCCAAAACTAATCGGCGACGAGTACGTTCTGATAACTGCGCTACATGTACTGGTGATCTTGGTTTGGCTTGTTGTAGCTGTCGTTGTTTTCCTCTGCGAAGTTTGGGCGTTGTTCGAACCTCCGGCTTCCTCGTGGGCAAAAGCAACTCGTATTCTTCCCCCACCGCTGGGAACAAATCAACGGGTTCTGGTTCCGCCCAATGCGGGACTGCACTCATAAGCTGCTTCAAGCTTGGACGTCGTGCCGGGTCGCCCGAAAGTGACGCTTCCAAGAGCTCAACAACATCAGCGACTAAGTTCCGGTTAAGCGTGACCAGGGGAACCCGTGCATGCGGTGGCCCCGGGATCGTACCGGTTAGGCAGAACCAACCAATCGCTCCGAGTGAATAGACATCCGCCGCAGAACCCAATCCTTCAAGTTGACCAGAGCGGTGCAGTAATTCTGGCGCTGCAAAACCCGGCGACCCGGTCCAGGTAGCAGCATGACCTGTTGCCCTGACGGCGCCCAGATCAATAAGCACGGGTCTGCCGGTCAAATCAAACAGTATGTTTGAAGGTGAGATATCGCCGTGAACGATTTGCTGGCCCTGCAGATAGTGGGCTACTTGAAGCATGGGCCACAGTACTGTGACTGTCTGAGCCATACTGAGAGTTCCTGTCGACGCAACGAGATGAGCTAACGACCCGGCAGGCAAGAATTCCCAAAACGTGGCCCGGGTAGTATTTGAATCTGGCGATATTTCGCTGGGTGCAATCAAATTTTCGTGGCGCAAACTTGCAGCCAACTGCGCTTCTTGCGAAAGTATAGTTTCGTCCAGGTCTGTTTTGGGAGTTTTGCACGCAATATATTGCGACCGAGATTCATTGTGCAAAAGCCATACATGTGCCGTAGAACCGCTACCCAGGTGCCGAATTAATCGCCAGTCGTCCAGTGCAAGCAACAGTGGCGGTGCGAATTTTGTTGCTATTCGGGTGCTGAGTACATCCGATTCTGTATCTGTGCTCGAATTCACTGTTTATCTCCTCGGACAGGTAGGCTCTATCATGCCCGAAAATGCAAAGGTCAAATTAAGTTGTCCACAGGGGTTAGGGCTAGAATAGGTTTATCATGGCTGAACAAAAATCTTCCGGCGCAGCTCAAGCGCCCAAAAAGGACCTCAAAACCGTTAAGGCTGAACAGAAAGCCCGTCGTAAGACTGAAAAAATTGAGGCAAAAGAAGCTAAGAAGGCCAAGAAGGCTAATAAGCGTGGCTTCTTCAAACAAATAGCCGACGTCTTTAAAATGACGCGGAAGTTTGATCCATCAATTGTCTGGTGGATGGTCGGTGCGTTTGTTGCCGCCCTCTTGATCGGTTTCATCATCGGGCTGCTCACTGGCTCACCAGTGCTGTGGACGCTGATGTTTATTCCGCTTGGTCTCCTCGCGGCAATCATCATTATGAACAAGAAGGCTGAGAAAGCAGCCTTTGCCCAAATTGACGGGCGGCCAGGTGCTGCTGGAGCGACGCTGTCGCAGCTGGGCCGCGGTTGGGTTGTTGAAGATGACCCAGTTGCTGTTAACCCTCGAACCCAGGAGACGGTGTTCCGTGCTGTAGGAAAAGCTGGCGTTGTCTTGGTTGCAGATGGCGATTATAACCGGGCTAAGAAACTGGCGGAGAAGCAACGCAAACACCTCGAACGGTTCTTACCCAATGTCGAGATTCGCATGATTCAGGTTGGCCACGGCCCCAACGAAGTTGAGTTGCATGAGGTCAAATCCACGATCAAACGGATGAAGAAGACGCTCAACCGTCATGAAGTTCGCGCTGTTGAGCAGCGGATCTCCTCCATGCCCGTAAACAATTTGGGTATTCCAAAAGGGATTGACCCCAATCGGATGCGTCCAGACCGCAAGGCTATGCGCGGTCGGTAACTGTTTGAGGCCTCTGAGCTGTTCAACTGGCCGGTATCGTGGGATTACATATGAATCTCTACGGTGCCGGCCAATTTGTCATGCAGGCCACGACCATCACGATCAATGATCAACACGGGGATAACCAAGCCCAGTAAAATCGCTCGGATAGCTGCCTGATACAACCGTATTGTGGCTCCGCCAAGCTGTACCACCTGAATTCTAAATATTCTTTTCCCAAGGGTGGTGGCGAACAGCCATAATAAGGCGAAATGTAAGAACACGAACATGGCCAGGACGACCCACTGGTTACCTGGTGCAATGATCATGCCGACACCACTGGCCAAAAACCAATCGATGAATACTGCCCCGATACGGCGCGGGTACGAAGCCATCGAGGCGAGCCCTGATTCAGGTAATCCAAGAAATTGACCAGCCCAGTGTGGCTGTTGGGAAGAATTTTGTCCGTTGCTCATCACATCCAGCCTAATAGCTTTGCTCAGAGCCTGGTGCAATGCGTGTTTAGAACATGTGTAGTGCGCCGCAATCTCGCATTCTGAGGACTCAGAACTTCAATGTGGTGCGATTAGTCGTTAAGCTTGAACCAACTTATACACAATGAATGGAGTGACAATGTTCACCTCACCCGAAGAAGTTTTGTCTTATATACAGGACGAGGACGTCGTCTTTGTAGATATCCGGTTTACCGACATGCTCGGCGGCCAACACCATTTTAATGTCCCCGCCGAATCCGTAGATGATGACTTCTTCACCGTCGGGCAGCTCTTCGATGGCTCTTCTATCCCCGGCTTCGCCGGTATCGCCGACTCTGATTTGCAGCTGATTCCCGATGTGGGCACTGCCTTCATAGATCCCTTCCGGAAACACAAAACCCTGTGCATGTCGTTTTCCATACTCTCGCCCCGCACCGGCGAAGCCTACGTCCGGGACCCTCGATCTGTCGCACAGCGCGCAGAAGACTACGTGGCATCGACCGGCATCGCCGACACCGCTATCTTCGCTGCGGAAGCAGAGTTCTACATTTTCGACGACGTGCGATTTGAGACACATTTGCCAAACCGCTCGTTTGCTTCCGTAGATTCTGACGAAGCTTTCTGGAATGACGGAAAAGAAATCGAAGGCGGTAACCTCGGACACCGAAACCGAACAATGAAAGGCTACTTTCCGGTTTCTCCGGTTGATAAACACGCAGACCTGCGCGATGACATCTCATTGCTCTTAGGGCAGGTTGGGCTAGAGGTCGAAC
This sequence comes from Candidatus Yaniella excrementavium, assembly GCA_019115865.1. Classification (GTDB taxonomy): domain Bacteria; phylum Actinomycetota; class Actinomycetes; order Actinomycetales; family Micrococcaceae; genus Yaniella; species Yaniella excrementavium. Next base: position 58,047 of record DXCT01000085.1, on the reverse strand, counting down.
GCTCACACCACGAAGTTGGTGCAGGTGGTCAAGGCGAGATTAACTACCGCTTCGACACTTTGATGCGTGCAGCTGATGATGTCCAACTTTTCAAATACATTGTTAAAGGTGCTGCAGAACAAGCCGGTAAGACCGCGACTTTTATGCCGAAACCAGTGTTTGGCGATGGTGGTTCAGGTATGCACTGCCACCAATCATTGTGGATGGATGGTGAACCACTATTTTACGATGAAACCGGTTACGCGAACCTTTCTGATACGGCACGGTGGTACATCGGTGGGCTACTGAAACACGCTTCTGCAGTTTTGGCGTTCACGAATCCGACTGTGAACTCATATAAGCGCCTGGTCAAAGGTTTTGAAGCGCCGGTCAACATGCTGTACTCCCAAGGAAATCGCTCCGCAGCGGTCCGTATTCCCGTAACCGGGGCAAATCCGAAAGCCAAGCGACTGGAGTTCCGCGCACCGGATCCTTCCGGTAACCCGTATCTGGGCTTTGCTGCCCAGCTGATGGCCGGTCTGGACGGTATTCGTAATCGTATTGAGCCTGCAGAACCAATCGATAAGGATCTCTACGAGCTACCGCCAGAGGAGGCCCAAAATATTCAGCAGGCTCCACGCACGCTGGAAGAAGCCATCGATGCGCTAGAAGAAGACCACGAGTTTCTCCTCGCCGGAGATGTCTTCACCGAGGATCTCGTAGAAACCTGGATCCAGCTCAAGCGCGAAACTGAAATCGCACCGATGCAGGCCATGGTGTCACCTATGGAATTCCAGCTGTACTACTCAGTCTGATCCAGCAGGTTGCCACGCCAATCACGAATCCCCGACCCACCGCTGTCAACTCGGCACGTGCGGGCCGGGGATTTGTGTATCAGCTAAGTGCTTAGCGTCTACGCTAGAGAATCATGAATACCTTCTCCGAGCATGCCAAAATCATCCCCTCTGGGTTCGACGACGGCTGGATCTTAGAACTCGACGGCGACGTTCAATCACACGTGGACTTAGCCGATCCCACTGTGATCCGTTTCGAATATCTCCACCGGATCGCCAATGTTATCGACGCCAGTTGGTCAGCCACCCACCCGATCAAGGTATTGCACCTGGGCGCTGGCGCCCTGACGCTCCCCCGGTATATACAAGCCACCCGACCAGCCTCTGACCAGACCGTCATCGAATACAACCCACGGCTCATTCCGTTTGTCGTCACCGAACTACCGCTTCCCGAAGGAACGCAGATGGAGGTAGTCATAGGCGATGCCCGCACCCAGGTTCAGGCCATGACAACTGATTTTTTCGACGCGATCGTGGTAGATATTTTCACCGGTGGCGACACCGCTGCACACCTGACCGGTGCAGACTTCTACCGTGAACTCCTGGCACGCCTCACTCACCGTGGCGTGCTCTTAGTAAATATCGGCGACGACGAAGACGGCCTACAGTTTTTTGCTAGGCAAGCCCGAGCACTTCATACCGTTACGCAAAACTTTCATGGGGCTTGGACGCTAGCTGACGCCTCCACTCTGGTCCACCGGACTTCAGGTAACGCCGTCCTAGCCGCAGGTGGTGGCTTGCCTACCGAACCTGATACTCAAGAGGAATTACGTACGAGATTATCGGCCGCAGGGCCGCACCCTGCGACAGTCCTGACCCCAGCTGACACGCTGTCACTGCTTGAGAATCTCAAGAGTTAACGTTCATGACGCCATAGACTGCCGAATGTGACTCAGACCGTGTACAGTAGTGAAAGTGTTCCGGGGTCGGTGAGAATCCGAACCGGCGGTAAAAGTCCGCGACCCCCGCGCCCGCGGGGTTGAATCAGTGAAATTCTGGTACCGACGGTGATAGGCATAAAGTCTTAGTCCGGATGAGAGGAACGCGCTGCTATAGAAAATAGCAGCAATTCCCGGCGCACCTGTATCAAGGAGTCAGACGCCGGATGTTATCTCACACCCAGCTTTCGTCCGCGATGCAGCGTGCCATCACGCTTGCACAACGTGGACCCTCCGATGATATCAATCCCCAAGTCGGATGCGTGATCATAGATGCGACCGGTTCCATTGTCAGTGAGGGTTACCATGCCGGGGTTGGCTCAGTTCATGCCGAGGTAGCGGCCCTCCGAAACCTGGATCCACAGCTCAATCCGGTAAGCCTCACCGCGGTCATTACCTTGGAACCTTGCAACCATACTGGCACCACGCCGCCCTGTGTCGAGGCCCTACATACCGCAGGCATCGGCACCATCGTGTACGGCCAGCCTGATATCGGCAAACGTTCCTCGGGGGGTGCATCGGAACTCTTCGCGCGTGGCCACCGAATTATAGGCGGTGTGGAATCCGAAGCGACCGCCCACCTGATGCGCGACTGGCACCAACGCACCGAACAGTCCCGCGGTCGAGTCATTGCCAAGTGGGCCCAGTCACTGGATGGACGACTTGCAGCGACGGACGGTTCCAGCCAATGGATCACAGGTGCTAGGGCACGCCGTCATGTTCATCTGCAGCGCGCGTTGGCAGATATCGTCGTCACCACCACTGCCACCGTGTCCGCAGATGATCCCGCTCTAACCGCACGAGACGAGCATCAAAACCTCTTGGTAGCTGCCCAGGACCAACCATTACCGGTCATCTTCGGCACCAATGCCGTGGCAGACGACGCAGCTATCCACCAGCATCCAGCTTTAGCATTGCACGGCCTTGATCGGGCCCCACAATTTTCCGGAGAAGATCTCGCAAGTCAGTTGGCGGCTCTTTCCGAACTGGCAGGTGAGAGCCCTCGTGTGTTGCTGGAAGCTGGTCCGCGATTCACTACAGCTGTCTTGTCACAGCACCTAGCCGATGAACTGTTGATCTACACCGCACCGCTGCTGCTGGGCGGACCGCACCTTGCCGTCGGTGAACTGGGAATTGAAACCCTGACCGAGGCCCACAAATTGACCTTCTCAAGTATCCATCAGCTTGAGGCAGATACCGTTTCTACCTTGCGGAAGGACCACTAGTGTTTACCGGTATTATCCAGACTCGTGGCAAAATACTCGCCATCGACCAGACTTCTTCTGACACTTTGGCGATGACCATTCATGCCCCCGCAGTGCTCGGCGATGTGCGTCGCGGCGACTCGATCGCCATCGACGGCGTCTGTCTGACGGTTACAGATTTTACCGACCAGAATTTTACCGCTGATGTCATGGTCCAAACCCTGCACCTGACATCGCTTGGCACCAAAACCACCGGTCACGAGGTCAATGTCGAACCTGCGATGGCTGCCACCGACAGGTTCGGGGGTCACATCGTCCAAGGACACGTGGAATCTACCGCTGCGATTACCGAGATCGAGTCGGAGACACAATGGACGCGCATGCGTATTAGTCTGCCCGAGCAACTAGCACCATATTTGATCGACCAAGGCTCCATCACCGTCAACGGTATCTCACTAACGGTTGCTAAAGTTTCCGAACCTCAAGCAGCAGCGCACTGGTTCGATGTCTTTCTCATCCCCGAAACACTTGAGGCGACAACGCTAGGTACAGCGGAGATCGGTGAGGTGGTCAATTTGGAAACTGATCTCCTGGCCCGTCATGTCGCCCGTATGCTCCAGTTCAACACCAAAGAGGAAAAATGAAACTCGCCACCATCCAACAAGCCATTGAAGCTATCGCAGCAGGTCAACCGGTGATCGTTGCCGATGATGAGGACCGCGAAAACGAAGGTGACCTCATCATCTCCGCGCAGCTGGCTACACCCGAAACCATTGCCTTTATGGTGGAATACTCTTCAGGTCTGTTGTGCGCACCCATGTCGGATCAAATCGCTGACGGGCTGGAGCTGCCCATGATGGTCTCGCAAAACCAAGATGTGCGTCAGACTGCCTACACGGTAACCGTCGATGCCGCCGAAGGTGTTACCACAGGCATCTCGGCAGCCGATCGCTCTCACACCGTCAACCTCTTAGCCTCCCCCGATACTTCGCCTTCTGATTTAAACCGGCCAGGGCATATTTTGCCGTTGCGTGCCGTCTCGGGTGGTGTCCGGCAGCGTCCAGGTCACACCGAAGCAGCTGTTGAGCTCATGGACTTGGCCGGCTTATCGCCGGTGGGTGTCATCGCCGAAATTGTTGCCGACGACGGCGATATGATGCGTCTGCCCGGACTGATTGAGCTAGGAACAGAACATGATATCCCCGTGATCACCATTGAAGCGTTGGCCGACTACCTGAACACCAACCACCCCCAAACTGCGCCTTCGCAAGTTATCCACCGACATGTATCGCAGCGGGCCGAAGCCCTTGTCCCCACCACATTCGGAACATTGACCATGAAGGTGTACCGAGACCGCAAGGCCGGAGTCGAACACCTAGCACTTCTTGGACCCGATACGGTGCTGGCCACCGATGAGCCCACCGTAGTCCGGGTGCATTCCGAATGCCTCACCGGAGAAGCCTTCGGTTCATTGAAGTGCGAATGCGGTGCACAACTGGACTCCGCATTAGAACACATCGGTACCTACGGCGGGATTGTCATCTACTTACGAGGTCATGAAGGACGCGGTATCGGACTGGGCAATAAAATCCGCGCTTACCAGTTGCAATCCACCGGATTAGACACGATTGAAGCCAACGAGCACCTTGGTCTACCCGTTGATGCCCGCAGTTACACAGCAGCTGCCGAGATCCTAGACACCTTGGGCATCAACAACGTCAAATTGCTGACGAATAACCCTGATAAGGTCGAGCAGCTGCAAGCCAACGGTATCAACGTGACCGAACGCATTGGACTGGTAGTCGGTCGGCACCCAGAAAATGCTGGCTACCTCACCACCAAAGCTGCCAAACTCGATCACATCATCCCAACAGAATAGGAACATCATGGCCAAACACGGCGCACCCCAATTAGCAGTTGACGCCACCGGATACCACGTGGCTATCATCGCAGGCTCCTGGCATACCACCGTGATGCACGGGCTCATCGACGGGGCGACCGCCACGCTCGAAGCTTCTGGCGCAACCCATCGACTTGTCAACGTAGCCGGTTCATTCGAAATACCACTGGCTGCACAGGCTGCTCTGACCAACGGGTATGACGCCGTTGTGTGTTTGGGAGTCATTATCCGCGGCGACACGCCGCACTTTGATTTTGTCGCCGATGCAGTGACCTCCGGACTCACCCGCGTCCAGTTAGATACCGGTAAACCTGTAGGGTTCGGTATTCTCACCGTCGATAACGATGCCCAGGCACTCGACCGTGCCGGACTAGATGACTCGTCGGAGTCCAAAGGCCAAGAAGCCGCCGAAGCTGCGCTGCATCTGGCCGTGACGGTGAACGGACTTGCGGAATAATCTGGGGCCCACTGGGCGCTGTACCTTCTAGACGTCACTAATCTGGAGGTACTTTGACTGCGCCCTATCCCGTGTCCATCCTAGATTTGGCCACCGTCCATCACGGACAACCGATAGCCGAATCGTTGCAGGAATCCACTGAACTGGCCGTTTTGGCCGACGAACTTGGTTTCCATCGACTCTGGTTCGCAGAACACCACAATATGGAAACGATTGCGTCCTCGGCCACCTCGGTACTGTTGGCACACATCGGTGCACACACCACGAATATTCGTCTGGGAGCCGGTGGCATCATGCTCCCCAACCATGCACCGCTAGTTATCGCCGAGCAGTTTGGCACGCTCAGAGAACTCTACGGCGACCGTATCGATCTTGGGCTCGGTCGGGCTCCCGGCACCGATCAAAAAACATTGATGGCACTGCGCCGCACCAATCAGTCATCTGAGCGCTTCCCGTCCGATGTGCTGGAGCTCCAGGGCTATCTCAAGGACGAGTCGCGAATCCCAGGGATCAATGCATACCCTGGTTCAGGTACCAATGTTCCCTTGGTTATTCTGGGGTCTTCACACTTCGGTGCACAGTTGGCGGCCCAGCTTGGCATGACGTACAGTTTCGCCTCACACTTCGCGCCCCAGATGCTGGAATCAGCCGCAGCAACGTATCGTAGCGAGTTCACCCCGTCACAAGATCTGCCGAAACCACATTTCATTGCAGCAGCCAACGTCGTCGTCGCTGATACCGAGCAGCGTGCTCAAGAGATGTGGGACCGCGCTAAGCGCGCACGTATCCGCACTATGTTGGGGCGTGGGCGCAACCTGACAGACGCCGAGGTCGAGCAGCTCCTGCATTCGCCTCCGGGCCAGCAGGTACTGCAAATGTTGGAAATGACCGCGGTTGGTACCCCACACACTGTGCGCGACTGGTTGGATGAATTCGCGGCCAGGGTGAACGCCGATGAGCTTATTATCACCAATATGGCTGGGCCCCTTGCAGATCGGAAACGTGCGCTGCACTTGATATCCGATCACATCATTAACCGTTAAGCACCGGCAGGTCACGGCCCTTCAACACTTGGTTGACGGGCCGTGATGTTTGCTGGGTTTCCAACGGGACAAGCCTAGTTGTCCTGGGACCTCGAGGAGCGTTTGGGTGACATCCCGTAGAATACCCGTTCGAATACTGCTCGAGCGTGACGCGTAATGCGCAGGTAATCGTCCTCGAACTCTCCGACTTCGCCCGAATCATAACCGGTCCACCGCGCCAACGCTTCGAGTTGTTCCCGGTTGGTGGGCAGTACGTCGGAGGACTTGGCGGAGGAGATGACGATCCCCGAGCGAATCCTGGTGGCAAAGCTCCACGCCTGGATCAAAATATCGGCATCCTCGGCGTCGAGTAAAGCTGCGTGTTTTGCCGCTTCCAACGCTTCAAGCGTATTAGTCGTTCGCAATGTCGGGTAGTCAGGCGCGTATTTCAGCTGAATCGTTTGGGTCAGCCATTCGACATCGGTCAGCCCCCCACGGCCGAGTTTAATGTGTCGTGTCGGATCCGCCCCGCGCGGCAAGCGCTCAGCTTCTACCCTGGCTTTCATGCGTTGAATAGCCTGTTCTTGGGCACTGTTGAGTCCGTGGGTATAGCGCACTGAGTCAGCCCATTGCATAAACTCATCTAACACGGACTCAGCTCCCGCCAGCGGTCGTGCTTTGAGTAGTGCCTGGACTTCCCACGTATCAGCCCACTGTTGGTAGTATGCCTTATACGAATCCAGCGAACGCACCAGTGGACCCCGCCGACCCTCGGGGCGTAGATCGGCATCGATTTCTAATACCGGCTCCAACACAATGGGCGGACGAGTTGGCATCTTCATAAAGCTGATCAGGGCTTTCGCGACTTCTACCGCGAAACGCGTCGCCTCAGCCGCTGCCACCCCGGCCGCAGGCTGGTGAACAAACATCACATCAACATCGGAGCCGTATCCAGCTTCACAGCCCCCTTGACGTCCCATGGCTATTACCGCAACCTGTGCGGGCGCTATCTCCACGTCCCATTTCTGTTCTACGTGATCGTGAACAACCGCAAGCAATGCTTCGATTGATGCCTGATCAGCAGCGGCTAGGGCTTGTGAAACTTGCTGCTGCTCGATCAGGCCACAGGCATCTGCAAGGCTGATGCGCAGTCCTTCACGACGACGCACCAACCGAATGTAGCGGGCTGCATCGGGCAGATGCGGATGACGACGTAACAAAGCGGCTATTTCGGTCTGCAGCGTGGTCAGACTCAGCGGCATCAGGTCTTGGTCCCGATCCATCCACGCTGCGGACTGCGGGGTGTGCTCGAGCATGTCTGCGATATACCGCGATGAGGACAAGACGTGTGCCAGACGCTCACCGGCAGCAGATGAATCTCGCAACATGTGGAGGTACCAATGAGAACTCCCCACAGACTCGCTAAGTTTGCGAAACCCTAAGAGCCCGCCGTCTGGATCAGGCCCTGATGCCAGCCATCCCAGCATCGCCGGCAAGATCTGCCGTTGGAGCTTCGCCTGCCTCGAAACACCCGAAGTCAAAGATTCAATGTGCCGAACTGCACCGGTAGGATCCCGGTAACCCAGCGCAGCCAAGCGTGCGGTGGCGGCTTCGGGCGTCAGACGGGCGTCGTCGGTCGACAGGGCCGCAGTAGCGGGGAGCAACGGACGGTAGAAGATCTGTTCAAATAATGTGCGGTTAGAACGTACGGTAGCCTGCCAAGCCTTGACGAGTTGTTGATAGTCTTTGGGCCAACCACCCGCCATGGGACGCACTCCACGCGACAGGCTGCGCAGTTCTTCTTCGTCTTCTGGCATCATGTGGGTTCGCCGCATTTGTACTAATTGAACGCGGTGTTCAATTAGACGCAAGAACCGATAGTTGCTCGCCATCACTTGGGCGTCACTGGGCCCGATATAGCTGTTGGCCTGCAGCGCGTTGAGCGCATCTTCGGTAGCCCGGACTCGCAATTCTGGATCGGTTTTGCCATGCACCAATTGCAGCAGTTGGGCTGGAAATTCGACGTCTCGCAAGCCACCGGGGCCAAGTTTAATTTCTCGTTGACGTTGCTGGTGATCAATATGATCAATAACCCGGTTACGCATTCGCTGGACCTGTCTGACGAAGCCGGGACGTGTGGAAGCCTGCCAGATCATCGGTCCCAACACATCCAGATAACGCTGGCCCAACGATATCGCACCTGCAACGTGGCGTGCCTTCAGCAACGCCTGAAATTCCCAGGTGTGTGCCCAACGCTGGTAATACTCCAAGTGCGAGGCCACAGTTCGAGATAAGACCCCATCTTGGCCTTCCGGTCGCAAGTTGGTATCAACTTCCCACAGTCCAGCTTCGCGTGCTGGTTGAGTGATCACCGTGGAGATCCCTGCGGCTAACTCTACAGCTATATCTGCAGCAGCTTCTGGGGATAGTGCCGAACCGTCTACAAGGTCGTGTACAAAGATGACGTCAACATCTGAGAAGTAGTTCAATTCGCGGGCACCGCATTTGCCCATGGCAATAACAGCGAGTTCTACGTCTTCGGTATGTTGGTGGCGTGCTTGGGCTTCGGCTCGCGATACGGCCAGGGCTCCTTCAAGTGTGGCTGTCGCTAAATCCGACAGCCACACCGACACCATGGGCTGTAACGTCACCGGATCCGATGAAATAAGATCCTGGACCGTAATAGCGACTAGCTGACGTCGATACTCGGTACGCAGAGCAACGGACGCGTCTTTTCCGGTCACGCTGGCAACCGGCTGCGCAGCATCGGGGTCTGCACCGACAGCTTTGAGAAGCACAGCGCGCAGCTGCAGTGCCGCAGACTGCAGCGTTCCGTTTTCATCCACAAGTCCCCCGCTTGCGGGTGTGGACTCGACGTTGGGCTGACGAAAAATATCGGTGTGTTCGGGTCGGCGAATCAAAAACTCGCCGAGCGCCTCGGAAGCACCGAGTAAGCGCAACAGGGGCTTCGCCTGTCCATCGGCTACGAGTTGTCCGATAGAAGCATCACGTTCAAGCAAACGGATAAGTAATAATAAAGCCTGATCTGGGTCTGGTGCGACCGCCAACTGCTCGAGCAGGTTTTCTTGGTTTTGGTCTGCGAGTTCAGCTGATTGCAGCAGCGATTCAGCACGGGCGCCATCACGGAGTCCAGTTGAGAGCAACCGAAGTTGACTCACACTCATATGGCATCCATATAGCGGCGAATCTCAAAGGGTGACACGTTGACGCGGTATTCATCCCATTCGTCACGTTTGGTACGTAACACAGACTGGAACACCGTTTCCCCCAAAACATCGGCCACGAATTCTGATTCTTCCAAGACTCCCAGTGCACCATGCAGTGTGGTCGGCAAAGAGTCATGTCCCATCAGAATCCGTTCCCGAGCAGTGAGTTCGCCTATATCGTCGTCGGCGGCTTCATCAAGTTCGTATTCTTCTTCAATACCTTTTAGACCGGCTGAGATAAGCAGTGCGTAAGCCAGGTACGGGTTGGCTGCCGCATCAATACCGCGGTACTCAATACGTGCCGAGCCGGCTTTATTAGGTTTATGCAGCGGGATCCGCACCAGCGCCGAGCGGTTATTATGACCCCAGGAAACATAGGATGGCGCTTCCCGGCCACCCCAAAGGCGCTTATAGGAGTTTACAAACTGATGTGTTACAGCCGTGATCTCCGGTGAATACTTCAGGATCCCGGCGATAAATCTGCGTGCTGTCGTGGACAGTTGGTACTCCGCACCGGGTTCATGAAAAGCATTTGAGTCTGATTCAAAAAGTGAAAAATGGGTGTGCAACGCCGACCCGGGCTGAGCACCCAGGGGTTTTGGCATAAATGTGGCGTGTAAGTCTTGAAGCGTAGCGACTTCTTTAATCACGGTACGTGCCGTCATGATGTTATCAGCGGTTGACATAGCATCGGTCGCGCGCAGATCAATCTCATTTTGCCCTGAACCGGCTTCGTGGTGCGAAAACTCCACAGAAATTCCAACGGCCTCAAGCATAGAGACTGCTTCGCGTCGAAAATCCTGTGCGACCCCACCTGGAACGTGATCAAAATAGCCGGCTTGATCTACCGGAACAGGAGCCCCCTGATCATCTTTGAGGCCAGCTTTGAATAAATAAAATTCTATCTCTGGATGAAGATAGCAGCTAAAACCCATATCGGCGGCATGGTCAAGAGTACGGCGCAAGACGTGGCGCGGATCAGCCATCGACGATTCACCGTCAGGCATCTTCACATCGCAGAACATCCTCGAAGTCTGTTCCTCGTCGCCTCGCCACGGCAAAATCTGGAAAGTCGTCGGATCCGGTTGCAGGAGCATATCCGATTCAAATATACGAGTGAAACCATCAATCGAGGATCCATCAAAACCAAGCCCCTCGGAAAATGCATGTTCCACTTCAGCTGGGGCCAATGCCACAGATTTCAGCGCTCCGACGACGTCGGTGAACCACAGCCTGATAAACCGCACATCGCGGTCTTCCAGGGTGCGTAAAACGTATTCTTGCTGGCGATCCATGGTATCGAGGTCTCTTTCGTCCTGACAATTTATTGGCTCTACTACCAGGATAGCAATGTGACGTTAGACTATTGGCATGGTTGATACCCCGTATTCAGTTCTAAAAAACATCCCAGCACGATACCGCACCGTGCATTTCCAACAAATTAAGGAAGCCGGCGGCAAATTTGCCATGCTCACGTGTTACGACGCGATGACCGCGGCAATTTTCGACGACGCCGGGATTGAAACCCTGCTCATCGGTGACTCGCTAGGCAACGTTGTCCAAGGTCAGAATTCAACTTTGGGCGTGACCATGGACGACATGATCACGTTTTCCAAGGCTGTCGTTGCTGGCGCCAACCGAGCACTAGTATTGGCTGACCTACCATTTGGGTCCTACGAAGAATCCGTGGAACAAGCTGTAGCCTCTGGTATTCGACTCGTGAAAGAAACCGGTATCTCGGCGGTCAAAATGGAAGGCGGCATTGAATATGTCCCGCACATCCAAGCGCTAACCGCGGCGGGCGTCCCCGTCGTTGCCCACACTGGCTTCACTCCGCAATCTGAGCATGTCCTGGGTGGTTACCGCGTCCAAGGACGGCAAGAAGATGCAACAGCCCACATGGTTCAGGAAGCTCTGGCGCTGCAGGACGCAGGGGCAGTAATGCTCTTGATGGAAATGGTTCCCACCGATGTTGCAGCTGCCGTGGATGAAGCACTGACCATCCCAACCATTGGAATCGGTGCAGGTAACGGTACGACCGGGCAAGTTTTAGTGTGGCAGGATGCTTTTGGCTTGAATCAAGGACGAGTTCCGTCGTTCGTCAAACAGTACGCTGATGTCCGTGGAGTGTTGTCTGACGCCGCAAAACGTTATCGCGAAGACGTTTTGAAGGCTGACTTCCCTGATGAGGACCACAGTTTCTAGAGTAGTCCCCAGTCGTCGTCTTCCTCTTCTTCGTCCCAGGCACGGTTACGTTGGGCATAAGTTGCCAAAGCGTTTGCGGCTTCCTCGCGAGTAGAAAATGGGCCAATCCTGTCTTTACCCATCGATTGCGGGCCGTCTTCAACTTCGCCGGATTTCACGTTGTACCAATAGCGTTTTTCTTCAGTCATACTTCTTTCATACCAGATAGTCCCCGCGCCCAGATAGACTACAGCCATGACGTTTACACCACCGAACCTCGATACACGCAAGCCGGTTGAACCTGGCTCGGCTGCCTCACACAACATGCCGGTTGATTCACCACCACGCCCCGACGTCGGCTCCAAAGCGCCAAAGGGGCGTCTAACACCCGGGTATATTGCGCCTCAGTTGCCAGTACCATCGCACATTGACCGGCCGGACTACGTCGGCAAAAAGGATGCAATCGAAGGTCTCCACGGTGATATCTATGATGCCGCAGGCATCGCACACATTCGAGCCGCGGGACGTCTTGCGGCCGAGACGATGAATCTGGTGGAACAGTATATTCGGCCCGGCATTACGACGGCCGAGCTCGATCGTATTGGCCATGAGTTCATCATCGCCCAGAACGCGTGGCCTTCGACTCTGGGGTATAAAGAGTTCCCGAAGTCCATGACAACCTCTCTGAACGAGGTGATTTGTCATGGTATTCCCGACGACACCGTTTTGGAAGACGGCGATATTATCAATATCGATATCACGGTCTATAAAGACGGCCATCACGGGGATCACAACAAAACCTTTTTGGTCGGCACCGTCGATGAACAATCGCGCCTACTGGTGGAACGTACCGAAAAAGCTCTGGAACGCGCGATCAAAGCAGTAAAACCAGGCCGCGAAATTAATGTAATAGGTCGCGTCATCGAGACCTATGCGAAACGCTTCGGCTATGGTGTGGTCGAAGACTTTGTGGGCCACGGTGTGGGTAAAGAATTCCACTCCGGACTCATCATTCCGCACTACGATACCGCGCCCAGGCATAATGAAGTCATGCAGCCGGGCATGGTTTTCACGATCGAACCTATGCTCACGCTAGGCGGTATTGCCTGGGATCTTTGGGATGACGGGTGGACGGTGACCACCAAAGATAAACAGCGCAGTGCACAGTTTGAACACACCATTGTGGTAACACACGACGGTGCAGAAATTCTCACGATCGCGGAATAAGTGTACCGGTGGTGAACCTGGCTTCCCCTTCCAGGTTCACCACCGGAAATTTTAGCGGGTGAACAATTTTGCTTGCAAAGGTTCTTGTACCTCTGGGCGTTCCCGAAGGTCTTGAATAGCCTTTTCAAAGTCGTCGAGATTATCGAAATCTTGATAGACCGACGCGAACCGCAAGTACGCTACCTTATCCAAACGACGTAGTGGACCTAAGATTGCAAGACCAACATCATGGGCATCGACTTCTGCATGTCCTGTTGCACGGATCGCTTCTTCAACTTCTTGCGCCAACTTCGCTAGGTCGTCATTATCCACCGGTCTGCCCTGGCATGCCTTGCGCACGCCATTGACAACTTTGGCACGATCGAATGCTTCGCCAACCCCAGAACGTTTGATGACACTCAGAGATGTAGTTTCCATCGTAGTGAATCGTTTGTCACATGAACGGCACTCGCGCCGACGCCGAATCGCTGACCCGTCATCTAGTGAACGGGAATCAACGACCCGGGATTCTTCGTGTCGGCAAAACGGACAGTGCATGGTGGGAAAGAAACCTCTCTACGGTATAGGTCTAACAGAAATTGTAGTCCTACATATAGTTGCAATTCAACCCACATGACTACTACATATAGTGACGGTCACTCACCTTGGCAAGCGCAAGCACACGGTTATTCCTAGCTACTCTAAACAGGCCGGTCCTAGCAGTACCTTCAGATCACCAAAAAGTGCTGGATTCGGTGCGACCTTGTATTGCGGTCCTACTCGCATAATTTCCATCGTAAGATTTCCAACGAGCTTGATATTGACATCCGTTGTACCCGAGTGAGCTCGCAAAACATCGCCCAGCTGACGGATGAGTGGTTCGGTTGCCTTGAAGGACGGGATCGTGAGATTCAACGGTCCACCGGCGCCCATATCCGTGGTGTCTATGATCGTCATCTCTTGAGCTGAGACGACTACCGAACCGTCATCACGTCGCTGGACTCGCCCCTTAATAGAAACCACAAGGTCTTCGGCGATAACGCTGGAGATTGGTTCATAAACCCTGCCGAAGAACATCACGTCGATGGAAGCGCCAAGATCTTCAACTTCAGCCCTCGCATACGGGTTACCAGATGTTTTAGCTACACGACGTTCCAGCGAAGTGATCAAGCCTGCGATCGTCACAAATGAACCATCAGCGGGACCTTCGTCATCCAAGATTTGACTTACAGTGTGATCAGCGTGCTGCTCTATGACCTGTTCCAGTCCCTGGAGAGGATGGTCGGACACGTAGAGTCCAATCATTTCGCGTTCAAAGGCCAACTTCGTTTTCTTATCCCATTCGGGAAGATCCGGTACCGTCACACCAAAGCCAGTATCAATTGAGCTGTCGTCTTCTTCTAATAACGAGAAGAAGTCGAACTGGTTATTGGCTTCCTGTCGCTTCTGGACCACCGAAGAATCAACAGCTTCCTCGTGCACAGCCAGTAAGGCTCGGCGGCTGTACTCAAGTGAATCAAAGCCACCAGCTTTGATCATGGATTCAATGGTCCGTTTACTGCACACCTCTTGCGGAACCTTCTTAAAGAAATCTTGGAACGAGGTGAAGGCCCCTTGTTCCTCACGAGCTTTGACCATGCCCGCAACTACATGTGCACCAACATTTCGAACAGCTCCCATGCCAAAACGGATGTCCTGCCCAACGGGCGTGAAATTCTGTGTTGATTCATTAATATCCGGTGGCAGAACGGTGATGTCCATGCGACGACATTCGTTAAGGTAGAGCGCTAGTTTGTCCTTATCGTGGGATACCGATGTCAGGAGCGCAGCCATATATTCTGCCGGATAGTGTGCCTTGAGATAGGCGGTCCAGTAGGAAACCAGACCATAGGCTGCCGAGTGTGCCTTGTTAAAGGCGTAGTCCGAGAACGGCAAGAGGATATCCCACAGGGCAGTTATCGCTTCTTGGGAGTAGCCATTATCCAACATGCCTTGTTGAAAACTCACGTACTGTTTATCTAGCTCGGATTTCTTTTTCTTGCCCATAGCGCGACGCAAGATATCTGCTTGTCCCAGCGAATATCCGGCAACTTTTTGCGCGATGGACATGACCTGTTCCTGATAGACGATCAGGCCGTAAGTGACCCCGAGAATCTCGCTAAGCGGCTCTTCCAGTTCCGCGTGAATTGGTGTGACTTCTTGCAGTCCATTTTTACGCAGCGCATAGTTATTGTGCGAGTTGGCGCCCATTGGGCCGGGCCGGTACAACGCTAGGGTTGCGGAAATGTCTTCATAGTTGTCGGGGCGCATGAGTTTCAGCAGCGCTCGCATAGGGCCGCCGTCAAGCTGAAAGACCCCTAGGGTATCGCCTCGGGCTAGCAGTTCATACGATGCTTGATCGTCAAGTTGTAGCGATTCCAGATCCAAAGTGAAATTGCGGTTGAGCTCGACGTTTTCGACTGCATCAGATATCACCGTGAGGTTACGCAACCCCAAGAAGTCCATCTTGATCAGCCCGAGCGCCTCAGCTGTTGGATAATCAAACTGGGTAATGACTTGTCGGTCAACCAGCCTTCGCATCAGCGGTATGACGTCAATGATGGGGTCGGAGGACATAATCACGCCCGCGGCGTGCACACCCCATTGACGGATCAGTCCTTCGATACCTTTTGCTGTTTCGAACACTTCTTGTGTTTCTGGTTCAGTTTGCAGCAGTTCACGAAACTCCCCGGCCTCCGAATATCGAGGGGCTTCTGGATTTTCGATATCGCTCAATGGAATGTCTTTGGCCATGACAGCAGGGGGCAACGCTTTGGTGAGTTGCTCACCCATGGAAAATGGTTTCCCCATGACGCGGGCAGAGTCTTTCAGCGCCTGCTTAGTCTTAATGGTTCCGTAAGTAACGATCATCGCTACACGTTCGTCACCGTATTTTTCGGTGACATAATCGATGACTTCGCCACGACGACGATCGTCAAAGTCAACGTCGAAGTCGGGCATCGAGACACGGTCCGGGTTCAAGAATCGCTCGAAAATAAGTCCGTGCTCGATCGGATCGAGTTCAGTAATACGTAGGGCGTAAGCCACCATCGAGCCTGCACCGGAACCACGCCCCGGCCCGACGCGTATACCTTGCTCTTTTGCCCAGTTGATGAAGTCCGCGACGACAAGGAAATATCCAGGAAAGCCCATATTGATGATGACATCAAGCTCATAGTCGGCCTGTTTTTGCACATGGGCGGGGATACCGTTGGTGTACCTCCGGTGCAAGCCCTTGTTGACTTCCTTGATAAGCCAACTAGTTTCGTCTTCTCCCGGTGGCGTTGGGAAGCGCGGCATATAGTTCGCTTCGGTATCGAAACTCACTTCACACTGTTCTGCAATAAGTAACGTATTATCAGCAGCTTCCGGAAACTCCGAGAACAGTGAACGCATTTCTGCTGCGGATTTCAGATAAAAGTCATTACCGCTAAACGCAAAACGAGAGCCACCTTCATCATAGGTTGGTTCGCTCAGTTTTGACCCAGATTGCAGGGCAAGGAGCGCTTCATGGTGTTTTGCATCGTGCTGGTATGTATAGTGCAGGTCATTAGTAGAGACCAGCGGTAAGTTCAGGTCTTTAGATATTTGAATGAGGTCGCCGAAGACGCGCCGTTCCAATTCGAGACCGTGCTGCATGATCTCTACGTAAAAGTTTTCTTTGCCAAAGATGTCCCGGAACTCGGCAGCAGCGTCCAACGCCTCTTGATATTGTCCGAGACGCAAGCGAATTTGGACTTCTCCAGAAGGGCACCCCGTGGTGCCAATAATTCCTTCGGAATAATCATTGAGCAGCTCGCGGTCGATGCGCGGCCATTTGGCATATACTGCGTCCAACGACGCGTGCGATCCCATCCGGAACAAGTTATGCATTCCGGTATTGTTCTTGGACAACAGCGTCATGTGGGTGTAGGCACCGCCGCCCGACACGTCATCCGAGCGCTGCTCGGGGTCACCCCAGCGTATTCTCGTCTTGTCTGTCCTGTGTTGTTGACCAGGCGCAAGGTAGGCCTCTAACCCGATAATGGGTTTGATACCGTGCTGCTGTGCCTTACTCCAAAAATCAAAGGCACCAAAGAGATAGCCATGGTCTGTAATGGCGAGGGCTTCCTGCCCCAGTCGACTCGCTTCGGCAAAGAGATCATCTAATTTCGCGGCTCCATCCAACATCGAGTACTCGGTGTGGGTGTGAAGGTGTACAAAACCATCGCGTTGTGCGCTGGATCCACGGGCCATGAAACTGTCGACCTCCAGATTAAAGTTTGAACTAGCGTCAGTCAGTCTAGCCCTAGTAACGCAAACGATCCAACGCGTAGGCCAGGTCTGCCGGGTACTCGGAGGTGTAGCTCACGTGCTGACCCGTGACAGGGTGCTCAAAGCCGAGCCCCACGGCGTGCAGCCATTGGCGAGTGAGTCCTAGGTCAGCAGCCAAGGCGGCATCAGCACCGTAGGTTAGGTCACCGGCCAGCGGGTGCTGGAGCGCTGAAAAGTGCACACGAATTTGATGCGTCCTACCGGTATGAAGGTGCACATCCAGAAGAGTTGCTGCACCGAATGCTTCAATGGTGGCGTACTCAGTAATGGCTTCACGACCACCCTCTACGACACCAAAACGCCATTCATAACCGGGATGGCGATCAATCGGGGCATTGATGGTCCCATTGACGGGCTCCGGAAGGCCTTGAATGAGAGCGTGGTAATTCCGTTGCGGGGTGCGATCTCGAAAGGCAGCTTTCAGTCGGCTATAGGCATTTTCAGTTTTGGCCACCACCATAAGCCCCGATGTGCCAACGTCTAGCCGTTGGACTATTCCTTTACGTTCTGGTGGTCCGGAAGTGGATACATCAATACCAAGGGCCGCGATACCACCTAGGACAGTCGGGCCACGCCATCCTTGCGAGGGGTGCGCGGCCACACCGACAGGTTTGTCAATGACGATGTAGTCTTCTTCATCTGCTATCACATTGAGATCTTGCACAGCTTCAGCTTTCACTTCTAACGGGTCAGGATCATCAGGCAGCGTTACAACAACAAGATCGCCGGGGCGAAGTTTGGTGGATTTTAGGGCTTTCTTGTCTCCAACCCGGACTAATCCCCGTTGTATCCATTCAGCCGCTTTGGTACGAGAAATATCCACGGCTTGTGCCACTGCGGCGTCAGCACGTACGGCCTTTGTCGCTTGGAAAGTGTGCGTGGTTGGTTCAGAGGTTGGCATGTTGAGTGTCGTCGTCACTATCCTCGGGGAGCCCGTCCATGGTTTTACCCATCATCACAAGTAGAACTATCAGGATAATGGAGACAACAATGAATGAATCCGCAATATTGAAAATTGCAAAATTTGGGACAGCTATGAAATCGATGACATGCCCGGTGCCAAAACCAGGCTCGCGAAAGAGCCGGTCTGTTAGATTGCCGGCAATGCCACCACCAAGTCCCCCAAGTGTCAAGAGCCATGGGAGTGTGCGTGCTTTCCGCGCGATTAGATAGACCACGATCACCAGCCCAACCCCCTGGATGATGGTAAACAGCCAAGTGAAGTCTGTGCCGATGGAAAAAGCAGCACCGGGGTTTCGTATGAAGTGCCAGCTCAGTAGGGGCTCCAGCACGGGTATCTGGTCACCTTCTTGCATATTGGCAAGCACGGTTTCCTTGGACCAGAGGTCAGCCACATAGGCGATAACCAGGGGAATCAAAGCGATCCACCAGGCTCGCTGCGGTGCCTGTCGGTCGGGCTGGGCCACGGTGGCTCCTCTTTGCGTAATTGATGTTGTACATAAAGATGGTCGGCTATTTATATGAAATAGCCGACCATCATTCATGGCGAAACGTCCCGGAAGTCGTCTCGGGGTGCAAGATTAGTCTGTGACTCGAGCTTGGGAATCCAGATCTTGTAGCTGGTTTTCAATGAACGAGCGCAACCGTGAACGGTAGTCGCGTTCAAATCCGCGCAGTTCCTCAACTTCACGTTCCAGAACCGTCTTGCGTTCTTCAAAGTCAGCCAGGGTCTTACGTGAGGTTTCTTGTGCCTCACTCACCAGACGGTTGGCTTCACGCTCAGCTTCGGAAACAATCTCGTCGCGTTTACGCTCACCGTCAGAGACGTACTCATCGTGTAAGCGCTGTGCCATTGCTAATACTCCGGCTGCCGACTCTGCGGTGTCTTCATGACCTGACGTGACCGGAGCTGCCGAGGTTGCAGTTGGCTGCTGCACAGGCTCTGGCTCCGCCTCTGGTGCCGCTGGAGGCTCGGCCTCAGCTTCTGGTTCTGGCTCTACAACGGGAAGGTCTGCTGCCGAGGTGGTTGTGGAGTCTTCTCCGTCGCCGGCAGGAACAGGGGCCGGCACAGGTGCTTCCTCACCGGTTTGAGCTTCGAGCTCAGTCACCTGACGCCGTAGGTCGTCATTTTCTTGATTTAGACGGCGCAATTCCTCAACGATTTCATCGAGAAAATCGTCTACTTCGTCTTGATCGTAGCCTTCACGAAATTTCGTGACTTGGAACTTCTTATTGACTACAACTTCCGGCGTGAGAGCCATGTGGTCACCCCAATTACTTGGTCATGTACATATTCAGAAAACTTGAGTTTTCTCATCAGTAGTTCAAGTCGGAACTCTAGTCTACTTATTCATCTGAGGATTACATTATCACCGCGGCTTGGTAAACGAGTAGTCCACGCCGCCACAATGACGAAATATCCTAAAATTTCAAAAAAATCCCTTGAGTTGGTTCAGCTTGTCGCGGCCTGCAACGCCACAAAGCGGATGATCATGACGATGAAAAACACGACGATAAAGGATAGATCCAGTGATACCTGCCCCAGGCGCAACGGTGGAATAAACCGGCGGAAAAAGCGCAGTGGTGGGTCAGTTGCCGTCATGACGAGTTCGGCGATAATGAGGTTGATTCCACGTGGTCGCCAGTCGCGCGCAAAGGAATTGACTAGTGAATACAGGACGCGTACCACGAGGATAAAAAAGTAGATGGTCGCAACCAAGTACAGCGTGGTCCAAACTATCTGCACGAATCCTCAATATCCTTGTTTCGGTGTCGCTTTGCGGTTCTGGTTAGGCCTGATCGAAGAAGTCTTCATCGTGAGCTGTCGCCGAATGCCCGTCAATTACGTTTTCGACATTGGTCGGTGTCAAGAGGAATACCTTATTGGTTACGCGTTCGATAGCGCCGTGCAGACCGAAGGCTAGACCCGCAGAAAAGTCCACGAGTCGCTTGGCCTCTGCCTCCGACATATCAGTAACATTAATAATGACGGGAATGTTAGAGCGGATCGCTTCCCCGATTAATTTCGCGTCATTATAAGACCGCGGGTGGATGGTACGCAGTTTATGCACTTCAGCGCTTTCCTCTCGGGACTGGACTACACGCTTAATTGGTGTAACCGGCGCCCGGTAGTCATCGTCTTCGTCTGGCACCGCACCTGGACCTACCTGCGGTGTTTCGGGCTTTGCAGTCTCAGCAACTGTCTCCCGAACTTCTGGCTGCGGAGCAGCATCGGCAGCTACCTGACTCGCTTTACGTTCTTCTTCTATAAGCTCGTGTTCATAAGCTTCATCGCTATCAGCCAGACCCATACGGATCATGGCTTTTCTTAATCCGCTGACCATGCGCACCTCAAATCCTTGACGGTCCTAGGACACCTTCGACCTTAGTGGACGATTCGACTAAAACCACGGAAATGCGCCTGAATCATTGGTGTGTCGTGCAGCATTACCTACACTTTTCGTGTCGGCCATACGATTCCAGCCAATCGGCCTCCCCCAGGAGCACGTCGGTGAGAAAAGAGCCGCTCATTGGTAAATGTACACTCGCTGATACGTTGTACCTCAACACCGAGTTGCTGCAGAATGAACCCAGCCGCTGCGGGCAGGTCGAGTGCAGCAGTCCCCCAGCTCGTCTCTGAAGATATCGCCGGATGATCCAGTGCCGCTTGATCCCGCATGAGTTTGGGGACCTCATAACACGATCCGCAAATACCTGGTCCTATGGTGGCGGTAATGGACCCGGAGCTTTGCGCATCAAGAGACTGTAGATGTCGAACGGTATTTTGGATCACGCCGTTCAACAGCCCTACCCTCCCGGCATGCGCAATCGCGGTCGGTCCGTAGTCTGTAGTGAAGGCAATCGGCAAACAATCAGCTACCAGGATAGCAATGGGCGCTCTACCATCCTCTGAGATGATCGCATCACCTTCACCCAGTGTGTCGACCTGACCCCAGCCTTTATCCCCCGAGCAGAGCACGATTGTTGAATGTGTCTGAGACGCGAACCGAGTCGTGCCGGGGTCAATATCCAATGCTGCTTCAAGAGTACGTCTATTGCGGCTGGTATGCTCAGCCGTTTGGTGCTGTTGCAGCACCGTCATCGACATATTTCCAGCGTCCACTGATGTGAACCCAACATTGTGTCCTGTGTCGGTACGGTGCTGGTGGATCAGCAACTTACTTGAGGAAATCAGGCACATCCAGGTCGTCGTGACCTTTATTTGATGACTCGACAACGGTCGGCAGCGGTTCGACTCGATTCTGCTCTTGCTGCTCTTCCGACGTCTCCTGGGTGTCTTCTGCAGACTCTTCAGGAACGTTGGACTCTGGGGCACTGACAGGGCTAATCGAGGCGACCGGCGCAACCGGTGCAGCGACCTGTGATGATCCAGTATTTTGTGAGGTATTAA
This sequence comes from Candidatus Yaniella excrementavium, assembly GCA_019115865.1. Lineage (GTDB taxonomy): Bacteria > Actinomycetota > Actinomycetes > Actinomycetales > Micrococcaceae > Yaniella > Yaniella excrementavium. The sequence continues at coordinate 36,350 of DXCT01000085.1, read as the reverse complement.
CAGGATCATCGAATCCTGCAGCAATAACAGTTACGCGTACCTCATCGCCGAGGTTGTCGGAGATTACCGCACCGAAGATAATGTTTGCTTCTGGGTGGGCTACCTCTTGCACCATGCGCGCGGCTTCGTTGATTTCGAATAGCCCCATATCGGTACCACCCTGGATCGATAGGAGCACGCCGTGGGCACCATCAATTGAGGCTTCCAAAAGCGGTGACGCAATCGCTGCTTCAGTCGCCTCTACCGCGCGGTTCTCGCCCTGGGCAGCCCCAAGACCCATCAATGCGGAGCCGGCGCCTTGCATGACTGATTTGACGTCTGCAAAGTCGAGGTTGATAAGGCCGGCTGTGGTTATGAGGTCTGTAATACCTTGCACACCGGATAAGAGCACCTTATCGGCTTCTTCGAAGGCCTCCATAATGGAGATGGATCGATCAGAGATCGACAGCAGTCGGTCGTTCGGGATAACGATGAGGGTATCGACTTCGTCACGCAGCGTGTCGATACCGGTCTCTGCGTTCGTTGCCCGTCGGCGACCTTCAAAAGTAAATGGTCGTGTTACCACACCGATCGTTAGAGCACCTAGTGACCTCGCAACACGTGCCACGACGGGGGCAGCACCAGTTCCGGTTCCACCGCCTTCGCCTGCGGTCACAAATACCATGTCAGCGCCCTTGAGGGCTGCTTCAATCTCTTCAACATGGTCCTCAGCTGCCTGACGACCAACTTCCGGGTCGGCACCCGCACCGAGGCCGCGCGTCAGATCACGGCCGACGTCGAGTTTCACTTCTGCAGACGACATGAGCAGTGCCTGGGCGTCGGTGTTTATAGCAATGAACTCAACACCGCGCAATCCGACATCGATCATTCGGTTGACAGCGTTCACGCCGCCGCCGCCGACACCAACAACTTTGATGACGGCCAGGTAATTCTGGGGTGAGCTCACGATATGATCCCTATTCTGCGTTCGTTTATGGGACGGAGTTCAAGCTGCGTCCAAGTTTACTTCTCTAGCACACAATATGCTCACACCATCGGCTGGGCAATGACCATTGACCGTGTGTCGGCCCTATCACCAGATAAAAAGAGTACGGAGTTACCGTGTGACCGGAAAGTCGGGTGCAGAGACATCGTATTCTGAAATTTGCGCTGCTTCATCGTCCTCGAGGCCGAGCAATGCGTCAAGTACGCTGGCCTTCTTTTCAGCCTGGTCATTATTGCCCCACATGACCGTTTTTCCAGAGGTTAACTCGAGCTCAATTGAATCGATCGAAGATCCTGAAGCTGCCCGCACTTGATCACGTAAATCTTCAGGCAAGGATCCCAATACTTCGGTGATTGTATTGAAGACGTCTTCATCAGCTACGTCGGCAGCAGATGCGACGACGGGAAGATCAAACTCTTGGGCTTTCTTCGCCGTGATTTCCGCGAGTTCAGTCCCGTCATTAGAGAACACAACATACTCTTTACCGCGTGGTCCCATGGCAATGGGCTGATGCTCATTGATATTAACTACCAGTCCATGCGGAGGTTCTGCACGCAACGTCACATCTTTCACAGCAGGAACGTCTTCGAAAAGTTCGCTGACACTGCTTTCGCCCACTTGGGGTAACGGCTTGCCTTGGAGCTGATCAGTGCGTTGGGTTGCCTGGGATTCTGTCACTAGGTCAAGCCCTTCGTGTTTGACATTTTCGATAGCCAGAATTGGTGAAAAAAACAGTACTGCCCAACCGCTTCCGAGCAGCACCAGGGTCGAAAGGATACTGACCCAGATGGTCCGACGACGCTTGGCTTTGCGTTGCTCGGGACTGGGCGGGAGTTCCAAGACTGTGTCATCGCGGTTGCCTTCGCTGGACTGAGCACTTTTTTCTGGGGCGTTCGAGGGGCTGGTGGTTTCGTCTTCGGTCCGGGGTATCCCAGTTTCTGTGACCGTTTTCTTGTCCCAGTGGACGGGTCGCTCAACTGAAATGGACTTTGCCGGATTCTTGGCAGCCAGACCAGGAAACTTCTTCGCTACCTGGTCGGCATTTTCCGAACTACTTGATGGTTCGTGTGGCGGATTTTTCGACATAAGTACTAGGTATTGGATTCGTTGAGACCGGCAAATATTGCTTCAATAAGTTGGTTGACATCACCGGCGCCCAACGTCAGGACAATATCTCCTGGCGTTGCGGCTTGCACCACCGATTTCACGGCAGCCTGACGGCTAGCTACTTGCGTTGATTGCGGGTACCGGGTGCTGATGTCATGTGCCAGTTGGCCGGTGATAAGTTCGGCGGTTACACCTTCCAGGGGTGTTTCTCGAGCAGGGTAGATATCGAGCACGCGCACAGTTGAAGCCAGTGAAAGAGCTGCGGCAAACTCTGGAGCAAAGTCTCGCGTTCGGGAAAAGAGATGTGGTTGAAAAATCACGTGGACTTTATTGCCGGCAGCCATCGAATTTGCTGCAGTTATAGCCGCGTGCACTTCCGTGGGGTGGTGAGCGTAGTCATCATAGACGCGAATATCGTTAACTGTTCCGTGGTGTTCAAATCGTCTGGCTGAACCAGTGAATGAGGCTAAACCTGCCGCTGCATCGGCTGCGGGAATACCTGCCAGAACAGAAGCTAACAGCACCCCGGCCGCGTTGAGAGCATTATGCGTTCCTGGAGTCGCCAGGGCAATGGTTTCTGATCTGCCATCGCTGAATTGATACGTGACCTGCTGGCCGGATCCCGTGACGTCCGGTTGGATATCCGTAATGGCGAGGTCCAAAGCATGAGCGTGGGTGTTGGTACTTTCCATCGGATGCATACTCGGAGCAAGACCATAGGTATACACGGTGGCCTTTGGTGAACGCGTCCCCTGGTCACGGTGGCGTTGGGCCAGGGAAGCCGCTCCTTCGTCGTCCGCACAAACAACCAGGGCCCCATCTGGTCTGATTTGTGTGGCGAAATCTGCAAAGACCTGGTGAACGGCTGCTTCGGTGCCATAGTAGTCCAGGTGATCGGCTTCGATATTGGTGATGATCGAAATATTTGGGGTGTAGTTCAGTAGCGAACCATCAGACTCATCGGCTTCTGCGATAAACCAGTCGCCGGAACCATGCTCGGCGTTGGTGCCAAGATTGGCGATAGCGGCACCAACCGCAAAAGACGGCTGGGCACCGGCGTAGGTGAACGCAACCGCTGCCATAGATGATGTAGTTGTCTTACCGTGTGTACCGGCGACAGTCAGGACCTGCTTTTCATCCATAGCGGCGGCAAGGCCTTGAGAGCGATGGTAGATCGGCACACCGGCAGCTTCTGCGGCTTGACGCTCCGGGTTGTCGGCACCAGCTACGGTGGAGGCAACGACGATGTCGATGGAACTGTTGGTTTGTATTTGTGCTCGATGAAAGTTCTCGGCTTCGTAGCCAACGTAAATGGTAGCCCCGCGTTCACGTAGTTGCTGCATAACTGGCAAATCTTTGGCGTCAGTTCCGGTCACGGTGATGCCACGAGCCAGCAATATACGCGCCACACCGGATACTCCAACTCCCCCGATTCCGAGAAAATGGGCGTGTCGGATGTCTTGCAGACGTGGGATGTCTAGGTGGGTCATCGTGCGACTTTCGTTTCAGAAATGATTGTGGCCATCGTTTCGGCAGCATCAGTGATGCCAAGATTCTTGGCGGTTTGGGCCATGTATTCTAAGCGGGGTTGGTCGACCAAGAGGTTCGGTAACCTGGTGGCAACCCATTGGGTAGTGAAATCTTCATCACTCACCACCACTGCTGCACCGGACTCTTTGAGACCAGCGGCGTTCAGCTCTTGCTCCCCATTACCGATGGGTAATGGGACCAAGACCGACGGGAGACCGATGGCCGCTAATTCGTGAACAGTGCCTGCACCAGCACGAGCGACAATGAGGTCAGCCGATTGGTAGACACGTGCCAAACCGTCAATATATTCTGCTTGCACGTATCCCTCCTCGTTGACAACGGCACCTGAGGCATCAGTCACCGCTTTGTCGCGCCCTGTCAAATGCAGTATTTGCGCGCCGGTTGCAAGGAGATCATCCAGTGCTCCGCTCACTGCGGTGTTCAAATTTAATGCACCCGATGAGCCACCTGTGACCACGAGCGTTGTCCTATCAGGATCCAGTCCAAGAGACACTCGAGCCTGGGCCTGCATGGTGGGGCCCATCGGAAGGTCTGTTATATGTCTGCGCATAGGCATTCCCACGTGAATTACACCCGGTAAATCGGTGCCTTCAAATGCGCAGGCGACTACGCTAGCAAATCGAGCGGCGAGTTTATTGGCCAGACCTGGTCGCACGTTACCTTCGTGTACGATGACTGGGATTTTCTCAGCGCGAGCGGCCAAGTACACAGGGGTGGAAGCATATCCACCTACGCCCACCACGACTTGGGTTTGATGGTCACGCAGAAGTTTGCGAGCCTGGCGAATAGCTTTGCGGAGACGAAATGGCACCGTCAACAGATCTGCAGATACCTTACGAGGCATGGGAACTTTGTCTACAGTTGAAAAATTATAGCCTGCATCGGGGATCAGAGTGGCTTCCATCCCTTCTGCGGTCCCGATCATGAGGATGTCTACATCAACATCGGAGTCTTGATATCGGTAGTTCAGGGCATCTGCCATAGCGAGCATCGGTGATACGTGGCCGGCCGTACCGCCACCGGTAAAGACAACGTTCATAGTCGTAGTCATTGTATAAGTTATACGCTTTCTTTCGTGACGGACTGGCGTTGTGCTGTTGATGTTCTATCTTGAATCTCTTGTGCCTGATGCCTTGCAAAAGACAGCACCACACCTACAGCGAGTATGGACATCAGCAGCGCAGAACCTCCTGCAGATATAAACGGAAGTGGAACACCAATCACGGGAAGTAGCCCAGTAACCATCGCAATATTCATGAATGCTTGTCCCAATAACCACGTCATGATCGCTCCGGTCGAAAGACGAACAAAGTTATCCGTGCTGTTGTAGGCCACGCGGAACATGCCAATGCCCAGCGTCACAAATAGACCTAGGACCAATAGTGCGCCGAGCAGGCCCAGCTCTTCGCCGAGTACAGTAAAGATAAAGTCGTTGCCGGCTTCCGGAATATAGGACCATTTTTGTCGAGATTGCCCCAGGCCGAGGCCGAACCATCCACCCGAAGCCAAAGCGAACATGCCTTGTTCGTACTGGTAGCACGGATCCGCGGGGTGGTCACAGTTGCCCATCCACGCTTGGATACGCATCATCCGGTTATCAGACATCATGGTGAGCACTGCCACCCCAAGGAACCCGAGCACCGCGGTAGTAACCAGGTAGACCGTACGCATACCTCCCAGGTACAGGATGGTGGCCACAATCATCAACATGATCAGGACGGTGCCGAGGTCACGTCCCCCCATAATAAGTGCCACGATCACGGCGCCGAAGGGAAACACCACCGGAACCAACAGGTCTTTGCCAAAAGTTTGGTGTTTGAGCTTTTGACTCAGCGCATAAGCAGCCCACACACTATAGGACAGTTTGGCGGCCTCCGCAGGTTGAAATGAGAAGCCACCCAATCGGAGCCAGTTGCGGTTTCCGTTGACTTCCACGCCCAAGGGAGTAAAGACCAGTGCGAGCAGTACGATACTGACCAGCAGCATGATCACCGCGAGTTTGTGGTAGGTCTGGCGTCGCCACTTCCCCATCCAAATCAGCAGCACCAACCCTAAAACAGCGTAGAGGCCCTGCGAACTAAGCGAGGAGAACGACCCTGAACCGCCAATGAATTCTACCGACGACGCGGAGAGGACCATAACGACACCGATAAATGTGAGCGCAATAGTAGGACCCAAAATGAGCCAGTAGGCCGATTTTTGGGAATGCACACCGGTGAGCCAATCCCAAGCACGAGATACACGAGGTGTCGGACCGATGGTCATGTCGTGCTCCTGTTGTTTGGTCGTCTTAATGTCCCGGATAATTGATGTCGGATAGCCTCGAGGCGATCGCTTCTGTGAACGCATCCCCGCGAACGTTATAGTTTTCGAACTGATCCATTGATGCAGCGGCCGGCGATAGCAACACCGTGTCATGTGGCTCGGCCAGTTCGTGGGCCAAGTTGACCACTATTCGCATCACCTCAGCCCCATTTCCAACTTCCACTGTAGTGTCTCGCAGGTAGTCGGTGTGGACAGGTACCATCGGTGCGTGTCGCTGCAACGCAGCAACGATCCCTGCGTGATCCGTGCCGATGAGAATCACCGCTTTGAGATTATTTTTATGCGTTTTCACAAGTTCATCGTAGGAAGCCCCTTTGGACAGTCCTCCGGCGATCCAGATGATTGGGCGGTAACTAGCCAAAGCCGCATCCGTGGCATGCGGGTTGGTCCCCTTGGAATCGTCGACCCACAACACGTCGTGAAAATGCGCAACAGGTTGAATCCGGTGCGGTTCCGGTTCGTAATTACGCAATCCGGCTTGTATCGCCGCCGGCTCGACCCCCACAGCACGGACTAGAGCAGCCGCTGCTAGGGCGTTAAAGACCATGTGTTGCGGTGCCGGATTTCCGACATCACTAAACTCTGCGAGTTCAAGCGCTTGAGTTCCGCGGTTGGTCAGATATGCTCGATCGACCAGTAGGTCATCTACAGTGCCAAGCATGGAACGCTGCGGAGTATCGGTAGTGATGCCAATGGCCCGACAGCCATCGATAACGTCAGCATCCTCGACCATCCGGATGGTCGCGGCTTCGGCGTCATTGTAGATAGCAGCAATGCGTGTATTCTCATACACTTTGGCCTTAGCAGCCATGTAATTTTCTAACCCACCGTGCCAGTCCAAGTGGTCCTCAGCAATATTGAGCACCGTGGAGGCTTCCGGCTCGATGCGTTCAATCCAGTGCAGCTGGAATGATGACAGTTCTACGATAAGCAGGTCAAAACCATCGGGGTATCGAATTGCATCCAAAATTGGTGTCCCGACATTACCAACGGCCACAGCATCTAGTCCTTGGGCGCGGGCCATGGACTGTGCCATCGTAGCAACTGTGGTTTTGCCATTCGTACCGGTCAATGTGACCCACTGAGCTGTCCGCTTTCCTTCGCGCCGGCGAACGCGCCAAGCGAATTCAACGTCGCCCCATACCGGGATTCCTGCTTGCTGGGCTTCAACTAGTACTACGTTGTCGGGCCGCCAACCGGGTGAAGTGACCACGAGGTCAATAGTGCCACCGATACTCTTAGCATCCGGCAGACCGGTGACAGCGTCATCACCCAGCAGTACGTCTTGAACTCCAACGATTTTCAGAGTCTCAGCAGCTTTTCGGTTCTCTGCGGTATCTTTACCATCGACGACGAGAACCGAGGCCCCTAGCTCAGCGAGTGTATCTGCTACCGAGAAGCCCGTAACGCCTATTCCTGTGACAACAACCGAGAGGCCCGACCAGGCCGAATCCCAGGTGGTGAGATGGTCCAAGGTCCTATTCATCGCAGGATCACCCATTCAGCGTAGAACATTGCTAGCGCGGCCACGACGAACCCTAACCCGATGAGCCAGAATCGGACCACTACGGTGACTTCTTCCCAACCTTTGAGTTCAAAGTGGTGCTGCAGCGGGGCCATGAGGAAAACGCGCTTGCCACCAGAAATCTTGAAGTAGCCGACTTGAATAATGACTGATGCTGCAATCACAACCATCAGTCCCGCAAGTATCACAAGTAGCACTTGGGTTTTGGAGAAGATTGCGAATCCAGCAAGTGCACCACCAAGCGCCAGGGAGCCGGTATCTCCCATGAAGATCTTCGCGGGAGCAGTGTTCCACCATAAAAATCCCAGCAAAACGCCGGCCAGAATCGACGCCATTAAGGCAAGATCCATGGGGTCGCGTACTTCATAGCAGCCCCCGGCACTTGTTGTACCGGAGCAGGCTTGGTTACTTTGAAAGAGCGTGATCAAGACATAGCCCACGGAGACCATTGCGACCGCTCCCGTGGCGAGACCGTCGAGTCCATCGGTGAGGTTCACCGCGTTGGTTGTCGCAGTAGTGATCAAGTTGGACCAGATCACAAATAAAATGGCCCCGGCGGTAGCGCCGAAAAATGCTAAATCCCAGGAAGTGTCGCGGAATACCGATATGGCTGTGGAAGCGGGCGTAAAGCCCTGACTATTTGGAAAGTTGAGCGCCAGAATCGCAAATGTGATGCCTACCGCACCCTGTCCAATAATCTTACCGGTGGCCGTCAAACCGAGGGAACGCTGATTCGAGATCTTAATGTAGTCGTCGAGAAAGCCGATCAGTCCCATACCCGCGGTAAGAAAGAGTAGTAATAATGCGGTAACCGTGATGCCAGAGTTCTCTAGCTCCAACATGGACATGATCCAGTGGGTGACGAAATATACGAGTACGAAATTGGTCACAATCACCACGCCACCCATGGTCGGGGTACCACGCTTTGTAGCATGTGTGGTGGGTCCGTCATCACGAATGATTTGGCCGTAACCACGCCGATGGAGTAATCGAATAAACAGCGGGGTTCCCACAACCGTGAGGATGACGCCGAGAACAGCGCCTATCAGTAGTCCTATCACTTACGGCATCTCCTTGCGGCGCACCAATTTTTCAGTGGTCAGTCGGTCGGCGAGTTCCCAAAGGCGGGTGCCGTTGGAACCCTTGACGAAAATGATGTCGCCTGGTTGAGCTCGTTCAGTGAGCAGGTCGAAGGCCTCATCATTTGATAACACATGGTCGACTTCGTCGCCCCAGGAACCCTCGTTAATGGCACCTGTATACAGTGCTCGAGCATCGGCCCCCACAACGACTAGTTGGTCAATATTCAATCGCACGACAGTCTCCCCAAGCAGGATATGTTCCTTGGCGTGTTGGTCTCCCAGTTCCAGCATGGGCCCTAAAATCGCCCACGTACGACGTCCGGTGTTACGTCCGAGCATCGTTAGCGTTTTGAGCCCGGCGCGCATTGATTCTGGGTTCGCGTTATAGGCATCATCAATAACCGTGATGCCGTCATCACGGTCAGTACGTGCCATACGGTGCGCCGATGCAGGTGCGATCTCGGGCATCACTTGCGCGATCGTCGCGAGGTCTACCCCCGCAGCCAGTGCTGCTGTCGCCGCCGCCAGCAGGTTAGTGGTGTGGTGTTCACCGATCATGTTTGCGGTGACCTTCCGTCCCCGACGGTCTTGATCTGTCGCGTCCTCGCCGAGGTACTGGAGGTTGAAATGTGGGTTTTCATTCTCGGTCGTTGCTGCGTCTGCAGCATAAAGTAGACTCGTGCGTTCGGGCGGCACGGAAGCAGCAGAAAACCAGATTGTTTTCGCCCCGCTGGGCACGCGCGATGCCATTGCAGCAACCTTGACGTCATCGGCGTTCAAGACTGCGATGCCGTTTGGTTCAAGCGCTTCAACTATTTCGCCCTTTGTGATGGCGATGTTCTCAAGTGAACCGAAAGACTGTGCATGGGCAGTGCCTACGGTGAGGACCACAGAGATATCGGGACGCACGATGTTGGTGAGTTCTCTGATATTGCCGAGCCGGTCGGCACCCATCTCGACTATAAGATAACGAGTGTCTAGGTCAGCGGTGAATATCGTCAGAGGTAAACCAGTCTCACCGTTGTAGGAACCCCGCGGCGCGATTGTTGGTCCCTGCTGCGAAGATAGCAGCCTGGCCAGTGCATCTTTGGTCGATGTTTTGCCAACGGAACCGGTAATTCCGATAACCGTGGTTTCTGAGTGTTGTCGGATCTTTTCGACGATGTAGCGCGCGAGATCCCCCATGGCGACGGTTGAGTCTTCAACAATTACGGCCGGGTCAACAACACCGTCTTCTCCCGTGGTTTCGTGTTCGGCCAGGATGAGCTGGGCTCCGGCCGCGCGGGCTGAAGCGATAAAATTGTGTCCATCGGTGACTTCACCACGTCGGGCAATGTATAACGAATTCTGTTCAAGTTGGCGCGAATCGGTATCGGCAGACGTCACTACCGTGGTGTCGTCGATACTGGTTGTAAGTCGACCGCCTGTAGCTTCTGCTATCTGGTGTGCATTGAGTTCAATCATTTCGCATTTGACCTTACCGCGTTAGTCCGTGAGTTCCGCTGATGCTGTGCCAGTTGTGATGAATCCGTGATCTACCAGGTGGCGACGAAGGACCTCACGATCATCGATAGCAAATGGCTCCCCGGCAATGTCCTGGTGCGTCTCATGGCCTCGCCCGGCGGCCAATATGGTGTCATGACGCCCCGCGATCTCGACCGCGTATGCCAGCGCTTGGGCTCGCGGTGCAATGTCTAATACTTGAGTATCGGATTTCTGCGCCGCAATGTGAGCTTTGGCTCCCTCGAGAACGCATTTGCGAATTTGCGAGGGTTCCTCATGGTGCGGGTCGTCGTCAGTTACTATGACGACGTCCGCGTATTCGGCGGCGATACTGCCCATCAGCGGTCGCTTTGCAGTATCGCGCTGACCTGTTGCACCGAATACTATGATTGTACGTCCGCTGTGTTCTTTCGATCGATTCACAGCCTCTAACGCTTGTGTTAGACCATCCGGGTTGTGCGCGAAATCAACAATTACGGTCGGCTGCTTCGAGATAACCTCCATGCGCCCGGGCACGGCTGCTTCGAATGGGCTGTGTTCGGGACTTGCCAATATCGCCGTGATGGTTTCCCACTCTTTGTGCGCATGCCCGGTATAGACCATCACAGCAGCCAGGGCTGCATTGGCCACATTAAATTTACCCGGCATACCAACACGTGTTGTGACCTCATAGCCGGAATGGTGCCGTAAGGTAAAGCGATGACCGATGCCGCTGGTCTCAATGCCGGTAATCTTCCAGGTGGCGTCTGGTGCTTCGGCTTCAATCACTGCCGCGGGTCCGAGGTCGAGCGTCACGGCCTTTGGTAGTTGCTGGGACAATGTTTTGCCCCACGCTGGGTCAGGTCCGCCGTTGACTGTCACCACTTGTTTTTGGGAGTGGTCTCCACTGAAGAGAAGTCTTTTGGATGCGAAGTACTCGTCCATAGTTCCATGAAGATCCAGATGATCCTGCGTCAGGTTAGTGAAACCGACTACTTCGAATTGCAGTCCAAACGTTCGTTTATATGCCATAGCGTGAGAAGAAACTTCCATGGCAGCTGCGGTGACCGAAGATTCCCGCATCAAGGCAACCAGGCTGTGCAGGTCGGGGGCTTCTGGTGTGGTGAATTGTGAGGACACGGATTGACCTGCGATGCGCGTCTCAATCGTCCCGATCAGACCTGTCGTCTCCCCGATTGCTGCTAACAGCGCGTTGAGGAAGTACGTTGTTGTGGTTTTCCCATTCGTCCCCGTTACACCATACATCTGGGGTGTTGTGGCAGCAGTAGTGTTGTATATGATTGCTGCAGCATCAGCCAGGGCACCTCGTACGTCTTCTACGATGATTGCGGGCGTATTTTGCGGAACTCTTTCCATACCAGAAGCGTCCGTAAGTACCGCAACTGCCCCGGCGTGCAAGGCTTGGTCAAGGTAGTCCGCACCGTGGTGATGCGCCCCGGCTACTGCTGCATAAAGATCACCATCTTGCACGGTTTTCGAGTTCATCGAAATTCCAGTTATCGATGTGTCAGCAGAGCCAGAAGTTGAAGGCCGGTACTGTCCGAGATGTTTTGTGATTGTGCCAAGTTTTACGTTGAATTTCTTTTTTGGTCGCAGCATGGTCATTGTGGCAGCCCCGTTAAACGGGCTACCACGGCCTTTCCTGTGGGTCTTCGGTAAATACATCATAGCTCTGGGATCCGGTGTCGGACGGTGGGACCGAGTACTTACTCATCAGATATTCCATGACATCGGCCGCAGTATCGGTTACTTGCCAAGTCTCCCAATTGCCCTGTGGCCGATGGACCGCGACTGAGACAACGAATTGTGGATCATCCAGCGGTACGACACCGGTAAAGGACGTCGTGTAGCCGTCGTATCCACCGGCCCCGGCTGCTTGCCCAGTCCCTGTCTTACCACCAACACGGTAGCCATCAATTTGTGCGTTATATGCCGTACCTTCTTCAACGACTCCTTCCATGAGTTTCAGCATCTCATCTGCCGCTTCTTGAGAAACGACCTGTTTGGGTTCTGTTGGTGGTTCCCAAGGAGTTTCAATACCGTCTTCATCGACATAGGAATCGATAATCCTAGGCGGCATCATCTTTCCTTCATTGGCAAGGGCCTGAAAGATTCGAGTGGTGTGAAGCGAAGTCAGGGAATACCCTTGACCGAATGTGGTCGTGAAGTGTTGACGTCGATCCCAGTTCTCCCACGACGTAAAGAGCCCATTATTGACTCGTGTCATCCCTATGTCTATAGGATCACCAATCCCGAAGTCCTTCATATACTCCCAGCGTTCTTCGGGGCTAAGCTTGGTGGCAACCTGAACAGTTCCGGTGTTATAAGACCTGGTAAAGATTCCAGCGGTGGTCATATCGAATGTGTCGTGCGGCATCGAGTCGTTGATCTCTTCGTTATTGAAGGTCTGACTATTCGGCACAGTCCACTCATCTTCAGGTTCGACAACCTCCGCGTCAAGGGCCGCCGCAAATGTTACTGCCTTACCAGTGGAGCCGGGTTCAAAGGCTTGTGAAATTGCTGTAGGTCGCCAGAATAGTGGATCTGTCTCAGTGGGGTCTGTTGGATCTACTGTTTCTGAATCCGATAGAGCCAATATCTCACCGGTCTTTGCGTCCATAACCACGATGTTCCCCCACTCCGCGTTGTACTCATCAACTTTGGCGGCGATTGCTTCCTGTGCATACCAGGAGACATCTTGATCGATGGTCAGCTGAACATCATTACCGTCGACTGCTGGCGTCTCAGAAAACGACGCATTGGGGATACGAACGCCATCTGCGGAAATTTCGAATATGCGCTCACCCGTCTGGCCGCTGAGGCGCTTATTCTGTGAGCGCTCAATACCTTCAAGACCGTTCCCGTCGTGTCCGGTAAAGCCGATTACCGAACCTGCTACGGCGCCATTGGGATAAATCCGATCAGCCACTGGCTCGGAGATAAGACCCGGAATGTTCAGCTCAAGGGCTTCCTCTTTAACCTCCGGGGTGACCCGCCGCGATACGACACGATACGGTCGCTCTCCCACCATCATTGCTTCTAGCTCGGGATACTCAATTTCCAAGATATCGGAGAGCTCTTGCAGTTGCTCTTCGATATCGAGGTCAACATAGCCAGATTCCTCGGGATCCCAGACTCTGGAGTCCTGGACCAGGCGCTGATCAACAACCAAGTCGTAGCGCTGGACAGACTCTGCAAGGAGATTGCCGTCCCGGTCCAAGATCGAACCCCGCTCCGGTGCGAGCGTCACAGGTCGGGTTCTTCGGTCCATGGCCTGTTGCGCTTGGTCTTCAGCGTCAATCCCTTGAATAAACAGGAGTCGGCCACCCAGCACCAGCAGGCAAATCATTAAGAGCGACATAGTCACCTTTAATCTGGATTTTTGCGATCCAGTACCTAGCGCCTGTGGCACACGACTCACCTGCCTTCAACAGATTCAACCAGTTGGCCGACATTAGTTGTCGGTAGGAAGACTAACCTGGGGTCCTTGAAGACTACCTATTGATGAGTCACCATTGGCATCTGCCACGCCACTGTCGGTTGCCGAATTCGTCACACCGGAATTTGGCATCGATATTTGGGGTTCAACTATCTTAACGGTGTCAGATTTCGGTCCGGGAACCCCCTCGTTGGTCATTGTCACAGGCTCTGCTCCAGAGTCAGCGGGAGCCTCGACTTCCGCTGGCACCCCTGTACCTGCTCGGACCGTTGGTTCTGATACGAAACTCGTTGGAGTGTTATCTGATTCGGCAGCTGTTGCAGTACCGGTGATCTCCCCCGAAGCAAGATCGATTGAAGCCGATGTTCCAGGTAGCACCATTCCAAGATCTGCAGCTTGTTGAGCAACGGATTGAGGTGCGGAACTTTGGGCCAGATCCTGCGCTAACGCTTCGTTAGACTGGGTGATGTTTGTGAGTTGGCTGTTGAGCTCGACTAGATCGTACTGCCGATTCGACAAGACGATATTAACGACCAGTACCACTAACAGTGCGACAATAGGGATCGTCATCACGAATATCGTGTACCCAATTGGCGTGCGTTTGAGTTGACCGGAAATAACCTTGAACTGATCCCGACGGGTTCTGGCGTCAGCATCTCCGCCACTTGGGATATACCCAGGTTGACTGCCTTGATCGGCGAATTGCTTTTCGTCAAGAACTCTCGCGGTGGCATCCGTTGAGTATTCGGGGTGCAATACGCGGATGTTCGAGGGGGAAGTTGTCATCCGTTGCTCCTGTTTGGTCGAATCTTTTCAATTGCGCGCACTTTGGCCGAAGCAGCGCGGGGATTATCAGCAATTTCTTGTTCAGTAGGTTTTTCCGTGCCCCGAGTCAAGATCTTGACCACGGGGGCATGCTCCTCAAGTTCAACCGGAAAGTCTGGCGGTGTGAGACTCGTCGCCTGCTCTTGGAAAGCCTTCTTTGTGATGCGGTCCTCTAAGGAGTGATAACTCATGACGACCATACGTCCACCGATATGTAAGCTTTTGAGGGCTAGTGGCAAGGCGTCCCGCAGAATATTGAGCTCCTCATTAACCTCTATACGCAGTGCCTGAAACGTTCTCTTGGCCGGGTGACCACCGGAACGGCCTGCCGCCGCTGGCACTGCCTTGCGGATTGTCTCAACGAGATCTCCGGTGCGGGAAAAACGTCGCTCACTTCGTCTAGCGACGATAGCTGTTGCAATACGCCGGGCAAATTTTTCTTCGCCGAAACGACGAATGAGTTGCTCTAACGTGCGCTGGTCATAATCATTTACAACGTCTGCAGCGCTGAAACGAGCCGTGGGGTCCATTCGCATGTCAAGCGGAGCATCATAGGAGTAGGCAAATCCACGTTTTCGTTCATCTAACTGGTATGAGGAGACTCCCAGGTCATAGAGATATCCATCGGCGGCGTCGGTGTTGGCTGTCGCTAATGCTGCAAGAGTTTCATCGTATGTTCCATGGAAGGCGATAAATCGAGGGCCGTAAGCTTCAAGTCGCTGTTTTGCAAGCTCCAGAGCTTGTGTGTCGCGGTCAATACCGACTACAAACGCATCGGGGAATCGATCTAACATCAACTGGGTATGGCCACCCATGCCCAGGGTTGCGTCGACGAGTACTGGTCGACGATCCTGCTGGCGAGCAAACTCAACTCCTGGCACCAGAAGATCGATGACGCGTTGGGCCATCACAGGAACATGCCGTCGGGCAACGCTTGGAGCTTCTTGGGCATCGTGCTGACCAGCTGGGTCATTAGCTGCCATTATGCTCCTTTGCGTTACTCCGACAGTGCTGGGAAAAATGATGGCTCTTAGTTCAGATCCCCATCCGTGCACCTGGCCCAGGGGAAGGCAGGCCAGCTGTCCGGATAGAGGTCTGAAATAAGAGTCCTCACAATTATGAAGTTGTATTTACGTTGCGGCTCGTTTCCTAGAACAGCCCTGGAATGACTTCCTCGTCAGTTTCAGAGAATGCCGACTCCTGTTCACTGAGGTAAGCGCCCCAAGCAGTTTGATCCCAGATCTCTGCCCGGGTTCCCGCACCGATGACAGCTACGTCACGATCCAGCCCCGCATACTCTCGCAGTGGAGCTGGAATGGTGATCCTGCCTTGCTTATCCGGCTTCTCATCTGATGCACCAGATAAGAAGACACGAATATAGTCTCTAGCTTGACGTGAAGAGAGCGGAGCCTCGCGCATCTGTTCATGCACTCTCTGGAACTCCTCCATCGAGAACACATACACACAGCGTTCTTGCCCCCTAGTGAGCACAACGCCATCTGACAGCTCATCTCTAAACTTTGCCGGCAAGATCAGGCGAGATTTCTCATCCAAACGCGGAGTGTATGTACCCAAAAACATTTGGCACTACCCCCAACGTTGTCCGATCCCGCTTTGATCATGCTTTGCGACCACCATCCTCTTACCCCTCCACTTTACCCCACTTCTCCCCACAATCAACATTTCAAGTACCATTTTGCGCGAAATTATCCATTTTATCCACCCGCCAAGCACTTCAGAGATCTTGAGATTCGTGCTATTTCAAGGATTTCGCAGTGAATGGAACAAAGTGGAGCGCTCAGGGGAGTACATCGGGGAGCGTGTCGTCATGGAGTGCATAATGTGACAAAAGTGAATAACACGTCGACTATTCCTCCATTTCGACCGAATTTTGCGGTCGCCTAAGCGGTTCTCTCAACGTGGTGGAGCAAAGTGGGGCACCACAGGGAGGAAGGTGGGAATCGCACCACTCGTTCAGCTCGTCACAGTGAGCAACGCACCAACGCCGGATGGCTGTTGCGAACACAGCGCGTAGCCTAGCTCGTTAAGATAGATGCAGCAGCATGCGTCGCCACAACCAACCGGCGCTGAATCAACTGAAAGCTACACATTGGAACAAATACATCCTCCGAAGTCCCATCCCGCGCACCGACTACGCATCCGAGCGCGCATTTTCACGTTCTTCGCTTTCTTCAGCGCCCTAGTACTCACAGCGTGTGGCGCCGACGTGAATACGCAACTCAATCTGCAAGAGGACCAATCAGGCCAACGCCAGTTCGTAATGACCATGGCTGATGAGGACGCGCAGAATCTCGAGGGAGGTACTGATGGTGCAGCACAAGCACTAGAAGCCCACACTCCAGATGTACTGACGTTCGAGGGTATTGAGCAAGAAGATGCAGGCTATAGCGCTACTTTCACAATGGACTTCGACAATGTCAGTGACTACCAAGACAAAATTGGAGCCCTACTCGATGTGTCGGAAGTACCCGAAGACGATCGTGAGATGGACGTGCGAGTCGATCAGCAGCAGTTGGTGACCTCAGTGGTTTTTGAAGAGTCGTTCTATAATGACGACCTCATGGGCTGGGCATCAAGTGCACTCATCGAAGAGGGTGTTGTAGCAGCAAACTCCACCGTATTAACTTCCGGAGGAACGGCCTCCGTTATTTATGATGGCGAAGAAGTCGAGACCTCCACTTCTCTTCCCCGTATAAATTTCAGCTTGAAAGATGATCGACGCTTCGATGATGTAGGCATGGATCTCGCAATCCTGGAATCCGGAGAGTTTGAGATCGCTATGTCCTACCTCGTCTCCCCTGAAGACGCTGCGGCCCAAAATGCTTTCGTCAATGAACGAGTACAAATGCTCAACACCCAAGATGGAGTTGTCGGCGCCGTTGAAGATTCTGGAGCAACAGAAAACCACGGTTCGGACAGTGCCGAAGTACGAGACATTTCTGTCCAGTTCGAGTCGGTAGAGGCTATAGAAGAAGGCTTACAAACGTTGCTGGCAAATGATCAAGCGACCTTTAGATCCACGGATACACTCGAGGGCTCGTCCCCCGACGCCATAACTGAGTATTCAGGCTCGCACTGGACCTGTGACGCCATCTGTAATCCAACCAATATTCAACAATTGGAGGGCGAAACCGAATATCCAGACGATTGGCAGTTAGTAGACCTACATCGTGGCGACGGAGATTTTCAGCTCGAGCTCAATCGCGGTATGCCCTTGGACTCCTTGTCCTCCACTACTCGCCTAAACTTCGACGGAAGTATGGAGCAGACGTTCGAATTCGTTCTTACCGACGAAACCACAGAAGAGCACAAAGAGGCTGTGGCCGAACGCTTCGAACCAGCGCAAGGGTCCGGTTCGTTCCGCTCCTCCAGCCAAAATGGAAGTACCGTCTACACCACAACATTTCAGGGACAAGACGCTCAGGCCCTCACCGAACAGTTAAATATTTACCTCGAGGAAAAAGACGTCAGCGATACTATGACCCTGCGCCACGATGCGCTTACAGGCTTATGGACCGAATATAACCTCGACGCCGACCTGTCTGCAATTTGGGAACTTGCAACCGGTGGCGTGGAAGAGTCTGCAACGTTCCAAGTAGTACTCCCAACCATGCATTCCGGTGGAGCTACGTCGGCAGATTCTACGAGCCGAACCGTCGCAGTTGAGGACTCCAGCGGTACGTTTACGGTGACTGCAAGCGGCCCAACTATGACGACCGTCTGGACCACACTGGCGCTGATCACGTTCCTCGTGCTTGCACTCGCCGCACTACTCATCTGGCGTAGGCGCAGTGCAAACCAGAGCACAAAACAGCCTTCTAAACGCACCCAAGACGCGCCATATAACGTGCAGGGGCCTAAGGACAGCTTAACCGAAACTCAGATCTTCCAGTCGCCGCTAGCCACCAAAGCGCTAGGAGACAATACTGATTCTGCCTCCACTGCTCGACTCGTTGACCCTGATCGTACGCGCCTCTACGGTCAAGACCGACCGTTTCCGGATGTTCGGCTCCCCTCACCCATAGAACATCAAGAATTCGAGAAGTACCACCAGCAACCAGACACCCGTTTAGACGATGAGTCCAATGACACCAGCTCAGATTCGCAAGACGACTCCGCGAGCGACGACAAATAGATCGTAGATGAGCTTCATCTAGACAGCAGAAAACCCGCAGTATGTACTGCGGGTTTTCTGTGGAAGAGCAGGCGCCAGTGGTAACGACGAACATCATTGCTGACGGCGACGTTCATCCCAGCGGGATTCCAGCCCTTCTATGAAGCTTTGATTTGAACTTGATGAATTATTTCCGGAACCACTACGTCCGCCGGACTTGCTGGGCGGCTTCGTCGTACGTTTGGATGCTAGATAGATACCACCACCCATAACAATGAAGCCAACGATACCTAGCCAAATTGCATCGATGGTTACACCCGTGAGCAAAACAGCTATGCCGGCTGTGGCAAGTAACACGCCTAACACAATGTTCCGAGTTGAAAATCGACGAGCAGAATCCTTTTTGCCCATCTGCATCTGTGATGCGAACTTGGGATCGTCGGAAATCAGCTGAGATTCAATCTCAGCGAATGCCTCTTTCTCTCTATCTGATAAACCCACTGTTGCCTCCACATAATCTGCCGAAAATCCCTGAGAATCTCCGGTTGAGTTTGACTCTATTCTAGAGTTTTTGCCTGACGATTTGCTGAGATTGTCACACCGTGACGTGTGTGACTCACCACCTATCCGTCTGACATGCGCTGTTGTCTTTCATGTTGTAGTAATGTGGCGGGTTTTATAGCTGCACTAGGAAACTTCTTGGCTACATCATCTAAAATCCGGTCAGTCGAAATCCAGTCTTGAGTTGCGTCTGGCTTCTCAAAATGTTCGTCGGCTTCAAATAGCGATTCCTGGACCTCTTGCCGCACCACTGGCTCAGCCACACGATCAGCACGCACTCCTAGCAAGCGAACCGGATGCCAGCGATGCTGCATTAGAGCCTGCAATAGCGGAACAGCTTGCTTGAAGAACACAGCACCCGAAGTGGCAGGTCTGTGCAGAGACATTGATTTTGTTCGAGTTGAAAGATCAGTATCTTTCACTTTGACGCTCAAGCCCCATGCGACCAGGCCATCGTGGCGCATACGACGTGAACATTCATATGACAGGTCCAGCAGGTATTTTTCCAACAGACGACTATCGGTGATGTCTGCCTCAAATGTGTGCTCAACTGAAACGGATTTCGCGTCCTGGCGTGGTTCAACAATTCTTGAATCTTCACCGTGCGCAAGTGCTACCAACTGCGGGCCAACCGCGCCCAACCACCGTTGCATTCGCTGAGGGTCTTGTTGTGCCAACTCACCAACTGTATGAATGTCAGCATTCACCAGTCTTTGATACAGCTTCGGCCCCACACCCCAGATCACGTTAACGGGCAACGGCGCCAGATACTGCTGCGTTAGCTCTATCGGAACAACACCCAAACCATCGGGTTTTGAATGATCCGAAGCTATCTTAGCCACAGATTTGTTTACCGCCACTCCCACGGTAGAAGGAAGCCCAGTGACAGCACGCACACGACGTTTAATGAGAGCAGCAATTTGAGCCGGAGTGCCTAGCCGGCGACGTGCTCCACTTACATCAATAAACGCTTCGTCTATGGACAGTTGCTCTACATTTGGAGTGATGTCGTGTAGAACTTCCATGATCTTTTTCGAAGCGTGAGAATACTTATCCCGACTGGGTTCAATGATCGTTAGGCGCGGGTATAGCGCCAATGCCTGGGACATTGGCATTGCAGAGCGGATCCCGTATTTGCGAGCCTCATATGACGGCGAAGTCACAACCGAACGTCCGGACTTTCCGCCAACGACGGCCGGCAAGCCTCGAAGCTCTGGTCGATCGAGTAGCTCAACGGACAAAAAGAAAGCATCCATGTCGATATGTAAGATGGTCGAGTCCCATGAGCTGTCCGCCCACTCAGGGCGGTGACTTGAGCTTCGACCCGTAGAGACCATGTGCCAATTCTATGTGATTTGCGCAGTAAGGTTGAAGAGTCAGGATTTCAGCCGTTCGCTTCCATTAGGCAGGAGATTTGGAACAGTGACGACTACCGATGCGATGTGGTTCAACAACACCTTATATAGCAGAATGCAGGATTTGCTAGCTGACTATCAGCAGCGGGCCCGCTCTATAGCTGAATCAGCAGAACCGCTCGTGACATCGATCACTGACCTTGTGCAAGGAGGTAAACGCCTTCGCGCACTCCTCGCATGGTGGGGCTGGCAAGGTGCTGGTGGCGATGCCGATGACCCCCGGATAATCGACGCCGGTGTCGCATTGGAGCTATTCCAAGCTGCGGCTCTGATTCATGATGACATTCTGGACCGCTCAAATACCCGAAGAGGCCAACCATCCGTTCATAAACGGTTCCAAAATTTGCATGACGACAACCAGTGGGTGCAAGACGGCACGCATTTCGGAGTTTCAGCTGGTATTCTCGCTGGCGACTTAGCCCTAGGGCTCAGCGAAGAAATCTTCTCTACGACAGCCGATGCCACAGCATTTGCAGTTCCGGCCCGCGACGCATTCCATGCCATGCGGTTCGAAGTCATGACCGGTCAATACCTTGACATCCTGGCTGAAGCACATCTCCCAGATGACCCCGAAATAGCTTTGGAGCGTGCTCGGAAAATATTGCAGTTTAAATCTGCACACTACTCTGCTGTTTGGCCATTCGAACTGGGAGGCGTCTTGGCTGGTGCCGACGAAACGACACTGTCAGCATACCGCGAATTCTCTCTACCGCTGGGGATGGCGTTCCAACTTGGAGATGACTTGCTAGGCGTTTTTGGAGACCCTGAGCTTACGGGAAAACCTGCCGGAGACGATCTGGTAGAGGGAAAACGCACAGAACTCGTGGCGCATGCCCTCATCAGCCTCAACTCTCAAGATGCTGAAACGCTCAACAACTTCTTGATGCATCCAGCACAAAGCTCCCACAGTATCCAGCACGTGCAGGAATTGTTGGAGCGGTCTGGAGCACGAGCTACGGTTGAAACTGAAATTGAGCGACTCGGTCTTGAAACTCGAACAGCGTTAGATCGGCTCACTGTTTCAGATACCGTGAAAAGTGGCCTTGAAGACCTCGTATCCGGTCTCATCGGGCGCCAAAACTAAAACGATTACCAACCCATTGCTTGAGCGCGTCGTCGAATTTCGGCCTTTCGTCCAGCACGCAGAGCATCAATAGGACGTCCGGGTAAAGACTCATCTTCAGTAAAAAGCCACCGGATGATCTGTTCCGCTCCAAAGCCAGCATCCTCGAGCACGATAATGGTGCCACGAAGCGGTTTCAATAATCCCACTTCTGTCAGGAATTCAGCTGGTATGTAACGTATCCGATCGTTCCCGAGCCGCATATCTAATAGTTGCCGATCCTTAATCATCTTGTGAACGCGGGTCACAATTACATCAAGGCGTTCAGCAACATCTGGAAGAGTTAGCCAGCTTCCAACAAGGGATTCTAAATCACGCGTTTGATTCACACCTCTACCGTATCGCAAATATTCAAGATTATGCGATTGGATCCGTCGCAAAATGTATCTCCAAGCTGATCTGGGAATAAACTTGATTCTTCTATTAACATTTGCACCATTAGTCATGTATATTCTCGTATGTAACATTTTCATCACGTACACCTCGACGCTACTTTTGTCACACGTTGCACAAAGGAACTTCCCCTGGCTCAGGTGCCTGACGCAAGAGGATACGTTTAATGATCGACCGTACATCCGGTGCTTCCCGGTTCTACAAAACAGCGGTTGCCACATCGGCCCTGCCGCTACTCGCAATGGGCTCTGCTGCAGCAGCGGCCCCGGCAGTGGCTGATGCACCTGGTACGGCACTAAGCCCGAAACCAGCAACAGCCGCCAATGTGAACGCCGCGCAAACCAAACTGCACAGCACTCTTTTGTCCGCTGATCAGCTAGCAGTCCAATTACCAGCTCGATTCACGCAGACCAACTTTCAAGCTGCAAAAACTGCCCCTTCAACCTACAAGGTGAAGCCTGGTGACACCCTTGGCCATATTGCGCATGCGCAGTCCGTATCACTCTCCGATTTATTGAAGTGGAACGGGCTGAAAGCCTCCTCAATGATTTATCCGGGCGACGTCCTCAAACTTGGAGAACCTACGTCCGCTACGACGTCATCGTCGACTAGCTCAAGCTCTTCGACAAGTTCCTATACCGTCAAGGCCGGGGATACGCTTTCCGGTATCGCTGCAAAGCAAGACGTGGGGCTCTCAGCATTGCTCAGCGCTAACGGATTGTCAGTGTCTTCGGTCATCCATCCGGGCCAAGAGCTCAAACTTTCAGGCACTTCGGCCTCCTCATCTGCGTCAACAGCATCAAGCACGTCGAGCTCAAATTCTTCAAATGGCTCCTACAAGGTCAAATCGGGAGACACGCTGTCTGGTATCGCTGCTAGTCAGCATGTCAGCCTCGCAACACTTTTGAAGGCTAACGGCATATCTGCAACGACAGTTATCTACCCCGGCCAACAGCTGAAACTATCCGGGACTTCCTCGTCCACATCGTCCACAGATTCCGCTTCATCCTCAGCTTCTTCATCCAGTTCGTCCAGCAGCTACACCGTTAAAGCTGGCGACACGCTTTCTGGCATTGCTGCTCAAAACAATGTCAGTCTCTCAACTGTGTTGAACGCGAACAGTCTGTCCCTCTCTTCAGTAATTTTTCCGGGCCAGACCATCAAGCTCTCCGGATCGAGTAGCTCGTCGGTATCCTCCGTCTCTACGGCAAGCTCTAGCGGATCAACATCAGGTGGCACCTATAAAGTGAAATCCGGTGACACACTGTCGGGCATTGCGGCGAAGGAAGGTGTCAGTGTTTCTACCCTTCGCAGTGCTAACAACCTGAGCGGGGATAGCATTTATGCAGGTCAGTCACTCAAACTCTCAGGAACGACGAGTTCATCAACAGGCTCAAGCACAACGACCTCGAGCGCATCGAGTTACCAGGTTAAGTCCGGCGACACCCTCTCAGGTATTGCCTCGCGAAACGGTCTGAGCTTGCAGCAATTGCTGACTGCCAATGGAATGAATTCCACAGATATCATTCGCGCCGGCCAGACTCTGAAACTCAGCGGCTCGGGTTCTAGCTCTACCACGACCGCTTCGTCGGGTAACGATGAGCAACTTGTAGGAGATACATTCCTGCATAGAACTTATCCGGAAGACGTTGTCGCCAATGCCAACGACAATAAACGTGCGCTGCTGGATTCACAGATGCCATCCCGCAGCCAGGTTCGTGAAATGGTGCGTTCAACAGCAAGCTCGATGGGCGTTGACCCGTCACTCGCACTGGCACATGCACAGATCGAATCAGGTTTCGATGCCACTGCAGTGTCACCTGCCAACGCTATCGGTACCATGCAGGTTATCCCGAGTTCTGGTGAATGGGCATCTCAGTTGGTCGGCCGCGAGCTTAACATTATGGACCCGCAAGACAATATCACCGCGGGTGTAGCCATTATCCGGCATCTTCAGAACAATAACCCCGGCGACATCGGTGTTGCAGGCTATTACCAGGGTGCAGGTGGCGTCGACAAGTATGGCATGTACGACGACACCAAGGACTACGTGAAGAAAATCAACGCAGCCAAGAGTCGATATTAAATCATATCAACTTACACGGAAACGATGCCCGGTCAGCCACGCTGACCGGGTATTGTATTTGACGTGAATACACCTGCAGGCCCCTCCCTCGTTGGCACCACCGTCGATAACCGCTATACCATTACGCAACGGATTGCACACGGCGGCATGGCAACTGTATATCGCGCGCTCGATACGAGACTCGACCGTGAAGTCGCACTAAAGATCTTGCGACCGAATATGGCTGAGGATCCGGCCGTGATCGAGAAATTTGAAGCAGAAGCTAAGAATACAGCCAAGATCAATCACCCGCACGTCATCAATGTTTACGATCAAGGTGTCGGACCAGCCGGAGATGGCAATGTGGCTTTTCTTGCGATGGAGTTCATCGAGGGCCACACCTTGCGAGAAGTCATGCGTGCTGCCCAGGATATGTCGATTGAAGAAACGTGGAACATCGCCCTACCAATCATCCGGGGTGTAGCTGCAGCACACCGCGTCGGACTTATTCACCGAGACATCAAACCAGAAAACGTTCTAGTATCTCATGATGGGGACATTAAGGTTGCTGATTTTGGTCTAGCTCGAGCCGCTTCAAATCACACGGGGACTGGCATGGCTCTTATGGGCACGGTATCCTATATGTCGCCCGAACTGGTGACCGGGCAACAGGCTGATGAGCGATCAGATGTATATGCACTAGGTATTTTGATTTTCGAAATACTGACAGGCAGCCGACCATATACCGGGGAATCTGCTGTAGCTATCGCCGTCCAACATACCAATTCTCGAGTCCCGGCTCCGTCCACGCTTGTGTCAGGTATCAGCCCAGCTGTCGATGACCTCGTGCTGCATATGACCGAGCCTTCCGCCGAAGATCGCCCGGCAGATGCAACAGAAGTACTGATCCTCATCCAGCATCTACTTGAGAATCCGAATACCGCTGACAAGCTTGCGGAGCACTCCCCCGCTGACGAAGCGGATACTCAAGCTGTTAACGATGTTGCAACACAACCTTTCGACCATGCTGCAACGCGTCCATATCAGGC
The DNA here is from genome assembly GCA_019115865.1 of Candidatus Yaniella excrementavium. GTDB lineage: Bacteria > Actinomycetota > Actinomycetes > Actinomycetales > Micrococcaceae > Yaniella > Yaniella excrementavium. The sequence continues at coordinate 11,267 of DXCT01000085.1, read as the reverse complement.
GAACCCAGAGTCAGACGAAGCCGATGATGCAACGAGAGTTACTAGCCCCCCGCAGCCCCCGGCACCTCCACAACCCAACGTCTCGGTCTTACCGCCCTCAGTAACAGCAGAGGCCTCGCCTGCAGGTGATTTCGACCACTATCATCGCGAACCTACTTCACCTCACACGGTCGCGCCGCAATCCCGCACGTTTGGCAACAAGAAACCACATGAGCCCGCGCAAGCGTTTGCCCCGGTCGCGCCCTCGCGAGCTGCGATTCTGACGTTACTGGTCGTGATGGCAGCCGCTGCTACCGTCCTATTTGGACATTGGGCTGGAACCTGGATAATGAGCTGGCTCTTCGGGTAGGACCTCAAAGTTTGACCCCCGCAGATGAAATCACATCTACGGGGGTCAAACAACTACTCCTGCACTGTAGTCAGCTAGCTCGTCCCATCCGCATTTGCTTTAGCAGATAATGCTTCTGCAACTAAGAACGCCAGTTCCAAGGACTGCTGATGATTTAGCCGCGGATCCACGAGTGTCTCATAGCGCTCATCAAACGCGGACTCATCCACTTCAACGGATCCACCCAGACACTCTGCAACATCATCACCGGTCAGCTCGATGTGCAAGCCCCCTGGGTGAGTTCCAGTTGCTTGGGCAACTTCAAAGAAACCTCGAACTTCGCTCATAATGTCTTCAAGGCGACGGGTCTTATAGCCGTTGGCAGCTGTAATGGTGTTACCGTGCATTGGATCGTTTATCCAAAGCGGTGTAGCTCCAGCAGCTTTGACGCCTTCCATAATGGTCGGCAATTTTTCGCGAATAGTGTCCGCTCCCATGCGCACGATGAAGGTCAGACGACCTGGTTCGCGGTTCGGGTCAAGCTTTTCCACCAGTTGCATGGCCTGATCAACGGTGGTCGTTGGCCCCAATTTCACACCGATTGGATTACGAATACGGGATAAGTAATCCACGTGCGCACCGTCGACCTGGCGGGTACGTTCGCCGATCCAGACGAAGTGTGAAGACGTAATGTATGGCAACCCTGTGCGTGAGTCCACGCGCGTCAGCGCCCGTTCATAGTCGAGGAGCAGAGCTTCGTGAGCAGAAAAGAATTCCACGGTTCGTAAGGCATCGAAATCCGCTCCAGCAGCAGCCATGAAGCGCACCGCACGATCGATTTCTGCGGCAAGTTCGTCAAACCGCGCGTAGGCTGGATTCGACATAAAGCCTTTGTTCCAGGAGTGAACGGTTCGTAAATCCGCAAAACCACCGGTGGTGAATGCACGAATGAGGTTTAGGGTCGATGCCGAGGTGTGATATGCCTGCATCATACGACGTGGATCATGTTTCCGAGATTCTTCAGTGAAATCGAACCCGTTGACAATTTCTCCACGGAACGACGGCAGCGTCACATCACCGCGAGTTTCCATATTCGACGAACGCGGTTTGGCAAATTGGCCTGCCATACGGCCCATCTTCACCACTGGCATCGAAGCACCATAGGTCAGTACGACTGCCATCTGCAAAATTGTGCGGATGCGCGACGAAATCTTATTTGCTGTTGCACCTGCAAACGTTTCCGCGCAGTCGCCACCTTGCAAAACAAAAGCGTTACCGGACGCGGCCTGAGCAAGTCGATCACGCAGCACATCAACCTCACCGGCGAACACCAAAGGTGGAACATGAGAGAGTTCATTGAACGTAGCGTTAAAGACGTTCTCGTCATACCACTGCGGTGCCTGCTCTACTTCAAGATCCCGCCACTTATCCAAGCCTGGATAGTCAGCAGCGCCTTGGGAAAGGTTCGTTCCGAAGGGTTCTATCGCTTGAGAATTTTCCGCAGTGTCAAACATCATGCAGCCAAGCATACGGCGCCCAATTAGGCAGTTGGTAGTTCATGACGCTATAAGCCAAGACATACAAAATTGCGAGCGCAATCATTGTTGGATAATATATTCGGCTCCATCTTGCCAGCGCTGACGACTATGCTGGTGACAATGGTTACACAGCATTCCTCAATTTATCTTGAGCCAGAGCCGCTCCGGACGCTTAACTCCAATGGAGTCCGTTGGGCTGTTCTGTTGTTACATGGCTTTACTGCGGGACCAGGCTCTGTACTTCCTTGGGGTCGGGCCCTAGCGAAAGCCGGTGCAGCGGTATCAATTCCCTTACTCAGCGGCCACGGTACCAGCATTGCCGACCTAGCAAACACGACAGCTGGGCGATGGCGCGCCGACGTGCAACGTGAGTTAGATACTCTGCTGGCTGGACCATACGACGCAGTCGCTATAGGTGGTCTATCGATGGGCGGCACGCTCGCACTCGATGCCGCAGCGCACCGTGAAGTTAAGGCAACCTTCCTTGTGAATCCCGCACTCAGTTTCAAAGCACTTGACCGCCTAGGAGCATACCTTTCACCGCTAATACATCGAATCGTGCCAACCGTAGGTGCGCTAGCCGGCGACATCAACAAACCTGGTCCACCAGAAAGCGCTTACCCCCGGACTCCAGTGTCCTCGGTTCAGCAATTGGCACAGCTAATTCGAACGACCCGTAGGAACTTATCTCGGATTGCTTCCCCTGTCACGCTTTACCTCTCAAGAGTTGACCACATAGTGCCGGCGTCATCCGCGCGCATACTAGAACGCAGCCTTGCTGACGGGAAGTTGCGTAAGCTCATGCTGGAGAATAGTTTCCACGTTGCAACACTGGACTACGATGCCGAAACTATCCACCACGATAGTGTCACGACACTTAGCGCAATGTCAGGAGGGCTCCGTGACGGGTGACGAGACGAACCGAGATTCCGAATGGGAAGATCTCGTTCGGCGCCTGGGAGGAAATCCTGAGAAGGCTGCAGGCGAACCCCCCGTCGAAGAACGATATGATACGCAACGTAGGGACTACGACGCTTGGAACGCTGAAGACCAGTATCCGGTGGTAAGCCGACCCGGCCCGAGAGACTATGTGTTGGCGGAGGAAGAAACCTTAGACTTCCACCCCCCTGACCCAAAACCAGTTTCAGCGAGCGCCCCTCGAACAGTCCTGTCCTGGTTGGGAGTTATCGGCGCGGTAGTGCTGTGGATAGTAGCAGGAATGGCAAGTTGGCAACTGCCCTGGTGGCTCAGTATTGCCTCAATTTTAGGTTTCCTAGCCGGTGCTATAAGCCTCTTCTTCCTGCTCCCTAAAACTTGGGCACACCGTGAGCGTTTTGACGACGATGACTATGGTGGCGGAGCAAAGGTCTAGGACATGACTATTCCAACAAGCTCGGCATCATAACTCGTCAATCAAGCTACCAGCCGGTAGAATGTGAGTCATATCTCCCTTACCACTTACGCCACAGAGGAGCCACATGCGAGAAATCACCATTCCCTCATTGGTTGAAGCACCACAGAACTCAAATGCTACAGACCTGATTGAGGACCATTTCGCAGACGATCCAGACCTCGCGCTATTTGCTCGCCAGACAGCTCCTGGTGAATGGACAGACATTTCCGTCAGCGAATTTCGCAATGACGTCCAAACACTCGCACGCGCCCTCGCTGCCATGGGGATCGAGCGCGGTCAGTCTGTGGCCATTATGAGCCCTACACGGTATGAGTGGACACTTCTAGACTTAGCAATTCTGTATGCAGGCGCCGTCACCGTACCCATCTATGAAACATCGTCCCCTTCACAGATCGCATGGATTTTAGAAGACTCCGATGTACAAGCGGCTGTCGTAGAAACCGAAGAACATAAACGTGCGGTCCAAACAGCTATCCAACGCGAAGGACTAGCTGAGCTCCGGGGCATCTGGGTCATGGACAACGGTCTTGACGACCTCCGTGCGCAAGCTGAAATTGGTCCAGATGCTGAAGCAATGAACACGCGTCGCTCCGCAGCCAACTTAGACGATGTAGCCACAATCGTGTATACCTCCGGAACAACTGGCAGACCCAAGGGCTGCATGATTACGCACGGCAACCTGGTGAATCTCTCGCTCAACGTCTTGGCGTCGGAAATGGGCTCCATATTGCCCCGCGGAAGCAAGACCATCATGTTCATACCCTTGGCACACATCTTTGCACGCTTCATCTCCTTTCAAGCTATAGCTGCAGGTGCCAAGGTCGGCCATACACCTGATGTGAAAGATCTAGTTCCAGACCTCAAGTCGTATCAGCCAGACTTCATCCTGGCGGTCCCCCGGGTTTTTGAAAAAGTTTACAACTCGGCCATGCTTAATGCAGAACAAGGCGGGAAAGGAAAAATCTTCCACACCGGTGCCAACATCGCAATCGAGTACTCGAAGGCGAAAGAAGCAGGCAGTATTCCAGTAGGGCTCCGACTGAAACACTGGGTTTTTGATAAGTTGCTCTATACAAAAATCCGAGCAGCCATGGGTGGCAATGTCACCGATGCGATCTCCGGAGGCGGACCGCTCGGCGCACATCTTAGCCACTTCTTCCGAGGCGTTGGCGTCGACATCAAAGAGGGTTACGGCCTGACCGAAACCACCGCACCAGTGACTGTCAATCGACCCGGTGATCGTACTCGAGTGGGTACCGTTGGGCTCCCCGTGCCGGGCAATAGCATTCGCATTGCCGAAGACGGAGAAATCCTAGCGCAGGGTATCTCAGTCTTCAAGGGGTACCACAACCTTCCTGATAAGACCGCTGAAGAGATCGTTGACGGTTGGTTTCACACTGGTGACATAGGCCAACTAGACGACGATGGGTTCCTATCCATTACTGGGCGAAAAAAGGAAATTCTTGTGACTGCCAGTGGGAAGAATATTGCCCCAGCACAGTTAGAAGATCAGATCCGTGCTGACGGACTCATCTCCCAAGTTATGGTCGTTGGAGACAATCAAAAGTTTGTTGCTGCGATTATCACCTTGGATAGCGAGACAGCCCCGTCCTGGCTTCAGCAACGACAGCTTGATGAAGCCATGACGATGGCTGAAATGGCCCAGCATCCCGTGGTTCGTGAACATGTTCAAGGTCTAATCGATCAAGCCAACGAATCTGTGTCTCGCGCAGAGTCCATCCGTGAATTCAGAATCACCGATCAGGACTTCACCATAGAATCTGGACAAATGACTCCGTCTCTAAAGATCCGACGAGAAACTATTATGCGCGACTACGCTGACCTCATCGACGACATTTACCAGCCAACAGCATCGTAAGGCTTGTACAATAAAACGTTCCGGACCGTGCTCTACCGCAGTCCGGAACGTTTTTATATGCACAGCAGTCTGTTATAACAGCCCAGAGTCTTGGACCTCCAGACCCAACAGAGCATTTTCTATGACTTCAGCCATGGCGGGGTGAATCCAGTACTGTCCTCGAGCCATTTGATGAGCGGTAATCCCAAATGACATCGCCGTAATAATCGGCTGGAGCAAGTTCGTAGCTTCCGGTCCCATGATGTGTGCGCCAAGCAATAATCCAGTTGACTTATTGGCAATCAGCTTGACGAACGAACCTGAGTCCTCCATGGCCCAGCCATAGGCGGTGTCGCCGTACTCTTGCACTTTGACGGAAATTGCATCCTGTCCGAACTGAGCACGTGCTTCGTCTTCGGTTAGTCCTGTACTGGCGATTTGAGGGCGAGTAAAGACCCCTGCAGGAATTGGCCCCAACGTGTCTGGTTTCATGTTGGCTGGATTCGCTAGATTATGCGAAACCACGCGCTGCTCATGGTTTGCTACGTGTTTCAACATCTCTGGATTTGAAATATCGCCGATAGCCCATACGTTTTCAAGCGGTTGACCATTAGATAAGACACGAAGATATTCATCTCTGGCAATCACATCACCGGCCAAATCGATGTCAGCGGCTTCCAGATTTAGTCGGTCGGTATTTGGAAACCGTCCCGTAGCCAACAGCACAACATCTCCAGTGAAGGACTCCACGACGTCATCGCTGTTCTGTCCTGTTGCCGTGACATTAATTCGCAACTGGTCACCGTTCGCCTCGATAGAGTGAAGCGTGCGATTCAAAGCAAGTTGCCACTGTTTCTGTGCGTGGCGAGTAAAACGTTCCGAAACTGTTTTGTCATGACTGGAGAGTAACTGTCCAGAACGATTGACTTGAATGACTTCCGACCCTAACCCGGCAAAGATTGCGGCAAATTCCGAGCCTATATATTTTCCGCCCACGATAATGATGCGCTTCGGCAGTTCCTCCAGTCGCATGACGGTGTCGGATGTGTGCACGCCAGAAAGACTTGTTCCCGGTACCTCAGGTAGGCTCGGGCGAGAACCGGCAGCTATCACAATGTGCTCCGCTTCAAGAACGCGTCCAGAAGTTGTCGTAAGTTGTTTCGGACCTGAAAAGCGCACTTCTTCAGTAATCAGGGTCGTGTGGTCTAATTCGACGTCGCGATAATGTTTTCCGCCGTCGGAAATCGCGTCGATTCGAGAGAAGATCCGATCCCGGATCGCCGGCCAATCTGCTGATTGGAAGTCCATGTCCACGCCAAGTCGTGCAGCATCGGCGGGAGTTGACGCTAACTGTGATGGGTAGGCAAACATTTTAGTTGGGATGCAACCAACGTTTAAACATGTTCCGCCAAAAACGCCAGAATCAATGATTGCGACTTTTTTGTCGTCCCAATCAGGCGTAATAAGTGAGTTACCGGATCCGGAACCAATGATGGCTAGATCGTATTTTTCGATGTTCATGCCAACAGTGTAATGGCTCCGAATCCGGTCACGACGTACTAGTTCACATCCAGCGTTATGCTGGATCGAGTACCACAATGAGGTCGTTTCCTGCGACCGGCGTCGGCGACGACAACACAACCCGAGACACTGTACCATCTACCGGCGAGGTGATGCCGGCTTCCATTTTCATTGCTTCGATCGTGGCTACAGTATCGCCGACGGCTACCGTGTCCCCTTCTTCGACAGTGACGGTGACGGTACCCGAAAACGGGGCAGGCACGTGCCCCTGTTTTGAGGCATCTGCCTTTTCAGCTTCGTGAACGCTGGATTCCACAGAACGGTCACGCACATCTACCTGGCGCTGTTGCCCGTTGAGAGTCACCATGACGGTTCGCATGCCCTTATCGTCAGCTTCAGACACCGCTTGAAGCGTCGTAAGTAACCGCACTCCTTTCCCAAGCGAGATGACATGCTCGTGGCCTTCGACCATGCCGTAGAGGAAGTCGCGGGTATGAAGCACCGATGTATCGCCATACTGCCGGACATGCTCCTCATACTCGGCTGTGGGCCCCGGGAACAACAGGTGGTTGAGGGTTCTGCGCCGTACGGCACCGGCTTCCTCGAGTTTGGCTGCATCCTCCTCCGAGATATCCTCAATTTCAATTCCGGTAGCCTGCCGACCTTCCAGCGCCTTGGTACGGAATGGCTCTGGCCAACCGCCGGGAGGGTCTCCAAGTTGACCAGAGAGGAAGGCAATCACAGAGTCTGGAATGTCGTAGTTGCCCGGGTTTTCTTCGAAATCAGCCGGGTCTGCATCCGCAGAAACCAATGCCAGTGCAAGATCGCCCACCACCTTCGAGGACGGAGTGACTTTTACGATGTCGCCGAGAATGTCATTGGCTGCCTCGTACATGTTTTCAATATCTTCAAACCGCTCCCCCAGTCCTAGAGCAATAGCCTGTTGACGTAGGTTGGACAGTTGCCCGCCTGGAATCTCATGAGCATAGATACGTCCGGTTGGTGCAGGAAGTCCCGATTCGAACGGCGAGTAAATCTCGCGCACCGATTCCCAGTAAGGTTCCATTTCAGCAACATGAGCAAGCTCCAAACCGGTTTCGCGTTCGGTATTGTCCGTCGCGGCGACCAACGCCGACATCGAAACCTGCGAGGTTGTGCCCGCCATGGCTGCACTGGCTGTGTCGACAGCGTCCACGCCTGCTGCTGATGCAGCCAACAATGTTGCGAGCTGACCACCGGAGGTGTCGTGTGTATGCAGATGAACCGGCAGATCGAAGTTTTCACGAAGTGCAGTAACAAGCTGCGTTGCCGCAGCGGGACGAAGCAGTCCTGCCATATCTTTGATCGCTAGCACGTGGGCACCAGCCTTGACCATTTCATCTGCTAAGCCCAGGTAATAGTCGAGTGTGTACAGTTGCTCTTTCGGGTCCAGCAAGTTGCCTGTATAGCACAGCGCGGCTTCTGCAACCGATGAAGTGTTCTCCCGAACCGCAGTAATAGCCGGAATAGTCTGATTGACATCATTCAACGCATCAAATATGCGGAAGATATCAACACCTGTTTGCGCCGCTTCTTCAACAAATGCTTCAGTTACGCGCTGAGGATATGGTGTGTACCCCACGGTGTTACGGCCCCTCAGCAGCATTTGCAACGGGATGTTTGGCATTTCTTCACGGAACCGAGCAAGACGATCCCACGGATCTTCAGACAAGAACCTCAGTGCGACGTCATAGGTAGCCCCGCCCCAAACTTCAGCAGATACAAGATTCGGCAATAAATGCGATACCGCCGGGGCCGCTGCAAGCATATCTCGGGTTCGGATACGAGTCGCCAACAGCGACTGGTGCGCATCTCGGAAGGTCGTATCTGTTACACCCAGCCCGTCGTAGTCCCGTAAAGCTTGGGCAAAACCTTCCGGGCCCTTTTCCAGCAAAATATCGCGCCATCCAGTCGGCGGAGCGACTTTTGACGGCCCATCAAACGGACTTCGATCGGGTTCGTCCGACTTATCACCGGGGAAACGGGGCAACTTCTTGCGCGGATCCATGCCTTCAATGCGCGGACCATACGGGCGGTTGACCGTGACATCAGCCAAGTACGAAAGGGCACGTGAACCCCGGTCCTGCGACCGGTTAACTTGCGTCAGATAAGGATTACTATCAATAAAATCTGTTGCAACATCGCCATCAATAAATTGCTGGTTATCAAAGACGTTCAGCAAAAATGGAATATTTGTGGCAACACCCCGAACTCTAAATTCAGCCAGCGCCCGGCGAGCTCGACGCTGCGCCGTTAAGAAATCTCGACCACGGGCTGACATCTTCACTAACATAGAGTCAAAGTGCGGAGAAATTTCCGCGCCCGTATAAATCGTCCCACCATCCAGACGAATTCCAGAACCACCAGCAGATCGGTATGCAGTAATCTTTCCGGTATCGGGACGAAAATCATTGGCTGGGTCTTCTGTGGTGATGCGGCACTGAATAGCTGAACCGCGGACATAGAGGTCCTCTTGACGAATTTCGAGATCCTCAAAGGTTGCCCCAGCGGCAATACGAAGCTGCGCGCCTACCAAATCAACATCGGTAATTTCTTCGGTAATCGTGTGTTCGACCTGGATGCGTGGGTTCATTTCAATGAACACGTGCTGGCCCGCGCGCGCACCTTCGGTATCGACTAGAAATTCGACGGTACCGGCATTGCGGTAGTTCATGGCCTTAGCGAATTTCACAGCATCATTGTAGAGACGCTGACGCAGCTCGTCATCTATGTTGGGGGCAGGTGCAATCTCAATGACTTTTTGGTGTCGTCTTTGCATGGAGCAGTCACGCTCAAACAGGTGCACGACATCACCGTTACTGTCTGCCAACACCTGAACCTCGATATGCCGAGGACGCAGTACAGCTTGCTCAAGGAAAGCTGTTGGGTCACCAAAGGCGGTATCGGCTTCATGCATGGCTGCATTCAAAGCTTCAGGCAGGTCTTGGGCATTCTCCACACGCCGCATACCACGGCCCCCACCACCGGCAACGGCTTTTACAAATAAAGGAAACCCGATGTCATCGCCTTGTGCGATGAGTTCATCGGCATCAGACGATGGCTCTGTAGACTTGAGAACCGGCACCCCTGCTGCTTCAGCTGCACGCAACGAAGCAACCTTATTACCGGTTTGTTCCAGCACATCCGCTGGCGGGCCCACGAAGGTCAACCCGTTCGCTTCAGCCTTCCGGGCCAGATCTGCGTTTTCGGCGAGGAAGCCATAGCCAGGATAAATTGCGTCAACGCCCGATTCCAAAGCAACATTTATGATGCTGTCCACATCCAGATACGCCCGCACTGGATGGCCTTCGTCGCCAATCCGGTACGCTTCATCAGCTTTTTGCCGGTGAATCGAGTTACGGTCCTCATAAGGGAAGACCGCTACGGTCTTTGCACTGAGTTCGTGACACGCGCGGAATGCACGGACAGCGATCTCGCCTCGGTTGGCAACCAGAACTTTCTTAAACATTCGTTCCCCACCATTGCTTTCGGGCGAGTTAGCTTGAGTATCAGCCAAGGTACCTCCATGATATTGGTGCTGTCACGATTGGCAACAGACGCTCAGGTATGTCCCACGATATCGTTCGTGTATACATTGAACACATGTGATACTACCCACGTCGAGGGTCTATGCAAAAATTATGTACGTCACAGGGACGAACACCGGAAGCAGCCCATTCACTTGTTAGAATGTGTTATCGACCAAATCTTCTATTTCATAACTAAGGTGCAATCGTAGTGCAGGTTATCTCTATTTCGAGCCTCAAGGGCGGCGTTGGCAAGACTTCTATAACGCTAGGTTTGGCATCAGCTGCCTGGGCAGCCGGAATTTCTACGTTGGTCATCGACCTTGACCCGCACGCTGACACGACAACTGGTCTAGGGATCAAACATGACCAGAACGGACGTGACATTGGGACAATGTTGCGCAAGCCGAAACATCACAATCTTGCGGAGCACGCCGTACCATCAGGATGGGTTCCAGCAACGCATCAAGAAGGCGCCCGGCCCGGTACTTTACACGTGGCTCGCGGCTCTGCGAAGACGTCGATGTTCGAGAAAGTATCGACGAGACGCCGCGAGTTGAACCGACTTTCGACGTTGCTAGAAACTGTAAATCAATACGATCTCGTGCTGATTGACTGTCCCCCGGCGCTAAATGGCATCACACGGATGGCATGGGCAGCTTCTACCGCTGTGCTATTAGTGGCCGAACCAAGCCTGTTCTCGGTTGCTGGAACAGAACGCACATTCCGCGCATTAGATTTGTTCCAGCGCGAATATGCACCCAAGCTGGAGACCTCGGCTGTTGTAGTAAACAGGGTACGCGCCGCTTCGACCGAACATAAATATCGCCTAACTGAAATGCGGCGCATGTTTGGCAATCGCCTGCTTGAAACTCAAATACCAGAAACATCTAATTGGCAGCAGATGCAGGGCGCAGCATGGCCGGTACATGCGTGGCCGGGTGACACCGCATACACAGCTGCTCGTACATTCGATCAGCTACTGGATAGCCTTTACGACGCTAAGCAGACTCCGCGAAGGGTTCGCCGAAGCTAACAATCC
>DXCT01000084.1 GCA_019115865.1 Candidatus Yaniella excrementavium | reverse complement strand
GGCACTGACGGCCCCGTCTTCGACCGCGGTCTTATCGTAGAACGGATTCGAGATAAAGCCCCCATAGGTGTTCATGGGGTAAACGGGTGAGACCCATCCGGAGGTCATTAGACCTTCATTCCATGACGGATGCACCCTCGGTTGCGCGTAGCGAGATACATCGGCCCACACATCAATTGTCGTCTGGCCTTCGGGCAGCTGGTCTGCGATGGCGTCCCAGGTCTGTTGTGCTAGATCGCCCAAACCGGCACGCCCCATGGTTCGTCCGGTACTTTCTCCGGTGGATAACATGCCATCTCCCCCACCGATCAGCATTACACCGGTCGCTGGATCATAGCCCGCAGAGGTAACAAATCGGTGATCGGTACCCAGCTGTTCCAGCACACTGACACCGGTGAACAGTTTCAGCGTCGAAGCGGGCACGATGGGATCCTCACCGCCTGCGTTATAGAGCACTTCTCCGCTAGCAACATCGGCGACCCTGAGGCGGTGGGTGTACTCCATATCCGTGATTTCCTCATGCAACGCGGCACCAAGCTCATCAGAACTAGGTTGTGGTGCGGTGACATCCACGAATTCTGCCATGTTGTCGTCGGTATCCGCTTCGGACGGCAGGCTAACGGGTGGAGCCGCATAGATTTGTGGGTCACCGGATGTCGCACTGCCAGAAACCTGGTTATCGGTGGCCACCAGGTCGTGCATATTGGTGTACCAATCCGTTGCCTCAACTTTAATGACGTCGATATTAGGCGCCGGATGGGTTACAGCCAGAGTTATGCCACCAACGATTCCGATGATCAGCCCGAGCAACCATGCATTGGGGCGACGAGCCTGCCGATTGCGGTGCGCCCGCCGGCCGGTAGAAGTCGCTGCCATCATACTGTCACCTGTCGAACTGGTTTCACCTGATCTTGTTAAAATCGTTGCACCCTGTGCTCTTATTTGGGCGAATCGCCTGTGCACGTAATAACCTTAGACCAAGCATACGCTTGCGCCTGAGCAATCCGGTGCGGCAAGACATACCCCGAGTAGATGGAGAAATTATGCACCACGACGTCACCATTGAGATCCCAGCCGGCTCTCGAGTCAAGTACGAAATCAATGAAAAGACCGGCCGTCTCCACTTGGACCGCGTGCTCTTCACGTCCATGGAATACCCAACCCACTACGGGTTTTTCGATAACACGCTGGGCGAGGACGGTGACCCGCTGGATGCACTGGTGTACTTGCCGGGCTTCGATCTGCTGCCAAATATCGTCGTTGAAGCACGCCCCATTGGGATCTTTTCGATGACCGACGACGGCGGTGGTGACGACAAGGTGCTGTGTGTCCCAAATGATCCACGCTACGATCACATCAAAGAATTAGAAGACATCGAGCAATATCTGGTCAAAGAAATTGAGCACTTCTTCACCCGGTATAAGGATCTGGAACCGGGCAAGTGGGTTAAAGCTGAAGGTTGGAAAGGCCGCGAAGCTGCCGAAGCTGAACTCCAAGCATCGATCGATCGGTTTCAGGGCTAAAACTCCGATTGCGTCTCGAACCCAGGGTCATATTCTTCCGGTTTGAGGAATTTCGTGCTGGGATAATACCCACATCCCAGTGTTCGGAGCACAGTAAACGCCGTAAGAGTCCGTTCTTGCGGCGTTTGACTGTATTCCCAGTAAAGAACTTGTACTTGACTATCCCAAGTCCCTCGCGCTAGGTGTTGGGTACGTGCAAGGATAGAATTATGTTTGTTTTGATGATGACTCAACGCTCTGCAGAACCAAGCGAACAGAAATTATCGTCGTTGCAGCACGACATAGAGCAACGTTTGGGCGTTGACTTCCCTGCTTCGCGAGCCGTAGATCCCACCGCGTATAAACACACTGTGGGCACATCGCAGCAGCTCGTGGAAGTCGCAATGCACGCCATGCGGCTGCAGGACTGGAACGTGGGCATTGGCGTGGGAGGTGTTGCCGAAAACAGTCACGGCAGACTTGAAGGCTCGGGGGTGAAAGCAGCCGAATTAGCCCTCTCATTGGCATCCAAACAGGGCCAACTGGTGCCACTACGCATCGAAGCGGCAAAACCCCCGCGCGGTGTCGATCCAACCCAGTTGGGCAAACATGCACAAAGCGTGTTGCAGCTGCTCGGACATATTGTATCGCGACGCTCCGAAGCCGAATGGGCGGTATTGGACCGGCTCGTACCCGGCGTGCGGGGTCAGCAACGGAGAGTTGCCCAAGAATTGGGGATGACCGTGCAGGCTGTTTCACAGGCGATCAAACGCTCGCTCTACAACACCGAGCACGATGTGCGTGCCACGGTCAGCCTGCTATTAGACCAGACGGATTCCGCCGTCGCTATCCAGTCCAATAGTGGACTGTAGCTGCGTTTGCCGATTAGAGCAGCGTGCGCAATACGGTGGCGAGTCCGCCATCGTGTACGGTTCCGGTAATCTCATCGGCAACCTGTTTGACCTCGCGTGGCGCTTGGCCCATGGCAACACCGCGGCCGGCCCACTCCAACATTTCAACGTCGTTAAACCCATCCCCGATGGCGACGGTATCTTGCGGTTCGACGTGCAGAATCTGCCGTAGTGCTTCCAGGCCCGAAGCTTTCGAAACGCCCGCACCAGCAACATCCAGCCAGGCGTTATACCCAACCGAGTACGTGATGCCCTGCAGGCCCAGGGTCTCAATGGCTGCAGCAAACTCTTGTGTCGATGAGTCCTGCGAGAACACCACGAGCCGTACAGCTGTGGTTTCCTGAAGCTCTTCGAACGTCACACCGATAGCTTGTACCCCGAAGCTGAAGTCCTGAAACCGTTCTGTCGACAGGTATTGCCCGTTATCGTCTTCAATCGCGAACTTCGCCATCGGGATGCGTTCGCTCAGCGAATCCAGCACCGACGAGGGATCGAATGTGCTGCGGGCGATGATTTCGAAACCCTCCTCCAGCTGCGGATCCAGTCGCAAGGAGACGCCGCCGTTGGAACACACGGAGTAGCCCGAGTGCAGTCCGATGTCGCGGATAATAGGCAGGGTTGCGTGAAAGGCTCGTCCGGTGGCGATCAGCACGTGGTGGCCGGCTTCCATCACATGGATAATCTCGGCACGCACTTCTGGGTACATGTGCCCATCGAAGTCCACAATCGTGCCGTCTACGTCTAAACAGACCATCTTTTTGTTCATAATCACTAGTCAATCAGGTTGGGCAACGTTGCGATGAACCCGAGGCGAACATCTGTCAACGTTGCGGGAAATCTGGTCAAACTACCGGGCGACGACGAAGTTTGCGAGCTCTTCGGCCGTTATTTGATGGGCTCCAGTAGCGTCTTGCCGCCCAGATATGGTTGCAGGGCGGTTGGCACGTTGACTGAGCCATCAGCGTTCTGGTGGTTTTCCAGAATCGCGACCAGCCAACGGGTCGTAGCAAGCGTGCCGTTGAGGGTCGCGGCCATGCGGGTCCCGGCGCGGGAACCGTCGTCATGTAACAGGCGTTCACGCACGTTATGACGACGGGTTTGGAACGTCGTGCAGTTCGAGGTAGAGGTGAGTTCACGGTAGTCCTGTTGCGTGGGGACCCATGCTTCACAGTCGAATTTGCGTGCGGCTGACGGGCCGAGGTCGCCGGCGGCGGTATCGATGACCCGGTAGGGCACCTCGATCTTAGCCAGCATGTCCTCTTCCCAGGCAAGCAAACGCTCGTGCTCGGCTTCGGCTTCCTCGACGGTGGTGTAGATAAACATTTCCAGTTTATTGAACTGGTGGACGCGAATAATGCCCCGGGTGTCTTTTCCTGCGGCCCCGGCTTCGCGGCGATAACAGGTTGAGTAGCCGGCGAAGCGGATTGGGCCGTTGCTGAAGTCAAGAATTTCATCGGCGTGGTAACCGGCTAGCGCGACTTCGGAGGTACCGACCAAGTAGAGATCATCTTTTTCGATGCGGTAGATCTCGTCGTCGTGTTCGACATTGAAGCCGGTACCGTTCATGGTTTCTGGACGCACCAGGGTGGGTGTGATGATTGGCGTAAAACCGGCTTCTGCCGCCTGTGCCATGCCCATTTGGGTCAGTGCCATTTCGAGTTGAGCACCCACACCTTTGAGGAAGTAGAAACGCGAACCCGAGACTTTGGCGCCGCGTTCCATATCAATGGCGCCCAATAATTCTCCGAGTTCCAGGTGATCGCGCGGCTCAAAATCGAACTGCGGCACCTCGCCGACCTCTTTGAGTACGGCGAAATTCTCTTCGCCACCCGAGGGGATCCCCTCAACAATGAGGTTCGGGAAACGGTTATTGAGTGCTTCGAGTTCCCTGGTGGCCGCGTCGGCTGCGGCTTCTGCGGTTTTGACGTTGGCCGAAAGTTCTTTGACGGAACTCAACAGAGCTTGTTTCTCGTCTCCGGAGGCCTGGCCAATCTTTTTTGAGGCCGTATTCTGCTCAGCACGCAGGCGTTCAAAAGTTTGGAGGGCGGCACGGCGGTCGGCGTCAGCGGTGATGATCTGATCCACCAGTGACTCATCCTCTTCGCGTGCTCGCTGCGAGGCTCGGTATAGGTCAGGGTTTTCGGCAAGATGCTTTACGTCAATCACATCAATCAGCTTACCTGAGCCGGGTGTGACCTACACTTGGTGACATGAATCCGTTAACCACCGTGCTTATTGTGGTGTCTTTGTGTGCCATCATCGGGGCCATTGTGGCGGTCGTCGCCTGGCGTAAAGCTACAGTTCGTGCGACGCGGCTACGAGCGGTGAATCGGGAGCTTTCCGGTCAGCTCACCCAGGCCTATGAATTACCGCAGGTCGCATCACGATTAGGTGTGTTGCACCATGTGGCATTGGTGTTCAATCCGGCCAAGGCCGCCGCAGACCAGGCCCGTCCGCTGGTCGCGCAGGCTTGTGCGCTGTTTGGGCTTCCGGAACCGAAATTTTATGAAACGGATCCAGAAGATTCCGGTTATGCGGCGACCCGGCGTGCGGTCAAAGACGGCGCTCAGCTGGTGGTCATCGCCGGCGGGGATGGCACGGTACGAGCCGCTGCAAAAGTTCTGTACAACAGCGATGTGCAGATGGGAATCATCCCCACGGGCACCGGCAATCTTCTGGCCCGGAACCTCAATTTGCCAATCAACGATGTCCACTCGTGCATTTCTATTGCGTTTAACGGGCAATCGCGTGCCGTAGATGTGGTGTCACTGGATATGTTGCATGACGACAATACGTGGGACAACCAGGTGTCAGTGGTTATTGCTGGTGCCGGCTACGATGCACAAATCATGCATTCGACGTCGGACCGGCTCAAGGCAGCCGCCGGATGGCTGGCCTATACCGAAGCGGGCGTGCGACACCTGCGGGGCAAACGCCATTCGGTCACAGTTTCCTCAGATGGGATGGAGCCTAAGCGCTATCGTGTCCGTTCGGCCATGATAGCCAATTGCGGATATCTGACAGGTGGTATCAATATGCTCCCCGATGCACTCATCGACGACGGGCTGCTAGACGTTGCACTGTTGGATCCGCGGCACCTCGTCGATTGGATTCAGGTCGCCAGTGCAACCCTGACCGCCAAGCGTAAGAGTCCGCGGGTCACAACGTTGCAGGCGCGTACTTGCAGGATGGTGTTCGAAGAACCGCTGGTTGCCCAAATTGATGGCGATCCAATTCCACAAATCAAAGAGGTCGAGGCAACGACCATTCCACTGTCCCTGCGCGTGCGTGTACCGGTCGAGCCATCAGCCGATGAGGACTAACTACCGGTCGAGGATGTTTTGCACCCAGGCTCGGCCGCGCTGATAGGCGTCGTCGGTCGTATAGGCCGGAATGGAATACGGAATGGGCTCGGCTCGCGGGTAGGATCCCATGAACCGTACGCCAGGGAACATCCGGTAGAGCGCAGCTAGTGCCGCCCCGACGCGTTCTTCGCCCAGGTGGCCCTCGAGATCAATCGAGAAGAAGTATTTGCCCAGGTATTCGCCGGTGGGCCGGGATTCAATGCGCGACAGGTTGATGCCGCGGGTGGAGAACTGGTTCATGATTTGCACCAGTGCACCGGGGTGATCTTCCGGCAGCGGGACAACCAGTGAGGTTTTATCGGAGCCGGTACGTGCGGGCAGTCTGCCCGGCTGAGCGACCACCACAAAGCGTGTGACAGCTCCAACTGTGTCTTCAATGCCTTCGGCAAGGATCGGCAGATCGAGTCCACGCGCCAGGTGTGGTGCACACACAGCGGCGTCATAAGTTGTCGCCTCATCGAGCAAACCGCGAGCGCCGGCGGCCGTTGAGGAGGCCTGTGCGAAAACAGCTTGCGGAATATGTGCTTCAGCCCAGGTACGAACTTGAGCCCATGCGTGAGTGTGGGTTGAGACGCTGGTCAACTGGTCAAGTTTTTGGGGCCCACCTGGACGTCCGACCAGCATGAAACTAATGGGCACTAAGACTTCGCGAACAATATGCAGTTCGTCGCCCACTGCAATTTCATCCAGTGTGGCCGAAACACCGCCCTCGACCGAATTTTCAATAGGGACAACTGCGGCGTCGACCTCACCGGCGCGCACATGGTTCAGTGCCGTGATCACCGATCCGGCCGCAAGTTTTGTTGCCCCGCGAGCTTCTGGAACTCGCTGGAGTGCGGCTTCGGTGAATGTGCCTTCTGGACCAAGATACGCAAACGACTTCATGGCTGTTTACTGTACCTCGAAGTTTGCTCAGCGCACGATAGGGTCAGCTCCGGTTTCTGAAACCAATGGTTTATCCGCTTCTAACCATGCGCCACAGCCCCCGGCTACATTAAACGCGGAGTAGCCATGCATTTCCATATACGGTGTGGCTCGGGCAGACCGGCCACCGGTACGGCAGATGACGTAGTAGTCGGTATCCGGGTCAAGTTCTTCGATGCGTATCGGTAGCTGATCCATCGGAATATTGATGGCTCCGGGGATGTGTCCAGCGTCGAATTCGTAGGGATCGCGAACGTCCAGAATGTGGGCCTCATCTGGTACTTCGTTTACGTTTAGGGTTTCAAAGTCACTCATACGGCTATCGTAAACCAACAAAACGCCCGGCTTCCAGCAAAACCGGCCAGATTGAGCTCGTGGACGTATAGAGTTAACGTATGACCGAAAATCATGCCATTGGCTCGTTGAGCGCGGTCGAACTGCGCGATGCGATTGCCGCCGGAACCTTTACTGCCCGGCAAGTCACCGAATATTTCCTCTCCGTGATCAAATCCGAAGCAGATTTGGGTGCTTTCATCACCGTGCACGACGATGCTGCTCTTATGCGCGCCGATGCACTCGATGCGACCTATGCCTCTACCGGTGTTGTTGGCCCATTGCACGGTCTCCCAGTAGCTTTCAAAGACGCCGTGAATGTGGCCGGGATGGTCACCACATTTGGTTCGAAGTTGTTCGTCAACACCGAGCCGCAGACCAGTGATGATCCGCTGTCGCTCAACGCCAATACCTCGGGTGCGATCCAGGTTGGCAAAACCACCATTCCAGAATTCGCTCTGTCATGTCATTCCGATAATGCTATTTCAGCTCCGGCACGGAATCCGCGCAACCCAGAACTGACCGCTGGCGGCTCTTCTGGCGGTGCTGCTGCCGCGGTTGCCGCCGGTATGTTACCGGTTGCTCCGGGGTCTGACGGCGGCGGTTCGATCCGTATTCCTGCAGCCGCAACCGGTTTGGTCGGGTTGAAACCAGGTCGCGGCACGGTCCCGGCTGACGAACAAGCAGATCATGTCACCAATCTCACGGTCACCGGTCCCCTGGCACGCACCGTCGAAGATGCCGGCATGCTCATGGATGCACTCGTCGATCCAACACAGCAGCAGGGCCGGTACCTAACCGCTGCACGGGAAGGTCAAGAGTCCGCTGGGAATCTGTCGATCGGTTACACCACGGCCGCACCGTTTCAGCCCGATTTAGAAATCACGCTCTCGCATTCGGCGGTGCAGGCGTTAACGCTTGCCGTAACCTTATTGAGCAAAGAGGGCCTGTCCATTGAGGAAATGGACTTTTCCTACCTACCGGATTATCACAAAAACTTTCAGACGGTGTGGACCAATGGTCTCACCCGGATGCCGCTGGCTGAAGGCGCCGAAGAGCAGATGGAATCGCTGGCCAAGGACTTCTTACGCCAAGCACGCAACCGTACGCCCGAGCAGTACCAACAGGCCGTTGAGCGTCTCACCGAGTGGGCACAAGATACCCGCCGCCAGTTTGGCCAGTACGACGTCGTGCTCACGCCCGTGCTCGCATTCACACCGCCACCTATCGGCACCTTCTCGGCCAAAGACGCCCAACAAGATTATGAGTATCAGTGTAAATTCACGCCCTATACTTCCATGATCAATGTGTTGGGCCTACCGGCGATTTCTGTGCCGATCAAAGAGGACGACAACGGAATGTCCTGGTCGATTCAGGCCGTCGGTCGCATCGGTGCCGAGGATCAGCTGCTACGGCTCGGCGCACGCCTCGAAACACTCGTGGCTGAACGGCGCTCGGCTGTATAACCTCATACCCCCGCCGCCACGCTGGATGCGAGATGTTCGCCAGCACGGCAATTGTGATGGCCCTTATTACCACCATCTCCATGCCGAATTAGGCTGAGTTGTATGACTTCTGAACCAACTTCACCACAAACTCAAGCCTTTAGTGTCCTCGACGATGGGATGAACTTTCACACCCGAAAATGGGTTAAACCCGAGGACCTCAACGCCAACAGCACGCTCTTTGGCGGAGCGCTACTCCGCTGGGTAGACGAAGAAGCCGCGATTTATGCCATTTTGCAGCTCGGTAATCATCGCGCAGTGACCAAAATGATGTCCGAAATCAATTTCATCTCTTCTGCAGTACAGGGCGACATGATCGAAATGGGACTCAAGGCAACCCATTTCGGACGCACCTCGCTGACGATGCGTGCTGAAGTACGCAATATGATTACGCGCAATCTGATTCTGTCGATCGAAAAGATCGTCTTTGTTTCATTGGATACCGAAGGTAATCCACAACCACACGGTTACGACGACATCACATACAACCGCGATCGACTTCCGACCCGCTAAAGGGTCCTGGGTGGCAGCTCCGATGCCACTTTCTCTGACACCCCCGACATGAATCGCAGATATATTACGTGCTGTACTTGCAAAAAATTCAGCGTCCGTTCAAGAGCTGTCTAGGCGAGCGATTTCATGGTTTTCTCAACGATTCAGCACGCCCGAAGTTTGCACAACACTGTTGCTAGAAGCGCCTAGTAGCGTACGCCCGCAACCCTATTTGACTTTCCCTAATATTTAGGCAAGCCAAGCTTCGACAAAAGGGTGTTCTCGCACCATGGCGCCGATGCTTTGCGCCGGCGTGAGACCATTCCGTGTGTGATGAGTTCGCTATTCACTGTGAACTATGCCAAGCTTATCTATGTTCAACAGAGAAGTTGAAGCTCACGAAAAGTGGGTTTGACTTTGGCGCGCGCCGGCGAAGAAGCCGGGACTGTGCAGCCAGTCGAGATCCTGCGTGAGCGCCCGACGTGGTCAGAAAATGACCTACTCACCGTAACGGCTTGTGGATATCCCCGTTTTGGCGTGAGGCTATGCG
>DXCT01000083.1 GCA_019115865.1 Candidatus Yaniella excrementavium | reverse complement strand
TCAATGTTTGGTAGTGCATGACCTCGTTATCCCAGCAGCGTCTCTTCACCCGCGATTACCTTCTCGGCTTCGTCGTACTGATCGGGTCTTACATCGTGTTCATCGCGTTGATGACGTTTATGGCCCTGTATGCTGCCCAGCGATTCAGCACCAACGATACCGCCGCCGGTTTTGCAGCCAGCTCTTTCGTCGTCGGAGCCGGGCTCGTGCGCCTGGTGATCGGCAAATACCTCGACTTTATCGGCCGGAAACGCACCCTCGTGCTTGCACTAACGGTGTTCGTGTTGTGCTCGGTGCTCTATCCATTCGCAAACCACTTTGTTCTATTGATCGTCATACGAGTAGTACAGGGCACCGCATTTGGTGTCATTTCGACGGCGGTTACGTCAGCGGTTCTCGACATTATCCCACCGAGTCGCCGCAGCGAGGGCCTAGGGTTTTTCTCGCTTGCGGCCACACTCGGCACGGCCATCGGACCGTTTGCTGCCGTGCGCCTTACCCAGGTTGCATCTGACGGGTCGGTATTTATTTTCACGGCGATCTGCGCGGCCGTCTCATTGCTCGCCGTCCTACCGATGCGCATTGAGGAGCACCCGCCATCGGATGAAGAATACGCTGAGCGGTGGCGCATCAGGGGTTCAGATTTACTCGATGCCAAGGCGCTTCCTGTCGCCGTCGTCGCGTTTATCAGCGCCATCGGTTATTCACTGATCATGACGTTCTTATCACCCTATCTGGTAGGACGAGGTCAGGCAGAGGCTGCCTCAAGCTTTTTCATGGTTTTCGCACTGGCGATGCTGGCGGTTCGACTCTTTGCGGGTCGTGTGCAGGACCGCTACGGTGAAAACGCGGTAATCCCCGCCGGACTGGTATCGATGGCGCTCTCGCTGTTGACCATCGGACTCGCGGACAGTCTCTGGCTCATTGTGCTGGCAGCTGTCCTCGGTGGCATCGGTCAAGGTGTTGCGGTGCCGGGCCTGCAAGCGGTTGGGATCAACCGCACGAGTCCCAATCGTATTCCCATTGCAACATCGACGCACTATTTGGCTCTGGACACCGGGATCGCTATCGGCCCTGTGGCCTTGGGCTTTATGATCCCGCTGGCAGGGTATCCCGGCTTATACTTTCTTGGAACAGGCGTCGTGGTAATCGGGGTGATCGTGTATTGGGTCGCCCACGGTCGGCACGCTGCCCGGTGAAACTAGGCTCTAGCGGTCGTCGCTTTCAGGGGTGGACTCGTTGGCTTGTTCGGTCTGTTCGGCCTCGGCACGTTCGCGGCGCATCCGTTCACGGGCGCGGGCAACGGCGGCGCGGTGAAGTTCTTCAGATGATCGGTTCATGCCCGAGCCCTCCGATATATGGTCGGGGTTCTCGCGACCGGTGAGCTGCAACAGGGCAACAACGACGAGGGTAGCGGCAAAGCCAACCCCGAAAGCGATGAGCCCGATATCCAGACGCAACGGATGCTCCGGATTATTGAGGCCACCGGTGCCCACAACGGTAGCGACCACGAAGGCAATGATGCCAACGACGAAAGAAAAGACCAGCGGAACCTTGATGCCGCCTTGGAATCCGCCGCGTGGTTTTTTAGGTGAATCTGCCATGGTGTATTCCGGGTACCGGAGTCGCTCCTTAGGAAAGTCTGATCGGGCTTAGTCTAGTCGTTGTTTTACACCACGTAGAACCGGGGACAGAACTGACGGCTGTGGGCGAAATTTTCCGTCCGCATTAGGGTGCGGGTGGGACGTAGCCGTCCTCTTTCACGGCTTTTCGGGTATCGAGCCAATACCCGATGCCCGAAATTCCCACCAATACCGCAACGATCAGAGCATAGGTCCCGGTAATGCCGAAAATCCGGTGGTAGTCCAAGTTCTGAATGAAGACCAAGATGCCAGCTACCGCGATCGCAGCGAGGCCAGCAATCAGGTGGTCGCGGGCCGGTCCGAAGACTTTTCGCCAGCTAAAGGCCCACAGTTCTGCGATACCGGAGAGCCCCAAGGCTGCTGCGATAACAATCCAGGTGACGGTCGGTGCCACCCCACCGAGTTGGACGCCGACCAGTGTGAGTGCGGCCAGCATCCAGACGGCGGCCATCAGTGATAATGGCGTGCGCATGGCTTCTGGTATCGGATCGCGACGCAGGTATTCCCACATCGCTGATCCCGAGAACAGGAAGAAGATGGCGGTGCCGTAATTCACCACGGCATCGGATGGCTCTTGGATAAAGAAGGTGGCAATACCAAATAATGCGGCCACACCGGCACGAATCAGAACGGGCCGGAAGATGACGGCTGTGGTGTCGAGGTCTATTTTTGGGCTCATGTCGGTTCCTATTCTAATCATGCCGCGCCCACTCGAATCCACGTGTCACGACGAATACGCAACCACAGGCCCAGTCCTCGCGCCGCGAGGTAGACTCCGGCGAATCCGACCCACACCCAGGCCACGGCCCCAATGTGGGTTGTTTGATTGGCCAGTACGGTTAGGCCTGCCAGCGCGGGCAGATAGACGATGATATTGGCGATACCCACCAGTCCCAAATATTTGGCATCGCCGGCACCCATCAGGATGCCATCGAGCACGAAGACGTAGCCCGATAATGGTTGTGACACCGCCAGGACGATGAGCCCGGCGGTGGTCGCGGCGACAACGCTGGGATCGGTGGTGAAAATATGGGGCAGCCAGAACGCTCCAATCCCCAATAAGGTACCCGTCAGCACACCGAAGCCAACGGACCAACGGATCATCATTTTGGTCAAGGCGCGCACCGCGGCAACATTGGAAGCACCCAGCTCTTTACCAATAAGCGCCTGGGCGGCAATCGCCAGGGCGTCCAACGCAAACGCCATGGTCGAATAGACGTTGAACACGATTTGGTGTGCTGCCAGGACTTCGGTACCCAGTGACGTCGCGGTCAAAACGGTGGCTAGCACGGCGACACGCAGTGAAGCCGAGCGGACCAGGAGCCAAGAGCCCACCTGTGCGGTAGCGCGCAGACCCGCCGTCTTTGGTCTGAGTCCCACGCCGTGGTGTCGCATGCGCGGTAACAGGATGACCGCATAGGTAGCGAACATCAACCACTGAATAACCGAAGTACCAATCGCGGAGCCGGTGACCCCCAAGTGCAGCACGTAGATCAGCACGTAATTGGCCACAATGTTGACGCCGAATCCCACACCGGCAACGATCAGCGGGGTGGTGGCATCTTGGAGTCCGCGCAGCACGCCGGTTGCGGCTAAAACGGCGAGCATGGCGGGTAGCCCGATCATCGAGTACTGCATATAGGCGATCGCGTGAGGTGCCGCGTCGTCGGTGGCCACATGTTCCAGCAGCGGTGCGGCATACCACCCGATCACCCCGATCACCGCGCCTAAACCGAGCCCCAACCAGATGCCATCGCGGCCGCGAGCCAAAGCTTTATCGAGTTGTCCGGCGCCCAGGAATCTTGCGACGGCGGGGGTGGTCGAGTAGGCCAGGAAGATCAGCAGACCGGTGACCGTCTGAACAATCGCCGCGGCCAAGCCAACGCCTGCGAGCTCCGCAGCGCCGAGTCGACCGATCATGGCAGTATCGGCCAGCAGGAAGAGCGGTTCGGCGATCAGCGCGCCAAATGCCGGCACCGCCAGCGACAGGATCTGGCGGGTCATCGACCGTGAGGAGGTGGACATGGTGGCTCTAGAAGGTCACCAGTGCCGTTTCCGTCGTGGTCACGTGCAGCAGCACTACGGAAACCACGTTATTGAAGGCATGGGAGAGCCACGCGTAGGCGAAGGATTTTTTCGAAATCAGATACACCGCGGTGAATGCTAACGCCATCGAAACATACGGCAGCACCGAAGCGATCGACATATTGGGGTCGCCGATAAAGTGCAACAGGGTGAACGCGATGATTGATACCGGCGTGGTAACCCAGACGGGGATCCAACGAGACAGTTTGCCGATCAGCAGGTGCCGGAAGATGTATTCCTCGACAAACGGGCCCAGCAGCCCCATCACCACAATCGAGATGACAAGCGAGGATTCACCGGCCGCTTGCTCGACTGCTTCCTGGTTCGCCGAGACGTCTGGGTCTTGCCCCGATAACATCAGCAGCGCCGACGTAAGCATCAGGGTAGCCAACCAAATAACCGGCAGCAGCAAGACCTTTACCCACCACCAGCTGGCGAACCAGCGGAAAGACTGCACAAAGGGCCACCACGACACCAGCAGCATGATGATTCCGGTGATGCCGTAGAGCACCACGTTTGAGTACATCAAAAACCAGCCGGGCATGGGATTCTGGTTCAGGACCTCTTGGAAGGACATCGGCTCATGCCCATACGCCTGGGCCCCAAACTCGGTCACACCGGGGATCGAAAAGACCAACAGCATGGCGCCAAGCACAAATCCGCCAACATAGACGATCAGTGCAAACAGATCACCCCAGTGGAATTTTCCGGGGTTCGATGCGGTTTTATCGGCGGCGTGCGAGGCTCGATCGCGCCGTTGTGGTTGCGGCCAACCGCTGTTGGGGTATTGGCCTGGCCATCCTGTCGGGTAGCTACTCACCGGCCTCCTTCGAGGTTGTGCTGGGTTTGGGCGGTGTATAAATCATGGTACATTCCACCGGCCGCTAACAGTTGCGCATGTGTCCCCTGTTCCACCACATCGCCGTGATCCATGACCACAATCACATCTGCGGCGCGGATGGTCGACAGTCGGTGGGCGATGACAAATGAGGTGCGCCCCCGTTGCAGTGTTGCCAGGGCATCCTGGATCAGCGCTTCTGTTCTAGTATCAACCGACGACGTCGCCTCATCCAAAATCAGCAGTCGCGGATTAGCTAAGAAGGCCCGGGCGATCGTCAGCAGCTGGCGCTCGCCGGCCGAAATCGCCGCGGCATCCAGACTGATTTCGGTATCGTAGCCGTGTGGTAGTTGGTTAATGAAGTGATCGGCGCGGGCGGCCTGTGCTGCAGCGATGATCTGCTCATCCGTGGCATCGGGTCTACCGTAGGCAATATTGTGCTTGATCGAACCCGAAAACAACACGGCGTCCTGCAGCACCATGCCGATCGGCTGACGCAGCGCGGCCCGCGAGACGGTCGAAATGTCTGTGCCGTCCAGCAGGATGGCGCCGGCATCGACGTCGTAAAATCGCATGAGCAAATTGACCAGTGTCGTCTTACCCGCACCGGTGGGCCCGACAATGGCCACCAACTCACCGGGCTCAACCCGCAGATTGAGATCGGTGATTAACGGAGTCTTGCCGTAACCAAAAGCTACCTCCCGAAATTCGACGGCGCCGGCGACCTCGTCCAATTCGCCGGCGGTATCGTCCTCATCTTCGGCGTCGAGGAACTCAAAGACCCGTTCGGCCGAGGCAACCGCCGAGATGATCATATTTGCCAGGCCCGCGAGTTGTCCCAACGGCTGATTGAATTCTCGAGAGTACTGAATGAATGCGGTCACCGAGCCCAGCGGCAGACGGCCGGCCGCTACCTGCAGCGCACCCACCACGGCGATCCCCACGTAGCCCAGGTAGGTTACCCACTGCATAATCGGGTGGATCATGCCCGAAATGAATTGTGCCTTATAGCTGGCCTGGTACACGGCGTCATTGCGTGCCGCGAATTCTTCGTTCATCGCTTCTTGGCGGTTGAAAAGGGTGACCACGTCGTGGCCGGTGAAGGCTTCTTCAACGTGCCCGTTGAGCCTGCCAGTATTAGCCCACTGGGCGGAGAACAGTTTCTGGGCGCGTTTGCCGATAACGCTCACGACGAGGGCTGCGATCGGCACCGCAATCAGGGCGATTAGCGCCAGCCGCCAGGAGATCGCAAACATCATGATGGTGATGCCGATGATCGTCAACAGCCCGTTGAGCAGCGACGAGACGGTTTGTTGCAGCGCGTTTTGAATGTTGTCGACGTCGTTGGTGGTACGCGACAGCAGATCGCCGCGCTGGGTGCCGTCAAACCAGTTGCTTGGTACCCGGTGAATTTTGCGTTCCACATCCTGGCGCAGCAGGTAGGTAATGCGCACGCCAATGATGATCAGGATGCGCCCCTGCCACCACATCAGCGCCATGGCGACGACGTACATGGCCAACACACGCGTGATGAGTTCACCCAGGCGGGCAAAATCGATCCCCTCGGAATGAAACAGCACGTTGACGGCGTCACCCAGGACCAACGGCGCCCATACCTGCAACACCACCGAAACAATGCTCAACCCAACTGCTGTGACCAGTTGGAGCTTATAGGGCGCAAAAACTCTCAGCAGGCGCAGCGCCGAGGGCCAGAAGGCTTTAGCCGTACGGCCCGGATCGGTGCCCTCGGTGTGCTCTTCGGTTGGTGTTTCAGACATGACCCACCTGCGATGCAACGATTTGTTGATATACGGTGCTGGTTTCGCTCAACTGATCGTGTGTGCCGGCATCGACAATACGGCCGTGTTCCAGAACCAAAATTTGATCGGCATTCTGGATGGTAGCCACGCGTTGCGCCACAATCAGGATGGTTGCGCAAGCCAGCTGTTCAGTCAGTGCCTCACGTAGAGCTGCATCCGTGGTGGCATCCAGTGCAGAAAACGAGTCGTCGAATACATAGATCTTTGGGGCGGCAGCTAGGGTGCGACTGATGGCCAAGCGTTGACGTTGTCCACCCGAAACATCGGTACCCCCTTGGGCAATTGTGGATTCTAATGCCGTGGCCCCGTGGGTTTCTCGTGCGGTCACAAAGTCGCGGGCCTGGGCGGTTTTCAGCGCCTGCCATACGTCGTCATCCGAGGCATTCGGAGCCCCGAAACGCACATTCGAGGCCACCGTGCCCGAGAACAGATAAGCCTTTTGTGGCACCATACCCACGATCTTGGACAGGGCGGACCGACTGTATTGGGTAACCGGCACGTCGTCGATTAACACCTGACCGGCGCTGGTATCAATCAGGCGCGGAATAAGGTTCAACAGCGTGGTTTTGCCTGCACCCGTGGACCCAATAATCCCAATGGTTTGGCCCGGGGCCGCGGTGAATGAAATGTTCTCCAGCACCGGCTCGTCAGCACCGGGATAGGAAAAGCTGACGTTGCGCAACTCCAGGTGACCTGCGACGTCGTCGGCCTGGCGGGTGCCCTCGGTGAGTTCGGGTTCAGTGGCCAGCACTTCGTTGATGCGTTTTGCGGCGACCATCGCGCGCGGAATCATCAAGAAAATCATGGTGGCCATCATGACGGCCATGAGAATTTGCAACAGGTACTGCATGAACGCAGTCAGCGAGCCGACTTCGACGAGCCCGTCAGCCGCCCGCAAGCCACCGAACCACAGCACCGCCGCCGTGGCGATGTGCAAGACCAGCGAGATCAAGGGGAACAGCAGCACGAAAATCTTGCCGACACCCACCGCCAGATCGGTCAGGTGCTGATTGGCCTTGGTGAAGCGCTTAGTTTCATAATCTTCCCGCACAAACGCCCGCACCACGCGCATCCCGGTAATCTGCTCGCGCAGCGTATGGTTCACGTCGTCGATGGCTTCCTGCATCTGCCGGAACAGCGGCATCATTTTCAGTCCCGCACCGACCATAATGACGACGATCACCGGCACCGCAACCCACACGAGCCAGCTCAGCCCGGCGTCTTCGCGCAGCGCCATGACCACTCCACCGGCCGCCATGATGGGAGCCATAACCAACATGCTCAGCGACATCAGCGTAACCATTTGCAACTGTTGCACATCATTGGTCGCCCGGGTGATCAGCGTTGCGGGACCAAACTGCGACATTTGGTATGACGAAAAGCCACTGACCCGCCGAAAGATCGCGGCTCGCAAGTCATAACCGATCGACATCGACGACCGCGCGGCAAACCACACCGAGCCGATAGCTGCACCGAGTTGGGCAAACGCCACGGCGAGCATGATGCCACCCAGACTCCAGATCACACCGGTGTCTCCGGTGGCAATACCGTCGTCAATAATTTGGGCATTGAGGGCAGGTAAAAACAGGATCGCGCCGACTGTGAGCAGTTGCAGCGCGATAACAGCCAATATTTGGCCAAGGTAGGGGCGGCCGAAGCGCGCCAAAAGTTTGAGCAATGCGTGTTCCTCTTACGGAATTTCTACCGTAGACCATTCATAAACGTTTCGGTTGCGCAACGTGACCAGATCAATCGCATGGCGCTGGAGTTGTTTCTCGGCGTTGGTTTGCGGCTGCCAGCTCGGAACAGGTTCAGCCTTGCCATCACCGGCCACCACCATGATCGCAATCGACTGGGCGACCTGGTGTAGGTCACGGTCGTGCGCTTTACCCGACCAGGCACGGACCACCAAATAGATCGAGCGCTCGGTGGTATGGACGATGCGAGCTTCAATTTCAACGATATCGCCCACATATACACCGTGGTAAAACTGCACCCCACCGGCAAAAACCGCCACCGTAGGTTTACCGGCCCAGCGGGAAGCACATACATAAGCGGCCTCATCGAGCCAGCTCATCAAAGTACCACCCTGCAACCGGAATCCAGGGGTCACGCTCGCGGCGTGGGCAATGAAACACAGCAGCACAACCTCTGCGGTGGTGTCATTAGCATCCGGAAACGAGACTTGTCCCAGCGACTCTTCCCCACGGGTATGTTCAATCGAGCGAATCGCAGCAACTTCACGACGACGATGCCCGGCATCCGTGCGAGGCTCCCAAACCTTGACCTGCTTCGGTTCGCCTTGAGCATCCACGGCTTCGTAAACAATGACCACCCAGGTGGCCACGGTCGGCTCGCCATCAGCATCCAAAACATCTGGTAACGCGAGTCGAGCCTGCACATGGACCAGCGAGCCCTCGGTAAAAATAAGTCTCGCCTGGGCCGCGATCTGAGTGTCCACGGGCACCGGATGACCAAATCGCATATTTCCGATGTACGAGGCCATCACATTACTACCCGACCAGGTTGCAGCAGTGGCATAACCGGCTTTATCCAACCAGCTCATAACCGTACCGGCGTCCACGTAGCCCGAAGGATGATCGTACGCTTCAGCCCGGAAGTGTAACGTAATGGAACTTCGCGAGCGCATAACCCCTAAACTACCACTTGATCTTGTGTGCACAATGGACTCATGTCCTTTTCTTCACAGCCTGCTTCTAACACTCCAGACCACTTCGCTAAACCAGTAACCATACGAATCGCCGACGCCGTTGAAACACTGGGGTACACCACCCTCGTCGACTGGGCCATGCGGCTCCTCTCCGGCAAGACTACGCCAGGCGCCGAATCCGATCCCGATATCAAACTCTTGGGTGGCATGGATGCCATCGAACCGTATATGGGCCGCGTCTGGGCCGGCCAAGCGCTCCTCCACGCCTGGCACCACAAGGCCGTCGACGCCGTCCAGACTGCGCTGACCGACGACGAATGGCAGGTTCGGGAA
>DXCT01000082.1 GCA_019115865.1 Candidatus Yaniella excrementavium | reverse complement strand
ATGGTCAGTGGCACGGTAGTTCGTGCATCAGCGTGGCATCGCGACCACAGGTCCCGTTCCAAGTTGTTGGCGCTCATCTACATGATGTTCGAAGGCCCCATTCGAGAACTGGGTGGGCCCGGCTTCATTCTCGGCAACCACGTAGTGGTTCGAAGCGATGAGGGGCTCTACGCAGTGACTGCGCATTTGCAGCAAGGTTCAACTCTGGTGAGTTCTGGGGAGGCGGTTGCAGTAGGCCAAGTGATTGGGCGTTGCGGAAACTCCGGTAACAGCAGTGAACCTCATGTGCACTGCCACCTCATGGATAGGGCTTCGCTGTTTCGCGCCATCGGGCTACCCATGATGTTTGACAGCATCGTCCTTGACGATCAACTGAACCCCGTCAACGCTTTGCCAAAAGGTGGTCAACACATGACCGCAAATCGGTGAGACGACTCGCCAAGTGCGGGAAGCCTAGCGGGGGCGGAACTCGGAAACCATCGGGCATTCCATGGGATCAGCGTAGCCCAGGCCAACCCTGTTGAGATATTTGACGACGATCGCATATGACTCAATCAGGCCGGCCTCCGTGTAGGGGATCCTGCGCTCTTCACAGTGCTGGCGAAC
Source organism: Candidatus Yaniella excrementavium (assembly GCA_019115865.1). Taxonomy (GTDB): domain Bacteria; phylum Actinomycetota; class Actinomycetes; order Actinomycetales; family Micrococcaceae; genus Yaniella; species Yaniella excrementavium. Next base: position 18,214 of record DXCT01000082.1, on the reverse strand, counting down.
CATCGGCTGTACTAGCGGCAGATGGGCGCTTGGCATTCGAGGAAACAGGTGATGTTCAATCTGATAATTCAGGCCACCCATTGCCCAGTCGACGACCTTGCCACCGCGAATATTGCGGGAGGTCAACACCTGACGGGATAAGAAGTCGATTTTGGAATCATGGGGAATCAGCGGCATACCCTTGTGGTTGGGAGCAAAGCTGCCACCCATATATACACCGAACACTAGGAGCTGCACGCCCATGAAGGCCGAACCAAGACCCGGGCCTAGCACGATAATCACCAGCAGCGGGAAGCTGATGAAACGGAATACCAACAATGCCAATTCGACGCGGCGGTGCTTCAGCTTTCGGTTCTGTAGAACAGATTTCACGGAATTGTAATGCAATGCCAATGCAAATAAACACAATAGCGGGAAGAACAGCCACCCTTGACGGCGAGTGACCCACCCCATGAAGCCGGTACGCTCAGCTTCTTCGGGAATAAACACCAGCGCTCCGGTGGCGATGTCGCCGTCCTTGCCCACGGTGTTCGGGTTGGCGTGGTGTCGACTGTGTTTGCGGGTCCACCAGCCGTAACTCAACCCCACGACCAGGTTTCCGGCGATGCGTGAGAACCACGCATTTCGTTTTCCGGAAGAAAAGATTTGTTGATGCGCAGCATCGTGGGTCAAGAACCCCACTTGTGTAAAGAGCACACCGAATAATGCTGCGACCGCCAACTGCCAGTAGGAATTACCCAGTGTCAACAACAAGGTAAACGCCCCGGCTAAGGCCAGGCCTAAGAAGATCATCCGAGTAATGTATCGCCCGACGCGCCGCTGCATCAGCCCGGCATCTTTGACTTTGCGAGAGAGCTCAAAAAAGTCACTTACCTGATGGTTCTCGCCGGGTTGTTTTACTGTCCGGCGGCCCGTTGTAGTCGGCGTCGACTCGAGCTGGGAAGTTTCATGTGAAGATGGCATACTCTTCACGGTATGCAAAACAGGGCCGCTCTACATCACCCAGCAGAGCCAATTACACCCCCTACCGGGGTATGGCCTGGCCCTGCAATGGCAGGTTTGCGTGCACCACGAAACCACCATCGGGTGTCGGCCCGGTTTCAGATGTCCCTCCGACTGCCGCGGTCCGTTCATGGATACCCGTCAAGCCAAGACCCGAACCTGCCGACGAAACATTTTGCTCTTTTGGAGGCCCGTTGATGACGGCAATGTGCAACCAGTTCGTATGTTCATCGGTGCTAACCACGGTGAGCTTGACGTCTACTTCAGTGCCCGGCGCGTGGCGTAACGCATTGCTCAGCGCCTCTTGCACCGTTCTATAGGCAGCGAGGGCGGTAGCCGGCGCTGTATTACCAAGCAGCCCGTCGTGTGTTTGCTCGAGGGCGCGGTAGTGGATGACGGTTCCTGATGCCCGAGTCGCATCCACGAGGGCGTCGATGTCTTTTAACTCTGGAGTCGGTGCGGTCGGGGCTTCGTCGTCGTTGCGCAGAATACTGAGCAGCATCCGCATTTCACTCAGAGCTTGTCGCGAGGAGCTGGCGATTTCTTCAAATTCACGCTGAGCAGTCTCCCCAATATCCGGATTTCGATAGCGTGCAGTAGCAGCTTGAACACTGATCACTGACATACTGTGAGCGACGACGTCGTGCAATTCACGGGCAATCCTATTGCGTTCTGCTAGTTCCTTACTTCGTCGATCTTGCAGGGCACTAGTTCGTTGGGCAGCCTGCAGCCGACCAGCATTACGAATCCACATTCGGCCAAGGGTCGCCGATGCCACTGTACCGGCACTCACCGAAGCGAAAACAATACTGTTGCCCAAAGCGCCCGCGGGGATGTCCTGGGCGACCGCAAACATCACGCCAAGTGTTACGAGCACTGAGGCAGACCAGCCAGAAATCGCGTAGTACCAGGGCTTCACGAAGCCCACCACGATGAATACGGCACACTGGGTCAGCAGCACCGTCACCGGCCAAGGCCAGACTGCTATACCTGCCTCAGCAGTGAGTGCAATGAGCGCTCCCGAAGCAATCAATGATAGGCCCATTCCGGCCCAAGCCCAGCGCAGGGAGAATAAGATCGCCGCGCAATGAAGAGTCACCCATATCATGGCATCTAGGGTGCCGACGAGATAGAACACAGTCAGTACAGGCCACCCGACGGCAAGCAGAGTGGTTGCCGCGACTCCGGCCCCGGCACGAGACCAGGCGGTAACGCTAAAGGACCGCTCGGGCGAAATGTCGGTCGCGTCTGGTGCAGTCTCGAATGTTTTGGTCCCCAATAGGGCAGCAGTGAGCGTAGCATCCAGCTTTGCCAGCCCGGCCACGACCGGCGCCAAAGTGCTAAGAAACACGATTCCGATCACAAAGTGTGCGCCTACATCGAGTAGATACTGAAGCACCGCGCCGTCTGGGATCAGCGCTGGCTCGGCAAGCTGCATCACAGTGCGATCACCGGGTAAGTATATAGACCAGAAGAAATAGGTGACCCCGCCTATCCCAATCAATGTCCAGCTAAGCGTTAGGGCAAATGTGACCAGCCGAAGGGGAAAAGCGAGGAGTCCTTCGAAAGCTAGATCCAGCCAGCGTCGAGGATCCGAGATGATGCGCAGCTTGCCGAACACCCCGGATGCATAACGCCGATAGGTTACCGGTTCAACGCTTGCCCCCAGCGCCTCCAAACGCCTTTTGGACAGTGCCGCAAGGGACGATGCGAAAAGTAATGTGAGCGGCAGCAGCAGCGCTCCCAACCAGACCACCAGGGTTGCAACCGAAACCGTCGTCATAATCACCAAGACGGGGAAACTGATGAGCGTGATAGGGAACCCAGCGAGCAGGTACCAAACATGTTTGCCGAATCGACGGACAGCAGAGGACTGGCTCGTGCGGTCTTGAGTCTGCCTGGCGGTTCTGTTCATGTTGGTTACTCTAGGGCCAATGCTTGGCTCAGCACATCACACTGCAGAGTGAACCTCACAGATGAAGCATGTTGTGGTGCGGTAGGTTTAAACCGTGTCTGAATCTCGATCTTCACCTGTTGCCCAACCTTCCTCATCTGATCCAAGATCGGATGTGCGAGTGCTCATTGTCGACGACCAAGCGATGATCCGAGCAGGCTTTGCTGCTCTGCTGAATGCGCAGCAGGGGATCGACGTCGTCGGGACAGCCGATGACGGTGAAGGTATCGTGGACGTCGTGAAACGCACCAAGCCCGACGTAGTGCTCATGGATATCCGAATGCCAAAGGTCAACGGACTTGATGCCACCCGTCATGTGCTGGCTGAATCGGATGAGGCCCCGAGAATTCTGATGCTCACAACATTTGATGCAGACGAGTACGTGTTCTCCGCATTGCGGGCCGGGGCCAGTGGGTTTCTGTTGAAGGACGCCGCTCCTGAAGAACTCGTGTATGCGGTAAGGGTTGTAGCAGCCGGAGACGCGCTCCTGTCTCCGCAAATCACCAGAACATTGATATCTGACTACGCTTCGCGGCCCGCGGCACCGCGCACCGACAGTACTGTTGGAAAGCTGTTGACCGAACGCGAACTCGATGTTGCACGCTTGGTCGCCCGGGGGCACTCAAATACAGAAATTGCGGCGATGCTATTCCTCGCTGAACAGACCGTAAAGACTCATGTCTCACGCATCTTGAGCAAACTGGATTTACGAGACCGCGTCCAGATCGTCGTTACTGCCTATGAAACAGGTTTGGTTCGGCCAGGCGAAGCTCAGTCCTAACGCTTTAGAAACCGTTGCCGTGATCCCCAGAAAACTTGGTGAACAGATCATTGAGATCTGATTCGGTGAGCGTGGCTTCACGCTCAATCCAGGATTTATACACCACCCGGATCATGTTGAGTTCTGGTGACAGTGTGGTGTTCACCCAATCGGACTCTCGGTAGGTCACGACCTCTTCAGGGGTCACGACGTCGACGCTGCCCTTATCTGGGTAATGATGTATGGCCTGAATAACTGCTACTGACTGGCCATCACGGTAGATCAGTGTCTGACCTACGTTTCGATGGTCGAGCGTTTTTGCTTCAAACATTTTGAAAGATTTCCTTTAGTTTCATTTCATTGATGGACCCACTCCGGGTGCATACAAATCGAAACACGATATTTCTATCTACTGCAGTGTCGTCGCTTGGTCACCAGGGCGTAAGACCGTGGAGTTCATACTATGCGATAAAGTCGCGAAAATGAACGCCATAAGAGGCGCTTCTGCACATGGCATTACGCATTTTCAAATGGCACGAACGAAGCAGTAAATATCGCAGAGGGACCCTTCAATTTTGCACGTTGGAAACTTATGAGATATTGTTGTCTTCGTTGCCCAATGGCACGCGGATGTAGCTCAATGGTAGAGCCTCTGCCTTCCAAGCAGATAGTGCGAGTTCGATTCTCGTCATCCGCTCCAAGCTCCGATTCTCAAACATAGAGTCGGAGCTTTTTGCGTCCCTGGAACTGTCTTTGCAACCGCCTGGACCGAAGAAACCTCTCGCTCCGAGATGGTCTCACCGGGGGAGTGGCCCAAAGTGTCACCATGTAGAAGTGAGTCCTTATCCGGCCATGCGGAAGATCACTTTTGGGCTGCAGAACGCTGCAATGACGCCAAAATTTTCAAACCGGTCAGAAAAACCTTACTTCGATTTGGACTTTCGGAATCCTTTGTCATATAGTTATCTCTCGGCGCCATGGTGCGAGCCGCTACAGGGGTAAGACTTCAATGGCGGATAAACCAGCAGGTCATAGACCTGATCGCGGGACGTAGCTCAGCTTGGTAGAGCGCGCGCTTTGGGAGCGTGAGGTCGCAGGTTCAAATCCTGTCGTCCCGACTGCATGGTGCTGTCGGAAGCATAGTATGTGATTCGGCCAGTACCGAAACCATAAATATTCCGATTAGAACCCAGGAGTCCTACGTGGTCCAATCCACCGTTGAAAACCTCGCCCCAACACGGGTCAAGCTCGAGGTTGAGGTTCCTTTTGATGAACTCAAACCGCGTATCGATGCTACTTACAAATCACTGGCAGATCAGATTCAGGTCCCTGGCTTCCGTAAGGGCAAAGTTCCAGCACGCTTGATCGATCAGCGCGTTGGACGCGGATTCGTTATCGAGAACGCCGTTAACGACAACCTTGATTCTTTCTTCCAGGAAGCGCTGCGCGAGAAGGAACTCACCCCACTGACACGACCAGAAGTTGATGTGACTTCCGTTCCAGGCAACGAGGGTGACGAAGAAGCTCCGCTGAAGTTCAACACAGAGTTCGACATCCGTCCGACAATTGAACTGCCAGACTACAAGGGTCTCGAAGTCACCGTAGACCCAATTAGTGTTACCGAAGAGCAAGAAGCAAAAGTTCTTGACGAACTGCGTGAACGCTTCGCCACACTGGTTGATGTTGATCGTCCAGCCGAAAAGGGCGACCACGTAACTATCGGCCTGACCGCGACTATCGATGACGAGGAAGTCGATAGTGCAGAAGGTCTCTCCTATGAAATCGGCTCCGGTTCAATGCTAGATGGTATGGACGAAGCGCTGGAAAGCCTTTCAGCTGGCGAAGACGCCGTCTTTGAAACCACGTTGGCAGGCGGTGAGCACTCCGGAGAAACCGCAACGGTCAAGGTTGTCCTAGAGTCCGTGAAAGAACGTGAACTGCCAGAAGCCGATGACGATTTCGCTCAGTTGGCCTCCGAGTTCGACACCATCGAAGAACTGCAAGAAGACCTGAAGAATCAGGCAGCAGAAGAATCCAAGACGAACCAGGGTGTGGAAGCCCGCGAGAAGGCCTTGGAAGAACTGCTCAAGCTTGTAGAAGTTGACGTTCCAGAAAATATGCTCGCCGAACAGGTAGAGCAGCACTTTACTTCGCAGGGTCACGCCGAGGGTGACGACCACGACACTGAAGAGCACCGCGAAGAAGTGACACAAAACTTCCGTGAAGCCTTCGTCAACGAAGTCGTACTGGATACTATTGCTGACGCCGAAGAAGTTCAGGTTGAACAGTCTGAGCTCATTGAATACATCGTCAGCTCAGCGTCGCAATACGGCATGGAACCAAACCAGTTCGCACAGATGCTGGATCAGGCAGGACAGGTCCCAATGATTATGGGCGAAGTTCGTCGTCGTAAAGCACTGGCTGCCGTTCTAGAAACTGCCAAAGTCGTCGACACTGATGGTAATGACGTAGATCTTTCGTTCTTTTTGACACCTGAAGGTGAAGAAGAGACCTCGTCAGAAGAAAATGTTGACGAAGACAACAGCTAAGTTCTGATCAAAGACCAAGGTCCGCTCCTATAATAGGGGGTGGACCTTGGCTGTTTAAGTACATATAACGGCTTTGAGCGAAAACGGTGAGTCAACCCTGCTCAAGTTCCGTTTTCACAAGTAATGTCTTTCAACAGAAACAAGTTTGCAAAACCACATGCACGCCAGTGAAGGAAGGTAGGACGTCGTGACTGAATCGTCCAACGCGCCACGCATGGCATCGGTAGATCCGGCCAACCGTGAAGACTACATCTACAACCGCTTGCTCAAAGAGCGCATTATCTGGCTCGGGTCAGAAGTTCGTGACGACAATGCGAACGCCATTGCATCCCAAATGCTGCTATTGAGCGCCGAAGACCCTGAGGCAGACATCTTCCTCTACATCAATTCACCCGGCGGATCAGTGACTGCTGGGATGGCGATCTATGACACCATGCAGTTAATTCCAAACGACGTGGTAACTGTCGCAACCGGTCTTGCTGCATCCATGGGACAATTCCTGCTGTCCTCCGGAACGCCGGGGAAGCGATACGCCACCCCGCACGCCCGTATCCTGATGCACCAGCCATCCGGCGGCATTGGCGGTACTGAGTCAGATATTCGCATTCAAGCACAGCTGATCATGCACATGAAGCAGGTCATGTCAGAACTCACCGCAGAACAAACCGGCCAGAGCCTAGAAACCATCCTGGAAGATAACGCCCGCGACAAATGGTTTACCGCTGAAGAGGGATTGGAATACGGCTTCTTTGACCACATCGCCTCCGGTACTGCCTCAATGGTTGGTGGCGGCGGAATTGGCAATAAATAATCGCCGGTAGCCCAGTCGCGAATACTTATACAATTTTCCTTCAGGAGACTTTCATGAACCACGAAATGCCACAGGGTACTCCGGCCACTCCGATGCCCTCAAACCGCTACATCCTGCCACAGTTTGAAGAGCGCACACCATACGGCTTCAAGCGTCAGGATCCATATGCACGGTTGTTCGAAGACCGCATTATCTTCCTTGGCACCCAGGTCGATGACGCCTCTGCCGATGATGTCATGGCACAGCTCCTTGTGCTGGAAGCCATGGACTCGGATCGCGATATTACGCTGTACATCAACTCACCGGGTGGCTCATTCACCGCGATGACTGCGATTTACGACACCATGCAATTCATTCGACCAGAAATCCAGACAGTAGCACTAGGACAAGCAGCATCAGCTGCGGCAGTACTGCTGGCCGCCGGCACACCAGGTAAACGCTTGGCACTGCCAAACGCCCGCGTACTGATCCATCAGCCGTCAATGGGCGGTGATCGTGGTACTGCCACCGATCTGCAGATTCACGCAGACGAACTGCTTCGCATCCGTACTTGGATGGAAGAAACCTTGGCGAATCACTCCAACCGCACAGCAGAACAAGTTCGCGAAGACATCGATCGCGACAAGTTCCTATCTGCCGCCGGAGCCAAAGAATATGGCTTAGTCGACGAGGTACTGGAATCCCGCAAAAAAGATGCTGAATAATCTGAACCTCTAACACTGATGGCGTTCCGCGACGCAGCGGGGCGCCATCAGTGCTTTAACCCGAATGCACAGGGTGACATCGGCAAATAAACTTATCCACGCCTAGCGCAACCTCCCCGGCTATAGGCGCCCAACCAATTATGCTGGTCTAGTAAGGCGCATAAGGAGATGAAATGGCTCGAATCGGAGAATCGGCAGATCTGCTGAAGTGTTCTTTCTGTGGGAAAACACAAAAGCAGGTACGAAAGCTCATTGCAGGCCCCGGGGTCTACATTTGTGATGAGTGCATCGAGCTGTGCAACGAAATTATAGAAGAGGAACTGGCAGAAGTCACCGAAGGCGAAGACTTCACACTTCCTACGCCCCAGGAAATTTATGCTCACCTCGATGAATATGTGATTGGTCAGGATCGCTCCAAAGCAGCACTGTCAGTGGCAGTGTACAACCACTACAAGCGCGTCCATGCACAAGACAACATTAAAGCTTCCATGCGTGAGTCCTTTGGCACAGACGTCGATTTTAGCCACCTCGAGGATGTCGAAATTGGCAAATCCAACATCATGCTCGTTGGCCCGACTGGCTCCGGTAAAACATATCTGGCACAGACCCTGGCGCGAAAACTTGATGTCCCCTTCATTGTTGCCGACGCGACGTCGCTGACCGAAGCTGGCTACGTCGGAGAAGACGTTGAGAATATCCTTCTGAAGCTGATTCAAGCCGCTGACAACGACGTGGCAAAGGCCGAGCAAGGCATTATCTATATCGATGAGATTGATAAAATCTCACGAAAATCTGAGAATCCGTCGATTACTCGTGACGTCTCGGGCGAAGGTGTCCAGCAATCATTACTGAAGATCCTTGAAGGCAGCGTGGCCTCTGTGCCGCCACAGGGTGGAAGAAAACATCCGCATCAAGAGTTCTTGCAGCTCGACACCTCCAATATCCTGTTCATCGTGGCAGGAGCATTTGCCGGGCTCGAAGACATTATTGAAGCACGTGCCGGACATAAAGCTATCGGCTTCGGTGCGCCATTGAAGGTTGCTGGCGAGAATGAGAACCCATCATTTGCAGATGTACGCCCCGATGATCTGGTGAAATTTGGCCTGATTCCGGAATTCGTCGGTCGGCTACCAGTAATCACTGCTGTAGACCACTTAGATGAAGCCTCGTTGATTAAGGTGCTCACCGAGCCACGAAACGCGCTGATCAAGCAATACCAGAAAATGTTCGCACTTGATGGTGTCCAACTGCACTTTGAACAAGACGCTCTCAAAGCGATTGTTGCGAAAGCTGAAGACCGGGGGACCGGTGCACGAGGCTTACGGTCTATCATCGAAGATGTACTGCAACCAATCATGTTTGATTTACCGTCGCGCGACGACGTCGCAGAAGTCACTATCACCGGTGGAACCGTTGACGGTACCGGACAACCCGTCATGGTCCCACGTGAAGTAGAACGAAAACGACGCAATAAATCCGCCTAAGGAGACACATTGTCACAGACCGTAAAGTTTTGGTTCGATCCAGCTTGCCCATTTGCCTGGATCACGTCCCGCTGGATCCGTGAAGTAGAAGAAGTCCGCGATATTAAAGTTGACTTTAATGTCATTTCATTGGGTGTTCTCAACGAAAAGAAAGAGGACCCCAATAATCCAGAGACTCAGAAAAAATGGCAAGGAGCCCGTGCGGCGCTAGCAGTTCGTGAGCGTCACGGTGTGCAGAAAGTCTCTGAATTCTATACGGCAGCCGGTACCCGCATACACAATCAAGGCTACGGTATCGATGACTATGAAGCAGCGCTGTCTGAAGCGCTTAAAGAAATCGGTGTCGACGACGCAGCAGAGATTCTCGCGGAATCCACAAAGGAAACTTATGATCAAGGTCTTCGGGATTCTACCCAAGCTGCCTTGTCACTGGTCGGCAATGATGTAGGTACCCCGATTATCGCAATTGGTGAGTCGGCTTTCTTCGGTCCGGTCATGACCCGCATCCCACGCGGTGAACAAGCGGGTAAGATCTGGGATGGTTTCGCCGCGTTGGTTGAGTACCCATACTTCTATGAACTCAAGCGTGCTCGGAACACCGATCTAGATTTTAGCTAATCACTAGAGCGACAAAGTTCTGCCCCCAATGGTTTTGAACCACTGGGGCAGAACTGTATCTATCACAGCTTAGTCTCCGGCTGCTAATGTAACCTCAGTCAGACGAAGATCGACTACTTCGTCGTCTTCCGTTGTCACAGCGTCACCGGGTTCCAATTGGAGCTCGCTGACATTCCCTGCAGCACGCAGATCATCAAGGCCAGCCTGCAACTCGTTGATCCGATCTTCGGTGGCCGTAATCGTTGCGGAAACGACTTCGGTACGTTGTTTCACCTTGGCATCAGACTTCGCTTTACGGATGCGTGAGATCGCGCGAGTCACGGTCGTTAGCACGTCTACGTCACCTGATGTAGCAGCTTGTGCAATACCGGTGAGCTCGTGCTCAAGACCCGGCCAAGCTTGCTCATGGACCGAGCCACTGCGCCACCAGGACCACACCTCGTCGGTGGCAAATGGCAAAAATGGGGCCAAGAGTTTCAGTAATGCATCCAGCGCTGTCGCCAACGTAGCAACCACAGATGCTTGCTCTGCTTCGCCGCGAGAACCGTACGCCCGGTCTTTAATAAGCTCAATGTAGTCGTCCGTGAAGTGCCAGAAGAAGGTTTCGACGAGGTTCAAGGTTCGAGCGTAATCATACTTTTCAAACGCACGAGTCGCAGGAACGATCGCCTCATGCAACTGAGCCAACAGTGACTGATCAAGCGGATGGCTGATGACTTTGGCATCAGCTGCACTTGTGACAATCTTGTCTTGGGTAGCACCAAGGTTCAGTGCAAATTTCGAAGCGTTCAGAAGCTTGATTGCTAGACGTCGCCCAATTTTCATTTGGTTGACTTCATACGCCGTATCACTACCCAGTCGAGCCGAAGCGGCCCAATAGCGCACAGCATCGGAACCGAATTCATCCAAAATATCCGACGGGACCACAACGTTGCCCTTGGACTTCGACATTTTTTGGCGCTGCGGATCCAGCACCCAGCCAGATAACGCCGTGTTTTTCCAGGGCACGGTATTCTGCAATTGATCAGCGCGCACCACGGTGGAGAACAACCAGGTCCGGATGATGTCGTGGCCCTGTGGTCGAAGATCGAAGGGGAACACTTTGGCGAAGTAGTCGTCATCCTTGGACCACTGGCCAATAATCTGTGGGGTCAACGACGATGTCGCCCAGGTATCCAACACATCAGGGTCTCCGCTAAAGCCTCCCGGAACATCTCGTTGGTCGGCGCTAAAGCCCTCCGGCACATCGTCGACGGGGTCGACCGGCAGCTGTGTATCCGATGGAATAATTGGGTTGTCATAGTCGATGTTGCCCTGGTCATCAATGCGGTACCACAGCGGAATAGCCACACCGAAGACGCGCTGACGAGAAACAAGCCAGTCGCCGGTGAGATTTTCAACCCAGTTGGTATACCGTGACTGCATGAAGCCGGGGTGCCACTGCAGTTCGTTGCCACGTTCCGTGAGCTTCTGACGTAACGCAGCGTCACGACCGCCGTTGCGCAGGTACCACTGACGCGACGTGACAATCTCAAGTGGTTTATCGCCCTTTTCGAAGAAGTTCACCGCGTGGGTAATCTTTTCAGGTTCGCCATCAAGTAGGTCGGCTTCTTCAAGCATCTCGACGACAGCTTTTTGTGCGGAGAAAACCGTCTTGCCAGCGACAGCTGCATAATTCTTGGTGCCGCGTTCGGAGGTGATCCATTCGGGCGTTTCGCGTCCAAAACGTCCGTCGCGGCCAATGAGCGTGCGCGTTGGCAATTGCAGCTCGCGCCACCAGGTGATGTCATTCTGGTCGCCGAAAGTACACACCATCGCAATACCGGCGCCCTTATCGGGTTGGGCCAGTTCGTGTGGGTAGACCTCAACTTCAACATCAAACAGCGGCGAGGTTACGGTCTTGCCGAAAAGATGCTTATAGCGGTCGTCGTCGGGATGTGCGACCAGACCTGAACAGGCAGGCAGCAGTTCCGGACGTGTGGTCTCAATGAAGACCTCTGAACCGTCATCGGCAGAGAACGCATACCGGTAATATGCTCCGGGTACTTCCTTATCTTCCAGCTCTGCCTGTGCAACAGCGGTCTGGAAACTGACATCCCACATCGTTGGTGCTTCAGCATTATAGGCATGGCCATCAGCTAAGTTCTGCAGGAAGGCGCGTTGGGAAACCTCACGAGAATGGGCATCAATGGTCCGATAGGAAAGATCCCAATCCACCGATAGACCCAACTGCGTGAACAGCTGTTCATAGACGACTTCATCATCTCGGGATTGCGCCAAGCACAGCTCAATAAAATTCTGGCGGGAAACAACATCCCAATCCCGGCGATTCTTGGCGGGCTGTTCAGGCGGTTGGTAGTTCGGATCGTAGGGCACATTGGTATCGGTGCGGACACCGAAATAGTTTTGGACGCGACGTTCGGTCGGTAACCCATTGTCGTCCCAGCCCATGGGGTAAAAGACGTTCTTGCCGCACATGCGCATAAATCGTGCAATCACATCGGTTTGCGTATAAGAAAAGACGTGGCCCACGTGCAGTGAGCCTGATGCCGTGGGTGGGGGAGTATCGATCGAAAACACCTCGTTGCGAGTCGTGTTTGGATCGAACGCATAGACGCCGTTTTCAGCCCACCGGGCGTTCAATTTCTCTTCAAGTCCTTCGAGTCCAACTCGATCAGGAACATTTACCGTTTTGGGCGTGTCTGTGCCCATCTCATTTTCAGCCATGGCCACCATTGTTTCACATTCGCACAGCAGTTCTGGCCTCTGACAACACCGTGGAGATCGATATTTGCAAGGTCGTGTTTTAGTGTGGACACCATGAGTGATTCACAGCGTTCTGCCCTTGTTACCGGTGCGACTTCAGGTATTGGTCGTGCCACTGCCCAAAAGCTAGTGTCTGATGGATGGACTGTCTATGCTGCTGGGCGCCGGCAAACACATCTCAACGAACTAGAGACCGCGTGCCAACAACTGCCAGGCAAACTCATCCCATTGGTCACCGACGTGACCAATGACGCTTCGATCGATGCGGCGTATACGACCATTAACGCTGCCGGTGGTATCGACACCATCCTGAATATCGCCGGCGGTGCACTGGGCGCCGAGTCGGTAGCCGAAGGGAAACTTGATGACTGGCGTTGGATGATCGAAACCAACGTGTTGGGCTCATTACGGGTGATCCAAAAATTCTTACCCATGCTGCGAGCCCATGGTGCCGGCACCATCCTGAACCTCACATCCACCGCGGGTGTTGTGGCCTATGAAGGTGGCGGCGGGTATAACGCTGCGAAATTTGGCCAGCACGCTCTGACCGGGGCGCTGCGACTCGAGGAAGCTGAACAGAACATTCGAGTGATCGAAGTATTACCTGGTCTGGTGAAGACTGAAGAATTTGCTGCGAAACGTATGCGTGGCGATACTTCCGAGGCCGCCAAGGTCTATGCGGGGGTTGCCAAACCCCTGACCGCCGACGACGTCGCAGATGTTTGTTCCTATGCGGTGGGATTACCACACCACATCAACCTGGATGAAATCGTCATGCGCCCGGTTAAACAGGCTGCGCAGCACAAACTCATTCGGGATGCAGAATAATCAGACAACTCGTCTCGTCTGGGTGGTGCATCCACTTGATGAATCAAGACCAGCAAGTCACTGCGTTGTGCCAAGAAAGAGCGGAACCGTCTTGAACACCATCCCGGTGTATAACGAGCAAAAGATTGTTGTAGGATGGTTTCGATTGCGCAACGATCCGACTATCACCGGGGAGTGCTTCGGAAGAACAGCGTCAGCTTAGTAGAACCGAACGGGTCAGCCCGATACAGCTGCAATAAGCGATCTTGGATCTCAAGATAAGCAGGGTGGTACCGCGCCACAAGGCGTCCTTGCAGACCGAATGAAGACGTCGATGCAAGGAAGATAACTGTGTACCCTCTGGCGAGTTCCCAACAAGGGTGGGTCGAATCTGGCGCTACCCCCTCTACACCCCATCTGCCCACTATCGAAGAGTCCATTCTCAAATACTGGGATGAAGATGGCACCTTTAAGGCATCAATAGATAACCGTCCGGCAGAAGTGGATGGCCAGAATAACGAATTTGTGTTCTACGACGGCCCGCCATTTGCCAATGGACTGCCACACTACGGTCACTTGCTGACCAGTTACGTTAAAGACCTGGTGGCACGCTATCAAACGCAGCAGGGTCGTCGTGTCGAGCGCCGCTTTGGTTGGGATACTCACGGCTTGCCTGCCGAGCTAGAAGCCATGAAGCAGCTGGGCATGACCGACAAGGCCGAAATTGAAGAAATGGGTATCGACAAATTCAACGATGCCTGCCGCGCCTCCGTCTTGGAATATACCAAGGAGTGGGAGCAGTACATTAACCGCATGGCGCGTTGGGCCGACTTCGAAAACGACTACAAGACCCTCAACCCATCCTTTATGGAATCGGTCATCTGGGCGTTCAAAACCTTGCATGAGCGCGACCTAACATACCGTGGTTTCCGAGTTTTGCCATACTGCTGGAACGATGAAACCCCTCTGTCCAACCACGAACTGCGCATGGACGACGATGTATATAAGATGCGCCAGGACCCATCGGTTACCGTGCAATTTACGATTAGCGGATTGCCAGCGGACCCAGCGCTGATTCCACCTGGTGGCGCCAACCAGGAAATCGCTAACGCGCTCAAAGGCGTTGGCGTCCTCGCATGGACGACCACGCCGTGGACACTGCCAACCAACTTCTCCATAGCTGCCGGCCCGGACATCGAATACGCGGTCGTGCCGGTTGTTGAGGCCGAAGTCGATACCTTTAAGGCAGACCAGGTCTTATTGGCCACCGATCGGGTTGGAGCCCATGCCAAGGTTCTGGGGTATGACGACGCCGATGCCGCTGTCGCCGCGATTACTGCCACCTACACCGGTGCGCAACTGGCCGGGCTGGTATATGAGCCATTGTTCACCTACTTTGTCGATGCTGAAACCTACGGCACGCAAAACGCGTTCCGGATCCTGGCTGATGACTATGTGTCCACCGAGGACGGCACCGGCCTGGTCCACCAGGCGCCCGCCTATGGTGAAGAAGACCAGCGAGTCAATGAAGCTCACGGTATCCCCGTGGTGTTGTCCGTGGACGAAGGTGCCAAATTCCTCCCGCTCTTCGGCGATGAAACCACCGGTGGCGGAGTGTTGCAAGACATTGCCGGCGTCCAAGTGTTCGAAGCCAACCGCACTATCATTCGAGCCCTGCGCGCTCAGGGTTCGTTGTTGACTGAACAATCCTATGAGCACTCCTACCCGCACTGCTGGCGTTGCCGTACTCCGTTGATCTACCGTGCCATCACGTCTTGGTATGTGAAAGTTTCCGAGTTCAAAGACGACATGCTGCGTCATAACGAACAGATCAACTGGATCCCGGGCAATGTGAAACACGGTCAGTTTGGGAAATGGCTAGAAAACGCCCGCGATTGGTCGATCTCTCGAAACCGCTACTGGGGTTCACCCATTCCGGTGTGGGAATCCGATGACCCGAACTACCCTCGCCTTGAGGTGTACGGCTCGCTTGACGAAATCCAAGAAGCCTTCGGTGCATTGCCACGCAATGCCGACGGCGAAGTCGACTTGCACCGTCCTTGGATCGATGAGCTGGTGCGACCAAACCCGGATGACCCCACCGGCAAATCTATGATGCGCCGAGTGGAAGATGTCTTGGATGTCTGGTTTGATTCCGGCTCGATGCCCTATGCCCAAGTGCACTACCCGATGCAGAACAAAGCGTGGTTCGATACCCACAATCCAGCGGACTTCATTGTCGAATACATCGGTCAAACTCGTGGCTGGTTTTACACCATGCACGTGCTGGGTACCGCACTGTTTGATCGACCGGCATTCAAAAACGTCATTTCCCACGGTATTGTGCTGGGCTCGGACGGCAACAAAATGTCCAAGTCGCTACAGAACTACCCAGACGTCAACGAGGTTTTAGATCGTGACGGTTCCGACGCCATGCGCTGGTTCCTGATGGCATCACCCATTCTGCGCGGCGGGAACTTGATCGTCACCGAAGAAGGCATTCGCGAAGCCGCCCGGCAGGCCATCCTGCCGGCTTGGAACGTGTGGCACTTCTTTAGCCTCTACGCGAACTCCGCGACCGATGGGGGCAACCGTCCGGGTGGTTACCAAGCGCAATTGCGGTACGAATCCACCGACCCCTTGGACCAGTACATTCTGGCCGCTACCGGCACGATGTTGCGTGAAGTCAATACAGCACTGCAAAACTACAACGTCTCTGGCGCCACCGATACGATCCGTACCTACATGGACACCATGACCAACTGGTATATTCGCCGCTCACGTCAGCGCTTCTTCGCCGAAGATACCCAGGCCTTAGATACCCTGTATACGGTGCTTGAAGCCTTTTCCCGTGCAGCAGCCCCGCTCATGCCATTGGTGGCGGAAGAAATCTGGCGTGGTCTGACGGGCGGCCGCTCGGTGCATCTCACCGACTACCCGGATGCTAACCTCTTCCCATCCGGTGACGAGGCCGTGGCCCTGCAAGAGACCATGGAACTGGTACGAACGATTGCCTCCTCGGCGTCTTCGCTGCGCAAAGCAGCAAACCGTCGCGTCCGTCTACCGTTGGCGGAACTGACCGTCGTTGTCCCGCATGTGGAGCGCTTCACCACGGCATTTACCGACATCCTGTCCGATGAGTTGAACCTGAAAAACGTCAAGCTCGTCGACGTAGCCAACACCTCGGCAGAAGATTTTGGTATTTCTCAGCAGCTGACCGTTAATGCACGGGCAGCTGGGCCACGCCTGGGCAAGGACGTTCAAACCGTGATCAAGGCGTCGAAAACCAACGACTGGTCAGTTGCCGACGACGGCCGCGTGGTTGCCGGTGGTATTGCGTTAGAACCAGCAGAGTATACGCTGTCGACGGTGGTTGAAGACGATCCAGCGAACCCAGAATCTGCCGTTGCTGTCATCCCTGCTGGATTCGTACTGCTCAATACCGCGGTTGATCAGACGCTCGCCGCAGAAGGTGCGGCCCGCGACGTCATCCGCGCTGTGCAGTCGGCTCGCCGTGATGCAGGGCTGGACGTCTCCGATCGCATCCATGCGTCGATTAGCGGTCCAGAGCCGGTGATCGAGGCGATTCGTAGCCACGAAACACTGATCAGCAATGAAACACTCTCGCTGCAGGTCACGTTTGAAGCCACCGATGCGCCTGATCCGCGCGAATCGTTGGCTGATGACGCCACAAAAGTCGTAGAAGTTACCGTCAAGAAAGTCGACGCCTAATGTTTGAAACCGCAGAACAGGTCTATGAGCACCTGTTGTCTCGGGCGCCAGAAAATAAGATGGAGCCCCGGATGCAACCCATGCGCGACATCATGTCCCTGCTGGGTGACCCGCAGGCCAGCGCCCCCGTTATCCATTTGACCGGTACTAACGGCAAAACGACGACGGCACGTATCATTGAACAGGTCCTGATCGCCCACGGGCTACGGACCGGACGCTATACGTCACCGCATCTGACAAAAGTCACCGAACGGATCACACTGGATGGTCAGCCGGTTGCCGACGATACATTTGTCCGTATCTACAATGAGATCGCACCGTTGATTGACATTATCGATGCACAACTTGATCAGGCTGGCGAGCAGAAGCTCACCTACTTCGAAACCGTGACCGCCCTGGGGTTTGCGATCTTTGCAGACGCCCCAGTCGATGTCATGGTGTTAGAAGTCGGGCTGGGTGGCATCACTGATGCTACGAACGTCGCCGATGCGCAGGTATCGGTGGTCACCCCCATCTCCGTTGATCACGCTGATCTTTTGGGAGACACACCCGGTGCCATCGCGGTAGAAAAATCGGGCATTATCAAAGCCGACGGCTACCTCATCTCTGCGGCCCAAGATCCTGAAGCCGCACAGGTGCTGCTTGAAGCCGCCCGGAGCAAACATGCGAACTTCAAATTCGAAAACGTGGAATTTGGTGTTACCGAACGCTCTGTTGCCGTGGGCGGTCAACAAGTTTCTATCCAGGGGATCACGGCCGACTACACCGGCCTCTTCCTCCCGTTGCATGGGGCACACCAGGCACAAAACCTGGCGGTGGCCATCGCAGCATTGGAGGCTTTCCTGGGTGCCGGCGAGCAAGCACTGAATCAACAGGTGTTACAGGATGGGCTAGCACAAGTCACCAGTCCAGGACGGCTCGAGTTATTGAAATCGAACCCATCGCTGGTTATCGACGCCGCACACAACCCCCAGGGTATTGAGGTCACAGCGGCAACTATGCGCGAAACCTTTAATTTCTCGGCGTT
>DXCT01000007.1 GCA_019115865.1 Candidatus Yaniella excrementavium | reverse complement strand
GGAAAATGCTTCGCTTGCCCAGCTGCAACCGAAGCTGGATTTTTTGCTAGCGCACTACGACATCGAATTCGATGATTCCGACCTCGGTCCAGACTCGCTGGTGACCGTTGAGGCCAAACTCACCGAGCTGTATAACGCCCACGCGAACAACTAGCCTTCGGCGGGCGTTAAGCAGTTTTTCGGAAGTGGAAGATACCCCAGGAGAGTAGTCCGCGGTCTCCGGCCTCCACCCAGTGCTGT
This sequence comes from Candidatus Yaniella excrementavium, assembly GCA_019115865.1. Taxonomy (GTDB): domain Bacteria; phylum Actinomycetota; class Actinomycetes; order Actinomycetales; family Micrococcaceae; genus Yaniella; species Yaniella excrementavium. The sequence goes on along the minus strand of DXCT01000007.1, from coordinate 2,938 downwards.
AGGCCCGTCATCATCCCGTCGAGGTATGTCTGGCTCGCGGTTTGCAATAATTGTTCAGTATTGGCTTGAGTTTCTTCCAGTACTCGACCGTAGTGCTGCGGCAGCATCGAGCTGAGGTCATCAAATTCTACGAGCTCTAGACCCGCAGCTGCCGCCAGTTGTTTGTATTCGGCCGGGGAAGCCAGTGAGCTTAAGTTCAGGCGTTCTAACACACCGGACAGCTCCGAGGCCGAGACACCGTCTGCCGCCATGGGGTCGGTGAACAAAAATTCTCCGCCGGGTTTCAGGACTCTGACGGCTTCTGCCAGGGGAAGGTCACGGCGTTCTGCATGGAGGAACGCATCTTGTGACCAAACGAGATTAGCGGTACCGTCTTCGGCGGGAACATTGTTGTAGCTGGCGTCAACGACGGTGATTCGCTGATCTGCACCGGCCAGTTTATTGAGGTATTCGGCGCGACGATTTTGTTCGCCACTGAGGTTGACCGCCAGGACGCGACTGTTCAGTTCAGCTTGCAAATAGCGCGCGGCGCCACCGTAGCCGGACCCGAGATCCACCACGTAGTCGATTGAGTCCTGTTGAATCTTGCTGACCATGCGTTCCATAGTGCGGTGGCTGGCATCGGCGATAGGTTCTTCTGGAGTCTCATACAAACCCAGGTGGATATCGTCCCCGCCCCAGATCTGAGAGTAAAACGCTCCTGCGTCTGCACTATCGTAGGCGGCCTTGGCGACACGTTCGGATACGTTGTACGGCAAGTAGTCTCCTTCAGTCATTGATGCGTGATGTCCACTCTAAAGACTTCGTGGCCTAGCTCTCAGAATCGGTGCCATAATCCGTCACGTTGGGCCGTTAACACAATAAACCGGGGCCCGACGAGCGTGTCGAGACCCCGGTTTATGGTGGTTTAGCTGACGGTGGCTTTACGAATCAGCCAGTAGTTGAGCCCGCCCAGCAAAACGGTAGCCAGCAGTCCCCAACCGGCCAGCGTAAACGCTGACTGGTCAACAAACCATAGGCCCACATTTGGCCACCACTCGTTGAGTGTCGTGATGGCGACCAGGCCAAGGAGCACTACGATGAGTCCCAGAATCACGACCCAGAGCACGGGGATGGATACCCGACGGTAAAGAATGGCCCAGAAGAATCCGAAGCACATAAAGAACAGGGTGACCACTGTGCCGAAGGCTCCGACACCGAGCATTCCACCGACGTCATCCAAAAATGGTGCGCCCAGCACGTAGATGTGTCGGCCGAAACCATCTGTGAGACGTTCAATCCAGAACCCAAACATAGCCAGTAAACCGTAGCCGACCGATACCGCCGCGAAGGTGAGGTAAGTACCGATCAGGTAGACGCGTCGGCTATAGCTGAGGGCAACGGAGAATGGGAAGGTGTGTGACGCCGTGTACGCAGCCATAAATGCCAAATACCAGATGGGCGCCTGGGCGGCACCAATCGAGCTGAGTGGCTCTTCGGCAGGAATGCGCTGATCCATCTGTGAATCGATGAGAAAACCGATGCCGGTCCCCAGGACCCACGCGAGTAGGAAAATGCCTATCGGTAGCCAAATAAATGACCACGGGACGGCGAACTGCAGACGGAAGGCGGCGGGTACTCGAGCAAAACTCGAGCGGTTGGTTGTCGTTGAGTGCAGAGTTGATGTAGTCATCAGAACCCCTCCGAGCTATGCTGCTCTTCGGTATTATTGCGCGTTAGATGCACAATGAGCTGTTGTAGGGATACGGGTAGGACATCGAGGTCCAGCTGCTTGACCAGTTGCAGTTCCTCGGCGGTCAGTTTGCCCAAGACCGTGATTCGAACGATTCGGCCCAGTTCTTCGCGCTCTAACACTTCGCGGTCTGCAACGACCTGTTGTACTGCATCGGCCGCACCGACCAGGGTCACTGCTTGGTCTCGAAGATCGTCTGCTGTTTCATCCACCAGAATTTTTCCCTGGTCGATGACCACGACGTGTTCAAGTAGATACGAAATTTCATCGATCAGGTGTGACGACACCACGATGGTGCGCGGATGCGCTGTAAAGTCTTCCAGCAGTCGGTCGTAGAACAACTGGCGTGCTACCGCGTCGAGGCCCATATACGGTTCATCAAACACCGTGAGCGGGGCACGTGATGCCAAGCCAATAATCACCCCGACGGCAGACTTCTGACCGCGAGACATTTTCTTGATCGGAGTCTTGAGCGGCACTCGAAAGTCTTCAATCAAGCGTTGCTCAAACTCAGCATCCCAATTCTCGAATGCATCTCGAGCCGCCGCGAACGCATGTTTCGCCAGGGCATCTTCTGGGTAGCGCTGATCTTCGCGAACGAAGCAGATATCGGGCAGAATCTGTTCGTTTTCATGCGGCGTCTGACCAAACACGCGGATATCACCTTCGGAAGGCCAATCCTGCGCCGTCATAACCGACATCATGGTGGTCTTGCCCGCACCATTGCGGCCGAGCAAACCGTGAATCTTATCTTTTTCAAAGGTGAGGGTGACGTTATCCAGGGCAATGGTGTCTTTGAAACGGCGGGTGACGCCGTGTGCTTCAATTGCCCTGACACGTTCTGCGGTATCCGGGGTAGTCATGGTTTCTCCTCGTTAGGAAGCATCGCGGTTTCGAAGCATCGACAGAACCGCTTCGGTATCGAGTCCAATTGCCCTTGCTTCTGCCAGCAGGGGATCAAGGTAGTGTTGTGCAAACTGTTCAACGCGCTCCTCGCGCACGATTTGTTGCGCTCCGGGCGCTACAAACGTTCCCAGGCCACGTCGTTTCACCAAAATGCCTCGATCTACTAATAGGTTGAGGCCTTTGCCGGCGGTTGCAGGGTTGACGCGGTAGAAGGCTGAGAGTGCATTTGTTGATGGTGCTTGGTCCTCCTCAGCCAACGAACCGTCGAGTATCGACGCCTCGATCTTCTCTGCGATCTGT
>DXCT01000081.1 GCA_019115865.1 Candidatus Yaniella excrementavium | reverse complement strand
CGATACCGGATCTTGCCGGCCGAGGTTGTTCCGTTCTTTTTCGTTTTGCCGCCACACACTACACATCGCGGTCGATTGCAAGCACCCTGCTGATACTAAGCTTAAAAACCTTGGTGAAACCCTATACTTCGCTACCATTGCACTCGAAGCTCAGCCCACCGGACACACTTTTCTGCCTATAACCCAAGAGTTGTGCAAGTTTCAGACGACGACTTATTTGAAACACTATAGTGAGCTGTGACAATATTGACTGGTGTGCAAAATGCTGTGCACCATACAATCTTGGTTTTTCGACCTGATCTTGACGTTCAATCCAGTAGTCACTCACACCACTGCTACCGGCATCTGCAAAGAGGTGAAAGCCCGTGCTCATGACGGCGATCTTGCTTACACTGATCGCAGTCTTACTGGCTGCACCGTTGTCCCACGCGCTGGGTAAATATGCTGGCTGGCTCCTATGGATTCCGCTGGCGGCGGCCGCATGGTTACTTATTCAAGCGTTTGCCGGTTCCGGAGGCGAGGTCGTTGAGTACTATCCCTGGATTCCCAACTTCTTCAATGTAGGGTTTCACCTGCGACTCAACGGGCTGTCACTGCTCTTTGGGCTGTTGGTTCTGGTGATTGGCGCCGGGGTATTATTCTACTCGGCCAGGTACCTCGACCGCACGAAAATCACCAGTTTCTATCTGTCGATGTCCGCCTTCGCATTGGCGATGCTTGTACTCGTGCTAGCCAATGACCTCATGGTGCTCTATGTCGCTTGGGAAGCGACAACACTTGCATCCTTTTTCCTCATAGCACGTTCCGGATCGCACGCGAGAAAACCCGCGGTCCGGACCCTTTTGGTGACTGTTGCAGGCGGGCTGGGTTTGCTAGCAGCAGTTTCAGTAATGATTGCTTCCACGGGGACAACCGTCATTACCGAAATCCTCCGATCCGACATCTGGGATGACTCCAGTACGGTTACCTGGCTCATCCTGACCCTGGTCCTAGCTGCCTTTACGAAATCCGCACAATTCCCCTTCCAATCCTGGCTACCAGACTCCATGGTCGCGATCTCACCCGTTTCCGCATATCTTCATGCCGCAGCAATGGTCAAGGCAGGTATCTACCTGCTGCTGTTATTCTCACCGGTCCTGGGGGGCAATACACTGTGGCTTGTTTTACTCGTCTCTTCGGGACTCATTACCGCGCTGCTTGGTGCCGTGGCAGCCCTCCGTCGCTACGACCTTAAGGAACTGCTGGCCTACTCCACCATGTCGCAGCTTGGCTACCTCGTTGCGCTCATTGGCATTGGGACGCCCACAGCGCTCACTGCAGCCATCCTCCACACCATTGCCCACGCACTCTTCAAATCTGCGCTCTTCCTTGCCGTCGGTGTCATCGACCATGAAGCCGGCACACGCGACATGCGAATGCTGACCGTACGGAAAATGGCCATGCCGGCCACACTGACCATCGTGATCCTGGGTTCTGCATCCATGGCGGGCATTCCGCCCTTGCTGGGCTTCGTTTCGAAAGAGCACCTCTTCCAAGCATTCCTTGGTGCCGAGCTGCCGGGCGTCCTACCGTGGGTCCTCACCGGTCTGGCAGTCCTGACGGCGATCGGCACATTCGCCTACTCTGGACGCTTCGTTTTAGGCGCTATGGGCTACTACCGTTCCCCCCGGAACTGGATCAACACCCCCCGCGGTCTCGCCGCCAATCGCCAAACTGTGTACGAAGCAGCCCCGAGCTTCTGGGCCTATCCTGCGGTCAATGCGTCATTGTCATTGATTCTGGGCGTCTTTCCATTCTTCCTGGCTGACCTGGTGTCCGACTCCGCCACCGCAGCGGTCGGTGCACATCAGGCGGTCGAGCTTGCCCTGTGGCACGGTATTAATCCCGCCTTTATGCTCTCACTGCTCGTGATCGTCGTCGGGGCCATCATGGTCTGGCAACTGCCCAGACTCGAGGCGTTTCTGGTACCCCGTCCGTTGGCCTACTCCGGTCTGGGCGCAGTCGAAAAACTCCGCCAGACCACCATCGAATTCGGTGCAGTCGTCAGCTCGTGGACCTCTGGGCTCAATCCCGGTCGACACCTGGTCTGGCCTGCCGCACTCTTAGCCGGGTTAGCACTAACCGGATGGTTCGCCATCGACGAGCTGCCAGCCCAACAAGAGAATCTCACCCGCTGGACCGACTGGTTACTGGTCGCCGTAGTCGCCGTTGGAGTCATCGCCACGATTCGCGCCAGAACCCGTGTGGCAGCCATCGTCGTGCTCGGTACCGTCGGTTTCTCGGTCACCCTTTGGTTCTTTGCCCTGGGGTCGGTGGACGTGGCACTGACACAGCTCATGGTCGAAATCCTCACCGTGGTCGTCATGGTGCTACTGCTCAACCGATTGCCCAAAACGTTCGGAAAGAAAGAAAAAGCCTCGAGATCCGGCATCATCGCTGCGGTACTAGCGGGCATTGCTGGATTTGCCGGCACGTATGCACTGACCGGACGTCGTGACATGTCCGACCCCGCGCAGTACCTGACCGAGCAAGGCACTGAAGTCACCGGTGGCAATAACCTAGTCAACGTAATTTTGGTGGAGTTCCGTGCTCTGGATACCCTGGGCGAGTTGACGGTCCTCGGTGTCGCAGGGGTAGCCGTTGCCGCGCTGCTTGCTTCACGAGCACCCAATCCCGTCCGAAAAGCCAAGGTCCTCAGCACCTCACCGCTGACGAACCCACATCACAATTCTGTGTACCTGCGTTCGTTATCTAAAATCGCGGTCCCCATCCTCGTCGTCGTCAGCCTCATTCTGCTGTTCCGCGGGCACAATGAACCCGGTGGTGGGTTCGTTGGCGCCTTAGTTACTGGCTCGGCATTCGCACTGCTCTATCTTGCTGCGCCAGCCGATGAGGCTGCGCCAATTCGCTTGCCATATATGGGCCTTATCGGAACAGGTGTCGCCCTGGGGTCTGCCGTCGGTGTGTACGGGCTCGTTGACGGCTCATACCTCACACCGATATACATGGATATTTTCGGTTTTGAGCTGAACAGTTCCTTGCTGTTCGACATCGGCGTCTATTTCGCCGTCCTCGGTTTGATCTTAGGAGCATTCAACATGCTGGGCACAGAGCGTGGGCTTGCCGAAACCGTGGAAACACCCCCTGAACCAACGACGGGACCACCCGGTATCCGCAAGAAAAACTCGAAACACAGTAGGCAACGAGAGGTCACTTCATGACGCTAAGTATCACCGTTGCCCTGCTTACCGCCGGAGCGGTCTATCTCTTTAGCAAACGCGAATTTCTGCGCGTGATCCTCGGGTTCGTCTTGATCGGTCACGCAGGCAACCTGATCCTCTTTGCCGCGGGTGGTTCCGACCGCCGCATTGAAGCGTTTCATCCCTCTGCGGATCCGTCCGCGATGGCCGACCCACTGCCGCAAGCTTTCATTCTGACCGCTATCGTCATCGCCTTCTCTATTACCGTATTCATGCTGGTCCTTGCCGTCACCGGTGATGACACAGATGGCACGGCAACAAAAGTCGAACAACTCGATGTGTCCGCCGAATCAGAGTCTGATGGCGTCCGCCACGAATCCCGTCGTAACACGTCGCGTCAGGAGAAGGCATGAGCCCAGATACCATCGGCACCCTCCTGCCACTCTTTGCCGGCCTACCGTTACTGGTCGCAGGGATACTCATCGCCACGGGCCATCGACTCCGACTTCACGCGATCGTCAATATTGCCACCATGCTGGTCATGTTGGCCGCCGCCTGCGGTCTGGTCTATCATTTCTGGTCCACCGACGGAGGCACGATTGCCCACCAGGTTGGCCCTTGGCCACCGGGGGTTGCCATCCCGTTTGTGGCAGATATGTTTACCGCCCTGATGCTGGCGGTCACCCTGCTACTTACCGTCGTCAGTATCTGGTTTGCTCAAGCCTCCCGCGCGGCAAACTCCCGATACTTTGCACCCCTGGTGCTGATCTTATCCGCCGGCGTCAATGGTGCGCTGCTGACAGCCGACCTCTTCAACCTGTTCGTGTTTCTCGAGGTCATGCTCCTGCCCAGTTACGGGCTCTACGTGCTCAGTGCTAACAGGAAACTACCGCTACGCCGTGTCCACGGCGTCCGGCTGTATGTGACGATGAACTTATTCACCTCCACGCTGTATATGATCGGCGTGGGTTTCCTCTACGGCACCGCAGGATCAGTTAACATTGCTGTGCTTGCGGATCAGGCTCAACACGACCCGACCGTCGCCATCGCCGGTGCGGTCAGCATGTTCGCGCTGTGTATCAAAGCGTCCGTTGTTCCCGTGCACGGTTGGTTGGCACGAGCCTATCCTGGGACATCGCCGGCTGTCACCGCACTGTTTTCCGGACTGCACACCAAGGTGGCCATCTACGCGATTTACCGGATTTACTCGGTGGTTTATGGCGGCGACACCAGGTTCCTGTGGATCGGCGTGGTCCTGTTTAGCCTCACCATGCTCATCGGCGTATTCGGCGCCGTTGGCGAGAAAACAACCCGAACTATTTTGGCGTTCCACATGGTCTCGCAGATCGGCTACATCCTGTTGGGGGTAGCGCTATTCACCGAACTGGGTCTGACCGCCGGCATCTTCTACTTGCTGCATCACATGATCGTGAAGGCTTCACTATTCATGTCAACAGGTGCGGTTGAGGTACGTTACGGAACGGGCGTGATCGGCGCACTCGGGGGCATTTCGCGAACCGAACCGGTCATTGCCGTTACCTTTATGATCGCTGCGCTATCACTGGCCGGCATCCCACCGTTCTCTGGTTTCGTAGCCAAGTTCATGCTGATTGTCGGTGCCGTCGACACCGGTGACATTGCCGCCGTGGTCATCATGTTGTTCGTATCGCTTATTACGCTGTTGTCAATGCTGAAAATCTGGACCGGAATGTTCTGGGAAAAAGGCTCTGGGGGACCGGCTACCAAATCGGGTACCGTTATCACTTCAGCGACCCGTGATCCCTACGCTCATGAGGCCTCCTACACGCCAGAACTGGCCACCGAGGCGACTCGAGCACAAGTCTCCACACTTACGGGCACACAGACGATTATCGAAACCGATGAGTCCACTGTGCCGACTCGCCGCATCAACTTTGCACTGGCCGCACCGTCTGTTGTACTGGCCATCATCACCGTCGCATTCGGTTTGGGCGCGCAGTTCTTATTGACGCTTTCGGGTATTGCTGCCGAAGGGCTCTATGACAGCGCTGACTACGTACAGGCGGTGTTGAACCGATGAAAACTCTCACCTGGCTGCCCCGCTGGATGTGGCTGATCATCTGGTTCATCGGCCAGATCATCAGCTCTTCATGGGCTGTTCTCAAAGACCTGGCCACCCCCGGACTGGATGCTGAGCCTGGCATCGCACGAGTGCGGACCGACTGTCGTACCGACGCCGAAGTCACCATGCTCTCCGCAATGATCACCATCACCCCCGGCACACTCACCCTGGGAACCCATATCGACGACGATGGCAACCGCTGGATTTACGTGCATTCGCTGTATGACGGCGACCCCGAAGCCGTCGCAGAGGGCTCACTCGATATGCAAAACCACATTCTTGCTGCGATGCGTCGTGAAGGCTACGATTCACGGTTAGTCGACCAAACACAACGTCATCAGCAAGGGGGGGCCGCTGCATGACCGCCCTGAACTTTGGACTGTACATCGGGCTTGCCGTACTGGCCGCTTGCATGATCGCTGTAGCCATCCGTATTGTAACCACTCGCACCGACGCTGACCGCGCCGTATCCGCAGACCTGCTGATGTTCTCCTTCACCGGTATGTTGGCGATGATTGGCGTTCTGCTGGCCGGAGCATTCTTCTTTGACCTGATCCTGATCGCCTCGATCGTTGGCTTCCTGTCGGCCGTCTCACTTGCTCGCGCACTCATCAGGGGGCGTCGCTAATGGATATGACCGCATTCGCCGAACTCCTCGGCAACTTGTTTATTATTGCCGGCGTGCTCATCTTCACCGTCGCGGTAGTTGGTCTCTATAAATTTACCGACACCTACCAGCGGATCTCCGCGGTCGGCACGGCCGCCGGACTCGGTATCTCACTGGTCGTCATCGGCGTATTTTTCGAGATGCCCAGTTGGCCCAACTTCGTCAAACTGTTGATTATCTTGTTTCTGCAGTTGGCCACCTCATCCATCGGGACCATGGCCATCGCTCGCTCCGCCTATCTCACCGGGTCGAAAATGCAGCCCGGTCATTTCGACCACCTGGCCGAAGACCAGCTCGACACCCACGAAACAGTGCACCCGGACGAAGACGAAGTGCATGATACCGACGACATGCCAAGTGATGCTGCGCACGAATCCACTGACTAATTCCCCGGTTGACCAAGCTCCAGCACACCAGGCCCGCCGGAGTGTGGATAAAAGCACCGGTGCCACGTTGTGCTCGTTAGACTAGAGACCGTGACTGCTTCCAAACTTACTGCTTCAGAACCTGTAAACACCCTGATGGTTATCGATGGCCACTCGATGGCCTACCGGGCATTCTTCGCGCTTCCAGCCGAGAACTTCCAAACCGCAACCGGCCAACACACCAACGCCGTCTATGGATTCTTGTCCATGCTGCTCGCCATGATCCGCGAACAAAAGCCGACTCACGTGGCAGTAGCTTTTGATTTAGAGACCCCGACCTTCCGTTCGGAACAATATCCCGAGTACAAAGCCGGCCGTGATAAAACGCCCGAAGAGTTCTATGGCCAAATTGATTTGATCAAACAGGTCATGGACGCCCTTCAGATCCCGTCGATCGAAGTTGATGGTTACGAAGCCGACGATATCGTCGCTACGATGTCAACCTCTGCTGCTGAAGCAGGCTGGGATGCTCGGATTGTTTCTGGCGATCGTGACACCTTCCAACTCATCAATGACCAGGTCACAGTCTTATATCCGATGCGCGGCGTCTCTGAGCTTCCGCCATTCGATGCCGATGCCATAGTCGAGCGCTACGGTGTAACACCATTGCAGTATCCTGAACTCGCCGCCTTGGTGGGGGAGAGCGCCGATAATCTGCCGGGTGTTCCCGGCGTTGGCCCCGGCTTTGCCGCACGCTGGCTGAAAAAATACGGCAGCCTCAAAGGTATCCTGGACAACATTGACGATATCGGTGGTAAAAAGGGCGAAGCGTTACGTGAGAACCTTGATCAGGTTAAACGCAATCGGGAACTCAACGCGCTGGTCACGAATCTTGAACTGCCCATATCGCTTGAAGAATCCGTCTTGGTTAACCCCGACCGCAACATGGTTGCGGAGCTTTTCGATGCGCTGGAATTCGACAATATTCGTAATCGTGTCTTCACCACATTTGAACAACACCTCGGATCATCAGAAGAGCCCGACCCGCCTGAGGAAATGCCTACAACAGCCGTCATCGAAGACGTGGAGCAATGGCAAACCTTCTTGGGCAACATTGAAGAACGGATTTCGGTCTTCTTCCATATCAACCCTCCTGCCACCATTACCCGCCGGAAGATTCCCGCACCAGGAGACTATGGTGAGATCCGTGCGATTGGCTTTGCCACGGCAGATGTCACCGCCGTCATTGATCTCGACAATGCAAACGCCGCGTTGGGTTCGGCCGTTACGCAGTTTTTCAGCGACCAGCAGTACTCCAAAGTCGTCTATGATCTCAAAGCCACCCTGAAGGCTTTGGCAACATCTCCAACGCAGTCTGTTTTGGAGCCTCTAATTGACGTGAAGACTTCTCTCGTCTCAGTAGCAGATGATGTTTTACTGTCGGCATATATTTTGCAGCCTGATCGTCGTGGTTATGAGTTAGCTGATTTAGTCCAGACCTATCTCAAGACCCGGCTGGAAGCTGTAGCTCCAACAGAAAATCAGGGGCAATTAGAGCTCGAAGGCTTTCGTGACGATAACGCGGCGCAACTGGCACAATATGCTCGGAATGCCTGGATGATCCACCGGCTGAACGAAGCTATGGACGAGGAACTTCAACTACGCGATGCCGTTGGTCTGCTCCACGATCTTGAGATCCCCCTCTCGGTTGTGTTGGCTGAAGTGGAATTGACCGGTATCGGCACCGATCGTCAGCGTCTCGACAGCCTTTTGGAAGGCTTCACCCATGAAGTGGAGAAGGCTCAAGAATCCGCATTTGCCGCGATCGGCGGTCAAGAAGTCAATCTTGCGTCACCAAAACAGCTCCAGGCGGTGCTATTTGACACGTTGGATATGCCGAAAACCCGAAAAACGAAAACTGGGTACTCTACTGACGCGGATTCATTGGCGGATCTGTTAGAAAAAACGGACCATCCGTTTTTACACAATTTGATGTCTTATCGCGACGCAACAAAGCTGCGTCAAACGGTCCAAGGTCTTTTAGACTCCATTGCTGAAGATCACCGCATTCACACGCGTTTCTCTCAAACGGCAGCGGCTACGGGTCGGTTGTCATCCCTGAACCCTAACCTGCAGAATATTCCAGTTCGTACTCCTGCTGGCCGTCAGATACGAGACATTTTTGTGGCCGGGTCGAATCCACATTCTGATGAATCAACCACGCTATTGACGGCGGATTACTCGCAGATCGAAATGCGGATCATGGCTCATATGTCCGAAGACGACGGGCTAATCCAAGCCTACCGAGACGGAGAAGACTTGCACCGTTTCGTGGGTGCGCAAGTCTTTGATGTGGCGCCCGATGACGTTACACCTTCGATGCGTGACAAGGTAAAGGCCATGTCCTATGGGCTGGCGTATGGATTAAGTTCCTTTGGACTGTCGCGACAACTGCGTATATCGGTTGATGAAGCACGAGAGTTAATGACGACTTATTTTGACCGATTTGGGGCTGTTCAGCGTTACTTGCGCAACGTGGTGCGCCAGGCTCGTAAAGATGGTTATACCCAAACCATGTTGGGTCGTCGCCGGTATCTACCGGATCTTCAGTCAGATAATCGCCAGCTTCGGGAGATGGCAGAACGTGCCGCGTTAAACGCACCTATTCAAGGCTCTGCAGCAGACCTTATCAAAAAAGCGATGCTGGGGGTTCAGAAGAGGCTTGAAACTGATGGTCTCAAGTCCCGCCTGATCTTACAGGTCCATGACGAGTTGATCTTAGAAGTCGTTGACTCCGAAATCGATGCAGCAGAGCAGATATTGATAGAAGAAATGTCTGCTGCAGCAACACTTACTGTTCCGCTAGATGTTCAGGTTGGAAGGGGTTACTCCTGGCATGAGGCGGCGCACTAGATGTGTTGTAACTGATGCTGGCAAAAAGACTGTCAGCAATTTGCATGGAAGTCGCATGATTCCGCCATCGAAGCACGATAAAGTGCGTGCGTCCTACGTTGATTTTGACAGGACGAATACCGTACTATATTAAACGGTGCCTATTTTGGCGCAAAAATTATTGTGGTGCGGCACTGTTTGCTGCACTGCCAAAACCAAATCAGTTTATCAATCATATTAATCCATATCGGAGTCCCTACTACATGACCACTACTAGCAACGCCCCTCAGGTCGCTGTAAACGACATCGGCTCAGCTGAAGAATTCATGGCTGCTGTCGATGAGACCATCAAATATTTCAACGATGGCGACCTGGTTGCAGGCACCGTCGTCAAAGTCGATCGAGACGAAGTACTGCTCGATATCGGCTACAAGACAGAAGGTGTCATCCCTTCACGCGAACTCTCCATTAAAAATGACGTCGATCCAGATGACGTTGTTGAAGTTGGCGATTCGGTTGAAGCCCTGGTTCTGACCAAGGAAGATAAAGAAGGCCGCCTTATTCTCTCCAAGAAACGCGCCCAGTACGAGCGCGCTTGGGGCGACATTGAAAAGGTCAAGGAAGAAGACGGTGTTGTCACCGGTACCGTGATCGAAGTTGTCAAGGGCGGTCTCATCCTCGACATCGGCCTGCGTGGCTTCCTGCCCGCCTCCTTGGTCGAAATGCGCCGTGTTCGCGACCTCGCACCATACGTTGGTCAAGAACTCGAAGCGAAGATCATCGAACTGGACAAGAACCGCAACAACGTTGTGCTGTCACGTCGTGCATGGTTGGAACAGACCCAGTCCGAAACCCGTTCGAACTTCCTGCAGGCACTGCAGAAGAGCCAAGTTCGCACCGGGACCGTTTCCTCGATCGTCAACTTCGGTGCCTTCGTGGACCTGGGCGGCGTCGACGGTCTGGTTCACGTCTCCGAACTGTCTTGGAAGCACATCGACCACCCATCCGAGGTTGTCGAAGTTGGTCAAGAAGTCACCGTAGAGGTACTCGACGTCGATATGGATCGCGAGCGTGTATCCTTGTCACTCAAGGCTACTCAAGAAGACCCATGGCAGGTCTTTGCCCGTACCCATGCACTGGGCCAGATCGTTCCGGGCAAGGTCACCAAGCTTGTACCATTCGGTGCATTCGTTCGTGTTGAAGATGGCATCGAAGGTCTCGTGCACATCTCCGAACTGGCCAACCGTCACATCGATACTGCAGAACAGGTTGTATCGGTCAACGAAATCCTATACGTCAAGGTTATCGACATCGATCTGGATCGCCGTCGTATTTCCCTGTCGCTCAAACAGGCCAACGAGGGCGTCGACCCAGAAGGCACCGACTTCGACCCAGCCCTCTACGGTATGGCTGCCGACTACGACGAAGACGGCAACTACAAGTACCCAGAAGGCTTCGATCCTGAGACCAACGAATGGATTGAAGGATTCGAAGAAGCACGTGCCGCTTGGGAGCAGCAGTATGCTGACGCTCAGGCACGCTGGGAAGCACACAAGGAACAGGTTTCCCGTCACCTATCTGAGGCAGAAGAAGCAGCAGCATCCGCACCAGCAGAAGCCGCTGGCGGTTCAGCTTCATACTCATCCGAGGACGAAGAAACCCCAGTTGAGGATGCTGGCACCTTGGCATCCGACGAGGCGCTTGCCGCACTCCGTGAGAAGCTGACCGGTAACTAACCCGTCAGTCTTCCCGGCACAAACAGAAGCGGAGGCCGCTACTCATGGCGAGTAGCGGCCTCCGCTCTTTAACTCATGAACCCCAGCTATACGACCCTTCGGACAGCATCGATAAACGCTTTCATAAGTGCATAATCTTTCACGCCAGCCGAGCTCTCAACTCCTGACGAAACATCAACCCCATCAGGACGGTACCGAGCAACCACCTCGGCAACATTGCCGGGATTCAACCCCCCGGCCAGAATAAACCGGGCATCGACATCGCGGACCCAATCCGGGATTTCCGTAAATGTCCCGGTCCCATGTGAGGCATCATAGAACCAATAGTCAAGGCCTTTTGTTGTAGCCGGGGGCGTATCCGAAGCCAACGCTAAAGAATCCACCTCAACATGCTCATAGAGCTGGATCGTATCAACAATATCCCGGATCGGTTCTACCTCGTCTAAGCAGAGCCCCACGGCGAATGTATCTATCCGTCCTGCCGCGTGTTCCACGAGACGACGAGCGGTCTCAACGTCAATGAGGCGTTGAGATTTCTGTGCCTGCATCAAGCCCACGGCATCATAGCCTAGCTCGATAGCCCATTCCAACTGATCAACATTCGTGATACCGCAGACTTTGACGTAAAGCTCCGACATATTCCTATACTTTCTGTGATCGAGTAACGATGAAACGCGAATCGCGTGCAATCTGTTCCGTTGGCCCCACCAGTTTGACGAGAGCCTTGTGATATCTACGCGATACGTTGAAAACTGTCCATAAAATCCCGCCGGGCTTCAATACACGACCGGCCTCGGCAAATAAGAACCGGGCGATATCACCGGTAATCTCGGTACCCTTATGAAACGGTGGATTCAGTACAATCGTGTCGATCGAGGCATCCTCGAGAGTGACGAGTCCTGATTGATGAACCAAGGCTACGCCAGCAAGAGTATTGGCAGCTAGCGTAGCCTGCGTAGAGCGCAGCGCTGAAGCAGAATCGTCAGTAGCAATGATCGCTACATTGTGGGTCTTCTGAGCTAGGAAGGCCGCGACAGTACCGTTGCCGCAACCCAAATCGACTGCACTACTGCCAGGTACAAATGAATCCATGCCATGCATCGTGAGCGTATCGAGTAACAACCGGGTTCCAGGATCTAACTTTGCAGCGCCGAAAGTGAGCCCATAGGCACGGAGCTCAAGCGATTCAGCACCAACCGTGACATTGTTTTTTCGTGGCATGCGTGCAGGAGCGTGCCCAGCCAAAGCTTTAGGTGCAGTAGCACGTAAAGCTCTGGCCTTATGATACCCCCGTGATGCTGAGACATTGTCGAACACATCGGCCAACACAGCATTCATCGAGAAATTCAGATGACGTTGTAATTGGCCTGCTAGCAGGAGCACCTTCGGATCAGCCCAGGCAGCAACTTGCCAGGCAAGTTCTTCCAAAGCTTCCAACGGGCGCGCGAGCCGATATAACACCGTGGTTGCCCCCTTGAGGACATCAGGGTTGGGGCACGTAGCAATCGGGCCGGTCACCGATGCTTGAAGAGCACCCAGTGCGGCAGAATCTTGCACAAAGCGCACATCCAGGTCGTTTTCGAGCGCCCAATAGCTCAATGCACCGGTGGCATCGTTGATCACTACAACCGGGGCAGTTTTTCGCCAAGGCTCCTTTGCGAATGTCTCTTGCAGGACACGCAGCAACATACGATCGACGTTGTCTGGGATCATGGCTTCGTTGCTCATTGGGCTACATCCTGCCACCGAGTACCAATCGCCACGGCCTCAGATTCACCGGCAGTCATCGAGGCCAAGTGGCCGTTAAAGTCAGCCAGGGCCTCATCGGCGTCGTCCAACCCTACGGTCACTGTCGCGGCGTGAGCGCCATAATCGGTACCCAACACCGCATAATTGGCTGACCGGAGCTCGTTTTCTACCCGTCCAATATCAGCATGGGGGGCTTCCACGCTGGCCAGCAGCAGACGTTTACGGACGAGGAATGGCGTTTGCTCCAAGGCAGCCACCGCGGTATCGGAATAGGCGCGTACTAAACCTCCAGCCCCAAGCTTGACTCCGCCAAAATACCGGACCACAATGGCACAAATATCTGACACATCCGAGAATTCCACCCCACCGTGAACCGCCCGGTAATTCGTAAGTGCCTGGAGCATGGGCATCCCGGCGGTCCCAGCTGGCTCGCCGTCATCCGCGGAACGCTGCACATCCCGATCTGCACCAAGCACAAATGCCGGCACAACATGCGTGGCTGCATGATGCTGGCCTCGGACCTCGTCAATCCACGCACGAGCTTCGTCTTCAGTCTCGACGCGACGAATCATACCGATAAACTCAGAACGGCGGATATCTAAGGTGACCTTCACTAGATCGCGGTGAGCCACCACGGTATAACGGCTATTACGAGCAGAATCGGCATATTGCATGTCCATCAGTCTACCCAGGAGAAATCATGCGTCATCTCGCCCTGACCGGGGGCATCGGATCCGGTAAATCCACCGTTGCCACCTTCTTTGCTGAACGCGGTGCAACCATCATCGACGCCGATGCCATTTCCCGAAGTCTCATGGAGCCGGGCCAAAAAGTTCTCGCTGAAGTTGTTGAAACCTTCGGAGAGCATCTCCTTGATGAAACCGGTCGACTCGACCGTGCCGCACTTGCCGATATTGTGTTCAATGACGAAGCTGCAAGAACGCGTCTCAACAGTATTGTTCATCCAGCTGTACGCTCAGAATCCGCCCGGCTGCGCGAAGAAGCACTGGCCGCCAACCCGGGCCATGCCGTCATTATTCAGGATATACCCTTGCTGGTCGAAACCGACCAGACAGACCAATTTGACGGCGTCATCGTCGTCGATACTGACCATGACACCCGCTTGCAGCGTTTGGTCGAGGCCCGCGGCATGGACGTCGAAGACGCCAACGCACGCATTGCTGCACAGGCGACGGATGCGCAACGTCGCGAGGTCGCAGACTGGGTCATTGATAACTCTGGCACCCTGGGTAACACCGAGAACCAGGTTACTGCCGTCTGGACACAGCTCACCGAGGACCAATGATCACCAAGCGCTCCCAGGTGTTTACCCCGAACGCGATCGCGCGCGTCGTCATCGGTTGGGTGGCCGTGGTCATCATGGCAGCAACCCAGCATTTGCTCACACCACCGGTGCCTGGCGCAACGCTTATTCTGGTGTTGGCCGGCGTCGTGGCTATCATCATGGTGTGTTCTTTCGGCGTGGTGACGCAAGCAGAACAACTCGCCCGCCGCATGGGCGACCCTTATGGTTCGCTGGTCTTAACCATCTCCATTGTGCTCATTGAAGTGATCCTCATTTCAGCGGTCATGCTCGGTCCAGGAGACCACACCACGATTGGCCGGGACTCGGTCATGGCGGTTTCGATGATCATCATGAATTTGGTGATCGGTGTCGCCGTGTTCATTGCGACACGCAAACACGGTCCGCTGGGACATAATCACACCGGAACGGCCAGCTATTCCGGGATGCTGCTCATTCTCCTGGCATTAGCCTTTGTCTTACCAGCACAGCTGGGCCACCAAGGTACGTATCCGCCGGCAGTGGCAATCACGGTTGCGGTGGGCACCCTGCTCACCTATGCATACTTCTTATACCGGCAAATGTTTCACCAGCCAGACGACTTTGCTGAAACCGACCCCATCAGCATTGCAGCATCTCGCGGTGGCGGCGCGACAGACGCCGGTGACGTGCGACAACCTATCGGTGAAATCTTTAGAGCACATCGCAAAGAGATTCTACTGCGCATCTTACTGCTGGTCATTACGGTCATCCCGGTGATTATTCTTGCCCAACACATGGCCGCGCTACTCGATGACGGTCTGGGCCGCACGAGTCTGCCCATTGAACTCGCCGGCGTGCTCATTGCCGCGATAGTGTTCCTGCCGGAAACCATCACCGCACTGCGAGCTGGCTTGGCCGGGGAAATGCAACGCGTTATCAATCTTTGTCATGGGGCGCTGGTGTCTACCGTTTCATTCACGATTCCCGCGGTGTTATTAATCGGACTGGCCACCGGGCAAACGGTTGTCCTTGCTGAATCAGCGGTGAATATTGTGCTCTTGGCAGTCACCATGTTCGTCACCGTCACGAACTTCCTTGCACCGAAACTCACCGTAATGCACGCACTACCGCACTTGATGCTCTTTGTTGTCTATGTACTCATGCTCTTGAGCTAACACCTTAGCCAGGGGGCGAACGGGTGGTTACTCCATTCTGACAGGCGTAACATGTGGGGCATGAGTATGGCCCAAGAGATCAACCGTGTTGTCGCACCCTTCAAAGTAGAGGCACCCTACGAACCGGCCGGGGATCAACCCGAGGCTATTGCCGAACTCGCGCAACGAGTTGAGGGCGGAGAAAAAGACGTGGTCTTGATGGGGGCCACCGGTACCGGTAAATCGGCGACGGCTGCTTGGTTGGTGGAGCGTTTGCAGCGTCCTACACTTGTACTGGTGCAGAATAAGACCCTCGCCGCACAATTAGCCAACGAGTTCCGCGATCTGCTGCCAAACAACGCCGTTGAATACTTTGTGTCCTACTATGACTATTACCAGCCAGAGGCCTACGTACCGCAATCTGATACGTTCATTGAAAAAGACTCGTCGATTAACGAAGAAGTCGAACGGCTTCGCCACTCAGCGACCAACGCGCTTCTGACCCGGCGCGACACCCTGGTCGTCGCCACCGTCTCGTCAATCTTTGGTTTGGGTACTCCCGAGGAATATATTGCTCAGATGGTAACCGTTAACGTCGGGGACCTTTTGGACCGTGATGACCTGCTGCGCCAATTCGTGCAAATGCAATATGTTCGCAATGACGCTGACTTCCATCGAGGCACATTCCGTGTCCGCGGTGATACCGTCGAAATTATTCCGATGTACGAAGAATTAGCCGTACGTATTGAGTTCTTTGGCGACGAAATTGATTCCATTCAAACCCTGCACCCGTTAACCGGTCACATCGTACGCGAAGAGGAAGAAATGTACATCTTTCCGGCATCGCACTATGTTGCCGGTGATGATCGCATGGCGCGTGCTATACGAGACATCGAAGATGAGCTGCGGGGACGGCTCGAAGAACTTGAGTCCCAGGACAAACTTTTGGAAGCCCAACGCCTACGCATGCGCACCACCTACGACTTAGAAATGATGCAGCAGATGGGCTACTGCAATGGTATTGAAAACTACTCACGCCACATTGACGGCCGGGCGCAAGGATCCGCACCGCATACACTGCTTGACTATTTTCCAGAGGACTTCCTGCTGGTCATTGACGAATCACACGTCACGGTTCCACAAATTGGTGGCATGTATGAAGGGGATGCCTCACGCAAGCGCACCCTCGTCGACCATGGATTCCGACTACCCTCCGCTTTGGATAACCGACCGTTGACCTGGGACGAATTCTTAGAACGCATCGGCCAGACCGTATATATGTCCGCGACACCTGGACCGTATGAGTTATCACAAGCCGATGGGGTAGTGGAACAAATTATTCGTCCAACCGGTCTGATCGATCCGCAGATCGTTGTGAAAGAAACTCAGGGGCAAATCGACGATCTCATGGACGAGATCACGTTGCGCGTTGAACGCGATGAGCGCGTTTTAGTGACAACTTTGACCAAGCGCATGGCAGAGGATCTCACCGAGTACCTCGTCGAACACGGAGTCAAAGTCCAATACCTGCACTCAGATGTCGACACACTGCGTCGTGTTGAACTGATGACCGAATTGCGCAAAGGTGTCTTTGATGTGCTTGTCGGAATTAACTTGCTGCGTGAAGGCTTAGACTTACCCGAAGTCTCGCTGGTATCGATTCTCGACGCCGATAAAGAGGGCTTCCTTCGATCAAACCGGTCACTCATTCAGACAATTGGTCGTGCTGCCCGCAACGTGTCGGGTGAAGTGCATATGTACGCCGATAAGGTCACAGCATCTATGGAATTTGCCATTGATGAGACCAATCGTCGTCGTGAGATACAAATCGCTCACAATACGAAACACGGCATTGACCCTCAACCACTGCGCAAGAAGATTGCTGATATCACTGATCAGCTCGCGCGCGAAGACGCCGATACGCAGGATCTCATGTCCGGGATGACCGGCATTAAAACTGGCTTCGATTATGGCATGGGCAATCGCGGTTACACGGCCACCATTACTGAAGAGCAACAGCAAGCCAATATGGGGCCAGAAGAGGGCAAGGTTGCAAAACTTGCCGCCGTACCGGCAAACGATCTCACTGATCTCATTCAGCAGATGTCAGATCAGATGCATCAGGCTGCGATTGATCTCAACTTCGAACTTGCTGCACGGTTACGTGATGAGGTTCAAGAGTTGAAGAAGGAACTGCGTGACATGCAACGTGAAGGTCACGCCTAGCAGCCTCGTTTGCTGGCCTACACCATCAAGCGGCGTCTTTGCTTGTGCAATATTGCTGATATAGTCAATGCCGAACAAGGGAGTATCCCAGAAGTTCCGCAGACGTCAGCACGTCGAACATTGCTGTTCGGCCGGATGCGGGCCCCGTTGTCAACGTCGGGGGAGAGACTTGTGGGCTAGACGTTACCTAAAATTAGGAAGGACTCCCTTCACATGGAGATCACCGGTTTAACCTGGGGCATCACAATTGCTGTGATCCTGGGTCTCATCCTGTTCGACTATTATTTCCACGTAAGAAAAGCTCACATACCTACGCTGAAAGAAGCAGCGGTCTGGTCAGCAATTTATGTTGGCATCGCCCTGGTATTCGGTTTAGTGTTCTTTGCGTTCGGGGATACCGACCACGCCATTGAATATTATGCGGGGTTCATTACTGAAAAGGCACTATCGGTAGATAACCTCTTCGTCTTCATGATCATCTTGACGAGCTTCAACGTGCCGCGACAGTACCAACAAAAAGTGCTGCTCTTTGGTATTGCCTTCGCACTGATCAGCCGTACCGTCTTTATCCTCGCCGGTGCCGCCATCCTGGAAGTGTGGACCGACGCATTCTACATTTTCGGTATCTTCCTGTTGATCCTTGCCGGTCAGCAACTGAAATCTGAGTTTTCTTCAGCGGATGAAGCAGGTTCCGAAGCCGACAATTTCATGGTTCGATTCGCCCGCAAGATCCTGCCGGTCTCCGAGCAATATGACGGCGATAAACTCGTCACCAAAGTCGATGGCAAACGCCTAGTCACCCCGATGCTGCTGGTCATGGTTGCTATTGGGGCCACAGACATCATCTTTGCAATCGACTCCATCCCCGCTATTTACGGCCTGACGCAAGAGCCCTACATTGTCTTTACTGCCAATGCGTTTGCTCTGCTGGGTCTACGCCAGCTGTACTTCCTCATTGATGGGTTGTTGGACCGCCTGGTGTATCTTGGTTACGGCTTGGCTGCTATTTTGGGCTTTATTGGTATCAAGCTCATGTTGCACGCGCTAAGTCAGAACAATCTGCCCTTCATCTATGACGGCCAGGATGTGCCAGTCGCAGAACCATCCACCGGTCTGTCTCTGCTGGTGATTGTGGGGATCCTCATTGTCACCATCGCCTGGTCGCTCACCAGTCCGCGCGGTAAGGCGCTGCGTGCGCTCCAAAATGCAGAAAAGTTTGCGCACCGCTATTCACAACTGCCCGAGGAGACGTCCACCAAGGATCGCAAAGAGGCTGCAGAAAAGATGGACTACTGGACACAGCAAGCTGAAGCCACCGAGCACCGCTATCTTGATGAACTCATCAAACATAAAGACCAGTGGTCAGCCATTATTCGACTCGCACACGAAACACGACTTGAAGATGCGAATCGGCGAGGTATACCAGCGGTGACTTCACAAAAAATCGTCACAACTGATGGCCCCGTCTTGGCTCCCGACACCAACGGGAAATCCTCTGAAAAACCGGGCGAAACCAACTCCAAAGACTAGGACTTCGTACGCTTATCATCAGCCATGGCAAAGTGGTATGAAAAATTAGCCTAGTCACATACTTGCGGGCTTTTTGGTTGAGGGCTAATGCTGCTTTGGAACCTAATTCGGTCACTCGTTAATCAGCGCCAAGCATACTGTGGAGACCCCTAAAAATCTCTGCACCAGCTTCGCTGATGCCATCGTGGTGCCATTGGTCTGACTCCCAAACCTGCAAATTCGCGACTTGCTCGGCAGATGCCATCGAAAGGTTCCGCTCTACGAACACATCATCGGTATACACCAGGGCAGCAACTGGAACCGTGTTGCGGCCCAACTGATCGACGTCATACAGCGGACCCCATTTCGAATACTCCGCAATCATTTCGGTGGCACGGGCCATAGGCTGCAAAACGGGATCAAGTTCTGTGTACCAGTCAAAGCACATTTCACCTGTGAGATAGGGCGTATCTGACTTCTTTGGATTGAAATCTGGGTAATCGGCCAGCACGCGTTGAGCAGCCCAGTCAGTTGGCTGAGCACCAGGCTGAGCGTAAATCGATTCATGCAAGACCAAATACAACGGGTTGGTGGCTCGCGAAACTTGGTGATAAACAGCCTCTAAAAAAGTATCCGACAGGTCCGATGTCCCGGGGATGAAAGCTTCCTCAAAGATGTAGTGCAGTGTATCGATCCGGGTATTGCCGCCCAAATACATTCCCAAAGCTTGAACGCGGCCCACCGTCAAGAGGGAACCATCCAGCAGATACACATCACCGCGACGAACACGACGATAGATACTCGCCAAGATTTCCTGATCCATTGGAAAACGCCGAAAATATTCCCGGTTTCGGTGACGCATCCGCTGATACGTAGCCTGGTACACCTGATCCGCGGGACCTTGCAACGGTGGAAGACCACCCGTGATCATTGAACCGGCCAGACCCTCAGGCGCAAATGACAGGTAGGTCAGGGTACAAAACCCACCGAATGATTGCCCAAGCGTTACCCACGGCTCTGATCCCAGGGCAATACGGATGGCTTCAGCATCTGCCACGATATTGGGAGCACGAAAGTTTCGGAGATACTGAGCCTGAGCACCCGGCGCACCACGTTGTGAAAGTGACTGCCAAGTAATCGGTGTCGAGAGACCGGTGCCGCGTTGGTCCAACATCAGCACCCGATAGTGCTTCAGAGCTTCAGCCATCCAGCCACTCACACGGGCTGGGCGTGAGCCCTTGCCGCCCGGCCCGCCCTGTAAATACAGGAGCCACGGTTTATCGTCGTCTTCGGCAGCGCGAAATTCGCGAGCGAAAACCTTCAGGGTCTCGCCATCGG
The DNA here is from genome assembly GCA_019115865.1 of Candidatus Yaniella excrementavium. Lineage (GTDB taxonomy): Bacteria > Actinomycetota > Actinomycetes > Actinomycetales > Micrococcaceae > Yaniella > Yaniella excrementavium. The sequence goes on along the minus strand of DXCT01000081.1, from coordinate 136,082 downwards.
GTGCAGCATGATCCAGCGGCACGGTAAACGTATGATCTTTGATGACGGTGCCATCATGCATCCTAGAAACTGTGCCAGGTGTATGGTCGGCGATAGGCATAGGAACTCCTTGCAAAGGGTGTACTCTCAAGTGTGGCAGGTAGCCGTATGCTTGGCGAGGCCCGTACCCGCCTAACGTTGTGTTGCAGCGTGCAGCTCAGCACCTTCGAGTCGATAGGTAGTCCAGCCATTCATAGGTCCTGCACCAAGTGATTCATAGAATTCGATAGATGGCGTATTCCAGTCCAGTACAGTCCACTCGTATCTGCTATACCCTCGCTCAACCGCAATGTCGGCGAGGTGGAGGAGCAGTCGTTTCCCGTAACCGCGTCCTCGCATCGCAGGGATCACAAAAAGATCTTCTAACCAGATGCCGTGGACGCCCTCCCACGTGGAGTAGGTTTCGAACCAGATCGCAATACCCACCACCTGCACTCTACCCTCGACGACGTCGTCGATGACATGGCAAAAGACTCGGGGACTGTCACAGAATAGATGCTCATGCAACATCTGAGGAGTGTTGTGCACGGCATCGGGTTCGAGTTCGTAAACAGCTAGCTGCTGAATCAGATCCAAAATAGCTGGCACATCTTCGGAAGTCGCTTCGCGAACTTGACCGATGACCTGTTTCGTCGTGGCGGTATCTGACATAACGGTAGCTCCTCCTACAGAATTGGTGTACCTACGGATAGGGTCGTCACCGCCGGTGACCCTTGCTCATTCGAGGCTTCCAGGTGAACGACGGCGTTAATGGCAAAGTCATGGTTGCCGTCCGGATCGACAAGCACCTGAGTCACCAACCAGTAATCTCCGGTTGTTGCTCCAACATCGGCAAGTTCGCCACTAGAAAGGTCTGGGCTGGTGTTCATCCGGAAAAACGCGGGTGCTCGAGCGGCAGGGGAGTCATCTAGGTCTTGGTACTGATTGAAGAAGTCATCAAGCGCATCTGCCCAGTTATCCGAGGTGAACGGGACTGCTCCGTCGGGCAGATAATCTAAGGCCTCGAGGCGGACATCCTGTTCGTCACCAAACAATTGCACTCGATGGAACATCGCGTTGCGTACCATGACACCAAACACAGACTCATTGTCAGTGAGTTTTGGTGGTTCAGGAGGGGCCAGTGACTCGTGGTCAGCGATGAGTTGATCGACGTCATCAGTCATCATATTTTCCCACTCTTCAAGGAGTGAAGAGTCGGTGGTCACGATGATAGTCTCCAACCATTGCTGCAGGAGATCGAGTTCTTCAGTGCGCAATTCCTGCGGGATGGTCTGGCGCAGCGCCTTGGCGGCGTCAGTGAGATAGCGCAACAGCACACCTTCGGAACGAGCGATGCCGTAGTAGTTTACATAGTCCCCGAAGCCCATGGCCCGTTCATACATGTCGCGCACAACCGACTTGGGCTGCAACTCGAATTCAGCAAGCCACGGTGCCCCCTGTCGATATATTTCAAATTGTTGGTTCAGCAATTCGGCGAGGGGTTGAGGATAGCTGAGTTCATCGAGCACTTTCATCCGCTCGTTATACTCGGCGCCCTCTGCCCGCAGTCGTCCCATTTCCTCATCGCGAATTTTGCGCAACTGAGCGGTCAGAATTTGTCGTGGCGCATCAAGTGTCGCTTCAATAATGGACACCATATCGACCGCATATGCAGGAGATTCGGTCTCCATCAGCTCAAATGCGGCCAGCGCAAACGGTGACAGCGGCTGGTTCAGAGCAAAATCAGCTTGCAGGTCGACGGTGAGTTCTAACCGGTTGCCCCACTCATCTGGGGTGTCGTTGATTACTATGACGTCGGTCACCAACAATTCGCGCAAAATACCGATGGCCCGACGTTGCAGTTGGGCTTTGGCCGCCTTGGTTTCCGCTGAACGATGGATCATGCGCCTTACGGACATGATCGGATTGCCCGGTCGAGCCAAAACATTGAGCAGGATCGAATGTGTAATGCGCATCCGAGAGACCATGGGTTCCGGTTGTGCAATAACCAACTTGTCGAAGGTCGTGCGGGACCATGAGACAAACCCTTTTGGCGGGGACTTTTTAGGTTGAGACTTGGTGGATTGAGCAATTCGCCGGGCCCGCTCATCCTCATTTTTGATACTGGAGAACTTCTCCGCGGCCTTCTGCTGCGCCAGCGCATTCTCGATGACGTGCTCTGGAGCTTGCACCACAACGGTGCCAGCCGTATCAAAGCCGGCGCGACCAGCACGACCGGCAATCTGATGAAATTCACGGGCGTTGAGATGACGCTGGCGAGTGCCATCAAATTTGGATAATCCGGTAAGCAATACAGTTCGGATCGGCACGTTGATGCCCACCCCGAGAGTGTCAGTGCCTGAAATGACCTTGAGTAATCCGTCCTGAGCAAGTCGTTCTACCAGGCGACGATACTTGGGCAGCATACCCGCATGGTGGACGCCGATGCCTTGACGAATCAGGCGGTTCAGCGTTTTTCCGAACCCAGATGTAAAGCGGAAGTCTTCAAGGATTGCAGCAATGCGATCTTTTTCTTCTCGTGATGCTATCGAAAGTGATGACAGATTCGAAGCCTGTTCCACAGCATCTAGCTGTGAGAAGTGCACGATATAGATCGGTGAAAGCTGTGATTCCACTAAGGTCTCGATCTGCTGCTGCACAGGAATTTCGGAGTACTCAAAGTGTAACGGAATCGGTCGGGTGGCAGACGATACGGTGACGGTCTCGCGACCTGTTCGTTCGGTAATCGATGTTTCAAATTGGGATGTGTCGCCCAAGGTTGCCGACATCAACACAAACTGGGCCTGTGGCAACTCCAACAGGGGCACTTGCCAAGCCCAACCCCGTTGCGGGTCCGCATAGTAGTGGAATTCATCCATAACCACTGGGCCGATATCGAGCCCAGAGCCCTCACGGAGCGCATGGATCGCGAGAATCTCTGCGGTGCAACATATGATCGAGGCGTCTGGATTGATAGCTGAATCACCGGTAACCATACCGACGTTCTCGGCGCCGAAGATCTCGATCAGATCAAAAAACTTCTCCGACACTAATGCTTTAATGGGGGCGGTGTAGTACGTGGTCTGTCCGTGGGCCAACGCATAAAAGTGAGCTGCAAGCGCCACCATCGATTTTCCTGAACCGGTGGGAGTCGCCATAATGACATTTTTGCCATCCACTAATTCAGTGATGGCCTTGTCCTGGGCAGGATACAGTTGAATGCCGCCGTCGCTGGTCCATTCAACGAAGCGATCGTAGAGCAGTACCGCTTCAATGTCTTCGCCGCGGTCAGGGTCAGGAATGTAATCAGTCAGTTGCACCTAATACATCCTAGTACGCCCCCAACATCTGGCAGCATTTGCCAACATTGCGATTCATAACGCTCAGACATGTCACCTGGACTCAACCAGTTTAGGCTAAGACCATGAAAAACTTCGTATGGGATCCCGCCCAATATGCCCATTTCGCCGGCCATCGCGCGCGGCCCTTCGTCGACCTAACCAATGCGATCCAACTTAACGCACCGAAACAGGTCTACGACATTGGTTGTGGTCCAGGAAACATGACGGTGACGCTGGCGAACCGTTGGCCAGAAGCTCGTATCACAGGTTTCGATGCTTCTGCTGAGATGATCGATGACGCTCGGAGCCTGGTAACAGCGGCGAACAACACACAATATGTGAACGTTTCGTTTGCTCAACAGAATGCGGCCACCTGGCAACCTCCTGCCGAGACCGACGTCATTGTGTCCAATGCGATGTTCCAATGGATTCCCAACCATATAGACATCATCAGTGACTGGTTGAAGACGTTGAAACCAGGCGCGTGGTTTGCGATGCAAGTGCCAGGAAATAGTGTTGCGCGCTCCCACCAGTTTATCGGTGAACTTGCCAGCGAAGAAAAATTTTCAGTCGCCGCAGATGCAGCGTACACCGGCGAAACGGTGCATTCGGTTGAGGACTACACTCACATGCTGTTAGAACACAGCTTCCGTCCCAATGTTTGGGAATCCACGTATCACCAGGTGCTTACCGGCCCGGATCCAGTGTTTGACTGGGTCAAAGGAGCGGCACTACGCCCTGTCTTGCAGAAGCTAACGGAGTACGACGCGGAACAGGGCACTACCCTGCACGACGCATTTGTAGCCCGCTATAAAGCTGAAATGTTAGACGCCTATCCGCCGTATATCGGCCCGGATGGTCAAGAAGTCACCGTTTACCCATTCCGACGAATTTTTGTTGTTGGCCATAAGGAACTGGATTACTTCATCTAGTGGGTGCCCTAACTGGGCAACCACTTCGAGACTGGAAGTTAGCCGGTTCAGAACGTCGCCGATACAGCCGTTACCAACCGCGTTCGCGCCATGTATCGACATGTGGTCGTTCGACGCCGAGCACCGTAGAATCGCCATGTCCGGGCAGCACTACGGTATCGTCGTCGTACTTTTCAAAAATACGTTGTGAAACGTCGTTAATAAGAGAAGCAAAGCGCTCTGGATCGTTCCAAGTATTGCCTACGCCCCCTGGAAATAACGAATCACCGGAGAAAATTATGGTGGGCTCATCACCATTGGGCACATAGACCAACGCGACTGATCCGGGGGTGTGGCCGCGCAATCCAATGACGTCTAATTCGATCCCGGGGAACTGGGCCTTGTCACCGTGCTTCAGATGTACTTTGGCGGCAACACCGGTGGCCTCGTGAATTGCTTCGGCGTCTGGAGCACCGGCGGAGGTGGGCACCTTTGTCCGATCTACAATCTCAGCTAGCGCTCGAATGTGGTCCCAGTGTTCATGCGTGGTGATCAGAGAAACTAAGTCGAGGTCACACGGTGTATCGGCTGCTGCAGATGCCAACAGCTCCATGATCGCATCAGGTTCGTCTGCTGCATCGATCAACACCTGGGAGCCGGTGGTCTTTGAAGTAATCAGGTACACGTTATTGTTCATCTCAGAAACCGAACGGGTTCGGATCGTGACCTGAGGCAGGTCATGCAAGAGCTTGATGGAGCCGATAGTTGGAGACGTTTTGGACATGACCGCTAATTTACACCTTCACGCGCGTCGTTGCGAATGGTGTCCCTTTTGAGCAATGCTTAGCTTTGCGCGAAGAGTCGGACCTCTAGGTCGGCCACAATCCGTGTTAGACCAAGAAGTGTTCTATCCTGGAAGTCTAGTTTTCTACTGTCATTCAGGACTCGAGGGATCACGTACTTGACCACTACACATAACGTTGACGGCGCATCCAGCCAGCAACACTCCAACAGTCTGGTATCCCAACGGGAGCAAGCTAACGCTACGGCGGGCGAGCACGAACCCGACCGGATTGTGGTCCAGGGGGCTCGTGAACACAACCTAAAAAATGTGAACCTCAACATTCCCCGTGACGCTTTTATCGTCTTCACGGGCCTGTCTGGTTCAGGTAAGTCCTCGCTAGCATTTGACACCATATTTGCCGAAGGTCAGCGGCGTTATATTGAGTCGCTGTCGTCATATGCACGGATGTTTTTGGGCCGCGTCGATAAGCCATCGGTTGATTTCATCGAAGGGCTGTCACCGGCAGTCTCAATTGATCAAAAATCGACGTCGAAAAACCCGCGCTCCACCGTCGGCACAATCACCGAAATTCACGACTATATGCGGCTGCTGTGGGCTCGTATCGGTGTGCCACACTGTCCAGAATGTGGTGAACCTGCCTCACAGCAGACACCTCAACATATCGTGGACCAACTGCTTGAACTCGAAGAGCGGACCCGTTTCCAGGTGCTTGCTCCGGTCGTGCGAGGTCGCAAGGGCGAGTTCGTTGATCTTTTTGCGAATCTCTCGGCCCAGGGGTTCTCGCGAGCTATTGTCGACGGCGAACAGATTCAACTTGCTGACCCACCAGCACTCGAAAGGCAAGTCAAACACAACATCGCTGTAGTCGTTGACCGGCTGGTTATTCGTGATGGTATTCGTCAGCGCCTGACTGACTCGGTCGAAACATCATTGCAGCTCGCAGAGGGCGTTGTGGTGGTGGACTTCGTCGATATTGACGCACAGCTCAGCCCTGATACACGGAATACGGGTGACTGGGAAGCTGTCGATGAAGAGGGACGAGCAAAGTTCCGGTCCTTTTCCGAGAAACTCTCCTGTCCCAATGGGCATATTCTCAATATTGACGAGATTGAACCGCGGTCCTTTTCCTTTAATAACCCGTTTGGTGCATGCACAACCTGTACCGGTATCGGTTCGCAGCTACAGGTTGATGAGGAACTGATCATTCCTGACCCGGACCTAACGCTTGCCGAAGGTGCAATTTCTCCGTGGGATATCGGTAAACGCACCCGGGAATACTGGCAGCGCTTGGTGTCGGGACTCGCCGACGAAGTCGGTTTCTCCATGGATACGCCATTCAAAGAGCTGTCCAAGACGGCGAAGAAAGCACTCCTGCACGGTAAAGACTTCAAAGTAAAAGTCTCGTACCGAAACCGGTGGGGACGCGAACGGCGGTACACCACCGGCTTTGAAGGCGTCATCGACTATGTCAAGCGTAAATATGATGAAGCCGAAACTGACCAAGCTCGTGATCGATATCAGTCATATATGCGCGAAGTCGCATGTCCAGCGTGTGGGGGAGCGCGACTCAACCCCACCTCGTTATCCGTGCTCGTCGGTGGCAAATCAATTGCTGAGGTCTCTCATATGCCGATGGAAGACTCGATCGAGTTCATGGACCAACTTGAACTCTCAGCACGAGACGCCAAGATTGCTGACCAAGTCCTCATTGAGATTAATGCGCGCTTGAAGTTCTTGCTTGACGTGGGCCTTGACTATCTTAACCTAGAGCGACCAGCCGGAACCTTATCCGGTGGGGAAGCACAGCGTATTCGATTAGCAACCCAAATTGGCTCGGGACTTGTTGGGGTGTTGTATGTACTCGATGAACCATCGATTGGACTGCACCAGCGCGATAATCGTCGTCTTATCGAGACCCTGTTGCGCCTCCGCGATTTGGGCAACACGCTGATCGTCGTAGAGCACGATGAGGAAACCATAGGCGAAGCCGATTGGATAGTAGATATTGGTCCAGCGGCCGGCGAAAAGGGTGGCCACATTGTACATTCTGGCTCGTTGGAAGGTCTTAAAGACAATACTGATTCGCTGACCGGCGACTATCTTGCGGGTCGCAAAGAAATCGTCATTCCGCCCAAGCGACGTCCAGTGGATTCAGACCGTCAGATTGAAGTTGTTGGGGCGCGCGAAAATAACCTAAAAAATGTATCGGCCAAGTTTCCGTTGGGCGTCTTCACTGCCATTACAGGAGTTTCAGGTTCAGGGAAATCGACCCTCGTCAATGAGATCCTGTACAAAGTACTGGCCAATGAGCTCAACGGCGCCCGACATGTCCCTGGACGGCACCGTCGCATAAATGGTCTGGATCAACTGGATAAAGTCGTACACGTTGATCAGTCGCCGATTGGTCGGACGCCGCGTTCCAATGCTGCTACTTATACGGGAGTCTTCGATCATGTGCGGAACCTTTTCGCTGATACCCAGGAAGCCAAAGTGCGCGGGTATAAACCCGGTCGGTTCTCCTTCAATGTTAAAGGTGGACGTTGTGAAGCCTGTTCGGGCGACGGTACTTTGAAGATCGAAATGAACTTCCTGCCCGATGTGTATGTTCAATGTGAAGTTTGCCATGGCGCTCGGTACAATCGAGAAACTTTAGAAGTGGAATACAAAGGCAAGAATATTTCAGAAGTTTTGAACATGCCTATTGAAGAAGCAGCCGAGTTCTTCGCTCCGTATCAGCGCATCGCTCGCCACCTGAACACCCTCGTCGACGTTGGTCTCGGCTATGTACGACTGGGTCAACCTGCCACCACACTTTCAGGTGGTGAGGCCCAACGTGTCAAACTTGCTACGGAACTCCAACGTCGTGCCACGGGTAAATCTGTCTACGTACTGGACGAACCCACTACTGGCCTGCACTTCGAAGACATCCGGAAACTGTTAGTGGTATTGAACCGACTCGTTGAAAAAGGCAACACCGTCATCACGATCGAGCACAACTTGGATGTCATCAAATCAGCCGACTGGGTCATTGATCTCGGACCAGAAGGAGGCTCTGGCGGCGGTGAAATTGTCGCGACCGGAACACCCGAACAGGTTTCCAAAGTTCCAAGAAGTCACACCGGTAGATTCTTAGCGGATGTATTGCATACATAACGTTGTAGAATCAATGAGTCCATACGCAATAACACTGCCCATATTGGGCAGGGAGGGTCAGAATGGCAATCGGCGAAACTGGGATTGTGCGCACCAGTGTGCGTACACTACTTCGTGTCGGGGCACGCCCGGAAACATCAGGTTTTGAACACGTCCCAGCATCCGGCGGGTTTATCGTAGCGAGTAACCACTTGTCGTTTTTGGATTCTGTGATTATCCAGTCCCTGTTGCCCCGTCAGGTACGTTTCTTCGCCAAAGCAGATTATTGGACCCAGAAGGGCCTGAAGGGCAAGATTATGCGGGGATTCTTCGACTCCGTTGGATCTATTCCGGTTGAGCGTGGTGATCATTCCGCGTCGGTCACGGCATTGAGGCAACTCGTTGATTTTATTGGAAATGGTGACGGCGTAGGAATTTACCCAGAGGGCACCAGATCCAGAGATGGTCGCCTCTACCGAGGTCGCACGGGAGTGGGGTGGCTGGCCCTAACAACCGGTGCTCCAGTGATCCCGGTCGGTTTGATCGGCACTGATGAACTACAGCCCCCCGGCAAAAATGTTATACTACCTCGAAAATTTGCAATCCGAGTTGGAGAACCCATTGAGGTCGAACATCTTGGCCCGAAGCATGGGTTGCAAATACGACGTAAAACCACCGATCATATTATGGAAAAAATTGCCGAGCTCACCGGCCAACAACGCGTCGACGAATACAATAAGAGGCCAGACGAAACGGCCTCCTAACAACGCAAGGAGACCCGAAACCTTTGGCTGATCCAGCCTCCTACCGGCCTAAAACATCAGACATTCCCACGGATCCGGGTGTCTACCGGTTTAAGGACCCACACGGTCGCATCATTTATGTGGGCAAAGCTAATAACGTCCGCTCGCGTCTGAGCTCATATTTCGTACGTCCCAACACGTTGCCGCCGAAAACGCGCACTATGGTGCACGCAGCGGCAGCCGTTGAGTGGACCACCGTTGCTTCCGAACAGGAGGCAATCCAGCTGGAGTACACCTGGATAAAAGAGTTCACACCACGGTACAACATTATGTACCGGGACGATAAGTCGTATCCGTACCTTGCCGTCACCATGAATGAAAAATTTCCACGGGTCATGGTCATGCGAGGTGACCGCCGAAAAGGAGTGAAATACTTCGGGCCATTTCATCCCGCAAAAGCAATCCGCGAAACAGTGGATCGCATGTTGCGGGTCTTTCCAGTACGAACATGCTCAGCCGGGGTTTTTCGTCGGGCACAGCTAGCGGATCGCCCCTGCTTGATGGGGTACATCGATAAGTGTGCCGCACCCTGTGTGAATCGGATATCTCAGGAAGACCACTACGCGCTGGCCGAAGACTTCGTCGCTTTCATGAACGGCGATGTGAGACCGTACTTGCGCGAGCTTGAACAGCAGATGCAAGCAGCTGTTGCTGATCTACGATACGAAGACGCTGCCCGGTATCGTGACGACATCGAAGCCTTGAAGAAAGTTTTCGAACGCAATGCTGTTGTACTCCCAGAGAGCACCGAGGCCGATATTTTCGCTTTTGCTGAAGACGAGCTGGAAGCCGCGTTTCAAGTCTTTCACGTTCGTGATGGCAGAATTCGTGGACAACGTGGTTGGGTTGTTGAAAAAGTCGAAGACACCACCGAACCACAACTCGTTGAACAGCTCCTGCTACAAATATACGGCGATATGGAAGACACCGAACGCATACCCCGGGAAGTGTTGGTCCCAGTCTTGCCCGAGAATCCCGAACAAGTTGAAACCTGGATGACTCAGCGACGTGGCGCCAAAGTAGACTTACGTGTTCCGCAACGAGGCACAAAAAGTCAACTTCTTGACACTGTTCAAGACAATGCCGACGGGGCTCTGCGACTACATAAGTCGCGTCGTTCCGGAGATATCACAGCCCGTTCAGCTGCCCTGCGTGAGCTACAAGAAGCGCTTGAATTCGATCAACCCCTACTGCGAATTGAAGCTTACGATATTTCGCATGTACAAGGCACCAATGTGGTGGGTTCCATGGTCGTATTTGAAGATGGTTTGCCAAAAAAACGTGACTACCGGAAATTCAACGTTACCGGCGACGCCGCCCGCGACGACACTGCTGCCATGGACGATGTGCTGAGCCGCAGGTTCAAGAACTTTCTGAAAGAACAATCCGAAGCGCCAGAGATGCACTCCGGAGAATTGTCGACAGAAGAGGAAAACACCGAGGAACCCAAGAAGTTCTCCTATCCACCGTCACTTGTAGTGGTTGATGGGGGACTGGCGCAGGTAAATGCTGCCCAGCAAGCCCTACTGAACTTAGGCATTGATGATGTTCCAGTCGTTGGCCTTGCAAAACGTCTTGAAGAGCTATGGATACCGGGAGATGCTTTTCCAATGATCCTGCCGCGCAGCTCACAAGGCCTGTATCTCCTACAACGTTTACGCGATGAGTCGCACCGTTTTGCTATTCAAGCACATCGCTCGAAACGGTCCAGCTCAATGATCGAGTCTGTCTTGGACGAGGTGCCAGGCCTCGGAGAAAAACGTCGCAAAGACCTCTTGAAGCACTTTGGGTCACTCAAGAAGGTGCGGCAGGCCTCCGTTGCGGAACTGCAAGTCGTTTCGGGTGTCGGTCCCAAGCTCGCACAGGCCATCTACGATACTTTGGCTGACCAATCCGCGTCGAAAGAACAGGGTAAGCTACGATCATGAGTTCTGAACTGCAACCGGTAAAACCAGATACCGCTGAAGTCCTAATTATCACCGGCATGTCGGGTGCTGGACGCACCACCGCAGCACACTCCCTGGAAGACCTCGGATGGTATGTCGTCGATAATCTTCCTCCACAACTATTTTCCACCATGGCGCAGTTGATTGGAAAGAACCCGGACACCCCACTCAAGCTTGCGCTGGTGGTCGATGTGCGGTCCAAAGAATTCTTCCAAGCTCTTCAAGAAGCCATGAACCAGCTGCGCACCGACGGCGCCGAACTTCGTGTTCTGTTCCTCGACGCTGCCGACGAAGTACTGGTCCGTCGGTTTGAGACGCTTCGTCGTCCACACCCGTTGCAAGGCGACGGTTCAATCCTTGAGGGCATTGCCGCTGAACGCGAGCTCATGGCAGCTCTACGCGATCAAGCTGAGATGATGATCGATACCTCAGATCTCAACGTCCACGATCTCACCACATCCGCAACAGAACTATTTACCGAATCCGGTCCAATCGTTATTCGGCTCAATGTCATGTCTTTCGGATTCAAATATGGCGTCCCACAAGACTCGAACTATATTGCTGATGTTCGTTTCATCCCCAACCCACACTGGGTGCCAGAACTGCGGCCATTTACCGGTCAAGACCAAGAGATCTCGAACTATGTACTCGAGCGTAAAGGTGTCACATCGTTTATAGACAGCTACGTGGCTATGATGGAACCGGTCATCGAAGGGTACCGCTCCGAAAATAAGCACTATGCAACATTGGCGTTCGGTTGCACCGGCGGGAAACACCGTTCGGTAGCTATCGCGGAAGAAATTGCCAAGCGTCTCGCCACATATTCCGGAGTGAAGGTCAAAATCTCCCACCGTGACATGGGGCGCGAATGAGCATGCATTTTACCGGCCAATTGCCGTTAACCCCTGTACAACGTCCGGAACGTGCAACCATTGGACACTATGCTCCAAATCTGAAAGTCACCGCCCTGGGTGGGGGTCACGGACTCTATGCCACGTTGTCCGCTCTGCGATTGATTTCTGGTGAAATCACCGCGATCGTAACTGTTGCCGACGACGGCGGTTCCTCCGGCGTGATCCGTCAAGAAATGGATGTTCTGCCACCTGGTGATCTTCGCATGGCTCTGGCTGCCCTGTGTGACGACACGGATTGGGGTCGCACCTGGCGCGATACCATGCAACACCGCTTCAAAACCTCCAGCCTCCATGGAGATCCGGGTACCTTGGACAATCACGCGCTCGGTAATCTCTTGATTGTCGCGCTCTGGGAGCTGCTGGGTGATCCCGTCGATGGTCTGACATGGGCCGGTGCTTTACTGGGGGCACGCGGCGTTGTCTTGCCGATGTCGACCACACCCATGACCATCTCGGGCACGGTACTAGCCGATGAGGACGGTCAACTCACACGCCGTTCGGTAACCGGGCAGGCCGAACTTGCAAAGGTTGCCGGCGGCGGCAGGGTGAGCCACATCGAACTTTCCCCGCCAGATGCACCCGCTACTCCGCAAGCGTTAGACGCGATAGAGCTAACAGACTGGATCATTTTAGGCCCGGGTTCCTGGTACACCTCGGTGCTACCGCACCTGCTGCTGGAGGAACAACGTGTTGCCTTGGCACAATCCACCGCAAAACGCTGCCTGGTTATGAACTTGCAACCTTCAACCACCGAAACACAGGGTATGACCCCGGCTGAACATCTTTCCGTGTTGCACTACTACGCACCCGAGTTCCGAATCAACGTGATCATTGCAGACCCAACTGTAGTCACCGAAGAGCACGCTGCTGAATTCAATGAAGCAGCTGAAAAACTGGGGGCAACCGTAGTGTTTAGTAAGGTAAAGGACGAACATCGCGAGAACGTACATGACCCATTACGACTCGCAGTGGCCTTTTCCGAGGCATTCGATAAAATCCCGTCATAGTCGAGGAAAACAGAACGCTCGCGCCTGCGCGAAGAAAGAACAGTGAACACCACATGGCACTCACCGCTACCGCTAAAGAAGAACTCGCACGCGTACCCGTTACGCGACTGTCTGAACGTTTAGCGGAAGTTGTCGGTATCTTGCGATTCGGCGGGGGCCTCCAACTTTTGCCTGGCCGGCTGATCATTGAAACAGAGCTCGATCATGAAGGCGCGGCACGCCGGCTACGCAGCACCCTGCGCGACACCTTCGGTACGGAATGCGATCTCATCACGCTACAGGGGTCAAGCTCCCGTCGTGGTGCACGATATGTCTTACGCATCATGGAAGGCGGCGCCCAGCTGGCCCGCAAGACCGGTCTCATGGACCCCCGGGGCCGCCCAGTTCGAGGCATGCCACCCGCAGTTGTCAACGGCAGTGTTGCAGACGCTGCCGCCGCGTGGCGCGGGGCGTTTCTTTCCCAGGGCATCCTCACCGAACCGGGCCGCTCGTCCGCGCTAGAAGTGGTAGCTCCCGGACCCGAAGCCGCTTTAGCACTTGTTGGGGCGGCCCGCCGCCTCGGAGTCACGGCAAAAGCCCGAGAAGTACGTCAAGCCGATCGGGTCATCATTCGTGATGCCGAAACCATTACCACCTTGCTCACTGCCATGGGAGCCGAACAGACCGTAGAAACCTGGTTGAAACGTCAAACGACTAAAGAGGTGCGCTCGTCGTCTAATCGGCTTGCAAACTTTGATGACGCGAATCTTAGACGCTCAGCACAAGCTGCCGTTGCCGCAAGCGCTCGAGTCACTCGTGCCCTGGAAATTCTGGGAGATCAAGTGCCAGACCATCTCGAATATGCAGGCAAATTGCGTGTTGAACACCAACACGCTTCCCTCGACAAACTCGGGCGTATGGCTGAACCGCCTATGACCAAGGACGCCATTGCCGGCCGTATCCGTCGACTGTTAGCTATGGCTGATAAGCGTGCTCAAGAACTGAATCTGCCAAATACACACGATGCAGTCCCAGCTGAATTCCGTGAGAGCAACTAAGATCACAGGGCTGTTCGCAGATCGATGAGCTCTCAAGCCTTGACCGCACCCCGGGGGCCGCAGCCTATTATGGGAGGTAGTGGTTCATCCTGAATTTCGTGAGCCAACAATCTTGCTGGTGGATTAGAGACCAGCAAATCACTCGGATCATTATCCGGACTTACTAGGAGGAATACGTGGCGAAATATACTCTGCCAGAACTGTCCTACGACTACGGTGCACTGGAACCGCACATTTCCGGTCGCATCATGGAGCTTCACCACTCCAAGCACCACAACACTTACGTTAATGGTGCAAACACTGCTCTCGAGAAACTAGAAGCAGCACGTGAAGCTGGTGACTTCTCGAACATCAACCAGTTGACCAAAGACCTGGCCTTCAACCTGGGTGGACACACAAACCACTCAATCTTCTGGAACAACCTCTCTCCAGAAGGTGGCGACAAGCCAACTGGGGAACTCGCGTCAGCGATCGACGAATTTTTCGGTTCATTCGACAACTTCAAGGCTCAGTTCACTGCAGCAGCACTGGGTATTCAGGGCTCCGGGTGGGCCATCCTGGCCTACGAACCAATCGGTGGCAACCTCGTCATCGAACAGTTCTATGACCAGCAAAACGGCGTCCCAGTAGCGACTACGCCACTGTTCATGCTGGACATGTGGGAGCACGCCTTCTACCTGGACTACCAGAACGTCAAGCCAGACTACGTCAAAGCCATCTGGAACATCGTGAACTGGGCAGACGTTCAGGCACGTTTCGAAGCAGCACGTTCCAACGCAGCAGGCCTCGTCAAGCCATAACGTGAACGCCCACCGGATAGACCGGTAGCAACGAATTTCATATCCAAGGGATCTTTTGTCAAACGACAAAAGATCCCTTGTGTTTTAAACGAAAAACCTTTCCGTACATGGCTAAGATGTTAACGGCCGCAACCGCCGGCCAAACCATATTGTCGAGACCCGAAGAGTATATTGATGACGGCCCAAACTATTCGTGACCTGCTCCCATCTGCTGCCGGACGCACCGTGATCGTCCGATCCGATCTCAATGTCCCCCTCGACAGTGGACAAGTCACCGACGATGGCAGAATCCGCGCATCACTGCCCGTCGTCACAGACCTGGCCAAAGCCGGCGCAAAAGTTATCATCCTCGCGCATCTCGGTCGCCCAAGCGGTGCCGTCGATCCACAATATTCCCTTAAACCGGTTGCCCAACGCATGACAGAATTGACAGATCTGGACATCATGCTCGCAGATGACCTCACCGGGGCTTCAGCTCAAACCCAAGCGAGACAACTCCAAGATGGCCAGATTCTACTGGTCGAAAATGTGCGCTTTGATGCACGCGAAACGTCCAAAGACGATACTGAACGGCTAGCACTCGCCAAGGAATTCGCCGCTCTGGCTGGGCCCGATGGGGCATATGTTAACGACGCATTCGGTGCAGTTCACCGCAAACACGCCTCGGTTTATGACATCGCCAGTCTGCTGCCCAGCTATCAGGGTGCGCTGGTGGCAACAGAGCTCAAGGTCCTTGACCGCCTCATCGTCGAACCGGCGCGGCCCTATACGGTCGTGTTGGGTGGCTCAAAGGTCTCTGACAAACTCGCAGTGATTGATAATCTTCTCGACCGGGCCGACACCCTGCTGATCGGTGGGGGAATGGCCTTCAGCTTCTTGAAAGCTCAGGGACACGATATTGCCTCCTCACTACTTGAGGAGGACCAGATTCCAGTCGTGCAAGACTACTTACGCCGATCCGAAGCAGGGGCTGCAAAGATTGTCGTTCCCACTGACGTCGTTGTCGCCGAAACCTTCAGTGCGAATGCAGCACACGCTGTGGTGGATGTTAACGCTATGACCACCGGTCCTGGCGGAGCTGAGGCCCTCGGCTTAGACATCGGTCCGGCCACCGCAAAACTCTACGCGCAACACATCGAAGCATCATCCACGGTCTTCTGGAACGGACCGATGGGTGTCTTTGAAATGGAAAATTTTGCCGGTGGAACGCATACCGTGGCCGATTCCCTTACAAAAGTCCAGGGTCTTTCTGTCGTTGGGGGCGGAGACTCGGCAGCCGCAGTGCGAGCTCTTGGTTTTGCCGAGAAGGACTATGGGCACATCTCTACGGGTGGGGGCGCTTCCTTAGAATACTTAGAGGGCAAAGCCCTGCCAGGAATCGATGCCTTGGCTCGCTAGCCCCAACCGAACAACCGCATCGATTCACACACGACAGGAGTTTCATTGACTGCAAAGACTGACGGAGTCTACGACCGCACCCCACTGATCGCCGGCAACTGGAAGATGCATATGGACCACTTCCAAGCCGTCTCACTAGTACAAAAACTTTCCTGGACTCTTGCTGACCACGATCATGACTTCGACAAAGTGCAAGTCGCGATATTTCCACCATTTACCGATTTACGCAGTGTTCAAACGCTGATTATGGCAGATAAACTTGATCTTGCCTACGGAGGTCAAGATTTATCACAACACGACTCGGGTGCCTATACCGGAGATATCTCCGGTGATTTCTTACGAAAGCTGGGGTGCACCTACGTGCTTATTGGACACTCAGAGCGACGCAGCATACATGGTGAAATGGATGAAACCGTGAACGCCAAACTCAAGGCCGCGGTGCGCAATGAACTCACCCCAATACTTTGCGTGGGCGAGGGACTTGAGACAAGAAAAGCGGGCGAGCACGTCGACTACACCAGGAAGCAGTTGCGTGCCGCTCTGGTAGAACTATCGGCCGAGGAAGTGGCTGATATCGTGGTTGCCTATGAACCAGTATGGGCCATCGGCACAGGAGAAGTAGCTGGTCCCGGCGATGCCCAAGAAATGTCGGCAGCACTCCGTCAAGAGATATCTGAACTCTACGACACTGATACAGCTCAGGCTACGCGGGTGCTGTATGGTGGATCTGTCAAAGCTGACAATGTAGCTTCCATCATGCGTGAACGTGACATCGATGGAGTCTTAGTCGGTGGGGCCAGCCTCGACGATGAACAATTTGCTAGTATTGTCAGGTTCGAACACCACCTTTTGACCGACTAGACAACGAAGAATGGAAAATACCCGTTGAATTTTGAACTTGTGCTCCAGATCATCTTAGTGATCGTGTCAGTGTCGTTGGTCTTTGCCATCCTGCTGCACAAGGGTCGCGGTGGCGGTATGTCTGACATGTTCGGCGGCGGTGTTACTAGTGGCCTAAGCTCTTCAGGCGTGGCAGAACGAAATCTGAATCGACTAACTGTGACCTTAGCGTTGCTCTGGGGTGGCATTATCGTCGTCCTAGGTCTTATGTCACGTTTCTCTGGAGATTTCTAACTCAAAGCATTCCAACCTATGGTTGAAAACCGGTAGAGCGAACTACGCTCTACCGGTTTTTCTTGTCAAAGCACCGCAATATCGGCTTGTTCCAGCTCTGTTGACGGTCGCTCTTAAGCCACAAAATCATAACGAAAAACACCAAATTCAGATACTGAGCGATTTCAGAGACGATTCACAGGGCATTAAAAGGTCTTGATTTCAAGCAATATTATCCCGCTTTGACTAGGTATTTTATCGTCGACTGATTTCTCTGAAATCGAAAAAGTGAGGTCGGGCACGCGCCGACCACACTGTAACGTTTTGATAACGAACTAAGAACATGTATTGTGGCGAACTCAGGTCATTTGTACCTGCTGGCATCCGCCAATGAAATGAAAACTTAATGAGCACTCACGGGATGCCGTGACCTGGAACAAAATCCCTATCGCAAACTTTGCGAAGGAAAGGACTGACTTAACTTGAAGCATGAAGCACGCCACGCCATGACCAAACCGTCACGCGGCAAACTCGCAACCAAGACTCTGATCGCGGCAGCTGCGATTTCCGTTCCACTCTTCGGCTTTGCTGCACCAGCAAATGCTGTCCCTGATTCAACTTGGGACCAGCTAGCCGAATGTGAGTCCGGTGGTGACTGGAGCATCAATACCGGTAACGGATACGAGGGTGGCTTACAGTTCAATCCACAGACCTGGCAAGCACATGGTGGCTCCGGCAGCGCAGCTGACGCAAGCCGCGAAGAGCAAATCGCAGTAGCTGAAAACGTCCTAGATAACCAAGGCTGGGGCGCTTGGCCATCCTGCTCGCAGCAGATCAATGCGTCAGGCCAGGCTGCACCATCTGAACAGCCTATGGAGCAGCAAGAACAGGCCCCTGCACAGGAGCAGCAAGAACAGGCTCCCGCACAGGAGCAGCCACAGCAGCAGGCACCTGTTCAGGAACAGCCACAACAGGAAGCTCCTGTCCAGGGACAACCAGTTGAACAAGAGGCAGCCCAGCCGGCACCACAGGCAGCTGCTTCCGGTGAAACCTACACTGTCCAGTCAGGTGACACCCTCAACAAGATCGCCACTGAACAGGGCGTTGACGGTGGCTGGAAGGCACTCTTCGAGCTCAACACCGATAAGATCTCTGATCCAACATTGATCTTCCCTGGCCAGGAACTGGCACTCTAAAGTACTAGCTGCTTTAAAATAACGGTCGGGCCGCCGCATCTTTTCTTGATGCGGCGGCCCGACCGTTTAATCAGCACTTCCCTAGAGCGTGAGGCTGCTGGCTTGAGATCAGGCTTGCGCGTCGAGCTGCTGTTGGATTTTATCTAGTAATGCATTCCACGCATCAACAAACTTCTCGAGTCCCTCGTCTTCAAGTTTGGTCACAACCTGGTGATAGTCAATTCCAGCCCGAGCCAAGTCGTCGAGATGATCATCATCCATAGCGTAGTTGTCCGGGATACGACGTTCTGTAATTTCGCCATGGTCGGCAACCGCATTCAAGGTATCTTCCGGCAAGGTGTTCACCGTATAGTCGCCCACGAGCCCGTTGACGTAGCGCACATCAGAATAGTCGGGGTTTTTGGTTCCGGTTGACGCCCATAAAGGACGCTGCAATCGTGCGCCTGCGGATTCCAGAAGACGCCACCGTTCGGTGTCTTGCATCTGCTCAAAAATTCGGTAGGCCAGACGAGCATTGCCTATCCCAGCTCTACCGCGAAGTTGCATGACATCCTGTGCAGGAAGTTCTAATGCTTCAAGTTGTGCATCAATTTCACTATCTACACGGGAGACAAAGAAACTTGCCACCGAGTGGATTTTTTTTAGGTCATGGCCATTGGTGCGGGCGCCTTCCAACCCAGCCAACCACGCATTGACCACCTCGCGATAACGCGAGAGTGAGAAGATCAATGTGACGTTCACACTAATGCCTTCTGCCAGGACCTTCGAGATCGCTGGGAGTCCTTCCACAGTCCCCGGGATCTTGACCATGACGTTTTCCCGATCCACAGTTTTTGCTAGGTCAATCGCTTGGGCAACAGATTGGTCGGTGTCGCGCGCCAACCGTGGATCTACCTCGATTGAGACGCGGCCGTCGTACCCGTTGCTGGCCTGATAAACCGGTGCCATGATATCGCAAGCTGCTCGGACGTCATCGGTAGTCATCTCGATGACGGCCGTTTGTGCGTCTGCTCCCGAGGCCGCGAGTTTCGCCAGCTGATCGGTGTATGCCTCACCGGTGGTGAGTGCCTTGCCGAAAATCGCTGGATTAGTTGTCACCCCGGTGATTGTTTTCGTGTCGATGAGGTTTTGAAGGTCACCTGTATCGATGCGATCTCGCGACAGATCGTCAAGCCAGAGGGAGACGCCAGCGTTATGTAGCGCTTGGGTGTATTGGTTTTGTGTCACTAATGATCCTTAGGCTTTGTAGAGGCTTTGGACTTTTGTCACTAGCGCGTCAGCGGTAATGCCGAACTGTGTGAACAAGGTCTGGTAGTCGGCAGATGCTCCAAAGTGCTCAAGTGATACTGAATGCCCGTCACCACTGGTGTACTTCTGCCAACCTTGTTCCACACCCGCTTCAATGGAAACTGTGAGTACGTCTGCAGGAAGCACCGATGTCCGGTAGGAAGCATCCTGGGCATCGAACCATTCCAACGATGGTGCAGAAACTACACGAGTCGGGATGCCTTGCTGCTGCAGCGTTGTACGAGCATCGACAGCAAGCTGGACCTCTGATCCAGTACCGATGAGCACGACTTCTGGTGCGGTCTCGCCAGATTCGTTTGTTGCTTCGACGAGCGTGTACGCTCCGCGTGCAACCCCGGCGGCTGAACGGAAGGCTTCCTGCTCCCTATCAAAGATCGGTAAACCCTGACGGGATAAGATAAGGCCGGATGGGCGTTCACGCTGGGATAAGATAGTCTGCCACGCGACCGAAACCTCATTGGCATCAGCGGGACGAACGACATCCAAATTCGGAATCGCACGCAAGGCTGCCAAGTGCTCGACAGGTTGGTGCGTCGGTCCGTCTTCCCCCAGCCCAATCGAGTCGTGTGTCCACACGAAGATCGAGGGAACGCCCATAAGCGCAGCGAGTCGCACTGCAGGTCGCATATAGTCCGAGAAGATCAGGAAAGTTCCAGCATAACCACGCGTCATGCCGCCGAGGGTGATGCCATTAACGATCGATCCTGAGGCGTGTTCGCGAATACCAAAATGCAAGGTTCGCCCATATGGATGACCGGACCACGAGGTGGTTTGACGATCGACTGGCAAAAAGGATGGTTGACCCGCCATGGTTGTATTATTTGAACCGGCGAGGTCAGCGGAACCACCCCAGAGTTCTGGCATGACATCTGAGAGACTGCCTAAGACCTTTCCGGAGGCTGCACGCGTTGCCATGTTGCCTTGAGCTGGATCAAAGGTAGGGAAGGCGGTATCAAAGTTTTCGGGGAGTTCTTGAGCCACGAGACGGTCATAAAGCTCGGCTCGCTGGGGATTGTCAGCACGCCAAGCCTGATAGGCTGCCTCCCAAGTTTTACGATACTCAGCGGAACGCTCGCCAACGCTGCGCGAGTGCGTTAGTAATTCGTCATCCATGACGAAGTATTCATCGCTATTAAAGTCCAGTACTTCCTTGAGCCCAGCCAGTTCCTCTGTGCCAAGTTTGGCGCCATGAATGCCACCCGTATTCTGCTTCTTTGGTGATGGCCAGCCGATAATTGTACGCAGCGAAATCAGAGAAGGTTTATCAGCTTCCTGTTTGGCATTGGCGATCGCTTCATAGAGGGCTTTGGTATCTTCAACGTAGTCGCCGGTCTGCAGCCAGTCGATCCGTTGGACATGCCAGCCGTAAGCTTCATAACGCTGCTCGACATTTTCGTTGAACGCAATATCGGTGTCATCTTCAATCGAGATCTTGTTGTCGTCCCAAATGACAATCAGGTTGCCAAGCTCCTGGGTACCGGCAAGAGACGACGCTTCAGAAGTAACACCTTCCTGCAAATCACCGTCTGAGGCGATCACGTAAACATGGTGATCAAACGGAGAAGTACCTGCAGCAGCATCAGGATCCATCAGGCCACGAATTCTGCGCTGATCATAGGCAAACCCTACAGCTGAGGCCAGTCCTTGGCCCAGGGGACCTGTAGTGATCTCTACATGATCAGTATCGCCATATTCAGGATGTCCCGGTGTTTTCGAACCCCAAGTCCGCAAGGCTTGTAGATCCTCCATTTCTAAGCCGGCTCCCGCGGCAAAGAGTTGGAGGTATAACGTGAGTGATGTATGGCCAGGGGAGAGAACAAAGCGATCGCGTCCCTGCCAATGTTGGTCAGCCGGATCAAAATGCATGACATTTTGAAACAGTTGCCACGCAACAGGCGACAGCGAAAAAGCGGTACCGGGGTGTCCTGAACCAACTTTTTCGACGGCATCGGCAGCTAGGACACGCAGCGTATCGACGACGCGTTGGTCCTTGTCAGAATACACATACTGACGAGCTGGAAGGTGGCGGTTGAGTGCAGAAGTCGAATCAGCTGAGTTTGAAGCAGTGGGGGCCACGAATTGCCTTCCTGAAAGGTAACTAAGTTTGAGTTCTTCACCATGGTGTTGCAGAAACTCATTCTAAGCTTACCGGGCAAACGCTTCCATAAGCCAAGATTTGCACGCGGAGCAATACACAGCAGCTACACTAGATAGAGGAGTGTCGACACGTATCGACATCCAAAGATTTACTTACTTGTTACTTAGAGCTCGAGAGTATTGATGTCAACATCGTTAGAGTCCGCCGCCACTCAGGGCACTGCGCCCGCCACTGCTACGGAGTCGACTCGACAGAAGATCGGATTTCGACGCAAAGCAAAAGCATATCTTTCGCTCACCAAGCCGCGTGTCATGGAATTACTTTTGGTCACCACGCTCCCAACCATGATTCTCGCGCAACGCGGTTGGCCCGAACTTTGGACTGTCTTTGCCACGATGCTCGGTGGGGCGCTTGCTGCAGGGGCTTCGAGCTCATTTAACTGTTACATCGATCGTGATATCGATCAACATATGGAGCGGACCAAAAGTCGTCCGCTGGTTACCGGCGAAGTTACTCCTCGTGAGGCTTTGATATTTTCCTGGATCCTTACGGTTGCAGCAATTGGTCTCTTAGCACTTGGCACAAACTGGCTAGCAACAGCCTTTGGTATTGCCGCCATTTTCTTTTATGTGGTCATTTACTCATTGATCCTGAAACGTCGTACCCAGCAAAATATTATCTGGGGTGGATTGGCCGGAGCCTTTCCAGTCTTGATTGCTTGGGCCGCAGTGCGAGGGACCATCGAGTGGCCAGCTGTGGTTTTATTTGTAGTCATCTTCTTATGGACTCCACCGCACTACTGGCCATTGTCGTTGAAATACAAAGAGGACTATCAAGAAGTTGACGTCCCCATGCTAGGCGCAATCGCTACTTCTCGTCGCGTTTCCTCACAGGTTGTTCTCTACACCTGGGCCACCGTTATTTTCTCACTGCTACTTGTTCCCATGGGATGGGCAGGCATTGTTTATACCGCTACCGCAGCGGTTTCTGGTGGTTGGTTCATATACGAGGCACACAAGCTTTACCGCGACTCGCAACGGCCGGATTTCACCGATAAAAAAGCAATGCGAGTCTTTCACCTTTCGATTACCTACCTGACCCTACTCTTTGTTGCGCTAGCCGTTGACCCGTTCGTTGGCGCACCACTGATGGGCGACATGGTTACTGCTCCTTAATTATGCAACTTTCAAAATCACGCACCATACTTCTCACCACCTTTACCGCTGTGACCCTGTCCCTTACCGGCTGTGTCGCCGACCCGGAGATCGCTGATACCTTGCCGGATCGTGGGTCGGCACCAACACACGTTGAAGAAGTCAGTTTCCCGGATACCGATGTGGGCAATATGTCCGAGTGGATTGTCGATGAAGTCAACGGCACACGGTCGATCAATAAACAAGACTGGTATCCAAGGGTTTCACCAGAGATGAGTGACGAGATTCCTGTGGACTCGCTGGTCGGGACGCTGAACTCTGATCTGCGACCGTCCTTGCCTTTCGTTCCTGCTGAGTATACGGAACCAGAAAACAATTACGGTGTCACCCGGTTGACACCAGATCTCACGTCCGCTCCACTAGATCTGCACGTCAAGGTCGATGACACCGGCAGAATTTCTGATCTGTGGTATGAAGAAGTCGTCACGGATGCGAACCAAGAAGAGGAGCCTTCCGACGAGGTGGATGAAGACTCAGCTCCGGGCGGTGGACTTGGCCAGTAGATTGTCTGCGCCTCTGTAAACCATCAAAGAACCGCCATCCGAAAAGTTCGGATGGCGGTTCTTTGGTTCTCCGCAGCTTTATACTAAGCGTGCGTTAGGGCCTCTGGCTCTTCATTTCGAGCAAGATCGTGTTGAGTTGGCACTGTCTCATATTTGGAGTTGAATATATCCAGCACGACCGTCATGGCCCACGTCACGAGACCAATACCGAACATATGTAGCCATACAGCACCTATCGGCAAATCGTTGAGGTGCTGGTAGTAACCCACCAGGCCTTGGAAAACCAACACCGCGGCCAAAGACCATACGGCACGACGCTGACGCATCGATGTTTGCATCCGATACATCACAACCAATAACACGACTGTTAGTACAACCATCAGATATACAGGTGCGGCATGCATGCGCGTGACCAGTAGTTGATCGAAGTCGTGCCGAGGAGCAGACGGATCTCCACCGTGTGGACCTGAGCCAGTAACAATGGTTCCCATAATCAAGGTGAACCAGCCAGCGATATAAATGATGATAGCCGAAGCCCGTGTCAGAGGCGTCGTGGCACCATCTTGAATGGCAAGTGACCGGGTGTTCGTTAGACGTGCCCGACGTTCGACGCCCACACGATACGCAAGGAGCGTGGCGATAGAAACCATGAGGGCTGAAACCAAGAAATGCAGCATAACAACCCATGGGTTAAGGTCCGTCCAGACGGTGATACCGCCGATAACGGCCTGTGCGGGGATGACGAGTAGGAGCACAAACGACATTCCAACGAGTCTGGCATGTGTCTTGCGAAGCCGCCAGAGAGCCAAAATCATAAGTACCGCGATGGCAGCAAGGACGAACGTCAAAAGACGATTTCCGAATTCGATGGCACCGTTAATGCCCATCTCCGGGGTCGTGACATACGATTCTGGAGTACAGCGCGGCCACTCAGAGCATCCCAATCCGGAGGCAGTTAGCCGCACTGCGCCACCCGTTACAATGATACCGGCTTGTGATACAACGGAAGCTACAGCCAGCACCATGGTCCACAACGTGAAGGTGCGAGGCATTAAAACATCGGACCACCGACGAGTCGCCCGGTTGGCTGCAGTTGTCATGAAAAGTATCCTCTATTTGAAATGTTGGATGCAGAGTGAGCACCCACGGCGAAGTGTTGTATTAACGCCACTTAAACCAGCGTATAGTGCCCATGCTTAAAATGATGCCCCAAAGAGTCAAGATGACAAACGCGGAGCCATCAAAACTTCCGTCTATCAGCGCAGATCTCAGCCCATTTCCGAGGGCCGCGGAGGGTAGGTACTCAATCACAACGCTGCCCGCGAAATCAGCTACTGGAAAGACTACACCGCCCACCGCTCCAAGTATGACCCACAGAAGATTGGTGAGTGCAAGAGTTGCTTCGGGCCGGACCGTACCGGCAATGAACAACCCGAGGCCAGTAAAAGCGAGTGCTCCGAGCACGATGAACAGTGCACCGATACCAAGTCCGGCGAGATCTGGGCTCCAGCCCATTAACAATGCAGCGCCGCCAAGTACCACCAACTGAGTCACTTGCACCATCAGCACAGCGAGCACTTTGCCCATGAGTAAACCAATAGGCCCTAGGGGAGTGGTAGCCAGGTACTGCAGCACGCCATATCGACGGTCAAACCCCGTCGCTATGCCCTGACCGGTAAGACCAGACGACAATACAGACAGCGCCAAGACCCCAGGTGTCGCGATATCGATCGTTGCGGGTCCATCAGCAGTATCGAAAAGGCCTGTGACGAACAGTCCAGTCAACGCCAAGAGCGGAAGGATAATTGATACGAGCAGCTGCTCACCATTGGTCATGGTGATACGCGTTTCGTACCGTCCTTGCGCTATAACTTTGGAAACTAGAGACGAAGAATGTGGCGTTTCGACCGGGGTGAGATCAAGTTTTGTCATGTGTGGTCAGCTCCCAAAAAACGTCCTCGAGCGATTTTCCGGCAAGTCCCATATCAGTCGGCATTAAATTGTGCCGTAACCACCATCCGGTTACCTCATGCAGATCGGCAGGCCCTTGTATCCCACTGACGCGCCAAACAGCAGACTGCCTGCCGACGGTGTCTTGCAGCAGTGTCAGATGTGCAGGGAAGTCAGCCCGCTGTGCTTCGGTGAGTGACTGTGACATCCGGAAGGTAAATGGTGGACGAAGCTCAGTGGCAGTTAATTCATCGACACTACCCGCTGCCTCAATACGGCCTTCACGGATGAGCACGACGTGATCAGCTAGTCGTTGAGCATCTTCAAGGAGATGCGTCGTCAAAATGATGCACACTCCTGCTGCTTTGAGCTCCTCGATGAGTTCAAAGACAATAAGACGTGATGCCGGGTCCAAGCCAGCTGATGGTTCATCAAGAAATACAACACGCGGCCTGCCGATAAGTGCTGCTGCCATCCCTAGTCGTTGCCGCTGGCCTCCTGAAAGTCTACGGATCTGGCGATTCTTAAACTCATGGATCTGCAAACGGCCCATCAAGGCCTCGACATCAGCCGGAGTTTGATATAGCCGAGCCAGGTGATAGAGCAGTCGCTCACCGGTGGCCGCCATGGGAAGACCGCCCTCTTGTAGCATCACGCCAACCTGGCTTCGCAGGCCGGCGCCAGCTCGGTAGGGGTCAACGCCTAAGAGCTTGACGCTTCCAGAGCTGGCTCTATCAATACCCTGCGCTATGGACAGGGTGGTTGTTTTACCTGCACCATTAGGACCTAGAACCGAAGTGACCTCACCAGCTTTGGCTTCAAAGCTCACGCCCTTCAGAATCTGGAAGCGACCTGTGCGCGTCGGGACATTGCGATGAACATTTGTTAACGACAGCATGAACTATGGACTCACAAAGCTCGAGCAAAAAATGACTGTAAACACGGCTTTTAGTCTAGCCACACATTGACAGCACGGTGACCAGGCCGCGATGAGACAGATTGGCCGTCAGCAAAATCACAATGCGTATAACCAGTAATACAACTCGCCGGGTGGCCAAACTCAAGATCTCGTCTATAATTAGGACATACAATGGTTACGAATTTCGCAGACGCCCCATCGCACGGTCCAACGACGGGTAACGGATCATCATCAACGACCCGTGAAAAGGTTATGCATGCCGTCCTGTCACAGGGGCCCGTGAGCGCAGCGACTATTGGCAAAGAACTTGATTTGACGGCTGCTGCTGTACGTCGTCACCTTGATACATTAGAAGAAGAGGGTCTCGTCGAGGTAAAAGCTGTCTCAGGGTCACAGCGTGGAGCAGGTCGGCCATCGCGGCGTTACGTCGTGACACATCAGGGGCAAGTGGAACTCGGCGACGATTATTTAGGCGTTGCTAGTGAAGCTATGTCTACCCTCGTAGAACTCGGTGGCCAAGAAGCACTCCGGGGATTCGCCCGGAAATATTTCGCAGATATTGAAACGCGCTTCCATCAACAACTGCCACAAGATGCCAGGCTGAACGAGCGGATTCAAACCCTAACCGCTGTTTTGGCCGATCTGGGTTTTGCCGCAACGACCCGTCGCGCTGGACGCGTCGCCAAGGTAACGACACTTCGCGCAGCACAGATTTGCCAGGGACATTGCCCGATCCAAGAGCTCGCCGGAGAGTTTCCACAATTTTGTGAGGAAGAAACAGACCTATTTGCGCGTTTACTACAAGTAGACGTACGGCGCTTGTCCACGATGCCCACTGGTGGCCACGTGTGCAATACACACGTACCATTGGGACGGGCTGCGCACGCATCACTCATCGCAGCAAGCGGATCCAAGAACTAGAGCGAACTACAAACAAAATATTCATCGAGACACTCCATCCCATTGGGGCTCGATGGGCACAAACCACGCCCCGTTTATAAAAGAGGTTGATAATGACGGATCAAATCAGTCAAGAAACCGCCGATCCCGGTGTGATCCAAGATGTTCTGGATGCAAACCCAGAACTGGAAGGCATCGGTGCTTACGAATTCGGTTGGCATGACAAGGACGACGCCGGTGAGAACGCAGAACGCGGTATTAACGAAGACGTTGTACGCAACATCTCATCGCTGAAAGACGAGCCAGAATGGATGCTCAAGACCCGGCTCAAAGGTCTGCGATACTTTGATCGTAAACCGATGCCAACCTGGGGTGCCGATCTCTCAGGTATCGACTTCGATCGCATCAAGTACTTCGTTCGTTCAACCGAGCGTCAGGCAACGAGCTGGGAAGACCTGCCAGAGGACATCCTTGAAACCTACGAACGTCTCGGCATTCCCGAGGCCGAGCGTGAGCGTCTCGTCGCCGGTGTTGCTGCGCAGTACGAGTCCGAGGTCGTCTACCACCAGATCAACGATGAACTGGAACGCCAGGGTGTCGTCTTCTTGGACACTGATACCGGGCTCAAGGAACACGAAGAGATGTTCCGTGAATACTTCGGTTCCGTTATCCCTGTGGGTGACAACAAGTTCTCTGCACTTAACACTGCAGTATGGTCGGGTGGCTCATACGTCTACGTTCCAAAGGGCGTACACGTCGAGATTCCATTGCAGGCCTATTTCCGGATTAACACGGAAAACATGGGTCAATTCGAGCGCACCCTGATTATTGCTGACGAGGGCTCTTACGTGCACTACGTAGAGGGTTGTACCGCTCCGATCTACCAGACCGACTCACTGCACTCGGCCGTCGTGGAGATCATCGTCAAAAAAGATGCTCGCGTTCGGTACACCACTATCCAGAACTGGTCGACAAACGTCTACAACCTGGTCACTAAGCGTGCCGTCGTTGAAGAAGGCGGAACCATGGAGTGGGTTGATGGCAACATTGGCTCAAAAGTCACCATGAAATACCCGGCGGTCTACCTGACTGGTGAACATGCCCAGGGTGAAACCTTGACGATGGCGTTTGCTGGTAAGGGCCAGTATCAGGACACCGGTTCCAAGATGGTGCACCTGGCACCAAACACCAAGTCGAATATTATTTCCAAGTCCGTAGCCCGTGGTGGCGGCCGCTCCGCATACCGCGGTCTGGTCCAAATTACTGAAGGTGCCAAGGGCTCGACGAACAACACCGAGTGCGACGCTCTGCTGGTAGACACCATCTCGCGCACCGACACCTACCCGTACATCGACATTCGGGAAGACGATGTCACCCTGGGACACGAAGCGACAGTTTCCAAGGTTTCGGAAATGCAGCTGTTCTACCTCATGAGCCGCGGCCTTTCGGAAGAAGAAGCTATGGCCATGATCGTTCGCGGGTTCGTTGAACCAATCTCGCGTCACCTGCCAATGGAATACGCTTTGGAACTGAACAAACTTATTGAACTGCAAATGGAAGGATCGGTGGGCTAAGCGTGGCCAACACTGACGCAACTACACTCGACGAGGGACCAGACCTACTCATCCCAGGTATGGGTGAAGAGGGCGAAAAACTCGTCGTTCAGCAGGCCGAAACCCAACCTGCCGAAGATGAAGAGACCAAGTTTGGTACCTCGCGTGCTGATCGCAAGACCAGCTTCGACCTCGCTGACTTTCCCGTCCTAACAGGTGAAGAGGAAGACTGGCGCTTCACGCCACTCCACCGTTTGGCCAACCTGCACCTGCCTGAAGGTGACGATCACCTCCTGACAGGTGCAGCCCCAACGGTGACTGTAACCGAACACGACGATGTTTCGATCGAAACCGTTTCACGTGATGATCAGCGTCTTGGTTCCTTTATGGTTCCAGACGACCGTACATCGGCTATCGCCTGGAACTCCTTCAAAGACGCAACCGTTGTTACAGTCGCTGACAATGTCAACATTGATTCACCCATCACCATTTCGGTTGAGGGTGAATCAACGGACCCAGCCGCGCAGCACATTCACGTTGCCATCGGAGCGAATAGCAAGGTCAACCTGGTCATCAACCAAACAGGTAACGCCGTTCTTTCCCAAAACATTGAATTTGCCATCGGAGAGGGTGCAACCGCCAACGTCACCTCAATCCAGGCATGGGACGATGAAACAGTCCACATTGGCTCGCAACAAGCCTCGCTCGGTAAAGACTCCACATTCAAGCACGTGGTTATTACCTACGGCGGTTCGCTTGTGCGCCTCACACCGATCACCAGGTTCGCCGGTGAAGGTGCCACCACGAACATGTACGGCCTGTACTTCGCAGACGCCGGACAGCACATGGAACACCGCATTTTCATCGACCACTCGACGAACAACTGTACCTCCGACGCGTTGTATAAAGGCGCACTCCAAGGCAAGGGCGCCCGTTCGGTATGGGTTGGAGATGTCCTGATTCGTGGTAACACGTCGGGAACGAACTCATTTGAGAAGAACGAAAACCTGTTGCTTTCCGAAGGTGCTCAAGCTGACTCGATTCCGAACCTCGAAATCGAAACCGGAATCATTGATTCGGGAGGACACGCTTCTTCCGTTGGACGCTTTGATGAACAACAATTGTTCTATCTCATGGCTCGGGGGATCCCAGAGCCGCTTGCTCGCAAGCTGATCGTGCGTGGTTTCCTGAACGAAATCATCCAGAAGATCGGCATTGAGGATGTCGAAGCTGCCGTGACCGAGGTCATGGAAGAAGAAATCGCCGACCTCGAGCTCTAAACCCCACCTGTAGCCATAATTCAAAGTCCCGTTCCACACGGGCAACAAGGAGACTTAGACCACAATGTCAACACTTGAGATCAAAGATCTGCACGTCAGCATTGATACTGAACAGGGCGAGAAGGAGATCCTCAAAGGTGTCAGCCTGACCATCAAGTCCGGCGAAACACACGCCCTCATGGGGCCAAACGGCTCCGGAAAATCGACCCTAGCCCAGGCCATCGCCGGACACCCGTCCTACACCGTCACAGGTGGAGAGATCCTGCTTGACGGCGAAGACGTCCTCGAAATGGAAGTTGACGAGCGTGCACAAGCAGGTCTGTTCCTCGCCATGCAGTACCCGGTAGAAGTTCCAGGCGTTTCCATGTCCAACTTCCTGCGTACCGCAAAAACCGCGCTTGACGGCGAAGCACCGGCGATTCGTACTTGGACTAAGGATGTACGCTCGGCCATGGATAACCTCGAAATGGAGTCGTCATTCGCTACTCGTAACGTGAATGAAGGCTTCTCCGGTGGTGAGAAGAAGCGCGCAGAAATCCTGCAGCTGGAACTCTTCAAACCAAAATTTGCTATTTTGGACGAAACCGACTCCGGTCTTGATATTGACGCCCTGCGTGTCGTATCCGCAGGAGTCAACCGCGCACAGGAAACCAACGACATGGGCTCCATGCTCATCACCCACTACACACGCATCCTGCGCTACATCAAGCCAGACTACGTGCACGTATTTGTCGACGGTAAAATCGTTGACTCCGGGGGCGAAGAATTGGCCGATCGTCTCGAAGACGAAGGCTACGTCAACTACGAGAAGACTGAAGCACCTGCCTAAGTATTTTTCTGATATCGTGCCAAGCAAGACGGATCAGGAGGGACCATGACCGAAACTGTTGCACAAACACCACTTGAAGACATTGAGGAAGCCCTCAAAGATGTTATCGACCCCGAATTGGGCATTAACATCGTTGACCTCGGCCTCCTCTACGGTTTGAATTACGCCGAGGACGGCTCTCTCATCGTCGATATGACACTCACCACAGCAGCCTGCCCGCTCACAGATGTGATCGAGGATCAGGTTGGTCGTGCGGTTGAAACCATGGTCGATGAATGGCGCCTCAACTGGGTTTGGATGCCACCTTGGGGTCCTGAGAAGATCACCGAAGACGGACGCGAACAAATGCGCGCCCTTGGATTCAACATCTAGACTCAACAGTGTAAACGGACCGGCCGCAAACCACCTTTGGTGGGCGGCCGGTTCCTTCATTTAACGCCGTACACTAGATAATGACCCGTCATCACATTTGGAGGAACAAGCATGCTTACAGTTGGGGTAGATGGCTCCGCGCTTGGCAATCCCGGTCCCGCCGGCTGGGCATGGTATATCGATGACTCCAACTGGGCAGCAGGTGGATGGGAAAACTCCACCAACAACCGTGGCGAGCTGTCAGCTATCCTCGAATTTCTCGAAGCCACCAAAAACACCACTTGCGACGCCAGCATTCTTGCCGACTCGCAGTATGCCATTAATTCCATCACGAAATGGATGCCTGGTTGGAAACGCAAAGGATGGAAGAAGTCCGACGGTAAACCCGTGAACAACCAAGACCTCATGATCCGGCTCGATGAGCTGATGACGACTGCAAAAGCAGCCGGCCGGACGATCACCTTCGAATGGGTTCGTGGCCATTCCGGTCACCCACTCAACGAGGCAGCAGACGCCCGAGCAAACGCTGCCGCAAAAGCATTCCAGAGTGGGACGTCAGTGGCCTCAGGTCCGGGGCTCACCCTCGACAACAATTCCAAACCAGCAGCGTCTCACCCGATCAAGAGGCCGGAGCCTACACACAAAGCTCAGGGCAGCGTCACCGTGCATACACAGCTGGACCAAGAGCTCGCCGACACAATTGTCCGGTATGCACAACAACGTGGTGCGACCCCACACGATGAACTGGCCCGCCTAATTCAAGCTGGCATGGATGCTGAATACTCCACCAATGAGTGAACAGAATTGCTAAACACCTGGATGTCACCTAAAATAATCGGTGGTCCACCCGTTGATATATTTTGAGGTAGTACATACATGATTTCAGCACAACAGCTGTCTGTTGTGGTTGGCTCCAGGACTCTTCTGTCCGACGTCACGTTTCATATTAATCCCGGCGATCGCATCGGACTCGTGGGACGAAACGGAGCCGGCAAAACTACACTGACAAAAGTGCTCATGGATGAGTTTATCCCCGCAAGCGGCACTGTCATGCGATCCGGCACGGTGGGATATCTGCCAC
This sequence comes from Candidatus Yaniella excrementavium, assembly GCA_019115865.1. Classification (GTDB taxonomy): domain Bacteria; phylum Actinomycetota; class Actinomycetes; order Actinomycetales; family Micrococcaceae; genus Yaniella; species Yaniella excrementavium. Next base: position 103,654 of record DXCT01000081.1, on the reverse strand, counting down.
AGGATCCACGGACGGGGGATCTGACCCAATCCGTTCGCGACCGCATTCTTTCAGCACGCGAACTTGCGGAACTAACACGCCGTATGCGCCGTGCCGAAGAAGAAATGAGTTCTAGCGATCCCAAGCTTATGGAACGCGGCATGCGTCGATACCCCGCCGCCGAAGCAGAATTCATAGCAGCCGGAGGATATGCAGCTCAATCAGAAGCCGCATCAATTGCCTCAAATCTTGGGTTGGAAAGCTCGATCATGGATCGCCCCCTCGATACATTGTCTGGCGGTCAGCGACGCCGAGTTGAACTTGCTCGTATTCTGTTTGAAAAACCAGACACAATGATTCTTGACGAGCCGACAAACCACTTAGATGCAGATTCGATCATCTGGCTGCGAGAGTATCTCAAGACATACGAGGGTGGTCTCATGATCATCTCGCACGATTTAGACCTCATAGATGAAGTCGTGAACATCGTCTTTTTCTTGGACGCTACACGCCAGGTCATCGACATCTATTCCATGGGCTATCGAGCATACCTAAAACAGCGGGAAGTTGATGAACGACGCCGACGTCGAGAACGTGCATCCGCAGAAAAGAAAGCCGCAGCACTTCATTTACAGGCCGACAAAATGCGGGCAAAAGCCACCAAAGCCGTGGCGGCGCAGAATATGGCCAAGCGTGCCGACCGACTTTTAGCTGGACTTTCCGAGGAACGTACCGAAGAGAAGGTAGCCAATTTACGTTTCCCAACACCCGCACCGTGCGGCAAGGTACCGCTGACAGCATCTGGGCTCTCAAAATCGTATGGCTCAACCGAAGTCTTCACTGGAGTTGACCTCGCCATTGATCAGGGCTCCAGGGTGGTCATCCTTGGCTTTAACGGTGCAGGGAAAACTACACTATTGCGAATTCTGGCAGGGCAGGATCAACCGGATTCTGGCGCTGTAGAGCCCGGATACGGTCTAAAACTAGGGTATTACGCCCAGGAACATGAAACCTTAGACGTCAATCAGTCGGTGCTGGATAATATGAAATCCGCAGCGCCCGATCTTGATGACACAACAGCACGAACTGTTCTAGGTTCGTTCCTATTCTCTGGCGATGATGTATATAAACCAGCGGGAGTTTTGTCTGGTGGCGAGAAAACTCGGTTAGCCTTGGCCACATTGGTTGTATCAGGATCAAACGTTTTGTTGCTAGACGAACCAACGAACAACTTGGATCCGGCATCGCGTGAAGAAATTCTAGGCGCTATTCGCAGCTACGTCGGTGCCATTATTTTGGTTACTCACGATGCCGGCGCTGTGCAAGCACTGGACCCAGATCGGGTCCTTATTTTGCCGGATGCCGACGAGGACATTTGGTCCGATGAATATCTCGAGCTAGTAGAACTTGCCTAAAGTGCCCTGTGTTGAATGAGGCACAGCCGCCTAACCATTGAGCATGGCATCTTCAATCTCTTCATCGGTCATTTGTCCCTTACGACGTTTAACAGGCTTGACACGTTCCACGCGGTGCGCCGAGATAAACCCATCTTCCTCACGTTCTCCGTATAGCTCATCTTCACGATTTCGTACGGCCTTCTGATACGCCAACCAGCCCCACACGACAAACGACATTAAACCGAAGGTAAACCATTGCATCGAATACGATAAGTGCGGTCCTTCATCACGTTGCGGTTCTGGCATTTGCTGTGGCGCGTCGGCAGGGGCGGGGGATTCCGCGGCCATTAACCCGTAGGCTTCATCAGCAATGTCATATCCCAATTCTTCACGAATGCTTGCCAAATTAATGGAAGCAACCTGACCTTCTGGGGCACCGCGATCTACCGAGACTTCACCAGGAATAGCTCGAATAATAAGTTCTGTCTGTCCCTCTGGTGGCGCAGGGACAGCATCCGGAGCGGATGCATCGGCTCCCAGCGGTAGCCAACCGCGGTCCACCAAGAGACGGTCACCCGAATCTGTTTCAAACGGCACAAGGACCTCAAAGCCTGGGCGACCAGCCCGTGGCCTATTGCGCGCCACAAGGGTATCCTCATCCAAGTATTCACCCCGAACTTTAATAGGGGTCCACTTCTGTTCTTCGTCGAAATCAGTGAACACATGCGAAGCATCCGCGTACGAAACCGGCTCAAGATCATAGTTATCGACGATGGTATTGATTTCAGCAACCTTGTCCATGCGTCGATCCATCTGCCAGTTGCCCAGGAACACAGTGGCAATCGCAAAAATAATACAAAAGACAAATCCACCGATCCATGCACCAGACAGCACGAACCGAAAGTTCAACTTCGGTTTCGTCGATGATGCTGAGGAACGTTCGTTAGTCATGGAAGATGTCACCTAGGTAGCGGTAGAATTTCTTGAAGGAATGATCGGGATGATAAAAAATCAGCCAGAAACTGCCGGTGCGCATCGCAAGCCAACCAAATTTTTCGGCGATCTGGAGTGTGGACCTTCGGATTATTCCACACTAGCTGCCAGGCAGCCTCAGCACTGCAAGCTTTGCGCGAGCACTGCAAATCTGCAACCAGTGGTTCGGATGATGCAGAACCAGTCTGCATCAAATTTCCAAGAAGATCAGGACCCTGTTGTGTCATCATTGTCCTTCTCATTGTGGCCTACACCGGTTTCTGGGGCATCAGATTCCGCGGAAGGCGAGGACATCGGTGATTCCTGGTCTTCGACCACGAAATCACCAACGATCACGGTGTCATGACCATCATCCGTCTGCTTCTTCGCGACTTCCAAGGCTTCGCGTTGCGGCGGGACTGCTTCTATCGATCGTCCGTCAACTTGGCGGATATTATTTGCAATCTGTACCCCGATCCAAGGTGCCAACATACCGGTCACGAAGACCGCAATCTGCACCCACCCATCCGTTGCTAACACAATGAATAATGACGCAATACGCACACCTATAGTGATGGCGTAGGTACGGTTTTTACGTTTGGCATCAGCCACGACGGACTCCGAAGCCCCGGTTATGAGATAGACCTGATCGTCGTCTTTTTGGGACTGACGTCGTGCTGAATTTCGTCGGAAATGCGCATGGGAGTTGTTTGATAGCTTTTCCAAAACAGCCTCCTTTCGCACCGTGTCGGTTTAGGGCAGAGAATATTTTCGTTATGTTTGGGGTTGCAGCATCTATTCTCTCACTTTCCCACTTAGAGTAGAGGCAAAACGTCTTTATCAATCTTGAGGAGTAATTGTGGTGCAAGGCCGAAGTGTATTGGTAACCGGTGGGAACCGAGGGATCGGCTTAGCCATCGCCCGAGCGTTTCAAGCAAACGGGGACCAAGTGGCAATTACATCGCGTTCTGGGCAAGGGCCCGACGGTGTGCTGACCGTCAAAGCAGATGTGACCGATATGGATTCAGTAGACCAAGCCTTCACCGAAGTTGAAAAGGCACATGGTTCCGTCGAAATCCTCGTGAATAATGCAGGCATAAATGAGGACCAGCTCCTTGTGCGCATGTCAGAAGAAGACTTTGAGGACGTGGTGAATACAAACCTGACCGGTTCATTCCGTGCACTCAAACGCGCTACCCGCGGCATGATCCGGCTCAAGAAGGGTCGCGTCATCTTCATTTCTTCAGTTGTGGGACTCTACGGTTCGCCGGGCCAGATTAACTATGCTGCTTCAAAAGCTGGCCTTGTCGGTATGGCACGTTCGTTGACCCGTGAGTTAGCCTCTCGCAACATCACAGCCAATGTCGTGGCACCGGGCTACATTGATACAGAAATGACGAAAGAGCTCAACGAAGACCTGCAAAAGCAGTACAAGAAAGCGATACCAGCTGGTCGTTTCGCGGAGCCAGGAGAAGTCGCCAACGTAGTTCGCTGGTTGGCCTCTGACGAAGCAAGCTATATTTCGGGCGCAGTCATCCCCGTCGACGGCGGTCTAGGAATGGGACACTAAAGAGATATGACACAAACTCAAGACTTAGCAAACACCGGCATCATCGTAACCGGCTCATCACGTGGCGTTGGTGCCGCAACCGCACAACTCTTGGCACAACGCGGCGCCGGCGTCGTTATCAACTATCGCCAAAAAGCGCCCCGCGCAAATAAAGTTGTCAAACAGATCGAAGAAGCGGGCGGCAGGGCCGTCGCAGTTGGTGCAGACATCACCACTGATGAAGGACGCAAGTCCATAATCGACGGTGCCACTAATAGCTTTGGCAGCGTAAATGTGTTAATTCTTAATGCTTCTGGTGGTATGGAATCCGACCTCGGGTCGGACTACGCCATGCGACTAAACCGCGATGCCCAAGTATCCATGTTAAAAGCTGCAGCTGAAGTCATGGAACCAGGCTCACAGATCGTATTTGTTACTAGCCACCAAGCACACTTCATTGACGAAGTGCCGACCATGCCCGAATACGAACCCGTAGCAAAATCAAAACGTGCTGGTGAAGTCGCACTACGGGAGAACATTCCAATGCTGAAAGAAAAGGGTATTGGGTTCGTGGTGGTCACCGCAGACATGATCGAGGGAACCATCACCGCCACATTGCTAAACCGTCTCAACCCGGATGCAATCGAGTCTCGCCGACAAGCCGCCGGAAGGCTCTATACCGTAGAAGAGTTTGCAGAAGAAATTGCTGCATTGGTTGGTCGGGACGATCTAACGGTTGGACATACCGAATATGTTGGCGGAGCCAAGGACTATTTCGAGCAGCTCGAAAGTAAATAATCCCGATACTGTAGAGCACGGCGCCAGGCAATTCGTCTGGTGCCGTGCCCTATATGCTTAGCGCTGGCAGGGCTGCGATGAACATGTCAGTCTATCTAGTGGAGGAACAACCATCAGAGCCCCAACACAGCACGTAACACGTCGTGTGTGGGGACCTCGACGATAAGATCTGCATGTTCTCGAACGATAGGTTTCGGACAAAATCCCACGCCATAACCAGCGAGTTCAAGCATATCGAGGTCGTTCGCTCCATCACCAACAGCAACGGTCGCTTCTAACGGGACCTCGTGGTCGGCAGCCCAACGACGTAGCATCGAAGCCTTTGCTGCACGATCGATAACCTGGCCGGTTACTTTCCCTGTGAGTTTGCTATCCGCAATTTCCAATGTATTTGCTGCAAAACCGTCTAATGCGAGCTGGGTTGCCAACGGTTCCAGCGCGTGCGTAAAACCACCAGAAACTGCATATACGTAGCCGCCGATACGATGAACAGCTTGGACAAGTTCGTAGGCCCCCTCGTGAATTGTTGCGGCTGCCGCGACTTCGTCAAGGACCCCCACTGGTAAGCCCTCTAACGCGGCCACACGGTAGTGCAAAGACTCAGCGAAGTCGATCTCTCCTCGCATGGCCCGTTCAGTGACTTCAGCAACCTCACGTTCCTTGCCGGCATGTGCGGCGAGCAACTCAATAACTTCCTCATGGATGAGAGTCGAGTCAACATCAAACACAACAAGCGGGGCCTGCTGGCGCAACACTTCGACTTGTTTTTCCTGCATAATTGCCGGATACCAATCCTGAGGCAGATCTTTCAGCCGATCGGCTGCTGAAATCCAACGATGACCGGTAAAACCCACTCCATTGAGAGCTTCTGCATACGTAGGGACCCCGTCTAAACGGGGGTAGCCCACGTTGTTATAAACCACCACGCGGTCACCAATTTTCATATTGGCAGTATTTGTCGGCATACCGGTTCCTTTCACCAAATCCTGTTGTATCTAGCCTAGTCTGGTTCATATGAGCTCATCCGATCTGACCTACTCTGCAACAACCGCACAACGTCCCATCACAGCGCCACATGAATTTATACCTATAGACGGCTCTGTCGTGCACATGTCCCACGTGACATATCGTCGGGGCAATAATGTGCTGTTGGATGACATTTCCTTGCTAGTCGAAGAAGGTCAACGGTGGATCATTATGGGCCCAAACGGCGCCGGCAAATCCACGATGATCAATATAGCCGCTGCACGCTCGCACCCGACCACGGGCAATGTTTCGATCTTAGGTGAGGTGCTAGGCGCAGTCGATGTTTTCGACCTACGCCCCTCTATCGGACTGTCATCAACCCTATTGGCCGAGCAGGTCCCCGGCGGTGAAACCGTCCGGAACTTGGTCGTCACTGCTGCCTATGGTGTGACCGGTCGTTGGCGAGAAGTGTATGAGCCGGAAGACTTGCAGCGGGCCGAACACCTCTTGTCCAGGTGGGGGATTGCCAAGTACGCCGACCGGCATTTCCGTACTTTGTCTGAAGGCGAGCGCAAACGCGCGCTCATCGCCCGAGCCATGATGACAGACCCTGAACTCCTCATCTTGGATGAACCGGGCGCAGGTCTCGATCTGGCGGGTCGAGAAACGCTCGTGCGTTCCCTTTCACAACTCGCTGCAGATCCACTAGCACCTACACAGATCCTGGTAACGCACCACGTTGAAGAAGTGCCGCCGAATTTCACGCACGCGCTGTTGCTACGTGAAGGTCAAGTAGTCTCAGCCGGCCCGATAGAAACAGCTTTGACCGAAGAGACACTGTCCGAGGCGTTCCGACTACCCTTACATGTCTCTCGCAATACCGACGGTCGTTTCACGGCGTTTGCTCGCACCTAGATTCTCCAAGGAGACCCATGGAACTCTTCTTGGTCTTGGAATGGTGGCAGATACTGCTGGTGCTGTTAGCCGGGTTCTGGGCTGGCACCATCAACTCCGTTGTTGGCTCCGGTACACTAGTGACTTTTCCCGTCCTGGTCGCTGTTGGCTTCCCACCTGTAACTGCGCAAATGTCCAACGCAATGGGCCTAGTCGCTGCTGGTTTTTCTGGCACCTGGGGCTATCGACGGGAACTTCGCGAAGCCGGTAGCATTGCAAAAACGATGACGTGGGGCTCTCTTGCTGGCGGCCTCATTGGCGCGAGTTTGCTCATGTCGTTACCACCCTCAGTGTTTGACTATGTTGCGCCCGTGCTGATCGTTTTCGCGATTCTTTTTGTTGTCTTTCAACCTCGTTTAAACGCTTGGGTCCGACGACGCCGTGCAGCAGACGGGGATGAACCCGTCAGCACTGACATTGCACCACTGCCGACCGGACGGGTTACGCCGACCCTTTTTATCCTGGTCTTTCTTACCGGTATCTATGGGGGCTATTTTGTCGCGGCTCAAGGTGTCCTATTGATGGGCATTCTCGGAGTCTTTTTAACGTCCGGAACCCTGGTTCATGCAAACGCGATCAAGACCTGGCTCTCGCTAGCCGTCAACCTTATTGCAGCCGGTGGATACCTCATCTTTGCATTCGACAGAATTGACTGGACAGCCGTGTTGCTGATTGGTGTCTCGTCTTTAGTAGGCGGATCGGTTGGCGCGAAAATCGGCCGTAGAATTAGACCAAATATTTTACGCGGTGTCATTGTTATTGTTGGCTTAGTTGGCCTAGCGGTGATGATCCTACGCTTGATGATGACCAGCTAACATCTGATGCAGGACCAGCTGCGCCAGCTAGCATGAACACGCTACTGCCAAAAAGATGCTAGTTCCGTTTTAAACCTGTAATATGGTCCCTTGGTCTGCCGACCGAATTTATTAACTCTGTCTTCGTGCGGCTGGCAAAATCCAGTGGCACCAACGAAGGAACTAGACATGCAAAAAGATATTCACCCTGATTACAACTACGTAATCTTTAATGACCTAGCGTCGGGCGAACGCGTCCTGACTCGTACTACCGCAACTTCCGAGCGCACCGCTGAGTGGGATGACGGCAACACCTACCCGGTCATCGACGTTGAAATCTCAGCGGCTTCCCACCCGTTCTACACCGGTAAGCAGCGCATTTTGGATACCGCTGGTCGCGTCGAGCGTTTCAACGCTCGCTTCAAAGGCTTTGGTGGCAAAAAGTAACCGCTACGGTTTTTTAACTCAGTTTTACAACGGCGTCGCACAATCGGTGTGACGCCGTTTGTGTTAAGTCTGCTTCGTTTCAGGCTACTTCCGCATTTCATCTGTGCGGAGTTTTGCCGATACCAGTGCGACACCAGTCCCAACAAAAGAACCGATAAAAGTCTCAAATACCCGGTCAGCCACTAAAATTTGCGGTTCAATAGGATTCGATAGACTAACCATCAAGAGTGCCAAGGGCGTGACGGCCAACATTCCTACACCGTAGTTCCGACCTATGAGCAACTCGGCAACAGCCTGTAAAACGATGACCACACCGATGACAGCCAGAGTTGGTAGCTCAAGCCCCAGAAGGGCTCCAGCCATCAAAACGCCCAACGTGGTTCCGATAAAACGTTGAATACTGCGAGTCACTCGAGACGTAGTCGCAGCTCCAGCCAACACAACACTTGCGGCAACCATCGCCCAATACCAATGGTCGTCGTCAAATGTTTGCCCTATCAAACCAGCTAAGAGCGCCCCTACACCCACTGTGACGGCCACAGACCAGTCAGCCTGAAATACGGCGGGTCGTATAGGTCGAAAAACTTTAGCCCAGCTTCCGGTGCGCAACAGTCCTAATGTCGCGGTAAGTATGACACTGAATAGCGCTGCAGCGCTTGTCACCACGAAAATTTGTGCCAGGTTAATCCATTCACCTGGCATAGTCGCTACTGCACCAGCTGCAAACACAGCAAACGTTGCACCGCCGGGATGCCACTTATAGCCACCAACGATGCCCGTCACCAGCGTTGCAACAAGAGCAAGTGTCATGATCCTCACACTGGTGTCAGTATTCAAGATGGCCAACAGCGTGCCAAGCAGCATGACACTGAGAAAAATTAGACCGGCGCCGAGTTGCATACGGACTCGGTCACCATAATAGTGAAATCGACCGTAAAGCGATGATAAGGCACCAAAAGACGCGTAGATCGATAGATCCATTCTTCCTATGAAATACAGGATGAGAAGTGGTACACCGATTGACGTTGCTGCCCGTATGGCGACACGGTGTGGGCACCAGCGTGTGGACCGATGGCCAAGGCGGCTTGACGGATCTTGCGAAGTGGCCTGGTCTCGGGGCCTAGGAAATTACTGTTCCCGCTGATAATATTCGTCCTCACCCAAAATTCCGAAATAACCGTGTCCTTGAAAATGGTCTTCATCGTCGGTTCGTATGGGACCACCCTCACGCGAGTCGAGCGATGCAAAGACAGCTGCAATGATGCCGGAAATAATCATGATGATCGCCGCCGGATTTGCTATCGCGGATCCCGCACCTTCCCAGGCTGAGCCAAACAGCACCGCTACCAGGGCAGTGGCTTGTTCATGTGAGCTCGCAGAAAAAATCGTGTCATCTGGGAAGAAAAGGCCAACGATAAATGCATTGAGAAAAGAAAACCACAGCCAAACAACGGTTCTCTTACTCGGACTCTGCCCGCGCGATGTCGGTATCCCAAGTGCCGAGGTTCCGATAGCAACAACAACGATCGGCAAAAAAACAGTCATCGCCATTGCAATGGGAACTTCGGTGCCAATCACAAGTCGTGGTATGAGAATCCACGCTGCGAGAAGAAAGGTCGCAATCCAACCACCTAGAATGCCTGCCTTATGCCAACCAGTTGCAACAACCTGCTGTGAATTCCCCATACTCAACAGGGTAGCCTGAAGGCGTGATTTGTGGGTGTAGGACGTGACTGGTTCCACAATGTCATATTCACTACCGAACCTTACGTCGAGACACATATTTCACGCCACTGCAGGTGCTGCAAGTAAACTGGATCTATGACTGCGACACAAGCGTTTGATGGCGAACAGTTTCACGGCGAGTTTAAAGTACCTGGTGGCAAGTTGGTGATCGCTGATCTCGATGTAGCCGAGGGGATTATTTCCAGAGCCAATATCAACGGTGACTTTTTTCTGGAACCTGATGAAGCACTTGCAGAAATCAACGCTGCGCTAGTCGGTTTGAACTACGATGCAAGTCATAAAGTCATCGCTGACGCAGTCAATTCAGCTCTTGATGACACCGTGGTAATGTTTGGCTTCGATGCGCATGCGGTAGCCACTGCTGTTCGTCGCGCAACCGGGTTCGCTACCAGATGGCAGGACCATGATTGGGAAATCATTCTGCCAACGGAAATACCAATCTTTACTCAAGTCGCGCTTGATCAGATTCTGACCGAAGACGTTGCAGCTGGAAGAACTCGACCGGCGATGCGTTTATGGCGCTGGCCTGACTCTGATCCTTCCGTGGTCATCGGGTCGTTCCAAAGTTACAGTAATGAAGTCGATCCAGATGCTGTAGCAAAACACAATATTAAAGTCGTTCGTCGAGTATCTGGCGGTGGCGCAATGTTTATGGAAGCAGACAATGCAGTCACATATTCGCTCTATACTCCGACCTCCATCGTCGACGGGATGAGCTTTACTGATTCATATCCTTTCTTGGACGCATGGGTGATGGATGCTTTAGCTCGAATGCAGGTGAAAGCCTTCTATGAGCCACTCAATGATATAGCGACTCCCGAAGGAAAGATCGGTGGGGCAGCGCAGAAACGTTTAGCAGCAGGTTCGATGCTGCATCACGTGACTATGTCCTACGACATTGACGCGCAAAAGATGACAGATGTCCTACGTATTGGGCGTGAAAAGATCTCCGACAAGGGGATTACCTCAGCGCAAGCACGCGTGGATCCGTTACGTCGACAGACCGGAATGTCACGGTCAGATATCTGGGATGTCATGATCGATACCTTTGCTGAACGCTATTCCGCGAAAACTCGGGAAATCACCGCCGATGAGCTCACGAGAGCAGAAGCTCTAGCGGAGAAAAAATTTATGACAAATGAATGGATCCACCGCGTTCCCTAAAACTTCGTGGCCTGAGCTACCAATCTGTTGACTACATCCGCACGACGTTCACGTACTATACGCTGCAACGCTGCTGGTGCATCTGGATATTGACCTAACCAAGCATCGACGTTGACGACCACAGGATGATTCTCTTGGACCACTGGACCGCCTTTGATCGGCTTGTGGTTCAAAGGAAATAGGCCATTGATTGTTCTGGTTGCCAGATTATTGGACCGAGAATTCCAGATAAACATGAGTCCCTCCAAGAGTGTTTGCAAATGTTGTGCAAGAAACCTCGGTTGTGATGTTGACAAGCCTTGGGCAGTCGCTGTGATCTGGGCATTACTCAGTGGCGTTCCTTCGGTATCCACGCCATTATAAATCTGCATCCATAGAGCCGTGCGACGCGCTTGATCGGGCAGTGCCGCTACAGCGGTACGATAATTCAATTCATTTGTAGCAGTGGGCGCGGCAGCAAGCTCATCATCCAGACGGGTAATATCTATCCGTTCTAGAGACGCCATACTGATTAGTAATAACCATTTCATTTCGTCATCAATTTGCAAACCGGGCGAGAGCTCGGACGTTTCGTCACCGGCAAGCAAGAATGTTATCTCAGCCGCCAACGCGTCTGTGTCGTGACTCAAGACGGCTAAGGCCCGTGCAACCGATCGCTGCCGATCCGAGCCAGCATCCAGCTGAATAAGACTGTCCAGCAGAGCAGTGCTGAGAATCTTGGTCAGTCGCTTACGCTGACCTTCGGGTGCGAACTCTTGTATCGCTGTGACGGCTTGTTGCAGCACTTTGGCATGCATCGACACGTCATCGATAGAGTTACTAAGTTTGGCTGCAGCTCGTACAAAAGTTGCGGCAGGTAGTGTTGCATTTCGGACCATGGTCCAGAGCGTCGACCAGACAGTTGCGATCGCAGTGGAGTTAGGATCAACGATTGGATAGGCCGTAACAGCCTCTAACGAAGCCTGGTCAAAAGTCACTTGGGCGTAGGTTTGGTCGTGGTGATTAACCAGTATCACACGGGGTCGATCCGTTGGAAGCATGAGATTTTCTATAACCACTGATGATTCACCGCCTGGTAGGACCACTTCGGATTCATCGGTACTGACCAGTTGTTCGTCATCGTCGAGAGTAAAGACAGATACGAAGAGGTGGTGCGGTCGGAGCACTGTTTTGCCGGTTACAGGATCAGTTGATTCTTGCCGTACTGTGACCCTGCCGGGCGGTTCAAGGATTGGGCGCAGTGTTGTCGGGCCAGAAGTCTCCAACCAGGCGGACGACCACTCACGCATATCTTTGTTTGAAACTTCTTCAAGGATTTTTAGGAAATCCACTAGTTCGGCACTTCCAAAGGCAAAACGTTCGAAGTAAGTGCGACATGCCTGGAGAAATGCACACTCACCTACATAGTGGAACAACTGCTTAATAACAGCAGCTCCCTTTGCATAGGTAATGCCATCGAAGTTCTGACGCGCGGCCTCAAGGTCGACAATATCCGCAACAATTGGATGGGTCGTGGGGTAGGAGTCCTGGAGATAGGCCCACGCTTTACGTTGATGAGCAAATGATTGCCACGCACCTGGCAGCTCAGTTGCATCAGCTACGGCTTTCGAGCCAAAAAAGTCCGCGAATGATTCTTTTAACCACAAATCATCCCACCACTTCATGGTGACGAGGTTACCGAACCACATGTGGCACATTTCGTGCATAATGGTCGTTGCCCTGCCGGTATACTGCGATATGGTCGCTCGGGAAGTAAAAATATAGGCTTCGTTAAACGTCACGAGACCCGGATTTTCCATTGCCCCGAGGTTGTATTCGGGTACAAACGCCTGGTCATATTTACCCCATGGATATGCAACTTGGAACTGTTCATGAAACCACGTCAACCCTCGTTGAGTCTGCTCAAAGAGCGCTGCGGCGTCAACATGGTCAACCAGGGATTGCCTGGTAAAGATCCGCAAATCGATCGATTCGGCTCCGGTTTGCTCATGACCGTTCCAGACATCTACAAACTCCGCATAAGGCCCTGCTAAAAACGTCGTTAGATAAGTCGAGGTGGGTTTAGTTGGCGCAAAACCTACCCTCACGATGCCTTCAGCCAACTGCTCACGATCAGTTTCGACGCCATTCGAGGCAATCGTCCAGGTATCCGGGCCAATCATGGTCACGTGAAAAGCGGCTTTGAGATCAGGTTGCTCCATATTGGGATACACTCTGCGTGCATCTGCAGGTTCAAACTGGGAATACAAATACACTTGCCCGTCGACGGGGTCCACAAAACGATGCAAGCCTTCACCCGAACGTGAAAAGAAACTTTGCGAGCGAATCACTACGGTATTTTCCGCTCCTAGATCCGGCAACAGGATCCTGGCTGAGCCCGCCACCAGGTCTGCATCAAGTTCTTCACCATTTAGAACTATGGATTCCACCGTATCGCCCAGATAATTTAGAAACGTTTCCGCGCCCACTATGGTCGACGTGAAGTGCAGGGTAGTGGTGACCGGAAAAGTGGCTTGCTCAAGGTCCATTGCATCACGCAGATCAAGCTCAAGATGATAACTTGCTATCTCAATGAGTTCAGAACGATTTCGAGCTTCCTCCCGTGTCAGGCGAGCATCATCTAACAGTGCAGTATTCGACATGGCTCTCATTCAATCACTCGTCTTGGAATAGCTCGGTCATATAACGAGACATTTTTATTCGGTATCGCTGCAGGATGTTAACGCACTGTGTCGCCGTTTATTTAGACAACGGCGACACAGTGACGTGTGGTTGGGTATCTAGCTGCTTAGTTTTGACGTGCTCGGTACACTTTTTCAGGAATCGGAGCATCACCAGAGGCACGAAGGCGACGATAATATTCCATGGCCTCATCTTGTCGCTCGCGCTCGATTCCTGAGGTAATATCCATACGCAGGTGGTTTTGGTTATAGCCAAATGCATCAACGAGGTCTTGAGCATGTGGCCGTAGTCGAGCAGCTAGACGGTTTGTGTACTCACGTAGTGTCCGCGCGCGTTGCTGCGAGATTCGTCCGTATTCAATAAACCAGCCTAGGTCTTCTTCAATCGTGGAAAGGGCGAACAAATCACGCATCCACGTCATAATCTTCAAAGTCTCAGCATCTTTGACCTCGTCGAGCGCATTCGTAAACGATTCCCACTGCAGAAGCTGGGCATGGGATTTCGACGCTTTAATGAGTTCGAATTGATTTTCGTTGAAGACTCTGGCCTGTTCTGCTTGAGATTTCTTAGCGACAGGACGCAGTGCCTCTGCAACTTCAGCAATCTGAGTACGCACACGATCTGTAAAGAGGCTGCGCTGTACCTCTGTGTCCTTCAACCACGTTGCAGACCGGCGGTCTGAGCCAATATCACTTACCTGTTGTACTACACGACGTAGTCCGGAGCGTTCGTAGAGCGTCTGCTCTGCACGCTCGACAACATAACGGCTGAGGACCTTGAACGAAGGATTCGCTAATTCCTTTGAAAAATCACCTAGGAGACGTCGGCCTACCAGTTGCAACAGTACGTTATTGTCACCTTCGAAGGTGGTGTAAATATCTAGATCATCGCGTAGGGCACCGAAGCGGTTCTTGGATGCGATATAACCTGCCCCACCGGTTGCTTCTCTAGATTCTTGAAAGGTGTCCAGAGCATTCCACGTCGTGACGGCTTTAATTCCTGCGGCCAGTGTTTCAAGTTCTTGTCGGTTGTCGTCGGAGTCATCTTGGCCCGAGAACACCTCATGAAATTTCAACAACAGGTCGTTAGAGGTAAAAATGTCGGCATATGTCCGAGCCAAGCGGTCAATCAAACGTCGTTGATGCAGCCCGTAGTCCAGCAAGACCTGCTCTTCGATATCCGACGCTGCGTTGAACTGACGTCGTTGGTTTCCGTAGGTGATGGCACCGGTAAGTGCCAGGGCTGAAGCATTTGCAGCAGTCGTAGCAAGAGAGACACGGCCTTGGACCAGTGCACCCAACATAGTGAAAAACCTGCGCCCGGAGGACGGGATCGACGTGCTGTAATCGCCATTCTCATCGACGTCACCTAATTTATTCAGCAGGTTCGTTCTTGGAATCCGCACATTTGTAAAGTGCAGACGGCCATTATCAATACCATTGAGACCACCCTTGAAGCCGTCGTCCTCGCCACCGACACCAGGTAAAAAGTTTCCATCAGCATCGCGCAATGGCACGAAGAAAGCGTGCACACCGTAATTGACGTTCTTCGTGATTAGCTGCGCAAATACCACTGCTGCTTTACCATCTTTGGCCGCGTTGCCAAGGAACTCTTTCCAAGCAGCCCGAAACGGCGTGTGAATTTCGAACTCATTGTCTTCAGGGATAAAGGTAGCGGTTGTATCGACGTTTCCAACGTCGGACCCGTGACCAATTTCTGTCATTGCATATACACCAGGCAGTTCAAGATTCAAGACACCCGGCAGCCACCGCTGATGCTGTTCGTCATTACCCAGTGTTAAAATAGCGGAACCGAAAAGGCCCCACTGAACGCCGCCCTTAATCTGCATGGACGGGTTAGCATGGAACATTTCAGCGAATCCTGCGACATTGCCACCGGGATCTTCCTTGCCACCAAAAGCTTTGGGATACGCTTTGCCAATGAGCTTTCGATCAGCTAGTTCCTGGATCTGTTGCAGGGTCAACTCACGTTGGTCCTCCTTAGTGAGGTTGAATTGGTAATGGAAAAGGGGCTCTTCCATTACCTTACGCAGATGGCGCCGGTCTTCTGCCCAAGGACCAAGGAGGTGCTGTTGAAGTTCGTCTTTGTTTACTCGTAGATTTTTATGCTCGGACGACATTAGTGCTCCTGATGTGGTTTAGTCGTAGTGCCAGAAGTATCGATCCCTGTGAGTAACCAGTCGGAGAGGCTACGGGCGAGTACTTCGGCACTGAGTTGTTGGCGTTGTTTGGGATCAGCGATCCATGATTCTCCTGCAGCGCGTACAAATCCAACGGCTGCGGTGGCCCAGTAGTATGCCAAGTTCTTGTAGTCACTGTCTTGTTTATATTCAGGGAGAACGTTCTCCACGCTGCGTTGTAAAAATCGTGCCAAATTTTCGGTAATGATCGCCATGCCGGTTGGTATAGCGATCGAAAAGTTGTAGACATTAGGGGATGAATCGGCGAGACGCAGATATGACAGCACCATTGTAAAAAGCCCATCCTGCGCGCTGGTAGCAGATTTTCCCGCTTTTTTTAGCTCGGCTTCCATAAAGTCTATTGAGGCTTGAGCAACAGCGTGTTGCAATCCCCGTTTATCCTCAAAGTACCGGTAGAACACGGATTTTGAGGTCCCGGCATGGCTGGCGATTTCCTCCATCGAAACGTAGGGACCAATAATGTGGACGGCAGCGCGGGCTGCACGAATAAGCTCACTGCGCCGCTGACGACGGTGGTCTGCCCAACGCGTATTACGCCCGTCTGGAGTGGGAGTTTCAGAGATCTTCACGATACCGAGAGTATCAGGTAAAGTAAGTGTTGGTAAACACATTCACGACGAAATCAATGCGAAAGAGATTTTGAATGACTTCTACATCGAACGCGGCAATTGCCGGTGGCCCCCTCCGTCCGGCAGTAGTGCTCGGCGGTAACCGTATTCCTTTTGCTCGGGCACACGGCGCCTACGCTGGTGCTTCTAATCAGGACATGCTCACCTCAACGTTGGAGGGATTGATCGCTCGCTTCGGTCTGCAAGGTGAACAGTTGGGTGAAGTTGTTGCCGGCGCCGTTATGAAACATTCTGCAGATTTTAACCTGACGCGAGAATCAGTCCTAGGCACCTCATTGTCAGCCCACACACCAGCGCACGATGTTCAGACTGCATGTGCCACCGGCATAGAAACTGTAGGTGGGGTGGCAAATAAAATTCGACTTGGGCAGATAGATTCAGGTATCGGCGGCGGCGTCGATACCATTTCCGATGCTCCGCTTGCGTTCAATAGTGAAGCCCGTGAACTCTTCATGCAGTTGAACCGCGCTCGGACTACGCAGGACAAGATTAAAGTCGCGATGAAACTTCGCCCGAAGCACTTCGCCCCGCTTGCACCACAAGCCGGAGAAGTCCGCACCGGTCTTTCCATGGGGGAGCACCAAGCATTAACCACCCACGAGTGGGGTGTCTCCCGACAAGAACAAGATGAAATTGCGATGAACTCGCACAATAATATGGCGGCGGCCTATGAAGAAGGATTCTTCAATGATTTGATGACGCCGTTCCGTGGGCTCGACCGCGATAACAACATGCGCCCAGGTTCCGACCTCGAGTCCCTTGGCAAGCTGCGAATCGCATTTGGAAAACACCTCGGTGACGAAGCAACTATGACAGCAGGCAACTCGACACCTATGACCGATGGCGCTGCTGCGGCACTGTTGTCCTCTGAAGAGTGGGCACAGAAAAACAACCTCCCCATTCTTGCTGAGTTCATCGACTTCGAAGTCGCCGCCGTCGATTTCGTCAACGGACAAGACGGCCTGCTGATGGCTCCTACCTACGCGATTCCTCGTGTTCTTGATCGCCACGGTCTTGGACTAGATGACATAGACTTCTTTGAAATTCACGAAGCCTTCGCAGGCACTGTCGCCGCCACGATAAAAGCGCTGGCCGATGAAGACTACAACAAGAATGTCATTGGTCGTAACCACGCCCTGGGGCAGATCGATCCGACAAAATTGAACG
This sequence comes from Candidatus Yaniella excrementavium, assembly GCA_019115865.1. Classification (GTDB taxonomy): domain Bacteria; phylum Actinomycetota; class Actinomycetes; order Actinomycetales; family Micrococcaceae; genus Yaniella; species Yaniella excrementavium. The sequence continues at coordinate 86,189 of DXCT01000081.1, read as the reverse complement.
TTAAAGGCTCTTCTTTAGCAGCTGGTCATCCCTTTGCTGCGACTGGGCCGCGTATCGTCGCTAGTTTGTCGAAGATGCTACATGAAAAAGGTCCCGGTTCACTGGGACTTATTTCTGTCTGTGCTGCGGGCGGTCAAGGCGCTGTCGCGTTACTTCGCGGCCGCTAAACGCCGAACTGGGATTTTGAAAGGACAATACTCTATGTCACAAACAGACGGCTATACTCGGTTCGTCAACCGGCCTCTCGGTAAAAAAATTGCTAAAACTGCTGGTTTACCGCAACCGGTACCACTACGTCGCCATACCCCAGGTGACCCTTTGGTCACCGGCCCGGTGCTCGTTCTTGGAAGCTCCGCGCAGGCAGATACCGTAGCGAAACAACTATGGCAAGAGCACTGCGACGTCCGTCGAGACGTCGGACTCAAGCAGAAGTTCAGCGCCATTGTGGTAACACTCGACGATGTACAACATCCCAAAGAGTTATCTGACACAGTCCTGCAACTTGGATCGGCTCTTCGCCAACTAGCTTCCAATGGTCGAATCGTGACTATCTTCCGTGATCCGAATGCTAAATCAGATGCCAACGATGCAACAGCACTCGCTGCACGACGGGGCGTGGAAGGTTTTACCCGTTCTCTAGCCAAAGAAATGCGCCGCGGTGCGACGGCGAACGGAATCGTGCTGGGTGACGATGTCCAAATGAGCGCACCTTCAGCCAAAGCAGCGCTCCATTTTTTCCTGTCTGGACGTTCCGCTTATGTCGCAGGACAATTTCTGACGGTATCTTCTTCAGCCGGTCAATTACCAAGCAACTGGGACGAACCGCTGACCGACAAAGTCATTGTGGTCACCGGAGCTGCTCGAGGAATCGGTGCAGCTATCAGTGAAGTCTTAGCCCGCGACGGCGCGACCGTTATCGGTGTCGATATGCCGTCGGCAGGTGACGCCCTAACCGACGTTATGAACAAAGTCGGTGGAATCACCATTCAGATGGACATTACCGCCGCAGACGCCGGAAACATGCTACTTCAAAAAGCAGGGGAACGCTTTGGGCGACTCGACGGCATCGTACATAACGCAGGGATAACCCGAGACAAGCTCTTGGCCAACATGGACGACAGTCGTTGGGATTCCCTGATCGCCGTTAACATCACTGCGCCGCTGCGAATCAATGAACAGCTGCTCCAGGCACGAGGCGATGGGGTCTTAGCCGATGACTTCCGGATCACATCGCTATCGTCCACTTCGGGGATCGCCGGCAACCGGGGCCAAACCAATTATGCTGCTGCGAAAGCTGGCATCATGGGGATGACACAGGCATATGCAGAAATTCTGGCAAAAACCGGTGGATCAATCAACGCGGTAGCACCAGGGTTTATCGAAACAGCGATGACAGATGCCATGCCAACAGCGACTCGAGAAGTCGCACGTCGCATGAATACTCTGCAACAAGGTGGTCGTCCAGTGGACGTGGCAGAGGCCATCGCCTTCTTCCATACCGATGCATCAGCTGGAATTAACGGCACAACCTTGAGAGTATGCGGTCAATCGATGGTGGGGCAATAATGACGACACCCAATATTATTGACTCGGCCCCCAAACCAGAATCCCTGCAGCTTGTCTCCGTGCAGCAGACCCCTTCGCTAACATCCTCGTATGGCAAAGTTGCAGCCAGCGTGATTCGTCCTAGAAACCCCATTGCGATGAGCTTACCGGGCACGTACTGGCAAACCACGGCTCAAATATCCCGTGAGCTGGTAGATGACTACAACTCCCTGTTCGGTGCCTCCGGGACCGTTGGCCACAACTCTGCACCATCCTTGACCGCGCATATCACGGCTTTTAGCCTTTCCACGGCAATGATGGCTGAACGGGACTTTCCACTGCCACTTTTGGGCATGGTCCATTTGCAGCACAAGGTTTGGCATATGTCGGATATCCCCATCGGTCAACCTCTGCGCATTGCAACTTGGGCTCAAAATCTGGCTCCCCATCACGCAGGCACGTCGGTAGAAATCTGGGTGCAGATTTTTGATCCGACAACCGCCAAATTACTGTGGCAGTCCATGGCACTGTATCTATCGCGGTCTGTGCAGCTGCCGGGTGCACAACAGCTCGAACGGCCTGCTCGGCAACAGTTTCAACCGCCACCAATGACGGGTCTGTGGGACCTACCCAAAGATATCGGTCGACGCTACGGCGCAGTCTCAGGCGATCGAAATCCGATTCACCTATCCAATATCACCGCAAAGGCTCTGGGTATGCCCGGAGCGATTGCGCACGGTATGTACGCTGCAGGACGGATGCTAGCAGGACGCGAGACCCCCGCACCGTATACCTGGGCTATCGAATTTGCTTCGCCGATGCGTTTGCCGGCCAAGGTCGCGGTGAACTATCACCAGGCCGATGACCGGCAGTTCGTCACAGGCTGGGACGCTCGTAAAGACAAGCTCCACTTTGCTGCAGAGATTCGACTCTACTAACTCGATTTACCCTGCAGAACCTAGTTGGCCGGCTTCCGTCTCCCTGCGGGAGCCGGCCAACGACGTTATATTAACGTCGAGGTGGTAAGAGATGATGTATAAATTTCTGCCATCCGATTCGCCGTGGCAGCCCAGGAGAACTGTGCCGAGTGCTTCAGCGCCGCAGTACCATAGTCCCGCCACCGACGAGGATGCTCCACTAGAGATTCCAGTGCATCCCCCCACGCAGTTGCATCAAGAGAATCTACTAGTTGTCCGCTGAGGCCATCCGCTACGGCAATCTTCAAGCCACCTACTTTGTGGGCCAACACAGGGGTACCACAGGCTTGTGCTTCAACGGCAACAAGACCGAATGACTCTGTTATCGAGGGCATTGCTACGACATCAGCTGCTCGCATATAACTCGCCAGTGTTTCCGGAGCTACAGGAGGTGAGAAAGAACACCACTGTGCAACCCCAAGCAAATGCGCTTTGGCTTGCAAGTCGTATTCCGAAGAGCCAGAAACTGCCCCGGTAAAGTGCACCACCGGCAAGGTATGGAAGCCACGGTCTCGCAGAATCGCAAGAGCTTGTAACAGAACGTGTGGCCCTTTATATCGTTGCTGACGACCAGCGAAAAGAATTTTCGGGACATGATCCGTCATCCGTCCAGGCCACACTGATACACCGCAGGGCTGAAAAACTTCGTGGTCTACACCAGGATGGACGATTTCCACACGTTGCGGGTTGACCCCCGTATGTTGCACCAATTCCTGCTTTTCCACCATGGTGTTTGCAGTGACTACATCGGATTGTGCACTGATAAAGACTTCACGTTCGACCCGATATGCCGGCTCGGTCCCAGGAGACGAGCTATTCTTTGTAGCTCCCAAAGTGTGCATCGTGTGCACGACGGGGGCATGCAGCTGCGATGCAGCCTGATGCGCCACCAACCCAGAAAGCCAGTAATGCGAATGCAACACCACAGAGTGGTTCGCATACTGCTTTACGGCTCTGACAAGATCGTCAGCAAATTGCGCTGTCAACTGGTCCAAAGCTTCTTTGGGTAATGATAAGCGACCGACACTGAGCGGGATCACTTTTGAACCTGTGGCCTGATCGAGTTCGACAGCCTGGTCCGTTACCGCTGTTTTTCGAGTAAAACTCAGGACCTGATAGCCAGCATGAATCAATGCTTCCGTGAGGTTTCTGATATAAACATTCAAACCTCCTGCGTCACCCTGTCCGGGCTGTGCTAGCGGAGAGGTGTGCATGGAAATCATGACAATCGTAAGTTGTGTACCCAAGAAATCCTCACCTGGTACCGAATAGGACTACCTTCGATGTTAAGCGAAAAAAATCGGAACACGGTATGCTTCCCATGTCCCGATTCTCAATCGTACAACGTGCGCGGAGGGGGACTTGAACCCCCACGAGCGATAAAGCTCACAGCGACCTCAACGCTGCGCGTCTACCAATTCCGCCACCCGCGCTGGTGGTGATTCCTCCAGGTACTGGAGAAGGCAACAGCGATAACTCTAACACAAATTATTTGGTGGTTGCACCATAGCCGGTCGTTGTTGTGTTCGATAGAGTGCAATTATGGCTGAACACACTGATGATCGCGCAATTGCGCCAGGCACCTTCCGAGATCGAGTGGCGAAAATCACTCGCGATCTAATTCAAATAGACACCACAAATTACGGTGGCAACGATTCACGCGGCGAGCGAGACGCTGCATCGTACTGTGCCACTGTGATGGACGCTATGGGTATGAATCCCGAAATAGTGGAGTCGGAGCCTGGTCGAGCTTCAGTTGTTGGACGTATGAAAGGTTGGGATCCTTCGGCGCCCGCCTTGATTTTGCACGGCCATATCGACGTGGTCCCCGCGGATGCCGCTGAATGGTCCGTAGATCCATTCGGTGCAGAGGTTATTGACGACGTCATTTATGGTCGCGGCGCAGCAGATATGAAGGGCATGGATGCAATCATGCTGACCGCCTTGGAACACTTATACGCCACGGGTCAACAACCAAGACGTGACATTATCTTGGCGTTCTTTGGAGACGAGGAAGCGGGAGGCGTCTACGGTTCCGCTTGGCTTGTTGCTAACCGGCCCGACCTTTTTGCCGGAGCTACTGAAGCTATTTCCGAAGTTGGTGGGTTCACGGCCACCGTTGCCGGTAAACGAGCATACTTTCTCCAAACGGCGGAAAAAGGTATTGCCTGGCTTAACCTCACAGCGACTGGGGCACCAGGCCATGGTTCGGCCCGACACGAGGACAACGCGGTGACCAAGATGGCGGATGCCATCTCGGCCATTGGCCACTACCAATGGCCCGTGCACTACACCGACACGACCCGTCAGTTAATGGAAGAAGTCGCCGAACTCATGGGGGTTGTCTTCAATGAGCGTGACCCCAGCACCCAATTGGAAGCTATCGGATCAGCGGTAACCTTTGTTGGGTCCACACTAAGTAACTCAGCGAACCCAACCGGTCTCACCTCTGGTTATAAACACAACGTGATTCCTGGCAAGGCAGAAGCGACGCTTGATGCCAGACCGTTGCCCGGCCAGGACGAGCACCTGCTGGAAACGATTCGCCAACTGGCAGGCGACGACGTAGAGGTGACGTACGAACACGGAAGGCAGGCCATTGAAGCGCCTTATTCTGGAGCTCTGGTTGAAGCCATGATTGACGCCATAGCAAAAGAAGATCCAGCCGCAGTGGTACTCCCGTTTATGATGTCTGGTGGCACGGACAATAACGCGCTGGCTCAGTTGGGCATCGCTGGGTATGGCTTTATTCCACTTCAACTTCCACCAGATTTGGAATTTCCAAAACTCTTCCATGGCATCGACGAACGTATGCCGATCAACTCACTGGATTTTGGGGTGCGTGCCCTGCTACGCATTCTAGAACCAGCAAAGAATGTTTCCTGAAAGGACATAGATGGCCTTACCTTCTTCGCAATATCAACAACAGATCGATTCGGTTCTCACTGATGAAATTCTGACTGGAATTCGTGAACGTGCTGCCGGTTACGACGAACGGAATGAGTTTCCGTATCACGATCTTGAGGTGCTTCGTCAAACAGGATACTTCGCTGCACTTTCTTCGAAGCAAGACGGGGGATTAGGGTGGAATTTTTCAGCCGTTGTTGATGCCCAGAAAAAGCTTGCCGCCTACGCTCCAGCAACCGCTTTAGCCGTGAATATGCATCTCATTTGGTCCGGCGTAGCCAGTATCTTCCAAGCCAATAACAATCATGACCTTGACTTTATACTTCAGGAAGCTGGCGCCGGAGAGACCTATGCATTCGGCATCTCCGAAGCAGGCAATGACGCTGTGCTGTTCGATTCGGAAACTCTCGCAGAGGAACTTGGTGACGGATCGTTCAAATTTACCGGGACCAAGATTTTTACTACGTTATCGCCCATGTGGACTCGCTTGGGCACATTCGGTAAGACCGCAGACGGCACAGAATTGATATATGCGATACTCGATCGTTCAGAAGGCAATACCGAGTCTGATGGTTCCAACTGGGACATGCTCGGCATGCGAGCAACGCACTCGTTTGTCACACATCTCAACGGCGCAGTGGTACCCTCCGATAGGATCATTCGACGCATTCCTACCGGTCCCAATCAAGATTTACTTACATTTGGTATCTTTGCCGCATTCTTAACCTTTACTGCGGCCGTCTATGCGGGGATCGGGGACCGTGCAGTAGAAATTGCGGCAGAGAAACTGCACCGCCGGAAATCAAAGGTTCATGACGCAGCGCTGTCACAAGACCCTATTCTGCGCTATAAACACGGCGAAGCAATTTTGCGTCAAATGACTCAGGACCAGCAGATAACAGGGCTAGCCGAAGCGATCACTCAGCTTACGGACTACGGCGATGAATGGTCTACACGCCTCGTAGCCAACAAAATTTCAGCCATCCGTGTTGCCAAAGCGCAAGTTGACTATGCCTTCGAGGCCGCTGGGGGAGCAGGTTTCCACCGCACCGAAGAAATTGCACGGCTCTACCGTGACGTCATGGCTGGGCTGTACCATCCATCGGATGATGAATCAGCTCACACGACATTCGCAACTTTTGGCCTCGGCCCAATCAGCGAATAGTCACACCACAACCAGGGTGGACTCGACCTTTATGGCCTTGCGCCGCAGCCAAAAGCGTCGAGTCCCGCCCCTGTAGAGCAGTGATCTTTGCAATTCCCAGTGTCCGTATTCTGCGTGCTCGACTAGCCGTTGTCGAGCTGCTGGCAAGGAATCATTTGGCGCAACTGTGATCACCAAATATTCCCATGCGTTGTTCCTGGTTAGAGCATCGACACTGCTGGCAATCGGGGTCTCTCGCACTCGCTGATCCTCCTACTGGTAGCGTGCTCTTCCGTGAAATAGTACATCTACTGTAGTCAGCTCGCCTCGAAAGCGGAACGTATCGATTTTACTGTTTCGCAGCAGGCCAAGCACATAAACACATAAAGTGTAGTCACTCGACATAATCCAAGATAATCTAGACTCCATGAGCACCGATCCTCGCGTCTCGCTAGACGCACTTGTTTCCGCATTCCAAGAACACTTTGCTGCCGCAACGAACAAACGTGGCGAAGATGATCCAACATTGGAGCACACTTATTACGCCCTAGCTGACGCATTCGAGGGCTATGAAGATGCGCTCTACGACGCTACGGGAGAAGTCACACCGTTAGATATATTCGAAGACGACGATGAGGACGACGACTTCGATGACTATGACGATGATGACTTTGACGACCTCGACATTGAGAACGAAGGTAATAACGGCGAGGATGACTAACTAAAGTCAACGTGTCGTAGCTTCAGAACTTTTCCATTTGAGTGTCGTAGGCTTGACCGAGTGAACTGGATTGAAGTTATCATCCTAGGTCTGGTGCAAGGCCTAACAGAATTTTTGCCGATCTCGTCGTCGGCGCACCTGCGCGTCGTCGGTGAATTCTTGCCCGGTGCAGCAGACCCTGGAGCGGCGTTTACCGCCATAACCCAAATTGGTACCGAACTTGCTGTACTGCTTTACTTTTGGCGAGACATCACAAGGATTATTACCCAGTGGTGTCGGGCGTTGGCAGGGAAAGTCGCTCACTCGGATCCCGATGTGCGGATGGGCTGGCTCATCATCGTGGGTTCTATTCCCATCGGTGTGCTCGGCCTATTATTCGAAGAATACATTGACACGACGTTCCGCTCACTTTGGCTCGTAGCGACCATGCTGATTGTTTTCGGTGTAATCCTTGCGATGGCTGATACCTGGGGTAAACAAGTCAAGCCCTTGCGGAAGCTGACCTGGCGCGACGGCATCTTATATGGGTTTGCCCAGGCGATGGCGCTCATCCCCGGCGTCTCACGCTCCGGAGGGACCATCACGATGGGTCTGGCCCTGGGTTATACACGGCAGGCAGCCGCGCGCTATGCGTTTCTGCTCGCGGTTCCTGCGGTCTTTGCCTCAGGCTTTTATAAACTAGCGCAATCAATTGCCAGCCCAGATCCGGCAGCAACTTACGGCATGCTCGAAACGCTGGTAGCGACAGTAGTAGCGTTTTTCGTCGGCTATGCGATCATTGCATGGCTGATGAGATTCATTTCGAACAACTCATTCAAAGTCTTTGTTTGGTACCGCATCCTATTGGGTGCAGCCTTGTACGTCTTACTTGGTTTGGGCATCATTAACGCCTGATCCGTAGCACATATAGGACCTCACCGGATAAACGTCATTCGTAAGGAACACGCTAGCTTTCATGAAATCTTGGATTACTCCATTTCCAGTTGCCCTTCCTCGACAGGAAGACCATCTACAACTTTTTGACACTGCCACTCAGCAAAAACAGCGAGTTACCGTTCACAAGAACCACGCCACAATGTATGTTTGCGGCATCACGCCTTACGACGCGACGCACTTAGGTCATGCCAACACCTACGTCGCGTTTGATTTGCTCTATCGCTATTGGATCGCAGCAGGATATCGCGTTACGTACACCCAAAACGTCACCGATGTTGATGACCCCTTATTCGAACGGGCTCGAGAGACCGGCGTGGATTATCAAGAACTCGGACAAGAACAAACCGACCTGTTCCGCTCTGATATGCAGCACCTCAATGTCTTAGCCCCGTCACACTACTTAGGGGTAGCAGAAACAGTTGACTGGATTCAGACCCTCGTACGCCAAATGGTGGAAGCGGGTGTGACCTATACTGTGCCGGGTGATGACCAGAACCCGGATGGCGACATCTACTTTTCTATCGAGGCCGCCGAACAACATTCGGACTGGCGTTTAGGCTCGGTCAGCGCCCACTCGCGAGACGAGATGGCAGAGATCTTCCCCGAACGCGGCGGTGATCCAGATCGTGTTGGGAAACGGAATCCTCTCGATCCGTTAATCTGGTCGGCTCGTCGGGAGGGCGAACCCTACTGGCACGACGACGTTCTTGGAGCCGGCCGTCCAGGTTGGCACGTTGAATGCTCTGCGATTGCTCACCACACGCTACCGGCGCCCTTCACAGTTCAAGGCGGTGGTTCAGACCTACGCTTCCCGCACCATGAGTTCTCTGCGGCACATGCAACGTCAGTAACAGCAAGTCCGATGTCTGAACACTACGTTCATTCCGGCATGGTGGGCCTCGACGGTGTGAAAATGTCGAAGTCCCTTGGCAACCTAGAATTAGTATCCAATTTGGTTGCTCGCGGCGAATCGCCGATGGCAATTCGGACACTACTTTTAGACAATCATTATCGCAGTGACTGGTCCTACACAGATAATGCACTCGCGACAGCTACTCAGCGTCTCGAATCATGGAAATCCGCCATGGCTTTTGAACAACCTGGGCAGGCTGAAGCCCTCACGACGGAAATATTCACTGCGCTGTCAGACGACCTTGATGCTCCACGAGCTTTAGCAGCCGTGGATGCTTGGGCAGCGCAAGCCAGCCGACAAGCTATGCCCCGCGACCCCAATCTGCAGTCTGTCAACGTAGCCGTTGTTGTCGATGCGCTCTTGGGCATCAAACTGTACTAACTGCAGTCAAAGACTAAGGGCACCCACGAACAAACTTGTGGGTGCCCTCAATCTTTTCAGAACTTTTCTAGGGTATGCCGTCTCCACGAGAGGCTGTGCCCCCATCATCGTCATTACGCCGTTTCAGGTAGCGTTCAAACTCTTTGGCAATCTGCTCACCCGATGCCTCAGGCAATTGTTCTGTGTCGCGGGCCTTTTCCAATTGTTCAATGTAGGCCGCTACATCTGGATCTTCGCCAGCAAGCTCGTCGACACCCCGCTCCCAAGCAGCCGCATCATCGGAGAGTAGATTCATATCCAAGCGCAACCCGAGAAGTTCTTCAAGCTCTTGGACCAACGCCAGCTGGGCTTTGGGGGACGGCGCTTGAGCAACATAATGGGGGACTGTGACCCAAGCCGACACGGTTGGGAAGCCACGAGAGGCCGAGGCGGTCGTGAGTACGCCGGTAATGCCAGTGGGCCCTTCGTAGGTGGGCTGAGCATAACCATTCAAAGCATCCCGCAGGTCCTTATGCGCAGAGGATTTTGACGGTGTCAACGGCCGAGAGTGCGGCACATCTGCCAGCAGGGCACCGGTAACGACAATCGCATCGATGTCCCATTCTTCGGCGTAGTCGAGAATTTCCTTGACAAAATACCGCCAACGCAAACTTGGCTCAGTTCCCAGAATCATAAACAGCTCGGGCTGATCTGGTTGCGTCTGTCCCGCTACGGAATGAAATACTCTCGTGGATGGCCAAGCAATATGACTGGTGCCATCAGCATTCCGAGTGACAACCGGTCGGGTGACTTGATAATCGTAGTAGTCGTCTTGATTCAGTTCGGTCATGAGTTCAGCGTTGGTTTGCCGCGCAATTTCTTCGATCGCATCCGTCGCAGCGTCACCAGCATCAGACCAACCTTCGAAAGCAGCGACCATCACCCGTGCAGCGCGAGATGTCCGTCCAGTTAAGGTAGGAGTGTGCTTCGCTAACCAGCCCAAGAAGCTCTGGTCCACGCCAGAAAATTCAGACATAGATTCCATTCGATACGTTCAATCAATTAATACACCCCAGCTTAGCCAAGTGTTTCCTCCCGTGATACCCGTGTTCGCTGACACCTCGCAGAGTGTGAGCTCATAGACACAGTGCGCCACGCCCACAGCGCAATTTAGACATCATACGCTTCTGGCACCATGGTGCTGCGAAAATATGGCAGTCTTTAATGGATACCCCTCATTCAGCGACACCTCTAGGATGGTTCCTTCAGTATGACCGCCAAAAAAGGCCTGAAGATTGCCTCACTGGCCGGCATACCAATTTATGTCAGCTGGTCTTGGTGGTTCTTTGCCGCATTGATCATGGTGGTCTTCCGACCTACATTTGCCCAAGCGTTGCCAGAAGCCTCGATGGCTTGGACATGGGCAGTCGCTGCATTCTTTGTGCTGATCATGTTCGGGACAGTGCTCATCCATGAGCTGGCTCATGCACTAGCGGCTATAAGTTTTCGGTGGCAGGTCAATGAGGTGACTCTCAACTTCTGGGGTGGCGCCACAGTCTATGAACATTCCTCCACCGGAAAACAGCAAACTCCGCTACGGTCACTGATCGTTGCTATTGTGGGTCCAATTTCCAACCTCGTCATTGCAGCAGCTGCTTGGTTACTCCTGCAAGTTCTGTTGGACCCTGCTGGCACAGCACAGGTGCTCCTGACCATTACGGTCTGGACAAATCTCTTGATTGGCGTCTTCAATCTCTTGCCGGGTCATCCACTGGATGGTGGGCGTGTTGTGGAATCCTCAGTCTGGGCTGCAACCGGCTCACGTGCTCGTGGCATGCGCTCCGCGGGCTGGTCTGGTCGTGTTATTGTAATGCTCTTACTGGTTGGTGGGGTACTGGTACCGCTCGTACAAACCGGAGAGATCTCACCGTTCACCTTGGTGATTGTTGTACTCCTGGGCGCCATGCTCTGGCAGGCAGCCTCCGCGGCCATCAAGGCAGCTGAAGCGCAACTTTTGGCTGAACAACTAACCATCACGGGTTTAACGACGCCGGTCCAAACAATTCGCTCTGATGCGAGCATTTCGAAGTTACTGCCGTTACTCAATGGTTCGAGTCCTGGACGCGAATACCAGCAATTACCTATAGCGGTTCTAGAACTCGATACCCATCACGGCCATGAGATACTGGTTGGACTCGTGGACTCTCGTGCTTTGGCCTCCGTTCCGCGAAGCTCATGGCATCTGCCGGTGCACACGGTGGCGCGTGCTTTAAATCCGCAAGCACAGGTACATACGTCAGATAACGTTGAAACGCTGTTCACTCGATTTATGGAGTTCCCAAACGAACTCATTGCAGTGATTGACGACACGCAAGTGCCCCACAGAATACTTGGCATCATTAATCCGGAGTCTCTGGCCGGACGGCTCCAAGCCTGAACCAGTTTGTGAAAGGACTGTTGTATGACCACCTCGGGTGATCACCATCCACCGATCGGAGCTCTCAGTCGTCGCGGCCCTTTGCGGGCCGGTGAACGAGTCCAGCTCACGGATGAACGCGGCAAACTCCATACGATCACACTCTTAGCCGGTGAATCATTTCATACTCAACACGGAGTACTCCATCATGATGAACTGATTGGCGGTCCAGAAGGAGTCGTCATTGAAAATACCCACGGCTTTGAATACCAGGTCTTACGGCCACTGATATCGGACTACGTTCTATCTATGCCCCGTGGTGCCACAGTAATTTATCCCAAAGATACCGGCCAGATTATCCATATGGCAGATATTTTTCCAGGCGCACGGGTGATTGAAGCCGGTGTCGGATCCGGTGGCTTATCCATTTCGCTCCTGCGGGCGGTCGGTGAGCAAGGCAGCGTCTTCTCGTATGAGCGACGCCCAGATTTCGCCGAGATCGCCGAATCAAACGTGACAACGTTTTTTGGACAACGCCATCCAGCATTTAGCATCACCTTGGGAGACGTCCAAGAAGAAGCCCTCGACCAACACGAACCAGGTTCAATCGACCGCGTCGTCTTGGATATGTTGGCTCCCTGGGAGGTCGTGGATACCGTTGCCGAACTGTTGGCGCCCGGAGGTGTGTGGTTGAACTACGTTGCTACGGCAACCCAGCTTTCCCGCATTCACGAAGCGATCCGAGACGACGGCCGCTTCACAGCAGCCGAAGCTTCTGAAACCATGCTTCGTGGTTGGCACCTCGATGGGCTAGCGGTACGACCACAGCACCGCATGGTTGGTCATACCGGCTTCTTGATCATGGCCCGCAGACTAGCTCTGGGCCAAGAAGGACTAGAATTACGCCGTCGTATCAAGACCTTCAAACAAGAAGACCTGGATATTTGGACGCCCGAAGCCCCTGAACAGTGGCAACCTGAACAACATGGTCAACGGGAACCCACAATAAAGCGTAGTAAGAAGGCAGTCCGTCAGGCCAAAGCCCAGGCTGAACGCTCTCAGGAATCGGTGCATGCTGCGCGGTCCGCTAAAAATTCGCAACAAGACGACGAGAATCCCACATGAACCCAAGACGGAAATCTCCATGCCACGTAGACTGTTGACTACGTATCCGTAAACTTTTGGAGGTAGGGTTCGCTTGTCTGACAATGCGCCGATCGAAACACCACAGGAGTCGGTCTCTGCCGAAGTACATACAGATCTACAGCAAAAGTATGACTCGACACGGCACAGACTGGCCACCCTGGTGGAGAACAACCGGCAACTTCGAGCAGACCTCGACGCCGCCTCCCGCAATAATCGTCGCATGGTCGATATCCTGAATCTCACACGGGATGAGATCACAGACCTCAAAGACTCCATTGCTGACAATGCGCAGCCACCATTTAACTTTGCTACCGTGTTGGAAGTCCATGCCGGTCGGGAACATGACCCGGCCATTGAGCTGCCATCAGTGGCACGCCCTGCTGCCGATGTCCTTTTTTCAGGCCGGAAGATGCGAACCCACATTTCCCCGATGCTCAGTTCTGAAGCGGTAACAGCCGGTAGCGAGGTACTCCTTGACGAAGCATTCTCCATTGTGGCTATCCTGGGTCCGAATCCCACAGGCGATACCGGACGTATCAAAGAGCTCTTTGACGATACCCGGCTGCTGGTCGTGGGGCGAAGCGATGACGAACACGTTGTGAGTCGCGGTGCCGAACTTCACGATGCACGGTTGCGCGTGGGGGACGCGGTGCTGGTCGACTATCGTTCCGGTTTTGCGACACAGGTGTTAGATGTCTCTGATGTACAAGATGTCATGTTGGAAGAGGTTCCAGATGCGACCTTCGATGACATCGGCGGCCTCGGTGAACAAATCGGCCAAATACGCGACTCCGTAGAATTGCCGTTCCTCTACCCAGAGCTTTACCATGAGCATCGTCTACAACCACCAAAAGGCATCCTGCTTTACGGCCCCCCGGGTACCGGTAAAACACTTATTGCTAAAGCCGTTGCTCAATCGCTGACCGGGCGCGTTGACGGTGTAGAACACTCATATTTCTTGAACATCAAAGGCCCCGAACTCCTCAATAAATATGTGGGCGAGACCGAACGCCATATCCGCACCATATTTTCTCGTGCCCGGGAAATGGCCTCAGCAGGGTATCCTGTCGTTATTTTCTTTGATGAGATGGAATCTCTTTTCCGTACTCGAGGCTCAGGTACTTCCTCAGACGTTGAAACCACCATTGTTCCGCAGTTACTCGCCGAAATTGACGGTGTGGAATCTCTGCAGAATGTTATTGTCATCGGGGCCTCCAACCGTGAAGATATGATTGATCCAGCGATTTTGCGCCCGGGACGTCTCGACGTAAAAATTCGGATAGACCGTCCCGATGCCACTGGTGCTCGGGAAATATTTGGTATCTATCTGACGCCAGAAATCCCCGTGCATCCGAATGAAGTTTTGCAACATGGGGGAGCACAGGGCGCGCTCGAGCACATGGTCGATCAAACTGTTGAATCACTCTATGCTCGACACCGTGACAATGAATTCGTAGAGGTAACCTACCAAGACGGAACAGTTGTCGTCCTGTACTTCGCTGATTTTGTCTCTGGAGCCACGATTGCCAATATTGTGGATCGTGCAAAACGTCTCGCCATCAAGGACTATTTGGATGCACGTACCGCTGACGTCCACGCCGCAAAAGGGCTCAAAGCAAGCCACCTGCTGCAGGCCAGCAGTGAAGAAAAATCCCAGCAATTAGACCTCCCGGATACGTCAGCTCCACAACAGTGGTTACGACTAGCAGGTCACCGCGGAGCTCAAGCAATTGCCTTGCGCGTTCTACAGAATGGACAGTGATTTGTCTATGACACACGTGTCGTTGATTCCCACGGCATTAGCTAATAAATTTCCTGCTGACCGACCCACGGTTGGGTACGGTGTGCACCGAGTTGTCGGACTAGAAACTGAATTTGGCATTCACGCACCTACACATCCGCAGGCTTCACACTCGGTTATGTCGCTCGAGCTCATCAATGCATATGGCCACAAACTCGCGTCTGAAGGGACCAACGTAGCCAGTACCGAATGGGACTATAACGAAGAGTCGCCACTTTCTGATGCTCGAGGCTGGCAGATGCCTCGTTCTATTGCGCATCCGTCACAGCTTACGGATCAAGCACTAGTCAACGACGCCGACCAAGACATCCAGATGCTGGTTAACCTGATCCTGCCCAATGGAGCACGGTTCTACGTCGACCATGCCCACCCGGAATATTCTTCTCCTGAGACCACCAATCCCATCGACGCGGTAATTTGGGACCAGGCAGGAGACCGGGTTGCGCAACAAGCAGCAGACCATATAGCGGACGCGAATGGGTCCGCTGAGATGATCTTGTATAAGAACAACACCGATTCTAAATCAGTGTCCTACGGCGCACACGAGAACTATCTGGTCGCCCGAGATCTGGATTTCGATGAGCTCTCAGACCATCTCATTGGATTCTTTACGACCCGACAGATTATTACCGGCGCCGGACGGGTCGGTATCGGCAGCCGCAACCAACGATCAGGGTTCCAAATCTCCCAGCGTGCCGATTTCTTTGAAGAAGAAGTCGGTTTAGAAACCACCATCCGGCGACCTATTATCAATACGCGTGACGAACCACATGCTACGTCTGAAACCTACCGTCGACTGCATGTCATCATCGGCGATGCCAATCTATCGCAGTACTCCACCTGGCTGCGCGTCGGTATGACATCGTTAGTCTTGTCATTGATCGAACTGGGGGAGCTACCACTGGTGGAGCTAGCAGAACCTGTTGAAGCTCTCCAAGATATTTCGCACGACCCGTCACTGCAGACCCAGATATTAGTCAATGGGCGCGGCTGGATGACACCCATCGAAATTCAACGCATATACCAACAAGCCGCTCAAGACTATCTAAACCGTTACAGTATCGACGATAAACAGACTGTCGACGTTGTTAATGCCTGGGCAGAAGTCCTAGATCTACTCGAGCATGATCCGGTCAAACTCGCCGATCGGCTTGATTGGATTGCGAAATATCAACTGCTCAACGGGATGCGCCAGCGTCACGCGCTGGATTGGTCGAATGCTAAGTTAGCCATGCTTGATTTACAGTGGGCCGATCTACGCGAAGGAAAAGGTCTCTACTACACGCTCGTGTCCCGCGGGGCAATGCGTACCATCGTCACGAAGGACCAGATAGCGCACGCGATCTCGATGCCACCAACTACCACCCGAGCCTGGACCCGCGGACGTGTCATCGATCGTTTCGGAGCACACCTGGCAGGAGTGTCCTGGGAATCAGTTCTGGTGCGCCCGTTCCGACAAGGTCCGCTGCAACGCTTCCATCTCTTAGAGCCTCTTGCAGCAACGGCCAACGACATCAACGGCCTGTTGGCCGCGGGAAAACCACAACTTTCGTTGGACGATACACCGGCAAACCGGACAGAACTCGCGCAGCTTCTCAAACAACTGCAACCGTACCGAGTTACCAGACGCAACTAGATCAGCAAAAAGGAGCAAATCATGACACAAGAACAGCAACACCCATCAAACCGACAACATGATGAAGACCAGCATATTCCCGATCCGCTACCTGAAGGCACACCGTCGCCGGGGTCAGCCAGTGCACAGACCGCTGATCTGGACTCGCTGTTAGACGAGATTGATGACGTGCTGGAAGTCAACGCAGAAGAATTCGTCCAGGGATTTGTGCAAAAAGGCGGTCAATAACCGAACGCGAACACTTTAGGAGCTGGACTTGGAAAACCGCATCACGGGGCTTGAAACCGAATACGGTGTACATACGGTACACCCCACGAAACGCCCCTTGGCCCCGGATGAAGTAGCGCGCTACATGTTCAAACCAGTAGTGGACTGGGGTAACTCTTCGAACGTGTTCATTTCCAACGGTTCTCGCCTGTATCTCGATGTGGGCTCTCATCCTGAATATGCCACCGCTGAAACCACCCGCCTGGATGAACTGCTTGCCAGTGATGCCGCGGGTGATGCGATCATGCACCAGTTAGTGACCCAAGCCCAGCACGCCATGGCCAACGACGGCTTCGACGGACAGGTCTTTCTGTACCGCAACAATGCAGATTCATTAGGCAACTCATATGGTAGCCATGAAAACTATATGATCGAGCGGACCACCCAATATCGTCGTCTTGCCGAAGCACTTTTACCGTTCATGGTAACTCGCCAACTGATAAGCGGCAGCGGGGTGGTAATCCAAGATCCAAGCGTCCTTCCATTGGTCGATCAGTTCCCGATCCGCAGCGACCCCCATTTTGCCTTCTCGCAACGGGCCGACTACATGTACGAAGCCATCTCGTCGTCGTCCACACGTGCGCGTCCCATGATCAATACCCGAGATGAGCCGCACGCGGATTCATCGAAATTCCGGCGTCTGCATGTCATTGTCGGGGATTCCAACATGTCCGAAACTACCCAACTGCTGCGGTTTGGTACCACCGACCTGTTGTTGCGAATTATCGAAGCCGGCAAACCCCTTTCCAACCTGCAATTGGCTCATCCAGTCAGAGCGATTCGCAATGTCTCCCACGATCTCACCGGCAAGGCTCCGCTTGAACTCGTTGATGGTCGGACCATGACCGCGTTAGAAATTCAAGAATACTATTTGACCATGGCCCGGGATTTTCTCAGCAAGAACGGGGAACATCACGGGTATATCGGACAGATCATGGATCTTTGGGAACGCACCCTCAAGGCGATTCGTAGTCAGAACTATTCTGCAATCGACACAGAAATCGATTGGGCCATCAAATATAAATTCTTCAATGCTTACGCGCAAAAGAACAACTTGGACTGGGACGCTGCACGGCTGGTCCAATTGGATATGTCATATCACGATATTAACCCGCAGCGCGGCTTATTCAATATCCTGGAGGCTAGGGGAACAGTTGCCCGAGTCCTGACTGACGCTCAAGTTCAAGCAGCCCACAATAACCCTCCTGCTACGACACGCGCTCTGTTACGTCACAGGTTTATCCATAACGCAAGGGCGCTCGGCATGGACTATTCCATGGATTGGACGCATATGAAGCTCAACCATCACCCGATGCAGACCCTCTATATTCGAGACGCGTTCGAAACCGACATTTCAATCGTCGATGAGCTGTTTGCTAAAGTCGCATCAGCTGAACTCTAACCGTTGTTGATCCCGCTAAACTTATGTGCGGCTCAACAACCAACCACAAGGAACCACATGTCAACGAAATACAGCCGCTCCAAACTCGCAACCACAGCGGGTATTGTCCTCACCGCGGCGCTGGCCCTGACCGCCTGCGAATCCGACGAAGAGGAAAATCAAGGAGCTGCGGATCAAGTTGAAGAACCCGACGTCGAAATCTCCTACGACATCTCAGAAGATGCCGAAGAAGTGGAAATTGCCGGTGAGCTTGAACTCAACCAACCGGCTGCGTGGGTTATGAATGAAGGGGATGGCGAACCCGTTGAAGAAGGCGACTTGATGCAAATCTTAACCGCTAACGTGGATGTCGACAGTCAAGAAGTTCTCAGTCACGATTTTGATCTCGGCGGTTCAACCCTGCAGCTCAATGAGGAATTTGCCTCAACAAATCCGCAAGCGTATGAAGCTATGACCGGTGCGCCCATTGGCTCTGACATCGCATTCTATTTACCGGCTGATACGCTGGGCGAAGGAACCCCGGCATACCTCAATATTATTTCTCTTGAGGATGTTGTGCCGACATACGCCACCGGAGAAGAATCCGACGATGCTCAATTGCACGAGGCATTACCAACTGTAAGCCTCGAGGACGACACCAAAGCACCAACCATCGAAACTCCGGAAGGCACTCCGCCCGAAGACCTGACAGTAGATGTACTCAAACAAGGTGACGGTCCAGAAGTACAGGCCGAGTCGTATGTAACCATTCATTACCGTGGCATTTCGTGGTCCGACGGCGAAGAGTTCGACTCCTCCTGGGGCGAAGATAATACTGGCGCACCCGCACAATTTGAACTGCAACAGCTCATTTCCGGTTGGCAGGAAGGACTCGAAGGACAAAAGGTCGGCTCCCAAGTCCTTATGTCGGTTCCACCGGAGCAAGCCTACGGCGAATCCGAAGGCCACGAACTGGCAGATGAAACCCTCGTTTTTGTCGTTGATATCCTGCATTCTGCGGATCCAATGCCAGCAGAAGATCCTGAAGCAACAGAATAAATCCACCGCTCAACTATCCGCTGCAAGGAGACAAAGTGTCATTTGGTAAACGCGAATTAGATCGCACCCGCCCCGAAATCGACTTCCCAGGCGATACTCCGCCAGAAGAACTGGTGATCGAAGATATTATCGAAGGTACCGGCAAAGAAGTCATCGCAGGCTCGCCTATCTCGTGCCATTATGTAGGTGTTTCATGGTCCACAGGAGCTGAATTTGATGCTTCTTGGAACCGCGGTCAACCGCTGGATTTCACCGCTGGTATCGGTCAGGTCATCACTGGCTGGGATCAAGGACTACTGGGTATGAAGGCTGGCGGCCGCCGTCGTCTCGAAATCCCGCCGCACCTGGCTTATGGAGAAAACGGTGCAGGTAATGACATCGGTCCAAATGAAACCCTGATCTTCGTTGTTGACCTGGTGGAGGTTCGCTAACTGTGTCCCGTTCCGCGGAACGCATCGTTTCGCTGCTCTGGCTTCTTTTAGAAGCCGGAGCAAACGGTCGCAGCAAAAACGACATCTTCAAATATCTCTACGATCATCAGAGCACCTCAACTGCAGCCAAGCAGCGCCAATTTTCTCGTGATAAAGAAGCACTGACCGCTATTGGCGTCCCCATCCGCTGGCATCAAAAGACCAGCCCTGACGGGGTCTATCTGATTGATCGCGATCGGCTGTATCTCCCTGATCTGGAGCTAACCGATCAAGAGATTATGGCGTTACACCAGGCGCGTGCCTTGTGGATGCGGACACCAATAGAAGACGCCATCCACGCTGCATTGACTCGTATGACGGCCGGGCAGCCGGCCAATCCTCCCTTTGTCGGTGCCCAACTTGCTCCGAGCCAGTCCCTGCTGACTGACATCGTGGCAGCAACTCGTGAACAAGCACCCATTCGCTTTCGTTACCGCACCGTTGGTCGAGACGAGATCGCAAACCGTAAGCTGCGGCCCTGGGCCGTCTTTATGGCGCACCAACACTGGTATGTGGTGGGCTGGGATCTAGATCGCCATGACGAACGTATCTTCCGACTCTCACGTATAGAGTCCAAGACGATTACCGCGTTACCCAGCGAAGCGCTTACGGGACAACGAGAATCATCGTTGCCACCGCCACAGTTCAGCATTGAGGCTATTCGCGCGCGCCTCTACACCGAACAAGCGGCTACCGAAGCATACGTTTGGATCGCGGAGAACGTTAGCACCAGTCTTCGTATTCGAGCTGAGGTTGTCCACCGATCGCCCGGGTGGGAGCTGTTGTACTTCACCTACCGCGATCCGTTGAAAGTAGCAGCCAGTATTGCCGCATTGACTACCAAAGCTCGCGTGAACCCCCAACAGTCCGCTGAGCTGGCTGAACTTGTTGACGATCTCACCGCCGTAGTTCGCGACGCTCACACAGGGACTCCCGTGTTGGCAGTACCAAAACTCACCAAAGTCACTCGTACCCGGCGTAGAACAGGGGATAGGGACGTGATTTCACGTCGTCTCGGTATCGTGGCCGTGGTGAACCAAAACGGTGGAACAATGTCTCGCGAGCAGGTCCGTCAGCGCTTCACAATTGACGACGCCACGCTGACCGAGGATCTATCGGCCATGCAATTTTGGGGCCTGCCAGAAACCGATTTCGCCGGTGGACAGTTTGAAATCGATCCGCATGCTGATCCAGTTGAGATTTCCAACGCTGAGTTGTTAGCACAACCCTGGCAACTCTCCGCACCTGAAGCTCTGGGATTAATATCTGGCCTCAATGCCGTTCCGACCATCCCGGGGATTAGTCAGGTACAGCAGTCTGCAGCCCAGACACTTGGGATCAAACTTCGCGATGCCATCGATCTGGTGGATCCACAAGCAGGCATCCAGGACCATGTTATTCATCCGGATCTGAGCTTAGGGGAGGACGACGAAATCGCTGAAGTACTCCACCAGGGGGCGCGCCTGCACCAAGTCGTCAGCATAAGTTACTACTCCGAATCTTCAGGTAGCATCAGCACTCGCGATATTGAGCCCTTACAATTGCGTTACGCCTCGGGCCACGGTTACGTTCATGCCTGGTGTCAAGAAACTGCAGACCTTCGCACTTTTCGGCTCGATCGAATTGGTACGGCAAATATCACAGAGCGATATTTTACTCCTGCCTTCCGTTCAGTGCCGCAAACCCCTGTTGCGCCAGCGGTAACCGATGAAGCCCTCACAGTAATCGTCCATGCAACGCATCGATATCGTGATGTCATCAACGCCTATCATCCAATTGCCACAGCCATCGCAGATGATGGTTCCATTTATGCCCAATTAGCATTTCAAACACTGACCCCCTTGTTAGACTTACTGGCAACACACGCCGGACAAATCGTCGTTGTGCAACCTCAAAAGGTTCGCGAAACGATCTGGGAAATGATGAACAGCACTATGACAACTCCTCATGACTCAGCCCGGTAAGTTCCATGGCAGCTGTACAATGGACCCAGCTGCATAGAAAGGTAGACTATGAACATCTTCAGGAACCCAGTCATTCTGCTGGTATTAGTTCTGCTGGCATTCTTGCTCTTTGGCGCCAATAAGCTGCCAAAAATGGCACGGAACATGGGTCAGTCGATGCGCATTCTCAAGTCTGAAGTCAAAGAGATGAAGTCGGATAGTAAAGGTTCGGAAAACACCAAAACGACCGAAGAATCCGGCAACGAAAAAGAGGAATCGGCTGTTGAAGGCACCGTCATCCCTGATAGCGAAAATGCTGCGAATCCTGGCTCGGAAGAACAGCGTTCGAAATAACTTGTAGCCGAGTCCATGACCTCAACTGATCACGGTTCTTCCTCAAAGAGCAAAGAACGTTCAAAACGTTCAAGGTCTGCCGAGGGACAAATGTCGCTTCGCCAGCATCTGCGGGAGCTGCGTAACAGGTTTTTCAAAGCTGGGCTTGCAATCTTGGTGGGAACGATTGTCGGCTTTATCGTCTACCAGCCGTCATTCACCATACTGACTGAACCAATTACAAGTTTGTCGACAGAGGACGCACCAGTCGAAATAATGTTTTCCTCTGTAGCGCAGCCTTTTGACATCATGTTGCAAGTGGCTCTATTTATTGGCCTGATTCTTGCTTCACCGATATGGTTATATCAAATTTGGGCCTTCATCGTGCCTGGATTGCGTAAGCATGAGCGCCGATATGCCATGGGCTTTATAACAGCGGCCGTACCATTGTTTATCGGAGGTATTGCACTTGGATGGTTCGCTCTTCCACAGGCGATGGCCTTCTTTACTTCCTTGACTCCCGACGGCAGTGCCCACCGCGTCATGGCCACCGTCTACATCCCGTTTGTCACACGACTTCTCCTTGCTTTTGGCATTGCGCTTGTTATACCTGTCGTCCTCGTCGGACTCAACATGGCAGGAATACTCCAAGGCAAGACGATGCTGAAACATTGGCGTATCTCAGTGTTTTTGATCGCTGTCATCGCAGCGATGGGCGCACCAGGCTCCGATGTGATGACCATGTTCTATCTCGGTGCGCCACTTGCCCTGCTCTTCGCGTTAGCACTCGCACTAGCGTTACTCAATGATCGTCGGCGTTCACGGAAAGCAGCTAAAGAAGGTACCGCCGGCGAAGCGGAGATTCAGCGCGGGGCACAGCCACTGTCTGAAATTACTCGTGAGGACTAGCATTACCCCATATGTGTGCCGATACCCCTGATCATCAGCATCAAGACCTATCTCCATCGGAACGCTACGCTGCTTCAAGAAAGCGTGCGGAATTTGCCAAGACCGAGTTGGGTAAATTTTCGGCTGACCTAAAATTCCCCATGGACGATTTCCAGTACGAAGCAGCAGAGTATCTGGAAGACGGGCACGCAGTTCTTGTTGCCGCCCCGACCGGGGCTGGTAAGACCGTTGTGGCTGAGTTTGCGATTCATCTCGCGCTAGCTCAAGACAAGAAGGCTTTCTATACTACTCCCATCAAGGCGCTGAGTAATCAGAAGTACACCGACTTAGTGGCGACCTACGGAAGCGAAAAGGTAGGCCTCCTGACCGGCGACACAGCTCGCAACCCCAACGCTGAAATCGTCGTCATGACCACCGAGGTGCTGCGTAATATGTTGTATGCAGAATCCGACACCTTGGAAAATCTCGGATATGTGGTGATGGACGAAGTTCACTATTTAGCAGACCGTCACCGCGGGGCCGTGTGGGAAGAAGTCATCATCCACCTGCCGGAATCAGTGCAGCTGGTGGCGTTATCAGCAACGGTTTCGAACGCTGAAGAATTTGGCGCATGGTTAGATACTGTGCGAGGTTCTACCACCGTAGTAGTTTCCGAACATCGTCCTGTGCCACTGTGGCAACACGTGATGGTCGGAAAAGAACTCTACGATCTCTTTTCGATGACCGGGGACCAGCAACCAACAAGCAAGGTCAATCCTGAGTTGGCACAACTCGCCGAACTTGCACGCCGGGACGCCCAGGTTAACGACTGGGGCCGGCCTGGATCGCGTTCTCGAAATCGGCAACGTACTCGGGGTGGTCGTAGACAAGGCAACCGCCGTCAATCAGATGTTTCAGCATCTCGTGGTGCCAACGATCGGCCGCAGTCTCAGCGTAAAGACATGCGGGTTTCTCGTCCGCAGATGATACGGACTCTATCCCGTGAAGGGCTGCTGCCGTGCATCGGTTTCATTTTCTCTAGGAACGGGTGTGAAGCTGCCGTAGAGCAGTGTTTAAACGCAGGGTTGGATCTGACAACCGATAGCGAGAAACGTCAAATTTTGGAGACGGTGGACCGCGCCGCAACGGTCTTAGCGGAACAGGATCGTGACGCCCTGGGTTTTTGGAACTTTCGCGACAGCCTACGTCGAGGTTTCGCTTCCCACCACGCAGGCTTACTTCCACTGTTCAAAGAAATTGTCGAAGAACTCTTTGCCACCGGTCTTGTCAAGGCGGTCTTTGCTACCGAGACACTCGCGCTCGGTATCAACATGCCAGCACGTACCGTCGTGATCGAACGACTCGTGAAATTCGATGGTGAATCGCACAAGGACATTACACCGGGGGAGTACACCCAACTAACCGGACGTGCTGGACGACGTGGTATCGACGTTGAAGGACACGCGGTGGTGATGTGGCAGCCGGGCCTCGATCCTTCCGCCGTCGCTGGGCTCGCGGCCCGGCGCACCTATCCGTTGAATTCCTCTTTCAAACCGACTTACAACATGGCGGTCAATCTCCTGGCAAGTTTTGGCCGTGAACGATCCCGCAATATTCTCGAGTCGTCGTTTGCGCAGTTCCAGGCTGATCGATCTGTTGTTGGGGTAGCTCAAGAAGTTCAACGCCAAGAACGTTCATTAGCCGGGTATGAAGAAGCTATGGAATGCCACCTGGGCGACTTTACGGAATATGCTCGACTACGACAGGAAGTCTCACAAGCGGAGAAAGCTGCGTCTCGGTCACGCAATCGTGTGCGTCGTCGCGCTGTTATGGAGTCCCTGAATAAGTTGGCTGAAGGCGACATTATTGATGTTCAAGGGACAAGAAATCTTGGGACTTCGGTCGTTGTTTCAGCAGCTGGTAATCCTACCAACCCACGAGTCGGCGTCGTAACCTCTAAGGGGCAATTACGACGTCTCTCAACGGATGAAATGGACGAGCCAGTTGTACCATTTGCCGGCGTTGAGCTCCCGCGCAAGTTGCTGACGAAATCACCGAAACACCGAAAAAACATCGCTGGGTGGATGCACGGAGCAATCAGCCAACAGCTGCCCCCTATCTCTGATGGCAAGGCGCCGGTGGGTTTCCGTTATAAAGATGAGCACGATCTCAGCCGATTAGAACAACTCCGCACAGAACTACATGCTCATCCCTGTCACGGCTGCCCTGACCGTGAGCAGCATCAAACATGGGCGAACCGCTGGAACAAGCTTCGAATCGAAGCTGATAAAAATATTGCCAAAATTCAAGGACGCACCAACACGATCGCCCGAACATTTGACCGGATTATCAACTTATTAACGGACTTTGGTTATGTCGAAAGCGATCGCATCACTGAGCCAGGCCAAAGTCTGCGCCGTATCTACGGGGATCGGGATCTGCTGGTCTCATTGCTCCTGCAATCAGGACTCATGGACGACATGGCACCTGAAGACCTTGCGGGTCTTGGTGCTCTACTGGTCTTTGAGTCATCTGCTGAAGAACAAATCTTTCAACCGGCTATGCCAACGCAAAAACTCCAGGAAGCTTTGGATATTGTTGATGAGCATTGGTACGACCTTCAGCAAACGGAGCGCAAAGCTGATTTGGTTGTTACAGCTCAGCCACATCCAGGTTTAGTTTGGCCCATGGTTCGTTGGGCACGTGGCCATGAACTACTATCCTCGTTAGCCGGTTCTGATATGGCGGCTGGAGATTTCGTTCGTTGGGCTCGCCAGGTCATGGATTTACTAGGTCAGCTTGCATCCCTAGACGATACCCACCCCGATTTAGCGCGCCGGTGCAGACGAGCGCGGGATCTCGTCAACCGTGGAATTATTTCCTATTCTTCAACGGTTAAACTTCCACACGCGACTGACGATATCGACGAGTACAACCCCATTGAACGACTGGATTTGAATCAGTGACTACGAGCCTGCTGTTGACAAACGGCTACATACATTCCATATCAGAGCCCTATGCAAATGCCCTCCACGCCGACAATAGCGTCGTAGCATGGTTAGGTTCAGATGAAACGGCAGAGCGACTTGTGGCGGCCACTGTTTCAGGCCCCGTCAACACAAAAGATCTGTGCGGTGCCCTGGTTACCCCCGCTTTCATCGATGGCTATTCGACCTCTCCTATTACTTCTGGTGATGCACGAAGCATGCTGAGTTCGACAGTTCCCGGTGACGAGCGCATCTATTACGCACCACTGGGTGCTGATCCTAGTAATGCTGACGGTCTATTTGTTGCTTCAGGCCAGATTAATCAGCTGCCTGAAACCCTCGCAAGCTTGAAACCGCCTACACAGCTGCTGATTCAATCCGAAAATTCAGAACAGCTCGACCATATATTGGGTGCTCTGTCGCAACAAAGCAACGCAGTGCTGATGCGCAGCCGGCATAGAGTCCTAGCCAATCACACTATGAGCGCACAGCAGATCAGCCAGCTGGTGACTTTACATGCCTCAGTTACAATAGTTCCCGCACATGTGGAGTCCACACCGAAGATCTTTGCACCCACTGCTTCTCTTATCGCTGCGGGTGTCCATGTCGCCATGGGAACAGGGGAGTGGTCCGGTTCCCTGTGGAAACTTGTGACGGCGCTGATCGAAAATGAAAATACTGACCAGCGAATATCTACTCGTGCAGCATTCAACACCGTTTCCCGAGATGCCGTCAGAGCTCTGCCAAGCCGCATTGCTCAAGCCAATATGGGAGCTGGGCAAATTGCTGTTGGGGCACCGGCCAATTTTAACGTCTGGCAAGCAAGGCAACTTGGAGTTCAGGCTCCCAATGTAAAAGCTGCACACTGGTCAACCGACAAGCGCGCCGGCACCGCCCTGTTACCAATTTTGTCTTCGACCGACGATCCACCTGAATTGCAGTTCACGATTCGCAACGGCCAAATTGTCTAACTTCACTCACATTCTCTGGTTATAATCGGTGGTTGGTTCCGCCTCACTAGTCGAGATCACAGACATTGTACGAAAAGGACACTTGTGCGCATATTAACTATTATTCCCACATACAACGAAGCTGAATCATTGCCGGGAACACTGCAGCGACTGCGCGCAGCTGTACCGGGGTCAGACGTACTGGTGGTGGATGATAACTCACCAGATGGCACGGGTATCTGGGCGGACGCACAGGCTGGTAAAGACGATCAGGTCTATGTTCTCCACCGACAGGTTAAAGACGGACTAGGCGGGGCCTATATAGCCGGGTTTCGCTGGGGTTTACAGCGCGACTATGACGTGTTGGTCGAAATGGACGCTGATGGTTCTCACCAGCCGGAACAGTTACCTCGGTTGTTGCAGGCCATTGATGAAGCTGATCTTGTGATTGGTTCACGTCGAGTTCCAGGTGGAAAAATGGTTAATTGGCCCTGGTACCGAAAGCTGTTGTCCATTGGAGGGTCGCTGTATCCCCAGATTCTTTTAGGGCTACGTCTCACCGACATTACTGCAGGTTTCCGTGCTTACCGTGCAACCACCCTCGAAGCTATGGACCTGGACGCGGTCCAGTCCAAGGGCTACGGTTTCCAGGTAGATATGTCCTTTAGAACCGCACAATTAGGTAAACGCATTATCGAAGTGCCGATTACCTTTATGGAACGCGAATTCGGTGAGTCAAAGATGTCGGGAAACATTATTACCGAAGCGTTCACGAATGTAACCCAATGGGGCCTTGCCGCGCGAGCTCAGAAACTCAAACAACGTTTTGGATAGCAATGGCACAATTTGAAGCATAAAAACGGGGAGCAGTTCATTCAGTATTGAACTGGTCCCCGTTTTTTGAAAGATGTATGTTGCTGCGATATTAGGCGTCGACGTCCTCGCCACGGCGTACACGCAATTTCTTAAGTTGTCCCTCTAGAGTTTCATCTAACTCTTCGATGCTGCGACGCTCAAGGAGCATGTCCCAGTGAGTGCGCTGCGGTTTGGTTTCATCGAGTATCGGCGTCTCGCCGTCTACGCGAAGGGCTTCCTTCCCAGATTTTGTGGTCCAGTTATCAGGCACATCCGCCTCAGCGGCGAAGGTCACGACAACTGATTCACCATCTTCTGAGCGATACTCAATTTGCTGACGTGGTGCAGGCTCAACTCCTGCTTCAGTCTCCATAGACTGGGCACCGAGACGCATACCGCGCAATGAACGATCAGACATTCAAAAATTCCTCCAAGCAACTTTGCAGACAAGACAGTCTATCTAACTAGGCCTCGAGATGTACAACGCATTACGAGCTACTTTTGTTCCCCGGCATTGCCGCTGTTTGGTCCATCTCGAAAGACATCTTCTTCAATTTCAGGTTCAGCCAACGCATCTTCAAGAGAAGTATCTTCTAATTTTGGAGCCTTCGGTGCAACATCTGCAATTCCTGCTGCAGTCGTTGGTCGTTTTGCACGGCGGCTCTTTGGCGCTGGCGGGGGAGCTGGTGCATCAGATGACGGCCCTGAATCTCTCGTTCCACCACCGGAGGGAGCCGATCCGCTCGGGCCTGCTTCTGGTCCGTATGTACCGCTAAAACGGTTCAGTGCGTCGGTAACTTCCGACGGGATAATCCACATCTTGGATGAATCAGATTCGGCGATTTGGGGGAGTACCTGCAGGTACTGATAGGCCAACAAGTCGGCATTCGGCTTCCCTTCATGGATAGCCTCGAAGACTGTCACGATTGCTTCTGCTTCAGCATTTGCTCGGAGAATTGCCGCCTGTGCATCACCCTCGGCTTCGAGAATAGCTGACTGACGCTGACCTTCTGCGGTTAGAATTTCCGACTGCTTTTGACCTTCTGCGGTCAGAATCGCGGCGCGCCGATCACGCTCGGCTCGCATTTGCTTTTCCATAGAATCTTGAATGGTTCGTGGAGGGTCGATAGCTTTGATTTCAACACGTGAAACACGCAGCCCCCATTTTGACGTCGCTTCGTCCAAGACACCTCGCAGCTGTGTATTGATGGCGTCACGAGAAGTTAGTGTCTCTTCCAGGTTCATAAAACCAACGACGTTACGAATTGTTGTTGTAGTCAAGTTTTCGACAGCTGCAATATAGTTGGCGATCCCGTAGGTCGCTGCCGTAGGGTCATTGATTTGAAAATAGACCACGGTGTCAATCGACACCACGAGGTTATCTTCAGTAATAACTGGTTGCGGTGGAAACGTAACGACCTGTTCACGCATGTCGATGAGCGGGAGCATTTCATCGACAAATGGCACCATCATAGTAAGTCCCGCCATTTGCGTGCGCTGGTATTTTCCGAGCCGTTGAATAATGCCGCAGTGACCCTGTGGCACAATTTTGAATGACTTCGCCAAGATGGCTACCACGAAGATAGCCAGCACAACGAAGAGGATAATTAAAAAGATGTCCACAATATTTTCCTCTATTGATCGTTGGTATCGTTTATGTACTAACTGGCACTACTACACTGTCAACACAAAACCCCTACGTCCTAGAATTTGGACGAGTCCGGCGTCTGTGCCACCCAGACGATAGCTCCTTCGATTTGTTGAATAACTACCGACGTCTCAGACGGTATGGGAGTTGAGCTGTAAGTCCGAGCAGACCAGATCTCGTTGCCGATTCGAACTCTGCCTTGACTCGACGTGACCTCTTCTGTTACGTCGCCAACACTTCCGACATATCGATTCACGCTCCAGGGGGAGGGGCCGCTGTCATTTTCTGGACGTTTGGTGTCAAAACTTCGTAGCCAGATTAGCGAGGCAATCGATATTACCGTGACAATAATGAACTGCACATAAATTGGTGCTCCTAGAACATCCGCCACGATGGCGGTAAGCGCACCAGCGGAGATCAGGAGAAACGTCATTTCACCGGTCATGACTTGTACGCTGACGAGCAGCAACATCATAATCAGCCAGAAAGACCAGAAGTTCTCTAGGATCCACTCAAGCATCATGGCCTCCCGTATGTGTATTCATGTGTTCAGGATACTTGTTAACCTCAACAAAGTCGGCAGAATGACCCTAAGCACAGTAGAAATTTTAGGTTCGTTACCAAGGGGGAGACGCACGTCTCATGATGTATGGGGCGTTGGCTCTGGGTACCAGAGCTGAGATTTTTCAGGCCACCACGTAGACTACGTTGTATGGCCACAATTTATGTAGTAGAGACAAGCCCTACCAAAAAAGAATTTGTAACCGCGTGGTTAGACAAACAATTCTGGGGCGGTTCTGGAGAACCAGAGCTTATAGGCACGTATCGATTCGACGATACAGGTGGCGAGGTTGGCTTTGAAGGTTTCATCCTGAAACGTGATGACAAGATTCTGCATCTACCCATGACCTACAGAGCAGCGCCATTGGAAGGCGCGGAAGACTACCTTATTGTTAAGATGGACCACCCGGTGTTGGGTGACCGCTGGGCCTACGACGCGATGGCAGATCCGGTCGGGATTCATATGCTCAATCAGGCTCTCGCTGGTGAAATTCAACAGGCAGATTTTCATTTTTATAACCAAGATGGTCAATATCAAGGCACCGAAGACTCTGATATCAGCATCTATATTCGCGGCGAACTCCCAGAAGACTGGGGCACGGTATCAGTTCATCACGTCTTAGACCATCTAGACCAAGATGGTGGCGAACTTCGACGTCTTGTCGGCCGTTGGGAAGATGCTTCAGCGACCCTTTTCGAGCTCACACCCACTCAGAGCACTCCAACAGAAACTCAGCCCATCATTTCAGCGTGATCACCAAGGAATTTCGAACACCACGTTGAAACGCCGATAATCTACATTATGTAAAGTTGACCCTTTTTTCAGGCCACCCCAAGCATGCAGCCACTGCGCCTATTTGTTGGACTCATAGCGGCCGATTGCTTGCACCACAAGGAAGTCACAGATACCTCTGATGCTGGTGCCTTGCTCAATGCGACACGATCTCAGACAACTGATGAGCTAGCCAGTACGCAACTTGCCGAGATTCATACCAATACCCCGCCTGCAGACGCGAAGACACTGCCTGTTGCGAAACGCCAAGATGATCAGCTGTGGCCCTTTGCGAAGCCCCGGCATTGACCAAAAGGCCAGCTTCCTGCCCCTCATCAGAGCGACGACGCTCAATCGATCCCAACAGCTGCATTCCTGCCTCTATCAAGCCTAGAGCCGGGACAGTCCCCGAATCTACAAGGGAACGTCCTTGTGCCATCGTAACTTGCACTCCCCCTGGAGATCTTGAAGCGTCAAGTGATTCCAGCGTTTGGGCCCGCTTTCCGATTAGGGCTTCTGGTTCCCGATAAACCCGATCATATTCACAAGCTTGACCCTTATCAGGCACTGCAGTTAGATGCACGCGCCACGAGCCCGACCTTGCCGCCGTGAGAATAAATCCCACCACTTCTTCAGCCGAGGTGAACCAGCCTTGGAGTTGCCGCCCGCTAATCTTGTGGAAATTCGAGGCCGCCCCTCCCCCAGATTCCGGAGACACGGTCAGAGATTCGACAAGCCGGTCCATTATTTGATCGGCTTGGATATTGGAAATATTCTTGACCACAGTCAAAGTCACGCAAAACATACCCACAACTTTATGCCCTTGTGTCATGCACGGAGGCCAAAACAAACAAGAAGGCACAAGCCCAGCTCCTGCTCTAGACTCGGGGCATGACCACGAATGCACAACCCGCTCCCCCGGTTGCCTCCAAGTCCGCCATCGTTATGTTGCTCTGCATCGACGCTGTCCTCATCGTGATTTTCGCAATTATCGGCGTTTCATCTCATGACGGCGACCTGAATTTCTTAAACATCGCACGTGTCGCCCTGCCGTTTACACTCCCCTATCTCGTGTTATCGGCAATCATAAAACCTGGCAGACTGATCCATAATGTCTTCCCCGCTGGAATTGCATTATGGCTCATCACTGTGGTTCTCGGACTGATCTTGCGAGCAATTCTGTTCGATGATTCATCGGCCTTAGCATTTATCCTCGTCACGACGGGAGTGTTAGGCGTATTCCTGCTCGGCCGACGCAGTATTTCTACACTCGTAAATCGACAAGGTAAAAACGCCTAAACTAGAGCTAAATACTTTCTGAGGAGGACCATGGTCACGGCATTCGTTATGATCAGAACAGACACGAACCGCATCCCCGAAATTGCTACCGAACTCGCCGATAAGGACGGTATCACTCAAGTTTATTCGGTGACCGGAGCTTGGGATCTTATCGCCATGGTGCGGGTACGTGAATTTGATCAGTTAGAAGACGTCATTTCGGATCGGCTCTCCAAGGTCGAAGGCATTAGAGATACCGAAACACATCTGGCTTTCCGCGCCTATTCTCAGCATGACCTCGAAGAGGGTTTTGCCCTGGGATTCTAAGATACTCAAATCACGACTTACGCAAAGTGTTGCCTAACCCTATAGGTTGGGCAACACTTTCGTGTTTAGAAAATCAATGCTGATCGGGACGAGATGCGTTCACCCAGTTATTTAACACCTGCTGAGCCGCTCCCGAATCGATTGATTCTTGTGCCCGCTCAATATTGGCGCTGATACGGTCAAACAGGTGTCCCGATGCGTTCATGTCGTAGGCCGTTAGTCCGGCAGCTGTATTGAGCAGTACGGCATCACGGACAGGACCGGTCGCACCACCCAACATATCCCGAACTATACCGGCGTTGTGTGTTCCATCTCTCCCAGCTAGTGCTTCTACCGGAACTATGCTGATACCAAAATCCTGTGGGTTGAGTTCATGCTGTTCAACTTGACCATCCCGCACTTCAAAAATTGTTGTCGGCCCTGATGTTGTGATCTTGTCGCGGCCATCTGAACCGCGAAATACCAGACCCCGCACACCTCTGTCTGCCAGAACACCAGCTAATAATGGAGCCATAACTTCAGATGCACAACCGAGAGCTTGCGCTTGCGCCCGAACGGGGTTAGAGAGCGGACCAAGATAGTTGAACGCAGTCGGTACACCAAGCTGCTTACGTGCGGGCGCGACATAGCGCATTGAGGGATGATATTCCTGCGCAAAAAGGAAGGTAATGCCTGCTTCGTCAAGAGACTCCTTGGCACGTGACTGCGTGAGAGTTAAGTCAACCCCCAAAGCTTCGATGACGTCGGCGGCTCCCGCCGTGGACGAAGAGCCGCGATTGCCATGCTTGACGATACGCGCGCCAGCGCCGACGGCGACGAGCGATGACATTGTTGAAAGGTTCACGGTTCCAAGTCGGTCCCCACCGGTGCCTACGATGTCAAGAACATTTGATGGCAAATCCACCGAAACTGCCTCATCGAGCATCGCATCCGCCAGCCCCAGCAGTTCCTCGACTGTCTCTCCTTTAGTAGAGAGTGCCATCAAGAACCCTGCGATCTGGGCGTCTGTTGCGATCCCGGACATCATTTCCTGCATAGCCCACGCGGCTTGTTTCTGGGTCAAGTGTTGCTGACTCGAAACTGCAGATAATACGGTGGGCCAATTCATATGTGATGCTTCCTAAAGGAGTAAGGGATTCCTCTTTTACTGAGAACAATCCTATTACCAATAGCCGCCGAAATACTGAACATAACTCTCCAATGCGAATGTAGCTCGAGCCGCCACCTCGAAAAGCATTCAGGAGCTTAACAATTCGGTGCCTTTTGGAACCCATGAACGCCAACAAATCCTGACATTTAGAACAACGAAAACTGCGCACTTGCTGGTAATTATGCGGGTTCATCGGCGATCCTGTCGCTGACCTCACAGGGAAAAGACACGCACCACGCAAGTCTCATTGTGAATATTGACGGTTTTCGGGCCATAATGAAAGGGTGACAACATCAACTCAGACTCTCTCGCATAATCCTACCGGCTTCCCAAGTCGGCCCAACCTGAGTGCCGTGGGCACCATGGTCTGGCTATCTTCGGAAGTAATGTTTTTCGGTGGCCTGTTCGCTATGTACTTCACGTTGCGTTCCACCTCCCCCACTCTCTGGGAGGAGAACACAGCATTACTCGACCCAGTCTTGGCGACAATCAACACCGTCATCTTGGTTATTAGTTCGTTTACTGCCCAATGGGGTACACACGCGGCAATCAATCTCCGGCCACGTCGCACGAGCAACAAACTCAAGGACTGGGGTGTCGTGGAATGGTTTATCGTTTCCTTCATCCTGGGATCGATCTTCCTATCTGTTCAGTCCTACGAATACGCAATGTTGGTTTCTCACGGCGTAACAGTGGCCTCAGGCGCATACGGCTCCGCGTTCTACATCACTACGGGTTTCCACGCGCTGCACGTACTTGGAGGCCTCATAGCGTTCCTGTTCGTCATTGGGCGCGCCTACCTCGCAAAGCGTTTCGGTAACCATGAATCCACTATCGCCATCGTCATCTCTTACTACTGGCACTTCGTTGACGTAGTTTGGGTCGCACTGTGGTTTATCATCTACGTCATTCAGTGACTTGTTCGGTCCGCCGGCTCAATATCCATCGCACCCGAGGTAACCGGAACGGACTTGTCACACCCCATCCGGTTATAAAACACGTAAGGAACACATAAAGTGAAGGCACTCTCACAGAACCGCCGCCACCCCATGGTCGGAGTGGCCCTGCTGTTGCTGGGTCTGTTGCTAACCGGAGGTCTCTACTCGCTTGCCTCCAACATCAACTCCGCATCGGCATATTCCCAAGCTGATTACACCAGCGCCGACAACATCACCGATGGTGAGACGCTCTTTAACGCGAACTGTGCGTCCTGTCACGGCATTGGCGCTACCGGTGGCCCTGCAGGACCCTCCCTTGTTGGCGTTGGTGCTGCATCAGTTGATTTCCAGGTTGGTACCGGCCGTATGCCGCTGCAGATGACCGGCCCACAGGGGCAGGAAAAGCAGAACCAATTCAATGAAGAACAAACCATGCAGATGGCTGCATATGTTCATTCACTCGGAACCGGTCCATCAATTCCAGAAGACGAATACCTGGACACTGATCATGCCGACGTAAACCTTGCACGTGGTGGCGACCTGTTTCGCGTGAACTGTGCCATGTGCCACTCAGCATCAGCTGGTGGTGGTGCACTGACCCGCGGTAAATACGCTCCGACGCTGCATGGTGTTGAGGAAGAACACATTTACGAAGCAATGGTTACCGGTCCGCAGAACATGCCAGTCTTCTCGGATTCCAACTTGACGCCAGAAGACAAGCGCGACGTCATTGCTTATCTCAAAGAATTTGAGACCCAGGGCCACCCTGGCGGTGCATCCCTCGGTTCGCTGGGACCAGTAGCTGAAGGTCTCTTTGTATGGACCGGTGGTCTTGCACTACTTATCGGTTTCATGGTTTGGATGACTACCAGGTCTTCCTAAATAATTATCGAATTATCGTCGATTAGAACATCATCAACATCACTCGAGTAAAGGAATCAGATCTATGGGCGAGCAACGCCACGGAGATCCCGGTAAACCGGGCGCCGTAGAGCGCGCTGGTGCCGATTCGGGTAACTTCGCTATCGAAGACCCAGGATTGCCACCGCACCGGCCACGTATCACTGATGAGGATCCACGTGCCGCAAAGCGCGCTGAACGCCAGGTTTCTTTCCTGTTCATCCTGTCCGTCATCGGTACCATCATCTTCTTTGTTGGTTACTTCGGGGTCGGACAGCTGCCGCTGGACGAAACAGACATGGGCCTCATCCGCCTTCAGAACACGCTGCTGGGCCTCGGCACAGCCTTCGCGATGCTCGGTATCGGCGTCGGCATCGTCCAATGGGGTCGTGCCTTGATGCCAGACCACGAATGGGTTGAAGAGCGCGAATCTGTTGCCAACGAAGAGGACCGTTCCGATGCCGTCAACATGATCAACGACATCGTCGATGAGTCGCAGATCAAGCGTCGTCCCCTATTGCGCAACACTCTCATCGGAGCACTCGCCATTGCACCGCTCCCCGCAGTCGCCATGTTCCGCGATCTGGATAACAGCGGTAATCAATCGGATGATCCAGCACAAAACTTCGGTGTCGAACGCATGCGTCACACCATGTGGGATACTGGGACACGTCTAGTGCGTGATGTCACCGGAACTCCAATCAAGGCCGAAGACGTCACCATTGGGTCAGCACTGCACGTCGTTCCAGACGGGCTCTTGGACATGGAACATGACAAGCTAAATCAGAAAGCAAAGGCAGTAGTGCTGCTCATGCGTCTGAATCCAGAAGACATGCAGATCAGCGATGGTCGTGAAGATTGGCATGTTGATGGCATTGTGGCCTACTCCAAGATCTGTACACACGTAGGCTGCCCGATTGCACTGTATGAACAGCACACTCACCACCTACTATGCCCATGCCACCAGTCAACCTACGACCTGACTCAGGAATGCAAGGTTGTCTTCGGTCCGGCTTCACACCCACTTCCGCAGCTACCTATCACTGTCGACAATGACGGCTACCTCGTCGCTCAAAGTGACTTCCAGGAACCCGTCGGTCCTGCATATTGGGAACGTGACCCAAGACCAGCTGAGGAGCGTGGTGCATAATGTCCGTCATTCAGGACTATCAACCTTCCACCCAAACAGGGAAGATCGCTAATTTTGTAGATACCCGCATGGGTGCCTCAAAAATCGTTAAAGAGTTTGGGCGCAAACTGTTCCCGGACCATTGGACCTTCCTCTTTGGTGAAGTCGCGCTCTATTCATTCGTCATCCTTGTTCTCTCCGGAACATTTTTGACGTTCTTCTTCGACCCCTCTATGGCCCACGTGGTTTACGAGGGCGCGTATAAGCCCTTGTATGGCGTCGAAATGTCGGCCGCATACGCATCCACACTAGATATCTCGTTTGAGATCCGCGGTGGACTGTTCATGCGCCAGGTCCACCACTGGTCAGCCCTCATCTTCGTAGCTGCAGCGTCGGTGCACATGCTCCGCGTTTTCTTCACAGGTGCTTTCCGCCGTCCGCGCGAATTGAACTGGGTCGTAGGTTCAGTGCTGCTGATCTTGGCACTGGCAGCTGGCTTCACAGGCTACTCCCTGCCAGATGATGTGCTCTCGGGTAACGGTCTCCGGATTATTGACGGCGTTATGAAAGCTATGCCAGTAGTCGGGACCTATCTGTCGTTCTTCTTCTTCGGAGGCGAATTCCCAGGAGACCAGATCATTCCCCGCTTGTACTCCCTCCATATTATGGTGGTTCCAGCACTCATCATCTTGATGGTTGCCATCCACCTCTTTATGGTCGTTGTCCACAAGCACACTCAATATCCTGGCCCCGGCCGCCAGCAAACGAACGTTGTTGGCTATCCTGTCGGTCCGGTATATGCGGCCAAAGCCGGTGGCTTTTTCTTCATCGTCTTCGGTATCGTCGCCCTGATTTCTGGCTTCTTACAGATCAACGCTGTTTGGAACTACGGACCATACGACCCCTCACCAGTCTCCGCGGGTACCCAACCAGACTGGTACATTGGTTGGGTTGACGGTATCTTGCGGCTGATGCCCGGTATGCTTGGTGACTTCTCCTTCCTCTGGCACATCCCGATGCCATGGGGCTGGAATGCACTGCCTTTGGGAGTGCTCCTACCAATGATCCCAGCCGGTGCACTGATTGTTGGTATGGTCCTATGGCCGTGGATTGAACGTGGTATCTCAGGTGACAACCGTGAGCACCACATATTGGATCGGCCACGAAATGCTCCAGGACGCACAGCAGCCGGTGTGGCAGGAGTCATTTTCTACTGCGTCATGTGGGCTGCAGCCTCATCTGACTTGATGGCTGTGTACTTCATGTTGTCGCTTAACGACGTTGCATATATACTCCGCTTTCTAATCATCGCAGGCCCGATCATTGGCTTTATCGTCACCAAACGTATCTGTTTGGCTCTGCAGCGCAAAGATCGTGAGATCGCCCTGCACGGACGAGAGACTGGCATCATCGAATGGACGCCAGAAGGTGCTATTCTCGAACGCCATGAAATGGTCGACCAGTATCGCATGTACGAGCTGGTAGCCTTCGAATCTCAAGAACCCGTTACAGCGCAGCCCAACAGTAAGGGACGCGTGAGCATGTGGTCGAAGTTTAAGGCCAGCTGGTCTCGTCGTTTCTTCGAAGAGCGTGTCGAGCCTGTCACCGCTCAGGAGCTAACCGAGGCTCATACTGAGCACGATCAAGATCGTCGCAAGCTACAGGGGTCAGTCGACAGCACCGTCCGCGAACTCGACGGCAAACGTGATAACTCCTAGTATCTAGGCGAATCGACGATATATCTGTCCGGTTGAATTCCATTCAACCGGACAGACTCTTTTAAGCACCTTCAGCGTGAGCAAACCGATTGAGTATTCGGGGTTGTCTTCCTCGAATATATCCACGCCCTGTTCCGGTTATTGGTCAATAAAATTGCAGCGGAACTCGCCAACCCCTACAGTTCAAAAATCATTGTTCTAAGAGCGCGAAGCGGCCCTAGCTGCGAAGCCAGCCCAAAAAGCACCTACCCGAGTCATTTGCTAAGCAGACTAATCATGCACAGAATTTCTTTCCTTAGGTCACCAGGCAACTCCAGTTCATAACGGAATGCGAACAGTTGAGTGTTAAAGGACAAACGACTTAACAGGTTTAAGGACACAACTCTTACAGAGTTCAAGAAATAAGTATGTCCTCGGCCTCCGACGTGCTGGAGGGCTTGAATACTTGCAGTACTGGAGTCCAGCGAGGGTGCCAATGAGAGCCACCGGTCGTTCTATCTGCGGCTATTGCCGATCGGGACTGAATCTCGAGTGGGTTATTGCCCCGGCCAGGTCGGAATCCTATTCACAGGCAACGTGCGTCCGGCGCAGTTGGTGTCGAATCTGTTGAACTGGGAGCACTATCATTCGTCAGGTCACTGCGTTGATCTCCAAGAATCGGCGCCAACGTTTCGGAGCGACACCTGGATTGTATATCGTTGCATGTTGGAGGTCGGACCGTGCACAACAGCATCTTGGTCAAATCCGGCAATTTATGTGTGTTCTATAAGAAGTCGACACGTTGAAGCGCATCGTGGTCTCGGGTGCTCCCCCATCTACTGATTAATGTGCTGGCGCGGCCGGCAGGTACTGTTCATACCACCAGCAATGTTCGCTCAAATTGCCAATGGCTGTGCGGCTGAAGAGCTCTTCATAGACGTTTAACGCCCGGTAGATCAGCTGGTGTGGAGTAACACCGTGGAAGATCCCCGACCGGCAACCACTCACAGACCACGACGACTCGGTCTTAAGTTGCGACGACCTGCTCCAGCCCACAAATGACCATGGGATCCGCACTGTAACTCGTTGATATCACGACGCAAGTCATGGTCTCTGCAAAAACCGTTTCAGCCTCAGGCGATGACCATTGTGATAACAGCGATCGCGCCAGCACACCATCAGCCAAGCGAGGCTAGGAATCCTGCGATAACGATGACAATTACAACTAACAAGGCCGGTAGAAGCTGCCGTAAGCCTGGACCGTCACGTTTATTTCCATCGCCTCGACCGATATGTTGAGGAACAGTGTCAAAGCCTTCACCGCTCATCTGAGGTAGACGCTGATAGCTACTCTGATTGTAGTTGGGATACGTTTGGGCAGGCGGTGACGCACCTGGGACAGCCTCCTCATAGGCACCATAATTACTCTGACCGGAATAGTAAGCCCAAGCGCTGCCATGGTCGAGTTCGTAGTTGTGTTGTGATTCCAACGACTCGACTGACCACGGCGACCGGTAAGGAGAGTTGCTTGTTGAAGCGTTATTCGAACCGAGCTGCCTCGATTCTGTCTGATACCCTTCGTACGGCTCTTGAAAGGAATTATCCTGGGAAACCCCGGGCTCGGGCACGGACTGGAGATTATCCAAGTCGTCTTCAAGGTCGAGATTGATTCGTCCACGATTTTGATCCTGCGCGCGTTGCGTTTCAGCACGAGACTTTGCCCATTGCATTGCTGGACCAATCTGTCGACGCTCTACAGGTTTTTTCCCGTTTTGCATTCATCACTCCTATTCAGACTCACTGAGCTCCCGTCTTTAATCTAACTGAGGACAAGTCAATAGGCAGCTTCTAGGCACCGAGTGTTAAACACTTGAGGGCCTCGGCCAATAGGCTGAGGCCCTCAAATACAGAGGATAGGCACTACTGTTTAGTGCTTGTGCTCTCCCTTAGAAAATTCGAAGACCCAACCGGTCACGAAGAACATTCCGAGGAAGATACCGATGATGAAGATCCACCAGTCAATTGCCACACCGAGGAAGACCACGGCTACCGCGGCACCCAAGCCAAGTGGCCACCAACTCCACGGAGCAAATCGGGCATAGACGCCTGCGTATTCTTCAATTTCGCCGTCGTCCTGATCATCAACACCTGTTTTGTATTCCTTATCCACGAGGCGAAGGTAATACGCGATCAGGAACTGCATAGCGGCCAGAGCAAAGAGGCCGGGAATACCAACCCATTCGGTTCCACGAGTCCACACCGTATAGGCAAGTGCTACAACGACGAAAAAGATTCCTAGAATCGTAAATAGTTTGACGCTAATTTTCACGCTAGACACCTGCCTTTGTTGTCATCTGTTCGCGGCGCTCGAGCGGAATAAGTTCTGGGTGGTGTAGGTCCAAAGCTGGACGTTCTGAACGAATTCTTGGCAGAGCGTGGAAGTTGTGACGTGGCGGTGGGCAGGAAGTC
Source organism: Candidatus Yaniella excrementavium (assembly GCA_019115865.1). Lineage (GTDB taxonomy): Bacteria > Actinomycetota > Actinomycetes > Actinomycetales > Micrococcaceae > Yaniella > Yaniella excrementavium. The sequence continues at coordinate 45,685 of DXCT01000081.1, read as the reverse complement.
GCCCACTCGAGTGAGCCGCCGAAGCCCCATGGGTCGTCGACTGTAACCTTCCTACCATAGCGCGATGTGTAGTAGACGTTCCACAGGAACGGAATGATCGCGGCGCCAAGCACCATCGACGATACCGTCGAGAACTGGTTCATCACCGTGAATCCATCTTCTACCATGTAATCCGCGTAGCGACGTGGCATACCCATGACTCCAAGCCAGTGCTGGACCAAGAAGGTACCGTGGAAGCCCAGGAAGAGCATCCAGAATTGGATTTTGCCCCAGGTTTCGTTCAGCATCTTGCCGGTGAATTTCGGCCACCAGAAGTAGAACCCCGCGAACATAGCAAATACAACAGTACCGAACACAACATAGTGGAAGTGTGCGACCACGAAGTAGGTGTCAGAGACTTGGAAGTCCAGCGGAGGTGAAGCCAGGATAATTCCGGTTAGACCACCGAACAGGAAGGTCACCATAAATCCGAGGCTCCAAAGCATTGGGGTCTCGAAAGTAATGGAACCCCGCCACATTGTACCGATCCAGTTGACGAATTTCACACCTGTTGGTACCGCAATGAGCATCGTCATCAGGGAGAAGAACGGCAACAGAACCGAGCCGGTGACGTACATGTGGTGAGCCCACACCGTCATCGATAGTGCGGCGATGGCTGCTGTAGCAAATACAAGAGATTTATAGCCAAAGATTGGCTTACGTGAGAATACCGGAATGATCTCTGAGACGATGCCGAAGAACGGCAGAGCGATAACATACACTTCTGGGTGCCCAAAGAACCAAAATAGGTGTTGCCATAGAATAGCTCCCCCGTTTTCTGGATCAAAGATGTGTCCACCAAATCGACGGTCCAGACCGAGTCCGAACAATGCCGAAGCAAGCGGCGGGAATGCCATCAAGATGAGGATACCGGTGATCAGCGTGTTCCAAGTGAAGATCGGCATGCGCCACATGGTCATACCCGGTGCACGCATCGAAATGATCGTCGTGATCAGGTTAACGCCACCCAGAATCGTTCCGAAGCCCTGGAGTCCAAGGCCGAAGACCCATAAGTCTCCACCGATGCCCGGCGAATACGTTGCGTTAGATAGGGGCGCGTAAGCGAACCAACCAAAGGATGCTGCACCCTGTGGGGTAAGGAAACCTGCAACGGCAATCATAGAGCCGAATAGGAAGAACCAGAACGCGAGAGCATTCAGGCGTGGGAAGGCCACATCAGGCGCCCCAATTTGTAGCGGCATAATCACATTCGCAAAACCAATAAATAATGGTGTCGCGAACATGAGTAGCATCAACGTGCCGTGCATCGTAAACAATTGGTTAAACTGTTCTTTGGTTTGCAGTACCTGCATACCTGGAGAGAACAGCTCAGCACGAATCAGCAGCGCCATAACACCGGCGAGGCCGAAGAATATAAACGACGTGATCAGGTACATGTACCCGAGCGTCTTATGGTCAGTCGAGGTCAACCAGTTAACGATAATGCGGCCTTTTGAGACCGGTACTACCTGTGGTCGAACACGCGACTGAGAGTCGTCTTGTGTGTATTCGTAAGTGGTCATGTACTTTTACTCCTCGATCCGTTCCGGATCGCCCAAAGGTACCTCTTGGTCCTGCCAACCATCTGGGTTTTCATTCGGGTTACGGTTGAGCTCGGAGCCCGTGAGACCCTCTGGAAGTTGACGAATTTCATTGAGGAATTCATCTTCTTCAACGATTTCCACGTTGAAGAGCATTTCAGAGTGGTATTCACCGCAGAGCTCAGCACATTTCCCTTGGAAATGTCCGGTCTCCCCCGGGGTGAGGTACATACGGTTTGTTTGTCCTGGAACCATGTCCAGCTTCTGTAAGAAGGCTGGTACCCAGAACGAGTGGATGACGTCACGTGATTTCAGCTGGAATTCAACTGGTACATCGACGGGAAGGTACAGGGTTGGCAGCGTATCTTCTACGCCCTCGTCACCGGTCAGCTGGCCCTGAATACCGTAAAGGTGACGTTCTTCAGTCTGTCCTTCCGCGGTGGTGTATTCGTAGTCGAAGTCCCATGCCCACTGTTTTCCGTGAACGGTAACAGTCAACGGCGAATCTTCAACAGGTGTACCGATTTCGCGTTCAACACGGTCGGTGAATCCCCACAGTGTCAGTACCAAAATAATTGGGATCACTGTGAACATCGTTTCCATTGGCATGTTGTAGGCAAGCTGACGAGGGTAACCTTTGTCGCCTTTACGACGGCGGTACGCCACAATGACCCACAGCATCATAATCCACGTAATAACACCGATAACGAGTGCAGCAACCCAGGTCCCTACCCAGAGATTGGTGAGTAGCTCGTTGTGGTTGGTGGTCTCATTAGACCCGGGATACCAGCCTCGTTTGGCTTGCTCCGAACACGCGGTTAGAACAAGCAATGCCGTGGCGCCAATGACTCCCCCCTTTAGGAGTCTCTTGCCGCGGCTGCCGGCTTGTTTTAGCAGTCTCACAGACGGCCCTTCCTCTTCTTTTCCAGTGCGAGTGTTTTGCGTGAAGTCTACAGACTGTTCTCATCACGCTCTGAGAATGAGCACAGCAAAACAACTTTGGCTGAACACTAGCTTAGTGCTTTTTTATTCTGAAATGTGGACCATGACAGCAAAACGGCGAGTCAGCGTCCTATGTGACGTCGACTCGCCGAGTGCCCAAAACCCGGTAGGGTTTACGTTTAGTGGAAAGAGTCCCCACAGGCGCAGGAACCTGCCGCTTGAGGGTTATCGATTGTAAATCCAACCTTTGTGATGGAGTCCTCAAAATCGATGGACGCACCGGACAAATACGGCACGGACATTTTGTCGATGATGACTTCAACACCGTCATAGCTCTTCACGGCGTCACCGTCTAAGACACGCTCATCGAAATAGAGCTGGTAAATCAGTCCGGAACAGCCACCTGGCTGCACAGCAATCCGCAAGCGGAGGTCAGGACGGCCTTCTTGCTCAAGCAGATCGCGAACTTTTCCTGCAGCCACATCCGACAGTGCGACTTCGTGGGAAGGTAGTCCTTCAGCTGGAGCTGCTTGCGGCAGCTGGTCGGCGATACTATCTGTCTGTGACATCGTTTTACTCCTCGTTGCATCTAACACCAGCGGTCAACAAAGTGAACACGCCGGAGGCTAATTCTATTTCACCTGCTCATGGCCATTCTGGCAAGTACCAGTATCTCGGCTTCAATCGCATGGCGTAATACCGACAAGTCTAACGACTCATTTGGCGCATGCGCCTTAGTGTCCGGGTCTTCAACACCGGTCAACAGAATGTTTGCATTGGGAAAAGCATCCACGAGATCAGCGACGAATGGTATTGATCCGCCCAAACCGGTTTCGATCGCGCCGGTCCCCCATGCATCGGATAATGCCTGCTTCATCATATCTGTTGCAGCAGTATCCGATTCTACGACGAATGGACGTCCGGATTCGCCCGGATAGACCTGCACCTTGGCACCGTGCACGTCGAGTGCCCTGATATGGCTGGTGACAGCTTGCATGGCCTCATGCGGATCCATCCCGGGGCCCAATCGCATCGAAAAGCGTGCTCGAGCGGTGGGCACGATTGCATTAGCGGACTCTGAGATCGATGTAGCGTCGATTCCAATGATGTTCAGGGCGGCTTTATTCCAGAGACGATCCGCAAGGTTTCCAGTGCCAGCGAATTTGAGTCCCTCGATAGCACCGGTTTGATTTCGAAACTCGTCTTCATCATAACGAACATCTGCCCACCGAGTCTGTTTCAGTCCTTCAACAGCCACGTCACCAGCGGCATCGTGCAGTGATGCGATAATCCTAGAAAGGACAGTGATGGCATCAAGCATTGGGCCACCAAAGAGCCCCGAATGTACGGGGTGATCAGCCACCGTGACCTCAATGACGCCGTCCATCATCCCCCGCAATGATGTGGTCAGGGCGGGAACATCAACCGACCAGTTGGAGGAGTCTGCCACCACGATCGTATCGGCGGCTAAGAGTTCACGGTGATGCTGCAAGAACTGAGCGAAGAAGGGTGAGCCAATTTCTTCTTCGCCTTCGATAAACACGGTGACGCCCAGGCCATGGTCTGGGCCGAGCAGCTCGTTCAGCGCTTTGAGCGCCGCGTAATGGACGATAATTCCGGCTTTATCGTCGGCTGTGCCGCGACCATAAAGCCGTCCTTGATATTCAGTGGCGACCCAGGGATCGGTATGCCATGCGCTCGGATCACCGACTGGTTGGACGTCGTGGTGAGCGTACAACAGCATAGTTGGTTTGTTATCGGTTGCCGCTACACGTGCGAGGACAGCTGGGCCGGAGGTATTGCCGTCGTCGTCAACTTCTGTCAGGCGATGCAATTCGTGCAAACCGACATCTCGGAAGAGCTCGGCAACGGCGTCCGAAGATGCGTGCAACGCGTCGCGGTCATACCCGTCAAAGGCCAGTGACTGATGCTTGACCAGATCGGCGAGGTCAGCTTTAAAGGCCTCAAAATGCTGAGCAACCCAATCTTTAACCATTGTAATGAACTCGGGCGAGTATGGATCGGGCTGGTGATTTGCAGACAGTGAAGCATTCATGCTCATTAGAGTAGTCGGAGTGACAGCTCTATTAGAAGTCCTAGAATAGAGGCAACATTCATCCGACGACGTTCTAACAGAAGAGAAGTAATGACCGAAGAAGACCAGGGTATTGGCCGGCAGCCCGAAGGAAAAGGCCGCCCAACACCGAAACGACGTGACCAGGAAGCTGCGAATCGGCGTCCTCTTATTTCCGATGATCGGAAGGTTGCTAAACAGCAACATAAACAGGCTGTCGCGGAAGAACGCGCCCGGATGCGCCGCGCCCTCGATACCGGAGAAGAGAAGTATCTGCCACCGCGGGATAAGGGACCTCAGCGTCGGTATGTACGCGATTACGTGGACGCCAGATTGGGAGTTGGTGAATGGCTGATTATCGGCGTGCTGGTTTTTCTGGGGCTGAGTTTCGTTCCCGTGCCTGAGATGCAACTCATTTCGACCATTGGCATGTTATCTTTTGTTTTCTTGGTGATTTTCGAAGGCTTCTGGGTTGGTTTCCAGGTCAAAAAGCGGTTGGAAGCCGAATTTGGCACAATGGAACCGGGTTCACGTTGGTATGCCGCAATGCGAGCCACACAAATGCGTCGCATGAGGCTTCCGAAACCACAGGTTAAGCGCGGTCAGTTTCCCGAGTAATGCTGCTCAAGGGCGGCGTTGATACGCCCTGCCCAGAGCGGTCCCTCATAAAGGAACGCGGTGTAAGCCTGCACCAGGGTCGCACCAGCCTCCAACCGTTGTATAACGTCTTTACCGGTGGTCACACCCCCCACGGAGATAATGCTTGCATCATCCGTAAGATGCTTGGCAAGTAGTTCTAAGACAGCCAGGGAACGATTGGCCACTGGTGCCCCGGAGACTCCGCCGGCTCCCATGGCATCGATCTCGTGTTGGCCAACGGTCAGACCTTCTCGGGAGATCGTGGTGTTCGTAGCGATGACGGCGTCTAAACCAAGCTCTGTGACCATATCAGCGACAGCAACGACATCTGCATCAACGAGGTCGGGAGCAATTTTTACGGCTAATGGTACGTGTCGACCCGTTACAGCATCGGCGGTTTTTGAAACCGCAGACAATAACGGCGCAAGCGACTCAATCGCTTGCAACTGTCGAAGGCCCGGAGTGTTGGGACTCGAAACATTGACTACTAGGTAATCTGCGTGACGGGCCAAAAGGCGGGTGGAGGCCAAGTAGTCTTCGATGGCGTCATCGAGTTCAACGTTCTTGGTCTTTCCAATATTGACTCCCAAAATGGGGCGATGTTGGCCAAATCGACGCGTCAGAGTGTTGCGTGTTTTTGCCAATCGAGGCGCAATGGCTGCCGCACCGTGGTTGTTGAATCCCATGCGATTGATCAGTGCACGGTCCTGAGGAATGCGGAATAACCGTGGTTGGGAGTTACCGGGCTGTGGTTGTCCGGTGATGGTGCCGACTTCGATGTGACCAAACCCTAGATCAGCTAGTGCACTTGTGCCGATGCCAGCCTTGTCGAATCCTGCGGCCAGACCAAAGGGCGACGGGAAGCTGATTCCCATAGCTTTAGTTCGCAGCCGTTTAGCGGGTTGGAATGTCGCACGCAGTATTTGCGATGCTCCAGTTTTCTCAGCTGTTCGAATAGCTCCGAACCCAATTTCATGAGCTCGTTCGGCGTCCATACGAGCAAAGATGGTGTCAAATATTCGGGGATACAGCGATGGCGCCTGGCCCGCGAGCCGTGCAGCAATTAGGTTGGTCATAGATGGTAGTCAACCATAATCGTGAGCCGCACTCGCGACTATTCACGTGTCTTGTCACATGCTTGGGGGCTTGGAATGCAGTATGGATTACTCGAAGATACCCCGCCAGAGACCTGGGTTCCGGATGTGCTGCCCGGTTTTTCTCGACGAACCCTGCCATTAGGTGAAGACTCCGAGGGGCCCGTATCTGCCACCCTGGTCCGCTACGATACTTCCCAAGGCACGCCGGTCTTATATATACATGGGTGGTCGGATTATTTTTATAACACCGAGCTCGCCGAAGCTGCAGCGAAACATGGTTATGCCTTCTATGCCTTGGACTTGCGCAAATATGGTCGATCGCTGCGTCCAAGGCAGTCACCGGGATATATCGATGATCTCGCTCAGTATGATGACGAAATTGGCGCAGCTCTTGCGCTCATCAAGTTGGCCCATCCCGGGACTCTCCCGGCGATCATCGCGCATTCCACAGGTGGACTTATCGCTGCGCTGTGGGCAGAGCACCACCCTGGACAAATTAGCGGGCTTGTACTGAATGCACCCTGGTTAGCGTTACAGGGCAATGCCTGGTTGCGCGGGTTTGCGAGCACAGTTGCGGATCCTATCTGGAGGTCCGCTCCCGAACGAAAGTTGTTGCTTCCAAAGTTTGACTTCTTTTACCGTTCAATTTCGGCCAATGAGCATGGTGAGTGGATCTTACATCCTTTGTGGCGACCCAGATATTCGTTTGATATCCAAGGCGGTTGGCTCGCCGCAATCTTGGCGGGCCATGCTCGCGTTCGCAGAGGGTTGGACATTGATGTCCCAGTATTGGTGCTTACCTCCACAAAGTCGCATTTCGCTACGAAATACTCCACCAAAATGCAGCATGCCGACTCAGTGTTGGACGTTGAGGCAACAGTGCACAGGGCGGTACAACTTGGGAATCGGGTGATGATCCATAAGATTCCAGATGCTCTCCATGATGTGTATGCGTCCCCAAAACCGATCAGGAATGAGTCTTTTGATATTACTTTTGCGTGGTTGAATTACTTCAACGACTCGTAGTCGAGTGATCAATTGCCCCGCCGTATCGGCGGTCACGCGATGCGTAAATTTCGACAGCGTCCCACAGGGTCTTGCGATTGACATCAGGCCACAGGACATCCAAGAAGACCAGTTCTGCATACGCAGATTGCCAGAGTAAGAAATTCGATAAGCGCTGTTCTCCTGAGGTACGTAAGAATAGGTCCACGTCGGGCACATCAGGTTGTCGCAAGTGCTGTGCAATAGTTTTTTCACTGATAGATTTAGGCTTCAGTTTGCCGTCTGCGACCTGCTGAGCAATGTCCTGTACTGCGTCTGAGATTTCCGCGCGACCACCATAATTTACACACATGACCAAGTTGGTTCGGTCATTACCTTGGGTCTGATCTTCAGCGGTCTGCAATTCTCTAATCACTGATTTCCAGAGGCGTGGCGTGCGACCATTCCAACGCACCCTCACACCCCACGCGTTGAGGGTGTCGCGTTGACGACGCAATACGTCCCGTGAAAAGCCCATCAGAAATGCCACCTCATCGGGTGAGCGCTTCCAGTTCTCGGTGGAAAATGCATAGACGGACACGTATTTGATACCCATCTCGACGGCACCGGCCATGACATCGAGCAGAGCTTGTTCACCGGCACGGTGGCCTTCCGTCCGTGGGAGACCACGTTGATTTGCCCAACGACCATTGCCATCCATCACAATGCCCACGTGTTGTGGAATGAATTTTGGGTCGATGTGTGGCATGACGAAACCATCCGGATGTGGGGCCGGATTCTCGTATGGCATATGTGTGACTCCTGTGGTGATTAGCCCTGGTCCATCACGGAAAGTGACTGCAGATTCTTTTCTAAATGGTACTGCAAATATTCTGCTACGAAACTGGTTGCCTGCCGAGTATCGCCCACCTGTGCCTGTTCAACCTTTGGCCAGTCCCCCGCGAGTAGAGCTGCTAAGAGCGACACCACGCCATCGGGTACGTAGGTGGTTTGCGGTGGTGCACAGTCGTCACAAACCACCCCACCCGTGGGTACCGAAAGCCAATTATGTGTTCCTTCAACACCGCACCGACTGCATTCGCTAAATCGTGGTGCCCAGCCAGCCACCGTCAAGGCACGCAACAGATACGAGGTTAGGAGCATCATTGGAGCGGCTGCACGGCGAGCAAGTGCAGCAATAGCACCGTGCAGCAATCGGTACTGGGTGGCACCATCTACTGCATCGTCATCACGGGTCAATTGTTCTGCTGTTTCGACCATGGCCGATGCAGCACCGAACGTATCATAATCGTTGGTGAGCATCATGCCGTAAGCATGAATCGTTTCAGTTTGAGCAATGACATCCATGCCACGCCGAGGCACCAGCTGTAATCGGGTGTGCATGAATGGTTCCAGTGTCGAACCAAACTTTGATGTCGTCCGGCGAACGCCTTTAGCTACCGCACGAATCTGACCGTGGTCAGCGGTCAGTACAACAATAATGCGGTCCGCTTCGGCCAACTTATAGGTACGCAGAATAATCCCATGGGTCCGGTAACTTTGAGCAATATAGGTTCCGGATCCACGGGATTTCTTACGCGGTGTCTTATTCAGCGGCTTCTTCAGCCTCTTCATCACGCAGGTACCGATTGACAGCGGAGGTAACTGCCTGCAGCGATGCAGTGGAAGTATTGTAATCGAGTCCAATACCCCATAGGATACGTTCGCCGATCGCGGCCTCAACGTACGCTGCAGCCATAGCCTCGCCACCTTCGGTGAGTGCGTGTTCAGCATAATCCAGGACACGAACATCGATGCCGGCATCGTTGTACATGGCCACCAGTGCGGAAATCGGACCATTGCCGGTAGCCGATCGCGTTACGATTTCACCGTCGCGGTCCATCTGGACTTCCATGGAAAATTCACCCTGCTCGGTGGTCGATGATGTCGACGATACGAGGTGATAGTGGCCCCAACCATCTTCAGGATTTTCGGTGGGCAAATACTCATCGGAAAATACTTTCCACAGCATCGCTGAGGTGATCTCTCCCCCGTGAGTATCGGTGTAGTCTTTCACGACTGTCGAGAACTCGACCTGGGCACGGCGCGGCAAATCAATTTTGTGATCAGTCTTCAGCATGTAGGCGACTCCACCTTTGCCGGACTGGGAATTCACTCGGATGACCGCTTCATAGCTCCGTCCGATGTCTTCGGGGTCGACTGGCAGATATGGAACGCCCCAGTCTAGCTCCTCGGTGGTGATACCGGCCTCGGTAGCACGGTCACGCATATCGTTGAACCCTTTATTGATAGCATCCTGGTGCGACCCGGAGAAAGCAGTAAAAACGAGCTCACCTGACCATGGTGAACGTTCGTGCACCTGCATCTGCGTAGCATATTCATAGACTTCTTGGATTTTGTCCATATCGGAGAAGTCAATTTCTGGATCAATACCTTGCGTATAGAGGTTCATACCCAGGGTGATCAGATCGACGTTACCGGTACGCTCACCGTTGCCGAACAGGCATCCTTCGATTCGGTCAGCCCCGGCCATGTATCCCAGTTCTGCTGCGGCGACACCGCTTCCTCTATCATTGTGCGGGTGCAACGACAGAATAATCGAATCCCGATTTTCCAGATTACGGTGCATCCATTCAATCTGGTCGGCATATCGGTTTGGTGTCGACATCTCGACTGTAGCCGGCAGATTGAGGATCATTTGTTGATCCGTTGAGGCTTCTAACACGTCCGAAACCCGGTTAGAAATTTCTGCGGCGAATTCCAGTTCAGTTCCGGTAAAGGACTCTGGTGAGTACTGGTAGACGATTTCAGTGTCGGTGAGTTGTTCCTCATACTTTCGACACAGCATCGCCCCGCGGGTAGCGATATCAATAATCCCGGATTTTTCTTCCCGGAATACGACACGACGTTGCAAAACCGAAGTGGAGTTGTAGAGGTGCACGATGGCGCGTGGGGCACCTTCCAGTGCTTGATAGGTGCGCTCAATGAGGTGCTCACGAGACTGAGTTAATACTTGGATGTGTACGTCATCGGGGATGTGGTGGCCTTCAATCAGCTGCCGCACGAAATCATAATCAGTCTGTGATGCTGCTGGGAAGCCAACTTCAATTTCCTTGTACCCCATATTTACCAAGAGCTGGAACATGCGCAATTTGCGCGCAGAGTCCATTGGATTAACCAGTGCTTGGTTCCCATCGCGGAGGTCTACCGCGCACCAACGTGGCGCTTGGGTAATAACGTTATCGGGCCAGGTACGATCCGGCAAATGTACTTCGATTTGCTGCTCGAACGGCACATATTTGCTGAAGTTCATACCGGATGGTTGCTGAAATTTGCGCAAAGTTTTTCCTCAATCTTTGACTGCCTGGTCCTGTTGATGAGTGTAGTGGACCAATAGTGACATACCGGTGTTTTAGTACTCATATCTCACCGGTGGCAGACCGTGTCTCTGGCTCCGTAACGGGGTCCGGTCCTACCAGGTGGCAATTCACAGCATGTGCTTGAGAATGCTAGGCCCCGCTACGGCACGGTAGGAGTAGTAAGCCTAGGAGGGCACCAAGAAATGCACGGTTGTCACCGTGACGTGGGGTGCCCTGAATGCGATGCATGCGCCTAGCCTAACATCGTGGGGTTAGAAACCCAACCGATTCATGTGTTTTGGATTACGCTGCCATTCTTTGGCGACTTTGACTACGAGATCGAGGTGTACCTGAGTGCCCAATACGCGTCGAATACTTTTTCGTGACCGCTGGCCGATGGTGCGCAGCTGGGCCCCGCCCTTACCGATAATGATGCCTTTTTGGCTATCACGTTCAACATAAATCGCAGCATAAACATCGGTAACTGCGGCTTCGCCAGGGTCAACGTCACGTTCAGTCATTTCATTAACGACTACGGCTAATGAATGGGGCAGCTCGTCGAAGACATCTTCTAATGCTGCTTCACGGATAAGTTCTGCGACCATAACGTCGTCAGGTTCGTCCGTAATCTCGCCGTCGGGGTACAAGGGTGGCGATTGTGGGAGATATTTAGTGAGCACCTTCACAACCGTGTCAACTTGCACATCTCCCGTCACCGAGACGGGCACAATTTCTGCGAATCCCTCGCCGCCATCTGGTGTGAGCATCTCCTCACCAAGTTGCTGAACTGCAATGAGTTGATCGGCCAGCACTCCCCTGGTCACGGTGTCTACTTTCGTCACGAGTGCAATGACAGGAATTTTGTGCAGTTTTGCGAGCTGTTCGGTGATAAACCGATCACCTGGCCCGATTTTTTCATTGGCTGGAATGCACATGGCCACGGCGTCCATCCCCGATAATGTTTCCGCAACCAGGTCATTCAGCCGCTCCCCTAGCAGCGTGCGGGGACGGTGAAGACCAGGCGTATCTACCAGTATCAGCTGATGCTCTTGGGTTGAAACGATCCCGCGTATTACACGCCGTGTGGTCTGTGGTTTCGAAGACGTGATAGCTACTTTCGTGCCGACTATCGCATTGGTCAGCGTCGATTTACCGGCATTTGGCCTGCCTACAAGACTGACAAACCCAGACCGAAAGTGATCTGGATATTCGGTTTGGATCATGACTTGGGCTCCTGGAAGCTAGTTTGGGGTGTGACGCGTATGGTGTCCACGCGGTTGCGTCGTCCGGTGAGCGTTTCAACGGTCAGTGTGAGGTTCTCGACATCGGTCACCGATCCTTTGATAGGAATCTTACCCATACTTTTGGCGAGTAAACCGCCAACTGTATCTACATCCTCGTCTTCATCGTCATCCAAGAACAAGCCGAAAGCTTCCGAGAAGTCGGAAACCGACATAGATGCTTTTACAAGGTATTCACCATCGGGTTGCGGAATAACATCGGCAATCTCCGCGTCATCGTATTCATCGGAGATGTCGCCGACCAATTCTTCGATCAGATCTTCAAGCGTCACAAAGCCTGCGGTGCCGCCATACTCGTCGACAACCACTGCAGCATGGATGGCTTCGCTTTGGAGTTCTTGCAACAAGTCCCATACAGTCTTGGACTCTGGAACGACGCGTATCTCCCGAGCAATCAAGTTGACCGCATCATTAGAACTCAGCTTATGCATATGCATCGCCCGGATAATGTCCTTGAGAAAGATGATGCCTAAAACGTCGTCTGGGCTGTCTCCAATTAACGGTATTCGCGAGTAGCCTGAGCGAATGAACACATCGGTGGCCGCAGCCAGCGTCGTACCGGAATCCAACCAGACGACATCGGTACGTGGCACCATAATGGCACGAACCAACGTATCGTCCATGTCAAAAACCGATTGGATCATGTCGGCTTCGTTATCCTCGAGAACGTCGGCAGCAGATGCCCGGGAGACGTATGCGCGAAAGTGTCGTTCTTCGAGATCGTCGTCGTCATTTTCATCGTCTTGCTCGTTGTCCGGTTCGGCGATAAATAACCCCGGCAGCGGGCCCAACAGCGCTGCAAGCGGACGCACTAACCAGGCGGTTAGGCGTGCGGATATTTCGTAGTGCTTCGCGCCGATACGGCGAGGGCTACGAGCCGATATGACGAGGGTGAGAACAGCCATGACCGCGATGCCTCCTGCAGCGGCAAGCCAAACGTTATTCACAAAATGGTCAATAAACACCGTAATGAGGACTGCGCTGGAAGCCAGGAAGACCGTATTCCAAAACCGGGTTGCCAATTGGTGTTCGGCCAACCGGTCCATGATGTGTCCCACGGGGTTGGATGGATGTTGTACAACGATAGCTTCAGCATCCCGAAATGACAGGTAGTCCAAGGCTGTTTCGGCCAACGTCAGAATCCAGGTGAGACTGAGAGCAATAAGAAATAATAGTATTAGGACAATGGGGGCAACCATCTTGACTACTTCCCAGTGTCGGTCAGGCGAGGAGGCGTGTAACCAAGGAACTGTTCAAGGAGTTGATCTTGTGTTGCGAACATACTTTGCTTTTCGCCTTCATCGTGGTGATCGAAGCCCAATAAATGCAGTAGTCCGTGGGTCACAAGCAAAGCAATTTCATCAGCGACCGTATGCCCGCCTTGTGTAGCGTGCTTGGCGGCAACAGCGGGGCTGATCACGATATCCCCCAACAGCCCCTCGGCAGGAGCCTCGTAAGTGCCGGGTCTGAGTTCGTCCATCGGAAAACTCATCACATCCGTTGGGCCCTCGAGCCCCATCCATTCCTTGTGTAAGAAGCTCATTGCGTCGTTATCAACGAAAACAACTGCAACTTCAGATTCAGGGTGAATATGCAAGGTTTGAAACAGGTGCTTGCCGAGGCTCACTACGCGCTCAATATCGATGTCATCAGCAGTTTCATTCAGTACTTCGATTGCCACATTGACCTTATCGGTTTCGGTTTCGCCCGGCCCGCTGCGGACGGGTGGGTTCTGGTTGGTGTCGGTCGTATGCATCCACGATTTTCGAGACTAGGTTGTGGCGCACCACATCGGATGATCGAAGTTTGACGATGGCGATATCGTCGATCCCTTCGAGATATTCGATGGCTTGTGCCAGACCAGAGTCTGTACCACGGGGCAGGTCCACCTGCGATGCATCGCCGGTGATAACCATGTGGGAGTTGAAACCGAGTCGGGTGAGGAACATCTTCATCTGTTCTGCCGAGGTGTTCTGTGCTTCATCAAGAATAATGAACGCATCGTTGAGTGTGCGACCGCGCATATAGGCCAACGGCGCTACTTCAATGGTTCCGACTTCTATGAGATGCGGAATGGTCTCGGGTTCAATCATTTCGTGCAGCGCATCATATAGTGGTCGTAAATACGGATCGATTTTTTCACTCAGGGACCCGGGTAGGTATCCCAACGATTCACCTGCTTCGACCGCAGGTCGGGTCAGGATGATGCGGTTTACCTCACGCGCCTGGAGCGCCTGAATGGCCTTGGCCATGGCCAAATAGGTTTTGCCAGTTCCAGCCGGGCCGACCCCGAAAACGACCGTATTGTGATTAATTGCATTAACGTAGACCTTCTGGTTTTCCGTCTTGGGACGAATCTTTTTTCCCTGCGACGCAACAATCAGCTCTGCGGGACCACTGGCCAAATTATTGTCCTGAAACGCGCGTACGCCCGAGATGCTCGCCTCGATTATTTCTGGACCAATTGTTGTCCCCGCCCGGGCAACTGCTCGGAGGTCGTTGATGATCTCCACTGTCTCAGACACATCGTCAGGGTGGCCTTCTAGTTCCAGATGTTGATCACGTACTAACAGTTTCAGACCTGGATAGACACCCTCGACAACGCGCAGCAGCAAGTCCGAGGGACCGAAGGTTTGTACCATATCGCTCTGCGAGTTAAAGGTGATGGCTTGCCGACTCAGGCGGTTAGCGTCGCTGCGTTCTGTCAGGTTAACTCCATTACTACGTTATTTGCTTGGTACTTAGTCTAGTGCTTTGTCTTCTAACAGGTCCATGGTTCTCCACTCATTCCACTGCCACCCTACCTTCGGCGGATTACCAACGGTTGCAGAGCTGATTCACCAGGGCTACAGCGACCGGTCCTGCGGTGGAAGCCCGCATCACGTGGGAACCAATTTTGACGGCGGAACCACCGGCGGCGAGCACGGCATTGAGCTCTTCTGGTGAAACTCCACCCTCGGGACCTACCACAAGGTGAAGGGTTTTAACACCTGGCAACGAGTCCACGACGTCACCTAGATTTGCCTCTCCATCCTCGTGGAGCACAATTACGTAGTTGCCGTTCTGTGGCGAATGTAGCGTAGCGATTTCTTCAGCGATGATGGGTTCTGCCAGCGTTGGGATAAAGGCCCGACGGGCTTGCTGTGCGGAGGCTTTAAGTTTAGCTTCCCACTTCGCCAGAGTCTTCTGGGCTCGTTCGGGTCGTAAGCGTACGATGGAGCGCCGCGCCTGCCACGGTGTAACGCTGTCAATGCCGACTTCGGTTGCCATCTCCGCCGCTAATAAATCACGCTCGCCTTTGGCAAGAGCTTGCACGAGATTCACTTGTTTTTCGTGCCGGGGTGCCACCGCGACCGCTTGGATTCGTATCGTGGCATGCAGAGGGTTAGCATCTTCCATCACCCCCTGGGCCAAAGTGCCCAGCCCATCGGATATCAAAACTTTATCTCCAGCTCCCAGACGTTGGGAACGAACGGCATGACCAGAAGTCGCAGTATCCAAGCTAACCAGTTGCTGGACGGTCGCACCGGTTAGCTCGGAAGTATAGAAGAGCGATGCAGTCACGATTCATCATGCGAGAACATGTTATCGAATCCGGTTTTTAGACGTGAGAAGAATCCGCGAGATTCAATCTCGCCGTTGGCTACGTCTTCTGCGCGAAGTTCGGCAAGCTGAACCATGAGTTCACGTTGTTCGTCGTTCAACTTCGTTGGTGTGGTGACGTTCAGCTTGATCTTCATATCGCCACGGCCACTACCTTGAAGACGGTGTGCTCCCAACCCCTTCATGGTGACTACATGCCCAGATTGCGTACCGGGTTCTACAGTAAAGGTCTCTTCACCGTCTAAGGTCTCAACTTTAATAACGGTACCCAGCGCGGCGGCAGTCATGGGGACCGCCATGGTGGCATGTAGATTGTCACCTTCACGTGTGAAGACATCGTGATCACGAACTCTGATCTCTAAATACAAGTCGCCATTTGGTCCACCGGCAACACCAGCCTCGCCCCTGCCGGCAAGTTGGATACGAGTGCCGTCACGTACACCCGCTGGAACTTTCACAGTGAACGAGACCCGCTCACGAACACGGCCTTGTCCAGAACATTTGCCACACGGATCGGTGATGACATCACCAAAACCGCGACACGTTGGGCAAGCCTCAGTGGTCATCATGCGACCCAGAATGGAGTCGACCGGACGGGAGATCTGTCCTGCTCCACGACAGGTTGTACACGTCTCCGGATGTGTTCCCGGTTCCATCGCAGCCCCGTCACAGCGGTCACAGCGGACAGCTGTCTCAACCTCGATTGTTTGCTCGGTGCCGAATACGGCATCCTCGAGATCAATGTGTGTGGCGATGAGCGCGTCCTGTCCACGTCGGGCGCGAGACATTGGGCCGCCTGCGCCACCGCCGCCGAAGAAGGTCTCGAAGATATCAGAGAACCCACCAAAACCGCCGCCGGCTCCGCCGAATCCGGCACGGCGCCCATCCTCATGACCGGTCGTGTCGTAATTACGGCGCTTCTCGCCGTCCGAAAGAACCTCGTACGCATGTGTGACGGTTTTGAACTCTTCGGCCGCTTCCTCGGAAGGGTTGTGATCCGGGTGCAGTTCACGAGCCTTTTTGCGATAGGCCTTTTTGACCTCTTGTGCTGTGGCGTCACGTTCAACACCCAGGATCTGATAGTAATCTTGTGCCACTTGTTGGTCGTATTCCTTTCAGTTCAAGCATCCGGCGCCTGAAACCGTGTTGTGGTCAGAGTCTATTATCTTGGCTAAAGCTAGCTCGTCAAAATCCTTGAAAGATAACGAGCGATGGCACGTACAGCAGACATGGTCGATGGATAGTCCATACGAGTGGGGCCGACAACGCCAATTTTCGCAGCAGCCCCTGGCCCATAACCTGCGGCAATTACTGACGCATCCCCCAGTGAACCGAAGTTCTCATCACCAATGCGTATGGACAGACCATGCGCGTCTTGTTCCATTTCGGTGAGCATTTTCAGCAGCACTACCTGTTCTTCCAAGGCTTCTAATATCGGGCCAATCGAATGACTAAAGTCCTGTGGAGAGCGTGCAAGATTTGCCGTCCCGGCCAACAAGATACGGTCTTGGTGGCCGGCATCGGCCAAGAGTTGCAACGCATTACTTAACGAGGCTGCCAGGGCTTGATGTTCTTGTGGAATAGCCGATTGCATCTCGGCAAATGCTTGGGGCAGATTGTAAGGACTCACGTTATCCAAGGACTGCATGAAAAGTTGCGCAAGGACATCAAGCGATGGCTGCTCAACCGGCTCATGCATATACACGACCCGTTGGTCTACACGTCCGGTCGACAGAATCAGGACCACGAGCAAACGATGCTCAGATAATACGACAAATTCGACTCGGCGTATAACCGAAGAGTCGAGCTGTGGATACTGGATCACGGCAACTTGACGCGTCAGCTGCGACAACACCTGAACAGTGGCCCCCATGATGTCGTCCATGTCGTTGGAGTTATCCAACAAGGTTTGCACAGCCCGGCGCTCTGCGTTGGACAACGGCCGGACTTCTGAAATCCTATCGACGAAATATCGATAGCCCTTATCTGTGGGGATGCGACCAGAGGATGTGTGCGGCGCAGCGATGAGCCCATCCTCTTCGAGGTCTGACATATCATTGCGCACGGTGGCTGACGAGACGCCGAGATCATGACGCTCGACAAGCGCTTTTGAACCCACAGGTTCTCGCGAAGCAACATAATCCTCGACGATGGCTTGCAATACCTTCATCCGACGTGGTTGATCAGTCATCTACCCTCCCCACAAAAAGTTAGCACTGTCCCTAGCTTAGTGCTAATCGTAGCTGGTCGGGCTTTATTGATACAGAATTGGCAGTGGGTTCTTCGCTCACGACTGATCGTCCTTTGGTAGCCTCTGATGAGATCGCACCAGAAAGGCACAAGAGACGATGAATTGGGATCAGTGGGGACCGGGCAACATCACGGGACGACAGCAACGCATGAAGCCAAAGCAAGTTCCTGCCACACGGGGCCTGGTCGTTGAAGACGCGACTTCAGGTTTTACGGGCGCCATTTCCCGCATCGAGAAATCCGGCGGCATCCACCTGGTAGTCCTCGAAGGACGTAGAGGTGCTACGCGTTCGTTCCCGCTTGGATTGGGCTTTATGGTTGACGGAGAACCTATCGAGTTGTTGGCGCCGCAACGCCAACAACAGCCTCTTCAACAGCGTACTGCTTCTGGTTCCCGTTCGGTCGGCACCCCACGGGCACAGGTCGCAAAGGCTTCCCGAATCTGGGTGGAAGGTGTACACGATGCCGAGCTTGTCGAAAAGATCTGGGGAGATGATCTAAGAGTCGAGGGCATCGTGGTCGAACCCCTGCACGGCATTGACGACCTTTCTAAAGCAATCACAGCATTCAAACCACAAAAAAATAGGCGCCTTGCCGTTTTATTAGATCACCTGGTGTCTGATTCGAAAGAAGAGCGCATTGCTGCTGAGGCTATGAAGGCGCCAGGCGCCCAAGACAATGTCCTCATCGTTGGTCACCCATACGTGGATATTTGGCAAGCAATTAAGCCCGCTGTTCTCGGCATCAAAGCTTGGCCGCAGATCCCTCGTTCTGAGGACTGGAAAACTGGAATGTTAGCGCGGCTCGGTCTTCCGAATCAGACAACCAAAGACATCGGCCTGGGGTGGAAGAAGCTGCTTGCACAAGTCAACAATTTCTCGGACCTGGAGTCAGCACTGTTAGGACGAGTCGAGCACATGATTGACTTCGTGACTGTACACGATTAGCAGAATTTCGCCCGAATCACGCCGTCCTACCGCATCTAGAGGCAGAACGGGTCTAGACTATTAACGTATTGTCTGTATCAGCACGACTTCATGTGGCTGAATCGTCTGTAAAGGGAGCATAACGTGGCACAAACCCCTGGCGCCTCGGGACAAGGCAGCGAAACCATCTCGCGCAGGCCGCTGACGCCATCGGAGGACCGGCAATGGGCCACTGTCGCCCATTTCGGCGCGTTTTTGGGCTTCGTCCCCTCATTGGTCGTGTTTGTCGTATTTCGGTCACGCGGGCCGTTTTCGGAACAGGAATCGAAAGAAGCACTGAACTTCACTTTGCCCCTGACCGTCGTCGCGGTAGCCATGAATATTCTGGCCTTTTTACCGCTTATGGGCGCGATCTTCGGTGTTGTAGCAGTCCTGCTATGGGTGTTTATGACCATATCTGGTGTCATTGCAGGCATCGAGGTCAATAAGGGGCGACCGTACCGGTACCCATTCAACTTGCGAATTATCCGCTAACACTGCTGCTTTAGAAGCCGGCAAGCCGCCGCGTGATGGCGTCGTCTAAGAGACGACCTTTGAGCGTTGGCACAATCTTGCCAAGGTCTAGAGCTGTTGGCTCAATCAATCCCTGGTCGACTAAAACATTGGCTTCGCGTTGTGCCTGTGCCGCGGCTTCCTTGCTTTGGGCAGCTAGCTCCTCAATATCCAGACCCTCTGCGAGGCGTACTCCCAGCATGATCTTTTCGAGCAATCGTGCAACACTGTCGGGTACCTCATGACCAATGGCTGGCGATACATTATCCAACACCCGGGACGCATACGCCGCCGGATGTTTAGCGTTCCACCAGCGTAAACCTGCCATATGAGAGTGGGCCCCCGGCCCGATCCCCCACCAGTCCTGATCACGCCAGTAGGCAAGATTGTGTTGTGACTGATGTATTCCATCATTGTGCAGATCATAGGCCCAATTTGAGATTTCATACCAGCGATAGCCGGCCGCAGCGAGGCGCTTCTCCGTTAGAAGGTACTTGTCTGCTTGATCGTCTGGGTCGGTGTTTGGATAGACACCCCGTCGAATCTGCGCAGCAAGTTTTGTGCCTTCTTCAACGATTAGTCCATAAGCCGAAACGTGATCCGGTTGCAACGCTAAGACGGAATCTAGCGAGCGATCCCAATCCGCTAACGACTCGCCCGGCGTCCCAAAAATGAGGTCCAACGACATTTCGAGCCCGGCACTGCGGATCCACTCAGCCGCTAACGCTACATTGTCTGGGTTATGGGTCCGTTCTAAGACTTGTAGAACATGGCTGACCGAGGACTGCATCCCCATCGATACACGGTTAAACCCGCCATCGGCAAGCCCCTGCACAGCGTCTGGACTCAGTGAATCTGGATTAGCTTCTGTCGTAACTTCTGCAGCACCATCGATGCCAAACAACTGCTCGGCACGGTGCAGAATGCGAGTCAGATCAGATGCTTGTAATAGTGTCGGAGTCCCCCCGCCGAAAAATACGGAATGCAACGGTTTCGGCTGCACACCTGACTGCTCCATGACGTCAGCCGCGAATTCGAGTTCTTTAATAGCCGTATCAGCATAGCTATTATGAGATGCGCCAGGACCAAGATCCGGGGAGATATAAGTGTTAAAGTCGCAGTACCCGCAGCGGCTGCTGCAAAATGGCACATGAACATACAGCGAAAATGTCCGTTCGCTGCCATTTACCGCAGCCGCAACAAAATCGGGG
Source organism: Candidatus Yaniella excrementavium (assembly GCA_019115865.1). GTDB lineage: Bacteria > Actinomycetota > Actinomycetes > Actinomycetales > Micrococcaceae > Yaniella > Yaniella excrementavium. The sequence goes on along the minus strand of DXCT01000081.1, from coordinate 25,146 downwards.
AGCAAGCCGGTGCCGGAAAACGATTCAGTGTTAGTCAAGATCGATTAGGTATCCGTATCGGTTGAAAGCGCTGCAATAAAGGCTTCTTGTGGGACTTCAACAGTACCCACCATCTTCATCCGCTTTTTGCCTTCCTTCTGCTTTTCAAGCAACTTACGCTTACGAGAAATGTCGCCACCGTAGCACTTCGAAAGCACGTCTTTACGAATTGCACGAATATTCTCTCGAGCGATAATCCGAGAACCAATAGCAGCCTGGATCGGAACCTCAAATTGCTGACGTGGAATAAGTTCCTTCAGCTTCGAGGTCATCTTCACGCCATAACTGTATGCATGATCACGGTGAGTGATCGCAGAAAATGCGTCAACCGGGTCTCCCTGGAGCAGGATGTCAACTTTTACTAGGTCAGCAATCTGTGAGCCGTCGCGCTGCCAGTTCAATGATGCATAGCCTTTAGTACGAGACTTCAAGAGATCAAAGTAATCGAACACGATCTCTGCCAGGGGGATCCAGTATCGAATTTCGACACGCTCTTCCGATAAATAGTCCATACCGCTGAGTTGGCCGCGTTTCCCCTGCGACAATTCCATCACCGAACCGATAAATTCGGATGGCACGATCACAGTGGCCATTGCCATGGGTTCATCTACTTCAGCGATTTTTCCTTCCGGAAATTCTGAAGGATTCGTGACACGAACGACGGTGCCATCTTCGGTGGTGACGTTATAAATAACATTAGGCGCAGTGGAAATCAGATCAAGATTATATTCCCGCTCAAGCCGTTCCCGGACGATTTCTAGGTGCAATAGGCCTAAGAACCCCACGCGGAAACCGAAGCCCAGGGCGACGGAGGTTTCGGGCTCATAGGATAGAGCCGCATCATTGAGCTGTAATTTCTCCAGCGCTTCACGCAGTGCCGGATAGTCGGAACCGTCAATTGGGTACAGCCCTGAGAAAACCATTGGTTGAGGTTCTCGATACCCCCCGATTGGTTCTTCCGCGGGATGCTTCTTGGAAGTGACGGTATCGCCGACCTTGGATTCAGCAACATCTTTGACCCCGGTAATCAGATACCCAACTTCACCTACGCCGAGTCCCTGGCTAGGAATAGCATCCGGGGAATAGATGCCACACTCCTGCAGCTCATATGACGATCCGGTGGCCATCATCTGAATACCCTGGCGTGGTTCAAGTTTGCCGTCAACCATACGAACATACGTAATAACACCGCGATACGTATCGTAAATTGAGTCAAAAATCATAGCGCGGGCTGGCGCTTCTGCATCACCTGATGGTGCTGGAACATCTCGCACGACCCGATCCAACAGCGCTTCAACGCCCTCCCCGGTCTTACCAGACACCTTGAGAACGTCATCGGGGTCAATGCCGATCAGATTCGAAATTTCCAGCGCGTAGCGTTCTGGTTCGGCTGCCGGAAGATCGATTTTATTCAAGACTGGAATAATCTCCAGATCGTGCTCCATGGCCATATACAGGTTCGCTAATGTCTGCGCTTCGATGCCCTGTGCTGCATCTACCAGGAGGATGGCCCCCTCACAGGCTGCCAATGAGCGTGAGACTTCGTAGGCGAAGTCGACGTGGCCGGGGGTGTCGATCATGTTCAAGACATAGTCGTCGTCATCGACTTGCCATGGCATGCGCACCGCTTGGGATTTGATGGTGATCCCACGTTCCCGCTCAATATCCATGTTGTCCAGAAATTGGTTTTGCATTTCACGCGGTGTTACAACCTTGGTGTTCTGTAGCATCCGGTCAGCAAGCGTCGACTTGCCGTGATCGATATGCGCGACAATACAAAAGTTCCGAATCACAGATGAGTGAGTAGAACCTGGCTGAGGCGGATTGGACGCCACTGGCGACACGTGCACCATCCTTAGATATCTTCATTGCTTGTAAGATCATGAAAGCTCTGGCATTACAGCAGCTTCTATCGTTGCTCTATTCTTTCATGTTTCAGAACACGGGGCGACTACATATCGCGCCAATACGCGAGATTTCAGACTTCTCCACCGAACAACATTCAAACTGGCCGCAGGATTCGCTGATTGATCCAGGATTTGATAGACTGGGCGGCTGTGTGTCCGCGCAGGTCGACGGGCACTCTTGACCAGGCTTACCTAGGTACCCCCACACCGCTCAGTCGCTTGGACAAGAATACCCCTCACCGACCCATAATTTTTAGAATGATAGGACCATACATTGGCTAATCTAAAATCTTCCAAGAAGCGCGCCATCACGAATGAGAAACGTCGTGAACGCAATACTGCAATTAAGTCTGAAGTTAAGACTGTGCTGCGCAAAGTAAATAAGGCTGTTGACGCTGGCGACAAAGAAGCCGCTGTCAAGGCTCTGTCGATTGCTGATCGTAAGCTCGACAAAGCCGTCAGCAAGGGTGCTATTCACCGTAATCAGGCTGCCAACCGCAAATCCGGAATTGCAGCGCGCGTAAACGCCATGGAAGCCTAAGTTCTGACAGAACTGCGTTACCTCTTTGGGGCCACTACGATTGACGTAGGGGCCCCAAATTTTTTAAAGCAGATCTAGCGGCGTCCGGCCATAGTTGCTACCTTCGTCACCATCCGCTCAACAGCAAAGGCAGCATCGCGCGCCTGCCCCTTTGCCTCGGCATCTGCTCGTGCAATGAGCTCAATGGCACCGGCAATATTTACGGGTGTCCAGTATCGGGCAGTAGACATGACGCGTTGCGCCTGCCAAGGCGCCATCCCCAATGCCGAGGCGAGTTGCCCCTGTGACATTTTGGCGTCCACAACTCGTGCGACTTGCCTAGCTTTCATAGCAAATGATGCAGTAATGGCCACGGGTTGGACCCCGGTTGCTAACGCATGTCGCAATAAGGCCGTAGCCGGCGCCAGTTGCCCATCCAGCGCGCTATCAGCTACTTTGAACGCCGTGGCTTGGACCCGGCCCCCATAGTATCTCTCAACGATGTCCTCGGTGATCGTTCCCTGAGTATCCGAAATGAGCTGCTGGGCAGCAGCGGCCAGTTCACCAAGATGCTGTCCGATTGCATCTGCCAGTGCTCTTAGAGCATCAGCATCAATTCTGCGACGAGCCTCGCGGAATTCTGCTTGCAGGAACTCGATCCTGTCGCGGTCGGATTTGATGGGTTTGGCCTCAATATGTTGACCGGATTTCTTGAGTGCATCTACGAGCCGTTTTCCGCGGTTACCGCCACCATGCAGACCCAAAAAAGTCACATCCGGGTTCTCGTGTTGAAGGTATTCCAGGCCGTCTACGACAAACGCGTCGGTCATTTTGTGCATGTCGTCAAAGACCAAGAGTTTCTTCTCGCCAAAAAGTGAGGGACTGGCTACGACCTGTAATTCACCAGGTTGATACTCTGCTGCAGACAGATGATGAATCTCGGTGTCGGGTTCGGCGTGTTTGAGCTGGGTTTTGACTGATTCGGTCACCCTGGTGTGGATATAGTCTTCACCGCCTTGGACCAAGATCAATGGTGATACGGTTACATCGCGCCAGGATGTTCCAGCGTTTTTCGAGCGACGAGGGGAAGCCATAGGATCAAGTCTATCGGTCCCATGCCATCTGGGTTTGGTTCTGTTCAAACGTCACTGAAAATGTGTCATCCAAGTCTGTGCGACGAATTTCTGCGTTGGGTCCCAAGGCAGCCAAGATATCATCGTGGGGATGACCGTAAGTATTGTCTTGCCCAACACCAATCAGTGCCACCTCTGGGGTCGTATGGTGTATCAGTTCTGTACCGCCATTTTGGGCGCCATGGTGAGAAAGTTTTAAAATATCGATATCTTCGGGCACCAAGTCCTCGTCTATAAGACGAGCTGCTGCGTCTTGTTCCAGATCTCCAGTAAACAGCGCTTTGACGACTCCCCCGTATCGATAGATTTCTAGCAGTAGAACCAGAGACGCGTTATTCTCATCAGCTGACTGTGAGTCAGCTGCCAGCACCGTCCAGCGCACCTGTACTGGATGCTCCCCTTGGCCAGCTGCCTGGTCAATGACTTGGACAACCGGTTGTGTGATCTGTTGGGCCTGCTCAGTCAAGCCCGCCTCAGTAGCGTCATAGGTAGGGTCAGTGCCCGTGGAGTACACCACTTGAGCCGGGTGTGTCCTTGCTCTGACACCTGCGACGCCACCTACGTGATCTGCGTGTAAATGGGTAACAGCAAGAACATCCACGGATTCGATATTTGCTGCCTCGAGGCACCGCTGTGCCAGTGCTTCGTCTGGTCCAGTGTCGATCACCATTGCCGAGGTAGCACCGGTTCGAATCAGAAACATATCACCTTGGCCAACATCACATCCAACAATGTCCCAGTCGTCATCGATTCTGCCACTTGGAGCAGGCCAAAACACTGCAACATGTGCCACGATGGCAATCACAAGGATCATCGACTGAGCGACGCGAGTGACACCTCGGTGTTGGCGGTACAGAGCATAGCCCGCACGTTGCCATGCGGGGGCACGATTATCGAGTTTCACCGGCGGTTTAGGGCGACGTTGAGAACGCAAGAGTCGAACCATGAAGATTGCGCAGGCTAACCAATGCAAAATGACCAAGACAACCCCGGTTGTACCGTCGGGCCAGGGCAATTTCGCTCCCGGGAGGTCTGTCATCGTCGTTGCGACCCATCCGATGCCGGAAGCTGGGAACGCCACCAGGTATAAAATCATTTGAGAGACTTCTGGTGCAACGATTGAGATGCCAGCTGCAAGTGTGCCGGGGACTGTGATCAGCGGCAACAGCGGTGTGGCGAGCAGGTTGGCCAACAAAGAGTAGGCGCTGACATAATCCACAAATGACAGCAAGATAGGCTGGCACGCAAGTTGCGCTGTCGTTGATATTGCTAACGATGAGCTAAGCATGGATGCCCAGAAGTCCGGTAATGCCTTGTTGAAGAAGCCAAATAACCATCTTTCAAGTGGTTGTGCGCCCAATACAATGCCGGCGGTAGCCGCGACAGAGAGTTGAAATCCGACATCATGTACCAATTCAGGTGAAATTGTCAGGATAATCATGGTGGAAAGGGCAAGAATCGGAAGCGCTTGCGAACCCCGCCCGAAAAATAAAGCCCAGGCGCCAATAGCACCCATAGTTGCAGCTCGGATAATTGATGGTTGCATACCCACAATCTGGACAAATAGCAGGAGAGTGCAAAAGAATGCGGCGATAACGATTGGTCTGGGTAAGCGCAAACTGCGAAACAGGAGTGTTGCTGCGGCGGCAATCAGTGATGTGTGGGCACCTGAGACAGCAGAGAGATGACTTAGTCCCGAGACTTTCATGGCTTCATCTAGAGATTCGGACTGTTGTGATCGGTCCCCTAAGATAAGTCCGGGTAAGAGTTCTGGTGCATAGGCAAATGTTTTACCCGCCTGTTTCCGTAAAGTTGTTCGCATTTGATCTCGCCCGGTCGCGCTCTGGACGGTGTCAGGTTCCAAGCAAGTTCCTGGAGTCACTGCCGCCATTGAGTTCACAAAAACGCTGGATTCGTTATCCGAGACCTGCCCCATAAAACACACGTGATCTTCTGCACTGAGGTCAGCCCAAGTCGCATCGCCGGAAACCACTATCTTGGCAGGATGATCGATAGCATCGAGGTCTTTCCCAAAGTGCTCAACATCTGCGGTCACAAACCAGTTCGTGCCAAACGGGCCCTCACGTTCAAGGGGATCGGTAGCCAGTTTCGCTGATATCTTGGCTGTGCCGAGTTCCTCAACAAACTGTGACCAACCAGAATTCTGTGCAGCGATGCGCTGGTGTTGCACAAGAAAGGCCGCCGGGGTGGCCATCCAGCAGGCAATCGCGAAAATTAATGCAAAGTTGACCAGACGGCGTTTCTGAGACGAGCGCAATGACCACAAAATTAGTGTGGTTGTAGCACCCATGGTCACCAAAATGAACGGTACCCATTGAACCAAGAACATTGGAAGTTCGGGTATATATAAGCAAACACAGAAGGTCAGGATCGCTGCCGGAATCAGCCGGATATCTATGGGAGCTGCGATATCATCTGGCTTGATGTGGTCGTGTTCAATCACCAACTCACCAGTCCATCGAGGCGTTCCAGCGTTGCGGGTCCGATACCGGAGACGGCTTCTAAACTGGCAAGGTCTGTATAATCACCATGTTGATCTCGATGTGCAATGATCTGCGAGGCTGTTGCCGGGCCTACACCCGGCAGTGTTTCCAACGCTGCACTGTCTGCGGTATTGATATTGACCGGTCCGTTGTCTGCTTGGGCCGAACCGTGTGATGAACTCGGTAACTCGGCCCCGAGGTTTGAGTTATCCGCTTCGCGGTCAGGGACCATGATGTAGTCACCGTCTGAGACCACAGCGGCCAAATTCAGGGCATCAAGTCGGGCCTGCTGCGTTGCACCTCCTGCGGCTTCAATTGCATCGACAACTCGATCGTCTGCAGCCAGTTCGACTATCCCAGGCTCATGCACCTCACCTGCCACATGTACGATCAGTGAACCCTCATTGATTTCGTCGAGCTGCGCAACGTCTTCGTCATTGAGCTGTGGTGTTGGGCTTACTTCAGGTTTGGAACTGGATGAATCTTCTTGCTTATTGTTCACAGCAAGGGTGGTGTCTTGACCACCGGGCTGGTCATTTATTAACCACCGAAACCCAAAAAACGTTCCAATGACAAGAACAAGCATTAACACAGCAGACAGCGTCACTTTCGTGCGCCACAGTGGTGCTCGCGGTTGATCCTCACTGGGCTCCGCCAGATGTTTAGCCATACTTACAGCTTGAGATACGCCCGCTTGTGAGTACTCCACTTCAAGCTAGGTTGTGGAAAAGGTGGCAATGCGGTGTGTGGTGTGGATTGGGCGTTTCCAACCAGGGCTTTAGGACCTGCCGTAGCCTGCGTAATCAAGTACTGGACTCATCGAGACGCCCAGTGCACCTAATCCCAGATGGGCTGCTAGAACGGCGGGCAGTCGCAACACAGGCACCGGCATCGATGAGTGCGCTTCTAAAGATTCGGCAAGTTCGTGAGCCGTCTCGAAATCGCCGTAAGCTTGGACGCTTAAGCGCACGGGCTGTTCTGCGGAGTTGGCGATTTCGGTGATCAGAGCCAGTGCCTTCGTCTGACTACGGGGCCTATCGAGGAGTTCTATTGCACCATCTTTGAGATGCATGACGGGACGGACCTGAAGGAGCTGACCAAGCAGCCCGGGTAGGACTGGTATGCGGCCGCCCTTACGCAGCGCATCGAGGTTAGGCACCGTAAAAATCGTTTGACTGATTGCGGCTTGTCGCTGGGCGATACTGGCCAGGTAATCTGGCGAAAGTCCCAAGCGGGTACGCATCAGCGTATCTAAAACGGCGTGACCCAGTGACATTCCGGCGTTATACGAATCAAGAACCGTGACCGGTATGGGTGATGTTTCAGCTGCAATGCGCGCAGCGTCCGTTGTGCCCGACAGCTGTGACGACAGGTGGATAGACAAGATGCGGGTATATCCTTGTTCGGCCACGTGCTTATAGGCGGCCGAGAATTGCCCGGGTGATGGGCGCGAGGTCCGCAGTGTCGTTCCCGCTGCCAAGGCAATGGAAAGATCCTGGTGTAGGACTTCGTCATCTTCACTATAAATTTGGTCGCCGATCATGACCGGTATCGGGATAATGAACAGTTCTGATCCATTGGGAAGCTTGTACACTTCGTCAGGTAGAGCCGCCGAGGTGTCGGTGACAATGGCGACACGGTCCTTGCGAGCGGGCTTTATGTAGCGCGCCCAGCCAACCGCCTCACTGCGGACATCACGCGAGGTGGCGGCTAGTCTGGCGATCCACGCGGCTACATCGGACATACTACGATTAGCCAACGACAAAGTTTACGAGTTTGCCCTTGACCACAATGACTTTTCGAATCTCCTGGTCACCAATGGCTCGCTGGACGTTCTCCGAGTTGCGTGCGACTTCTTCAAGGTCCTCGTCTGAGATGTCAGCTGGCACTTCGAAACGGTCCCGCAATTTACCTTGAACCTGGGCGATGACGGTGATCTTGTCTTCCACAAGCAGCGATTCGTCGACAACCAACCAATTGGACCGCGATACTGAAGGTTCGTGGCCTAAGAGCGCCCACATGTCTTCTGCGGTGTACGGAGCAACCAGTGAGAGCAGCTGTGCTATAACCTCAACGGCTTCACGCACTGCAGGGCTGGCGGCACCTTCGCCTTTATCGACTTCTTTACGTGTCGCGTTAACTAATTCCATGGTGCGGGCCACGACCACATTGAATTTTTGATCGTCCAATAAAGATTCTGCTTCGTGGACCACTTTGTGGGTGATTTGGCGAAGCGCTGGTCCTGTGCCCGTGGCATCTGATCCAGGCTTCGATCCGGACAAGTGTACAGCTTGGGCGAGCCGCCAGGCGCGAGCCAAGAACTTAAGCGACGCGGCTGGCGACACATCGGCCCAGTCAACGTCGTCTTCGGGCGGCGAGGCAAACACCATGGTCAGACGGATCGCGTCGACGCCGAAGGCATCAAGCTGTTCCCCAAGGGCCACACCGTTACCGAGAGATTTTGACATGGCCTTGCCACCGTTGAGGACCTGTCCTTGGTTGAGCAGGCGTGTGAAGGGTTCGGTAAAGTTCACCAGATCCATGTCGAAAAGTGCTTTCGTGAAAAAGCGTGAATAGAGCAGGTGCAAGATGGCGTGTTCGACGCCACCAACATATTGGTCAACTGGCCCCCAGCGGTCTAGCTTGTCGCGGTCCCAGATCTCGTCAGCATTATTGGCTGATACAAAACGCATGTAGTACCAGGACGAGTCCACAAACGTGTCCATGGTGTCGGTGTCACGCTGAGCCGGCCCATCACAGGTTGGACAAGAAACGTTCACCCATTCTCCAGCTGCTTCAAGAGGCGACTGCCCCTTGGGGGCGAGTTGCTGTCCGTGCAGATTTTTAGGCAATTCGACGGGAAGCTGGTTGTCTGGCACCGGCACTTCGCCACAGGTATCACAGTGAATAATGGGGATAGGTGCACCCCAGAACCGTTGCCGGGATAGCAGCCAGTCTCGCAAACGATAATTTACGGATTGGAAGCCGGTGCCCTTGGCTTCCAATAGCTCGATTGCTTTATCAATAGCAGCCTGCCCGATCAGACCATCGAGTTCGCCGGAGTTCATGTTGGCGCCGGTACCGGTTGTTGCCTGTCCGGTCTCTTCGGGATTGTCTTGGCCGGTGTCTACGACTGTCCGAACAGGCAGATCCATAGCACGCGCGAAGTCCATGTCTCGCTGATCATGTGCTGGCACGGCCATGATGGCTCCGGTGCCATAGTCTGATAGAACATAGTCCGATGCCCATACTGGGACCCGCTCACCGGAGAGCGGGTTGATGCCGTAGCGTCCTAGAAATACGCCGGTCTTTGGTCGCTCTGTCGATTGACGATCAATGTCTGAGACGTGTTTCAGCTCATCTCGATAGGTTGCCAGATCGGCAGCGAATTCTTCGGTTACGAGTGATTCAGCAAGCTGCGCATCAGCGGCAACTACCATGAACGTTGCACCGTACAGGGTATCGGGCCGGGTCGTGTAGACCTCAATCGCTGGGCCATCCTCAATAGCAAATGTGACGGTTGCACCTGAGGACTTCCCAATCCAATTGCGTTGCATATTCAGCACACGCTCTGGCCACTTGCCTTCCAGCGCGTCCATGTCCTCGAGTAGCCGATCCGCGTAGTCTGTGATCTTGAAGTACCACTGTTCCAGGGCCTTTTTTGTCACCTCGGTGCCACAGCGTTCACAGGCGCCATCAACGACTTGTTCATTTGCTAGCACTGTTTGATCTTTGGGGCACCAGTTAACCGGCGAGTTTTTTCGGTATGTCAGACCGCGTTCGTAAAATTTCAGGAAGAGCCACTGGGTCCACCGATAGTATTCTGGGTCCGAGGTGTGCAGCACGGTATCCCAGTCGACAGAGATCGCATACCGTTCAAAGGACGATCGCTGTGTCGCAATATTCTCATAGGTCCATTCGGCTGGATGGGCGTCTCGGGCGATCGCAGCGTTTTCGGCGGGCAGTCCAAAGGAGTCCCACCCGATAGGGTGCAGGACATCGTAACCACGCAGCATCCAGTAGCGAGACACCACATCGCCCATCGCAAAGGCTTCAGCGTGCCCCATGTGGAGGTCACCGGAGGGATACGGGAACATATCGAGCACATATTTCCGCGGTCGCTGACCGTCGTCCGCGGGCTGAAATACCTTATTCTTTTCCCAATAGCCGGCCCAGCGCTGCTCGATAGCAGAAAACGAGTATTCTTCGCGCCCAGTATCGGCCTGATTCGATGTGTTCGTCACGGTGTCCTGTCTACAATTTCTACAAGCGGGTCAGATCTAGTGTCAGTCTAATATTCTAACTGGTCTCATCAACCGCCCAGCCAATCGTGTGCTCGATTGCCGCACGCCAGCCTCGGATAAGACGATCCCGTCTCGTCGGGTCAATCTGCGGACACCATGCCCCACCTGATTGCCATAGTTCACGAAGTTGTTCGGTGTTCTGCCATATTCCGATGCCTAGCCCCGCAGCATACGCCGCACCACGGGCAGTTGTTTCTACATCTGTACTACGTTCAACGACAACATCCAAAATGTCAGACTGAAACTGCATCAGTTGATCATTTACGGTCATTCCGCCGTCAACATTAAGGCGCTGCAGCTTCTGCCCGGTATCAGCCTCTACCGCTTTGACAACATCGAGTGTCTGATAAGCGGTGGCCTCTAAGGCAGCCCGGGCAATGTGCCCCGACGTGGCATAACTGGTCAGCCCAATGATTGTCCCAGAAGCATCAGGACGCCACCATGGTGCAAACAGACCCGAAAATGCTGGGACGAAATACACGCCGCCGTGGTCCTCAACGCTATTGGCGAGGGCTTCAACATCTCGTGAGTGCCGGATGATGCCGAGCTGGTCACGCAACCACTGGACCACTGAGCCTGCTTGAGCGATAGACCCCTCCAGCGCGTACACGGGAAGCTCTCCCGGCAGTTGGTATGCGACGGTGGTCAGAAGTCCGCTGGTAGAAACAACTGGTTCAGTACCGGTGTTATATAACAAGAAACACCCGGTACCGTAGGTGTTTTTGGCTTCGCCCGCTGCAAAGATTGTTTGGCCAAAGCTCGCAGCTTGTTGGTCTCCCAGTACACCGGTAATCGGTCTGCCTGCCATCGCTAGCCCGTCGACTACCGTACCGAAATTATGGACTGACGGATAAATATTTGGCAGCGCCGTCTCCAATATCTTGGGGTCGAGACCGAAAACCTCACCCAGCGCGAGATCCCACTGCCCCGTACGAATATCCATCAGTGAAGTTCGTGACGCGTTGGTGATGTCGGTGGCATGCACTGCTCCACCGGTCAGGTTCCAGATAATCCAGGAATCGATGGTCCCGAAACGTAATCGGCCACGGGCGGCAAGACGGGCAGCCTCGTCATTATGATTCAGAATCCAGGCCATTTTGGGAGCCGAAAAATACGCTGAGAGGTTCAGCCCGGTTGCTGATTGCACCGCCTCGTTGTGACCAGCGGAAATAAGCTGTTCAACGGCCGTATCGGTACGTGCATCTTGCCAGACGATAGCGCGGTGGACTGGTTCGGAGGTTTCAGCATCCCAGGCCACCACCGTCTCACGCTGATTCGTGATGCCGATGCTGACGATATCGGTCGCGGTGAGCTGGGCGCGAGCTAGCGACAACGCAGCGAGTTCGCGAATGTTTGCCCAGATCTCGGTTGCATCGTGTTCAACCCAACCTGGATGGGGAAAGTACTGTTGATGTTCCCGTGCCACAATAGTCACGGCGTTGCCAGCGCCGTCGTAGAGGGCAACACGGGTCGAGGTGGTGCCGAGGTCTAACGACATGATGATTTGGGCGGTTGAATTGACAGCCATAGGCGTTACTTAACCACACCATTGTAGTATTGGTCACTTGGCTACCCGGGTGTGGTTGAGTTTTTATAGACTGACACGTATGACTTTTGGCATTTGGCCGCGGTTGAGACCGCAGCACCTGGTTCGCGACAGAGCTACACTGACCGGAAATTCGCAGCGGACGCCGAACCGCTTTGGGGTTCAAGTCACCGACCCCGTCAGCGAAGTTCCCTTCGAAGTGACCGTTTTTCACTATCCCGGACCACCGGGTAGCCGACAGCTTGTAGCGATCCACGGTTTCCGCGGCGATCATCACGGATTGGAGCTTGTGGTTGATGGCTTATCGCGCTATGACGTATGGGTACCAGATCTGCCAGGCTTCGGGGCCTCTCCTGCTATGCCGCATGCAGAACATACCGTTGAGAACCTAGCTGACGTCGTCAATCAGCTCGCAGAACGCTTAGACACACCGGCGCTATTAGGACACTCCTTTGGTTCGGTCATTGCCGCCTACGCGGTACGTCAACAAATGTTCAGGTATCGTCATCTCGTGCTCCTGAACCCCATCGCGCGCCCCGCCCTGGAGGCACAATCTGGCACTGATCGAGCAGCGACAGCCGTCACCAACGGTTTCTATCAGGTGGCCGCAACCCTGCCGTCTGCGTTGGGACGGTGGCTGTTGAGCCACCGGTTGATCGTTTGGGCTACCGGTGCCTTCATGTCCAAAACGGATGACCCGCGCGTTGTGGCCTACACTCACGATCAACACCAGGCGTATTTCTCTGCATTTGAGTCTCCCCAGGTGCTCCTGGAAACCTATCAAGCCTCGCTAGAACATACCGTGTCCGAAGTGGCGTCGTCCCTGCAGCTACCCGTGACCATCATCGGCGGGGAAAGCGATGAATTGTCGTCGCCCAAAGATATCGCCGCGCTCGCAGAGCAGATCGGGCTGATCAATAACGACGTCGAGACCCACATTCTGCAACGCACCGGTCACCTGTTGCACTATGAACGTTCGACGGCTGCTGCAGCGCTTATATCGTGGCGTCTCTAGAGCACGTCCGTGGGATCAATTCGTAGCCGAACAGCTGTGGATTCCCCTCGAGCTGATAATTGGGCCCGGGTCGTTTTCAACGTTGGAATCACTTGGTCAGCAACATGCTGCGGGAAAAATAGTAATGCGCGATGTGTTCGGTCATCTAGGGGAACCGGCCCAATCCACGGGGAATCTTCCGCTTGATACGGCAGTGGGGTTAGGCGCATCATACGTTGAATTTCATCCAATGGACCTAGTAGTTCAGCCACCCTCATAACCGGTGGCAGCCCAAGTTGTTGACGCTGTGCTAATTGTCGAGTCGCCCAAGCGATCGGATTCATCTGCACCAGTGATGCCACAGCGTCGTCGTATTCAGCGGTGACCACCACTACTCCCCCGTCTGTCGCGGGCCGCACCAGCGTTGCAGCGCGCATCCAGTGACCAAGGACTTCTTCGGGCACGTTGAGGCCTTCACGTTGCAGCTGTGCGTCACCGTCCAACAATAATGCGGCAGCATAGCCGTTGGGAGCCACAGGTTCTGCCCCCGGCGTCGAAATGATAATCGCGGGACGATCTTCAATTGTGACCAACAAATGATCCGCTGACGACGATCGAATCGGAACCATCGGAAAGGCTCTACCGAGCTCATCAGCCGTCCGGTGCACCCCTCGGGCCCCGGCCCGCAATTGTCTCGAAGCGCATTGCGGGCACGTGAAGTTTCGCTCTTTGATACCGCACCAGCGGCATGTAGCTTCGTGTTTTTGCACGGCTAGACGGTCTGTATAACCCAGGGGCCCAACACAATGTCGACAGCGTGCGGACTCACCGCAGCGTGCACAGAATAACCCTGGGATGAAACCGGCACGTGCAACTTGAACAAGCACTGGGCCGGGCGGAGCATGTTTACCTTCGAGTGCTTCACGCGCGGCACGATGGGCATTGTGCGGAATCCGAGCAATTTGAGCAAGCGGGTCGCGTTCAGCGTGAAATGAGTCGGAGGTCGCGACCACGCGTGGGGCTAGGACATTGCGAATACTGCGCTCGACACCGATTTGGGTCACTTCAGCGTTCGCGACTAGGTGTTGAATTTCAATGGCACGAGATGTCGAGGCGAGCAATAATCGAGCCCCGTGCTGGGTTGCCCTCAACCTCGCAACGGAATGCACATGAAAATACGGCGTGCGTGGTTCGATGAGGTGGTCGCTGGTGGGCTCCCACACCGCGATAAGATCTATGTGTTCCAGCGGTGCCCAGATCGCTGATCGGGTCCCGATGACAATGCGATGCTGACCGGTCAGTATCTTGAGAAACGTTCGGTACCTGGCGGTATTGCCTTGTTCGCCACTGAGAAGGCCAAAACTGTGTTTTCCGACCCGCTGTTCGAGTTCGCGTTGCAGCCGGGCAAGGTGCTTGTGGTCGGGCACGATGAGCAGACTGGTTTGTTGGGTAGCGGCCAACCGCTGTGCCACATCGGCGAGCACTCCCATAGCATCCCAGCTTCCAAAGGCTGAAGGCAGGCTCAATGCATAATGCTCTGCGTGACCGGGACTAAAGAGTTGATCGGCACCTTCGATAAGGTCCCAACGAAATTCTGGTCCCGAGCCCTCGGATATGGGTGCTTCACCGGGGAGTTCGATAGGGGGTGGTTGAGGAATTCTTCCGTCATCACGCTGTTGGGCGACTTCACGTTCGACACCGGCCATGCGCCGCGGTATGACAGCCCGCAAGACATCTGAGGTGATCGATCCATAGTGTTGCGCAACCTGTTGTGCTAAGGCTAAGACGTTCGGCTCCAGGACCGGCATAACCGAGACAACTTTTTGGATGGTGGTCAGACGGGAAGCAGTATCAATGGTTGTTGTGCGTCGAATCAGCCAACCGAAGAGTTGCTGGTGTCCGAATCGGACTTTGACCCGGACGCCAGGCTGGGCTGCTTCGTCTAGCTCTTTGGATATCAGGTAATCAAAAAGCCTGTCCAGATGCGGCACGGGGGTTTCCAATAAGATTTTGGCCACCGGTTGTTCCGGCCAACCATCAGGTGCCGGCGGTAATTTGGCACGCGATTCTGGAAGGTCGAAGAGAGCATCTGTTTCGGGCACGTCACCAGCCTACAGCGGCACGCAGCTGGTCTACCTTATCTATACGTTCCCAGGTAAAGTCGGGCAGTTCTCGACCAAAGTGGCCATTTGCTGCTGTTGCTTGATATATGGGACGAAGTAATTGAAGATCCTGGACAATTGCGGCAGGACGCAGGTCAAATACTTCGTTGATTGCCGCCACGATGTTCTGATGACTCGTCTTCTCGGTGCCAAATGTATCCACGTACAACCCGACTGGACGGGCCTTACCGATCGCATAGGCTACTTGTACTTCGGCTCGCTCCGCTAGGCCAGCTGCAACAATATTTTTAGCAACCCACCGGGTAGCGTAGGCCGCTGACCGGTCAACTTTGGAAGGATCCTTTCCAGAGAACGCGCCACCGCCGTGCCGGGCCATTCCTCCGTAGGTGTCGACGATGATCTTACGCCCGGTGAGACCAGCATCGCCAACCGGTCCACCGATCACAAAGGGTCCCGATGGGTTCATGATGAGCTGTGCATTGGAATAATCCAAGCCAAAATTTTTCAGCACAGGTTCGATTACGTGTGTTCTGAGATCGTCGTGCAATTGGTCCTGCGTGACGTCTGCAATGTGCTGCGTCGACACCACAACGGTTTCCACACTCTGTGGTACGTGATTTTCGTCATAGCCAATGGTCACTTGCGTTTTACCATCTGGCAGCAGGTATGGCATTGGCGATTGTGGCTGCTGACGCACATTGGTTAGGCGTTCGGACAACCGATGTGCAAGATAAATGGGTGCCGGCATTAATGCAGGGGTCTCGTTGGAGGCATAACCAAACATGAGGCCCTGGTCCCCGGCTCCTTGCTTGTCAATTTCATCAACAGAGCCATCACGGGATTCTAGCGACGTAGAAACACCATCATAGATATCTGTGGACTGCTGGCCGATTGACACGTTGACGCCACATGTTGCGCCGTCAAAACCATTGGCTGAGGAGTCGTATCCAATATCTAAGATGGTTTTGCGTACGATTTCAGGGATTTCCACGTAAGCCGACGTGCTCACTTCACCGGCGACCTGGACTAAGCCCGTAGTCACGAGCGTCTCGACGGCTACTTTGGCGTTGGAGTCCTTGGCGATGATCGCGTCAAGAACAGCATCAGAAATTTGATCGCAGATCTTGTCTGGGTGACCGGCGGTCACTGATTCAGAGGTGAACAGGCGAAGCTCGCCATCACCAATACCGGCGTAGGGCTCGTATAGGGATGAAGTAATTTTAGCAGTCACAGTAGGAGAGTTTACCTGCTGAGGCTTCGTAGAGCGCGCCGTGGTTCATGGATCGTAAACTTCAGGAAACCGCGCCGGCAAGTTGGCTGATAATTTCTTCGGCAACATGGTCTTTCGAACCTTGTATCGGCACCTCTTCGCGACCATCAGCGAAGATGATGGTCGCATCATTATCATCTTGTCCAAAGACTTTGCCGACGCCTACCTCGTTGACGACGAGCATTTCGCAGCCTTTACGTTGCAACTTCGAACGGCCATATTCCAACGGTGTGGTGTTGGCGTCGCCTGTTTCGGCGGCAAACCCCACTATGACTTGCGGCAACGGCTGTCCAGCATCCCGTTGTTCGACTGCGGTTCGTAAGACATCCTCGGTTTGTTCCAGCACTATGGTTGGCGCCGTGTTGTCATCGTGTTTTTTGATCTTTTGGTCGGTTGCTGTTGCCGGACGAAAATCTGCTACAGCTGCTGCCATAATCAGCGCATCTTTATTTTCTGCGTGGTGTAGTACCGCGTCCAGTAGGTCCCGGGTCGATTCAATAGTGACCACCGCAATATTTGGGTGTTGCGGGGGTGCAATATCCATGGCTGCGGCAATCAATGTCACATCCGCACCGGCGTAGGCGGCTGCCAGTGCTAACGCAACGCCTTGTTTGCCGGAGGAACGATTACCGATGTAGCGGACAGGGTCTAGGGCTTCTCGGGTGCCTCCGGCGCTGATGACGACGCTTTTGCCCTCCAGGTATCGTTCTGACGAAGCTTGATTCAGAAGGTCTTTGGTCTGTGACCAAAGGTCTTCAGGTTCCGGAAAGCGGCCTTTGCCGGTGTCGGTACCCGTCAATCGGCCAACCGCTGGTTCAATCACATGAATACCACGGGCACGAAGTGTAGCAACGTTGGCTTTCGTAGCGGGGTTTTCCCACATTTCCGTGTGCATCGCTGGCGCCATGATGACCGGCACGGTAGCCGTCAACAAGATATTTCCAATAAGATCATCGGCCAGGCCATGTGCGGCTTTGGCTAACGAGTTTGCGGTTGCCGGTGCGAGGATCACAAGATCTGCTTGACGGCCCTGCAACACATGGTTCACTTCGTCGACAGCTTCGAAGGTGTCGTTGTAGACAGGCTGCCCCGAAAGAGCCTCCCAGGTGGCTTTACCAACGAAATGAAGTGCCGAGTTGGTGGGGACTACATGGACATCGTGTCCCTCTTCAGTCATGAGGCGCAACAGCAGAGCTGCTTTATAGGCGGCGATGCCACCGGACACACCAAGGACGATCCGCATGTTGTCCCCTATCGAGCTAAATTAAGCGTTATTCGTCTGTGGAACCCGCAGCGTCTTCTTCTGGCAGCGCGAACGGATCATCATCGTTTGACGGGAGCTCAAACGTCGGGAACTCTTCGTCGAGTTCCTCTGCAGCTGCGGCTCGTACCTCTTCTACAGGTTTCATTTCGAGCAAGCCGGCATCAACTTCACGCAGTGCAATCGACATTGCCTTTTCATTGAGCTCGGTATCCACGAGCGGTCCGACATACTCAAAGAGGCCTTCGTGCAGCTGAGAGTAGTAGGCGTTGATCTGGCGTGCACGCTGTGC
Organism: Candidatus Yaniella excrementavium; assembly: GCA_019115865.1. Lineage (GTDB taxonomy): Bacteria > Actinomycetota > Actinomycetes > Actinomycetales > Micrococcaceae > Yaniella > Yaniella excrementavium. Next base: position 7,253 of record DXCT01000081.1, on the reverse strand, counting down.
AGCAAAGAGCACAAGCGCATATTTAGAATCAACCTTTTCTAGCAGTTCGTCTAGCGGTGGGTTGACGATACCTTGGGTATTTTGTTCAGTCACTGACTCTCCAATTAGTCTCCCGTAGCGACCGGGATCGTGGATGTAATATTTTATGCCATGGCTACTGCTGTGCAGGTAACTGCATGACTTCTACCAGTCTGGAAGCAGCTTGTCCAACTGTATCGTTGACAATCACGGCATCAAATTCTGGTTCTGCAGCCAACTCTAGTCTAGCGGTTTCTAGCCTTCGCTGCTGCTCGTGCTTTGATTCGGTCCCTCGCCCAACAAGTCGTCGAACGAGTTCTTCCCAGCTGGGCGGCGCCAAAAAAACAAACGTTGCTTCCGGCATGGTCTGCCGAACTTGTCTTGCACCTTGTAAATCAATTTCCAATAGAACGTGCTGACCATCTCGAATAGCCGCCTCTACCGTGTCCCTGCGCGTGCCGTATTTATTCAAGCCATGGACTTGGGCCCACTCCAACATTTTGCCCTGTTCTATCAGGTCATTGAACTGGGAGTGGCTGAGAAAAGAGTAATGTACGCCATCAATCTCACCGGGCCTGGGCTGACGTGTCGTGGCGGAAACCGACAACGAGACTTGCGGGTAGTATTCCCGAATGTATTGACTCACGGTTCCCTTGCCTACGGCCGTCGGACCAGCCAAAACAGTCACGGGCTGATGAACGCCAGCGTGTTCAGGACGAAGCGTCAGTTTTCGTGGACCGGGAATGACCGGTGGCTTGTGATCTGGCAAAATCATCCTCAGCTGACTGGGTACATCATGACTGCAATTACGCTATGGAGTAGAGTACCCCAATGCTAGTAGATCCCCAAAAGCAGGATGCTATTTGTACAGGATTTCGCCTAGCGGCCAAGCGCCTCAATCAACGCTTTGCGTTGTCGATGCCCCAGGCCTCGCAAGCGTCGATTTGGTGAAATATCGCACTGCTCCATAATGCCTTGAGCGCGGATTTCACCGATCCCTTTGAGGGATGTCAATAAGTCAATGGTACGCATACGTGCGACAGCATCATCGATGTCACTTCGCTCAAAAACTGCGGCTAATGACAACGCTCCACTAGCAAACTCAGTTTTCACTTTGGCGCGCGCAGTCCGGGCATCAAGCGCCTTTTGTCGCGCGGCTTGTCGTTCGGCGGGTGTCAGATCTTTAAGGACCATTGGTTCTGCCTTTCGCGCCCAACCCTACCTTGCAAAAGGTAAGGATAGTCACCCTGGATAGTGAGTGACTATTCCGTGTATTGACCTACATATTGCCTAGTGAAATGTAGTCTACTTCACACCTAGGTCTTTACGGGAGTGCTCAATTGCAGCGTGTAGAGCCGAAATTTGTGGGCCTTGTCGCAGAATGGCACGAGACGAGTTGACTAGGACATTGTTCCAAGCCTGACCGAATCCCGCCCGAATTTCTGCTGCTTGAGCCCCTTGCGATCCATACCCCGGTGCCAAGATAGGTGCATTTGCCCTCGCCAGATCGATTTTTAGGCTCTGTGCAGCATAGGTCACCGTGGCACCGACAACCAGACCGATGGATCCAAGTTGTGAACTTTTGGCGTTGTCTTGAGCCGCTGCATCGACGATGCGTTTTGCAACAGACTCGCCATGCTCCATCGCATGTTGAACACTTGCCCCTTCGGGATTCGAGGTCAGGGCAAGTACGAAAACTCCGCGGTTACTCGCAAGTGCTAGATCAATTGCGGGACGTAGGGACTCATATCCCAGGTATGCTGACAGCGTCACAGCATCGGCGGCTAAGGAAGAACCATCAGCAAGCCAAGCCTGTGCGTAACCGGCCATAGTCGAACCAATATCACCACGTTTTGCGTCAGCGATCGTGACAATATTGGCCTGTCGAGCAAGGTCTAACGTCTCTTCCAGGACGGCGAAACCTGCTGAGCCGAATCGCTCGTACAGCGCTACCTGCGGTTTCAGTGCCGCAACACCGGTGGTTTCGGCTGCCGCCTGGACTACGGTTTTCGAAAACGTTTCCAGCCCCCCAGGATCGTCGTTAAGACCCCAGGATTGCAATAATTCAGCGTGGGGATCAATGCCCAAGCACAGTGGACCTTGGCGCTGCATCGCCCCGGCTAAGCGTGCTCCAAACGTCTGTGACATTTCACTTCCTACCGTTGATTTTCAATCACTGCGGCAAGACGGCGATCATGTTCCTGCAGACTGGTGACATCCCAGGAGTAGTCGCGCTGGGCTTGTATTGCTTGCAACGCGGTGCCGAAGGCTGCCAGCGTAGTCACGATTGGCACACCCAGCGAATTGGCTGCGGCCCGGATCTCGTATCCGTCTCCACGTGCTTCGGACCCCGATGGGGTGTTGACGACGAGATCGACTCTGCCTTCCTCGAGCTGATCAAGAATCGTTTCACCGGGCTGGTCTGCGTCGCTGGTGATTTTATCAACGGTTTCGGTGCTGATTCCGTTGCGTGCTAAGACATCGGCGGTACCGCCGGTTGAAACTAGTTCAAAGCCCAACTCGGTCAACCGCTTGGCGTGGGCGACAATGCCACGCTTATCGCGGTTCGCCACCGAAATGAAGACTCGGCCATCTGTTGGCAGTTTACCGCCAACGGCATCCTGAGACTTGGCGTAGGCGGTATCAAAGTACTTGTCGATGCCCATCACTTCCCCGGTCGAACGCATTTCTGGGCCTAATAATGAATCGACCACCCGACCTTCCGGAGTGCGGAAACGGGTGAACGGCAGTACGGCTTCCTTCACTGCGATGGGCGCGCCAAGTGGTAGCGACCAGCCATCGTGGGTGGCTGGTAGGTCGCCGGTCTCGCGAAGTTCAGCGATCGTGGACCCGACACCAATTTTTGCAGCGGCCTTGGCTAAGGCAACACCTGTCGCTTTCGAGACAAACGGCACTGTACGGGATGCACGTGGGTTCGCCTCGATCACATACAGAATATCTGCGGTCAGCGCGAACTGAATGTTGATCAAACCACGTACCCCGACCCCCTGGGCAATGGCATGTGTCGCGTCACGAACCCTGGACAGTACATCTGGAGCCAGGGTCGTTGGGGGCAATACACATGCGGAGTCACCGGAGTGAACGCCGGCTTCTTCGATGTGTTCCATGATGCCGCCCATAAAGAGCTCGTGCCCGTCATACAGCGCATCGACATCGATTTCGATCGCATCGTCAAGGAATCGGTCAACGAGCACTGGATGTTCTGCCGTGATTTCGGCGGTGGCATGTTTGATGTAGTTGGACAGTTGTTCTTCGCCGTAGACAATTTCCATGCCACGACCACCCAGGACATACGATGGCCGCACCAGCACGGGATAGCCGATTTCGTCGGCGATGGCTTTAGCGTCCTCGAAGGACACTGCGGTCCCATTTTTGGGTGCAGCGAGATTCGCCTGTTGCAGCACCTGGGCAAATAATCCGCGGTGCTCGGCCAAATCGATAGCTTCCGGGGACGTCCCGAGAATCGTCACTCCAGCGTTCGCGAGATCTTGGGCCAGTTTCAATGGGGTTTGGCCACCAAGTTGAACAAAGACTCCTTCGACAGGACCAGTTTGTTCTTCCGCATGGATAATCTCTAAGACGTCTTCCAGTGTCAGTGGCTCGAAGTAGAGACGGTCTGACATGTCGGAATCCGTTGAAACAGTCTCAGGGTTGCAGTTGACCAGCACAGTGTCGTAGCCAGCCTGTTGCATCGCCATGGTTGCATGAACGCAAGAGTAGTCGAATTCCACACCCTGACCGATACGGTTTGGGCCGGAGCCTAGGATCACTACGGTGCGGCGCTGATGTTGTGCAACCTCACTTTCTTGCCCGTCGTATGACGAGTAGTGATATGGCGCCTGAGCAACATGTTCCCCGGCTGCGGTGTCCACAGATTTATAGACCGGGCGAACACCAAGGGCATGCCGCACTCCACGCACCACGGCTTCCTCCATGTGCCGTAATTGGCCGATCTGGCGATCGGAGAACCCGTGACGTTTCGCGTAACGGAGTAGGTCTTGCGTGAGTTCTTTCGCAGCGCGGATCTCGGTGGCCACTTCGTTGATCAACATGAGTTGGTCAACGAACCACGGGTCGATTTGGGTTGTAGCGAAAATCTGCTCTGATGTGGCACCACCCAGCAAAGCACGCTGGACTTGTCCCAGTCTGGAGGTCGTCGCGGTTTTGGAAGCTTCCAGCAGTTCGGCAACTTCCGCCGCGTTTGGCACGGTGAAGTCCAGTTCTGCATCATTATCTTGCTCGAGCGAGCGGAGAGCTTTCTGGAGGGCTTCAGTGAAGTTTCGTCCGATGGACATCACTTCGCCGACGGCCTTCATGGTGGTGGTCAGAGTTGCGTCTGCTGCTGGGAATTTCTCGAAAGCAAAGCGTGGGACTTTTACCGCTACGTAATCTAGCGCTGGCTCAAATGCTGCGGTAGTCGTACCGGTTACGTCATTGGCGAGCTCGTCTAGCGTATAACCGAGTGAAAGTTTGGTGGCGATTTTTGCAATCGGGTAACCGGTGGCTTTGGAAGCCAGCGCAGAGGATCGCGAGACACGCGGGTTCATTTCAATAACAATGATGCGGCCATCAGCGGGGTTCACGGCAAACTGGATGTTACAACCGCCGGTTGCCACACCAACTTCTCTAATGATCTTGATCGAAATGTCGCGCATCTTTTGGTATTCGCGATCGGTGAGTGTCACAGCAGGAGCAACAGTGATGGCATCGCCGGTGTGAACACCAACCGGGTCAAAGTTTTCGATCGAACACAGCGCGATGACGTTATCGGCACTATCGCGCATCATTTCAAATTCGTATTCTTTCCAGCCCAGAATCGACTCTTCTAACAAGACCTCCGAGGTGGGTGAATACTGCAGACCGGCACCGGCGATGCGGTGTAGGTCGGCCTCGTTGTAAGCCATACCGGAGCCCAGTCCGCCCATCGTAAACGACGGACGCACCACCATGGGATAGCCCAGTTCGTGTGCGGCTTCGAGCGCCTCGTCCATGGTGTTGACAATGACGGATCGGGCCGATTCAGCGCCACAACGTTCAACGACGCCTTTAAATTCTTCTCGGTCTTCGCCTAATTCGATTGCTGCAATATTGGCACCGATGAGTTCGACTTCATAGTGTTCTAAGATGCCTCGTTCATCCAGCTGAATCGCAGTGTTCAATGCAGTTTGACCACCCAGAGTGGGCAATATCGCATCGGGGCGTTCTGCGGCGATGATCTTTTCAACGACGTCAGCGGTGATGGGTTCAACGTAGGTCGCATCAGCCATCTCAGGGTCTGTCATGATCGTGGCCGGATTGGAGTTGACCAGCACCACTCGAATGCCTTCTTCTTTGAGCACTCGGATAGCTTGGGTTCCTGAATAGTCAAATTCAGCAGCTTGGCCGATAACAATCGGCCCCGAACCGATGACTAATACGGATGTAAGGTCTGTGCGTTTTGGCATGGTCTAGAGTTCCTTCGTCTTACTCGCCGGTGGCCATCAGGGTTGCGAAACGGTCAAACACCGTATGCGGTTCATCAACTTCTAGCGCCGAATTTTCGGGGTAGTACTGCACGGCGACAACCGGAAGGTCTGTCAGTTCTAAAGCCTCGACCGAGTTATCGTTCAGACTGTACTGGGTGACTGCGACCTGTCCATAGTCTGCTCGTGGAGCTGCCTGCGTGCCCCGTTCGGCCCGCAGTGCATACGCGTGGTTTTGAGAAGTGATGAGGCTCTGGCCCGAGGTCATGTCATAGACCGGCTGGTTCGGGCCCCGTTGCGCCTGTGGCAGCAGGTACGTTTCAAAACCTAAGGCTATTCCAATCAGCTGGTGCCCCAGCCCGATACCCAACAGCGGTGTCTTGGCATCAAGCAAATTTTGCACCAGATTGAGCTGATCCGATAACTCTGCGGGATTTCCCGGACCCGAGGAGAGTACGACTCCATCAACACCAGCTGCAGCGATATCGGCTGCTGTAGTCGAGGCTGGCATAACATGCACTGTATTGCCGCGTTCTACCAACTGGTTGATAGTTGCTCGACGAACACCGAGGTCGATGAGCGCCACGGTCGCTTGAGGAGTATCGGCTTCGACCACATACGTGGTCTTGGTCGAGACAGTCTCCACCAGCGTACTTGCTGAAGGCGGAGTCCAGTCGCGCACTTTGGCAAGAAGATCTTCGTCAGCTTGTGCTGCTTCCTCGCCAGCAAAAATTCCGGCAGTTACCTGCCCCTTCGTTGCGATGTGTCGAGTCAGAGCGCGGGTGTCGACGCCGGCGATACCAACAACGTTGGCTTCGGTGAGGACCTCGGGGAGACTTTGCTCAGCCTGCCAGTTTGAATTCACGCGAGCCGGATCGCGAACGATGACGCCGTTGGGCCAGTAGTGCGCTGATTCCTCATCGCCGGAATTAACTCCGACATTACCGATGTGTGGGAAGGTAAAGACCATGATGGTCGCAGCATTGGAGGGGTTGGTGAGGCTGTGTTGGTACCCGGTCATGGTGGTGTCGAAAACCAGTTGGCCAAATACGCTGCCGGTTGCGGCATAGGTGGTCCCGGCGTAGATGGTGCCATCTGCCAGGACAAGTTTGGCTGATGTGCTCATGCTGTCTGCCTTCCGTTGGTGAGGATATCAAGTTGTGTGCGAAGTTGATGGTGCTCCGCAATGGTTTCGGTACGGAAACCAGTGGTGACGTCGCTTTCACCCAGTGTCCATGTGATAGCCAAGATGCCATCTTTCTCAACAAATTTGCCGGCCATGCCAGAAATGGTGGAAACCGCAGTAATGCTCTCTGCCGGAATGAAAAAGTTCGGCTCCCCTGCGCGCATCACGGCTACTCCGGCCTTATGCACTTCAACCTGTGCTTGGCTGCGGTTGCCCAAATGATGCGCCGTAACTCGCTCGAGAAGTTCTTGGCCAAGTACGGTGGTGACGTATGTTCCTTGGGCTGTGCCCAGGGGCTGCTGACGCAGCAAGGTTTCTGGCACATCCGGTGGTACAGCAATGTGCTGTTGCCGTTTCGTACGGTTTCTAAAACCAACGATAATACCGATGACGATCGCTGCGATGAGGATTGCACTCAACGTTACGGTGAATGTTGTCTCGTCCACGTGTGGGATCTTTCCTTATCGGCTGTGTTGAAATGGTGTAGTCATGCGTGCGTCAGCTACCACCTGATGTCCACGATAGAACACGTCTGTGACTTGACCTGATAATTCCATGTTTTTATA